>JAJEBQ010000024.1 GCA_022822495.1 Paracoccaceae bacterium | reverse complement strand
GAAGATTACTTACGCAACCGTACTGGGCCGGGGAACTTGGCGGTCATGCGAAGGTTGGCCCTCAATCTGGCTCGTTTGGCCGTAGACAAGAGGACTCCATCCATTCGGGGAAGACTTAAAAAAGCCGGATGGAATCACAATTATACGTTGAAACGCATCAGTTTGGCAGGACTTTTGCCTGAAAATGGGGTAGTTCAAAAGCGATAGCCCTGCCCCCTTCAAGTGATGGTCTTGCCAAGGCCAAGTCGAAGGCCAGGCCTAGTCAAAACAGACGTCCATCAGGCGGTCAACCCGGTCATGTGGGTCACACCTTTTATGCCTTTATGAGACTGTGAAAGTATTTTTGTGCCTAAGGCAGGAAGCCACTTTTAACTGTTATTTACCTAGCTAAGGTGTTCTTCCGAGTCATTTATTTGTTGTTTTTGGGACTTTCGTTTGCAAAAAACAGCCCAAAGGCGCATTTTCTTGGTGTACAAATAACCTTTTGAAGAATTCGTTTGAATATTTTCACAGTCTCTTATCGGCATAAAAGGTATGAGTGCGGTCTCAGGCCCTTAAAACTCAAGCAAAAGATCTCCGGGAGTTTCCGAACCAAAGAAGGTGCTCGGGACTTCACAATCCTGAGAAGTGTGCTTGAAACGGCAAGGAAACAGGGGTGGAACGCTCTTGAAACCCTGGGAGCTGATACAGGTGATTTATCAAACCGACTTAAGTCCTCGGTACCGTTACCTGAGACCTAATCCAAAAATAATCTTGCCGTCAGACAAGCCTTCTAATCTACGCTGAGACTACCTGAGTAGTTACTCTGAAATAACTAATAGAGTTTCCTTATCAGTTATTTCATCTGTTTCAACTTCTGAAAACCAACCAGCATATACAGACGATCCGAGAGCAATAAACACAAACAAACAATATGATGGTGCCATAAAAGGGTTAGTTGAGCGAAAAAGGGGCCGATTGATAAATCGTTTACAAAAACTATAACTCAAAGGGGTAGAAAATTTAAAAAGTGACTTTTGAAAATCAGGGAATCTCAAACAATGATAAAAAGGAGGTTTCCTAAATTACATTCCGATTTGCTTCATTGGAATTTTACATAATTCATCACAAATGCAGCGCGATAGAAGGATTTTTTTGGATGAACCATTTGAAATTAATTTTATTGTTGACTATTGACTAGGTCATTGCGTTATTTCAAACTTATATTTCAAAAGAATATTAACTTCGCACAAATTATTGCGGTGAATTAGCCCGTACGTGGAGAGCAAAATGGAATTAATGGAAACTTCTGTTGATCCTGCAGAAGAGTTGGAATCTGTT
This sequence comes from Paracoccaceae bacterium, assembly GCA_022822495.1. Classification (GTDB taxonomy): domain Bacteria; phylum Pseudomonadota; class Alphaproteobacteria; order Rhodobacterales; family Rhodobacteraceae; genus MPNP01. The sequence continues at coordinate 64,002 of JAJEBQ010000024.1, read as the reverse complement.
GCCTTTCAACCGTTTGAATCTGCCTATGCCATGCCGAAAAGTGTTTACACTTCACAAGATTTTCTGGATAGGGAAATATCGAACATTTTTGCCAAGGAATGGTTTTGTGTCGGACGATCTGATGGTCTGCCAAATCCAGGTGATTATATTACCCTCAACCTGGCTGGCCAACCCATAATGGTAATCAGGGACCAAAACGGACAATTGCGCTCTCAAGTAAACGTCTGTCGCCACCGTATGTCCAAACTTCTTGAGGGTAGTGGTAATACCAAAAGGATTGTATGCCCCTATCATGGGTGGACCTATAATCTTGACGGAAGTTTGCGTGGTGCACCAACCATGACAAGAAATAAATCCTTTGACAGAAAGCAGATGAGTCTGCCAAGACTCAAATGTGAAGAATGGCTAGGTTGGGTTTTGGTATCACTAAACCCCGATGTAGAACCAGTTAGTAAAAAACTTACCAAAATAGAGTCAATGATCAGTGATTTCGATATGGGGAGTTATAAGCAGGCTTTCTTTGAGACCTTTGAGTGGAATACCAATTGGAAGGTCTTGGCCGATAATTTCATGGAAAGTTATCATTTGCCTGTTTGCCATGCTGCCACCATTGGAGGAGTGTCAAGGGTTGATGATGTTGAATGCCCAGAAGGATTTGAGGCCTTTAATTATCATACCCTACAGAAAGAAGAAGATTTCACTCTTTCTGTAGCACACCCTGACAACACATCCTTGCAGGGGGAACGACGATATATGACATACCTGCTGGCAATTTATCCAAGTTGGTTGATTACCCTGACACCAGGTTATTTCTGGTATCTGTCACTTTATCCTGAGGCCCCTGGTCGAGTACGAATATATTTTGGTGGCGGAATGTCGAAGGAGTTTGTATCCAGCCCTGAAAGTCAGAAGCATTTTGAAGAATTAAGGGTTTTACTAGACGAGGTCAATGAAGAAGACAGGGGATGTACCGAAAGGGTTTATGCCGGTTTGTTATCGAAATTTCATGATCCAGGCCCCTTATCACATCTTGAAAGACCAAACTACGAGTTTGCACAATATATCTCCAAAATGGTTCCAGCGTAATTTCCTGCCAGATGCGCCCCATTGAAACAGCAGGCTCAGAGTGACTCTATTTACCCAAACTTCAACTTGGAATCAGGAAGAGCATTTGCTGTTTACTGATGCCGTAAAGCGCTTTTATGCCGATGAACTTGTCCCCAATATGCCAAGGTATGATGCGGAGGGAATGGTTGATCGAGATTTTTGGCAAAAAGCCGGTGAACTCGGTATCATGGGTGGCTCGGTTCCAGAAGAATATGAGGGCAGCGGGGGATCATATGGTTTTGATTCAATTACGCTTTATGAACAGGGAAAAATTGGTGATGGCAGTTGGGGATATGGTATTCAATCCATTGTCATCCATTATCTGGTGAAATACGCGTCTCATGATCAAAAAACCTATTGGCTACCACGTCTGATATCGGGCAAATCAATTGGGGCACTGGCCATGACAGAGCCAGGATGTGGCTCAGATGTTCAGTCTATTAAAACACAAGCCCAGAAAAAAGGGAATCATTATCAAATTAGTGGTTCTAAAACCTTTATTACCAATGGTGGGTCAGCAGATCTAATCATTTTAGCGACTAAAACTGATCCAACCAAGGGGGCCAAGGGCGTGTCATTGATTCTTGTTGAAACCAGTGAATTGGAGGGGTTTCGGCGTGGTCCCAGAATGAACAAGTTGGGCCAAAAAGGCAATGATACAGCTGAACTATTCTTTGAAGATGTTATGGTTCCCCAAACGAACCTTTTGGGTAAGGAGGAAGGCCTCGGGTTTTATCAACTGATGAAACAGTTGCCCTGGGAAAGATTACTTATAGGAATTACGGCTTTGGGGATCATTGACCTTGCCCTTGAACAGACGATTAGTTATGTTCAGGAACGCAAGGCTTTCGGCAAGCGATTGATGGACTTGCAAAACACCCGTTTCAAATTGGCTGAAGCCAAAACCAAGGCCGAGTTGCTACGCACCTTTATCAATGATTGCATCCAACGGATTGAAAACAATCAATTGGATGCTGCCACTGCTTCAATGGCAAAATATTGGGGCAGCGAAACTCAAAACCATATCATAAATGAATGTCTCCAGTTGCATGGAGGATATGGATATATTTTGGATTACCCGATCGCTCGCTTATACGCAGATTCACGTGTGCAGATGATTTATGGCGGTTCCAACGAAATAATGAAGGAACTTATAGCGCGGTCGATAGATACTTAAACCAACCTTGATGATTTTCTAAACCGTTGGTATGCAATTCCTCGTATCAGCAAGAAATCCCCCAAAGTAAATTATAACGTCAAGGGTTTATTTCGAACTGGAGTTCCCGGTTAGGAAAGCTTTTTTGTACAAAAACACAGCCACCCAACTGGAAACAAAAAATACCGTGGTAATGAAGATTATCGACGGTCCAGTAGGTGTATCAATATAGACAGACAACACCAATCCCAAAATTACCGACACACAACCGATAATTGTTGATATTATAACCATCATACCTGGTTGCCTAACCAGGGGGCGTGAAGCTGCTGGCGGAATAATCAACATTGATGTTACCAGCAAAATTCCTACAACCTTAACAGCAACAGCAACTAGTATGGCTATTCCCAGATTCAGAATCCATTTTTCCTTCATAGGATTAAATCCTGAAGCAACAGTTAGATCTTCACTTACAGTTAAAATCAGCAACTGTTTCCACCTGGAATATATTAAACAGATTATAAGGAATGAACCACACCATATATAGATCAGATCTACTTTGGTGACGGCTAATAATTGTCCAATCAAGTAAGATTCCAGGTTGGCATTTTGGGCCGGCAGGATACTCACGGCAAGAAGTCCTAGCGCCAGTGTGGAATGGGAAAAGACACCCAAAATAGTATCGGCACTATAATATCGGTTCACAAACAGGGTTACCATTAGAGAAGCAAAAAGGGCCATTATGAAGACACCAAGGAAAAGTGATACACTAAAATATAAGGAAAGTGAAATCCCTAAAATGGCCGAGTGTGATGTTGCCTCTCCATAATATGACATTTTCCGCCAGACAACAAAACATCCCAGTGGACTGGCAGCCAAAGCAACAGCCAAACCGGCCAAAGCGGACCTTATGATAAAATCATCCAACAATTGTTATTTCCTTAATTTGGTCTCATCCGAAGGTATAATATAATCTGGAACACAAAATTATTAGTCACTAAAAAATTCTTGCCAATACCCTTCCAAATTTTCTCCTAAATGTTAAAATGGCGTGCTTTTTTCAAAAGGCATTCAATATTAAAATTTTTTAGGAAATAGGTGAGATTTTATGACCCACTTGAAGCTCCAAAATTGCGGACAGAAGGTCTCTTTGTTATCGTTGACAACAAAGCGGTTTTTGTACTCAATTCTCTTGTTTTTGATTTCATTCGCGTTCGCTCCGGGAGCAAAAACAGAATCTATTAAGGTCGTTGCCGACATGAAACCTGTTCATTCTTTGGTTTCGATGGTTTTAGGTGATCTTGATACTCCTGGATTGATTATTTCTCGTGAGGTATCGCCGCATGATTATGCTATGCGCCCTTCTGATGCGAGGTTGATCAGTGATGCCAATGTTGTTTTTTGGACAGGGCCTGCAATCATTCCACAAATAGAGAAATTTCTTGATGGCTTACCCGAGGATATACAGGTCGTATCACTCCTTGATGAATCTGAAGACTTACTCCTTCCTATTCGGGATCTGAGTTTTTTATTTGACGATGACGATCATAGTGATGAACATGCTGGCCACCACAAACATGATGATGAGCATCACAACGTTGGAAAGGGGGAAAACGGCCACGAAGAGCATGGTGATTCCCATGAAGGGGAAGATGAACATCACGACGATGAACATGACCACCACAAACATGATGATGAGCATGAAGGGCATGGACATCATCATCACCATCATGGTGACTTTGATCCACACGCATGGCTTGATCCCTATGTCGCCTTACATTGGCTCGCCATCATTGCCGATACAATGATGGCAATTGACCCGGATAATAGTGAAATCTACGCTTCGAATGTTGCGAATGCAAAGGAAATTATCAATGAGCTTGATCAGAATATACGTTCGCAATTAGAAGATTTGGATCCACAATTTATCCTTTATCATGACGCATTCCAGTATTTTGAAAAACGTTATGGTTTGTCTGCCGTCGGTATCATTGCCGACCAGAGCAGTGCAGAACCTGGAGCAAGACATATCAGACGATTAATTGCTAAAATTAAAGAGGTGGAAGTTACTTGCGCCTTTACAGAGCCAGTCTTTGAAGATGACCTGGTTAAAACAGTTGTAGCTGGTGCAGAGATAGGGATTTATGAAATTGACCCAACTGGAGCTACCCTTGAGCCTGGCACAGATTTATATGTAAATTTGATTTCAGGGATAGCAGATAGCTTCGTTACCTGTACTTCTGACGGCTGAGTACTTTAAACACATCTCAACCCAAGCTAATTCAGTTTGGGTTGAGAACAGATAATCCTAACAATTTCGATGGGTATTTCTGAAAATACTTGCTAAACAAGACTTTACAGGTTTTAATTTCAAGTCATTATTTTGTGGAGAACATATGACAGAACTCGTTAATGATGCTTCCAGACAGATTTGGGAAAAAGATTTGAGGCACAACCTCCACCCTTTTACCGAATTTCCGACATTTAAGGAAAAGGGAGCCTTAATCATTGAAAGTGGTGAAGGAAACAACATTAAAGATAGCAATGGACAAACATATTTGGATGCCGTTGGAGGCCTCTGGTGTACTAATATTGGCCTGGGTAATGAAGAAATGGCGGAGACCATTGCTAAACAGGTCAAGAAATTGGCATATTCCTCAATCTTTACTGATATGTCAAATGAACCCGCGGCAGAATTGGCTGCGACAATTGCCGCCTTGACTCCAGGTGATCTCAATCGAGTTCATTTTGCTACAGGAGGATCAACTGCGGTGGATTCTGCTTTCCGTCTCGTGCATTATTACCAGGGCTGCCAAGGCAAGCCTGATAAAATCCATGTCATTGCCCGCCACCAGGCTTACCATGGATCGACCTACGCAGCCATGTCGTTGGGAAGAAAGAAGTCAGACCGCACTTCTCAGTTTCATTTCATTACTGATATAATTCATCATATAACGGGACCTGATATATACCGTGCCCCCGATGGTATGAATGAAGATGAATATTGTGACTATTTGGTTAAGGAATTTGAGGGTAAGATTGCGGAAATAGGACCCGAAAAAGTAGGTGGGTTTATTGCTGAACCTATAATGGGTGCCGGTGGTGTACTCGTTCCTCCAAAAGATTATTTGAAAAGGATCCGTAATATATGCAGAACGCATGATATCCTTTATATATCGGATGAAGTTGTAACCGGCTTTGGCCGATTGGGACACTGGTTTGCCTCAGAAAGTGTGTTCAATATTATTCCAGATATCATTACCTCAGCCAAAGGCCTTTCATCTGGATATTTGCCTATCTCAGCAACGATCTATTCAGATCGCATTCACCAGGTGATTTCCGAGGGTCATGGAAATGGTTATTTCCCGCATGGTTTTACCTATTCAGGTCACCCTGTTTGTTGTGTTGCTGCCCTGAAAAACATCGAAATCATTGAAAGGGAAAATATCCTTCAAAATGTAAGGGACGTGGGTCAATATTTTGGTGAACAATTGGATGCTCTCAAAGAACTGCCCCTTGTGGGAGATGTTCGTGGTATGGGACTCATGCGGTGCGTGGAAAATGTTATGAATAAGCAAACCAGGGAATGCTTCCCGGAAGAGATCCAAATCGGGAAGAGAATTTCTGATGCCGCCGAGGAACTTGGTCTGCTGGTACGTCCCGTTGGACATTTGAACATAATGTCACCTGGGTTAACCCTTAACCATACCGAAGTTGATGAAATCGTGAGCAAGTTGGGAACGGCTATCTTAAAGGTAAATACCGAATTAAAAAATGAAGGTTGGAACCCCTGCTGACCTTTGATCATGACCACAAGAACACCACACAACATATCCAATTCTACCTCCGAAAGTGAAGGCCTTCCAGGCTGGACCTATTTCTCACCCAAACTCTTTGATCTTGAATTAGAGGTTTTATTCTATTCGCATTGGCAATTTGTTTGTCATGTGAATGAGATCTCAAAGCCAGGAGAATTTGCAACCTATGATGTTGGCAACGAACGGGGATTTGTAATTCGAGATTCTAAAAATCAGATCCACGCCTTTCATAATCTTTGCCGACACCGCGGATCACGTGTAGTTTCCTGCTCCCAAGGTAACAGCAATAAAGTTCTTGTTTGTCCTTTTCATGGGTGGACCTATAATCTGGATGGTTCCTTGCGAGGCATACCCAAAAGCGATCGTTTTCCAGGAATAAACCGTACCAATCTTGGATTGAAACCGATTGAACATGAAATCTGGCACGGTCTGGTTTTCATTCGGTTCAAACCTGGTAACCAAGCCTCTGTAGCAAACATAATGGCGCGGCATGAGTACGAAGTTACACCATATGGGTTGGAGTACATGGTTGCTGCACATGAGGGTCGATTAACAGACAGAATTGAAGCCAACTGGAAAGCTGTCAGAGATGTTGACAACGAAGGTTATCATGTTCCTCAAGCCCATCCCGCCCTTAATGATCTCTATGGCAAGGATTATCATGATGAACCTATGATTGGCGAAACCAGCAGATCGGTGGGAAGATTTACACCCGGTCCAAAAAAGCATTGGAGTGTTCGAAACTATCTGAATATTTTGCCGGAAAATACAGATTTACCTGAAACCAATCGAGATATCTGGCTTTATATTGGAATATTTCCCAATGTTGTTTTGGGTTTCTATCCAGACTGTATCATTTTTTATCAGGAAATCCCTCAATCACCAACTGTTACATTGCAAAAAGGAGGAATATTCCATCATCCTGATGAATCCCGGGAAAGGAAACTTGCACGATATCTTAGTGGCAGGATCGACAGAGAAACATCGAAAGAAGACATGATGTTGTCAGTTTGGGTAAGTGAAGCCACCAAGTCTTCAGCCTATGATGGAGTTATATTTTCCGAGTTGGAGAAAGGTGTTACTTCTTATCATAACATGCTCAGGTCGAAACTACCTATTACCAGGTTGAATAACGAACCAGAAGCGTCTGATTTCAAACAACTAAATGACAGTATGTTACATGCTTAAGACAACCTTCAGGCAAAACCACAGAGTTTATTCATTTACCCAAGTGGTTATCGCTTCAACATCAGGTCTTGGTCGGTCGGGTGGTATTGAGGTGGATGTCCCGATATGAATAAACCCGGCGACATATTCATCCGGAGATAAACCCAAAGCTTTTTTTCTGAACTCCTCATCGTGAGCTCCAAAACCAGTTAACCAGTTCGCTCCCCACCCTGCAGCCAAAGCTGCATTCAAGAGAGACAAACAAACTGCCCCGGCTGAAAGGGTTTGTTCAATGAGTGGAATTTTTGCTTCTTTATTTGGTTTGGAAACGACAGTAACTATGAGATTTGCAACTGTAAATACTTCACAAGCCTTGGCAAGAAGGGAAGGCGCCTTGCCGAGCGTTTCACCCCTCTCGTGCAGAATTGTGGCCAATCTTGGCATCGCTAACTTTTCCAGAACGATAAACCTCCATGGTTCTAATTTACCGTGGTCGGGACATCTTGCTGCTGCTGTAAGAATGGTCTGCAACTCTTGTCTGGACGGAACCGGTTCCTTTAGGGTCAGAAAGGGACATGATCTTCGGGTTAGAAGAAAGTCTATGGGTTGGGTGCTGTAATTCGTCATGCTTATCCCAAAAGGATAGATATATAGGTTGTTTTCTTTCCTGAAATAAACCCCGATGGTAAATTATTTAACCAATTACAAGTTCATTTGTTGAACTTGTGCAGTAAGCCCCCCATCCATGACCCATAATTGCCCTGAGGCATATCGAGCTTCATCTGAAGCCAGCCAAAGAACCAAACTTGCAATATCCTCAGGTTGCCCCATGGTATTGGTTGGGTGCAGCTTTTCAATATCCTTTTTCAAATCCTGGACCGAACCGTTTTCTCCCACAAAACTTTCCAACATAGGAGTATCAACAAAACCGGGGCATATGGCATTAACTCTGATACCTTCCGGACCATGATCACAAGCCATGGCCTTGGTCAGGGCATGAATTGCACCTTTGGTGGCACAATATGCTGCAAGTTTGGGATCAGCAATAAAACCATCATATGAACCAAAATTGATTATGTTTCCCTTATCAGACTTTCTTAGGAGAGGAAGGGATAATTTGGACACAAGGAACGTACCTGTTACGTTAATCGCAAAAATGCGGTTCCATTCTGCAAGTGTTGTTTCTTCAATGGTTTTTTCGATCTCAATTCCAGCGGCATTTACAACTACATCCAGCCAGTTCCATTTTGTTTGGATTTTACCAAATAGCTCTTGAAGTTCAGCCTGATCAGTTATATCCACTTGAAATTCGGTCCAGCCTACTAATTTGCCAGAGGCTATATCCAGCGAGATTACTTCAGCACCCTCCTCTACAAACCTCCTGCATATTGCTGTGCCTATTCCTCCAGCACCACCCGTGACCAGGGCTCTTTTTCCCAAAAGTCTATCGCTCATGACTTTCCCATTCTCGATAAGAATCCAAAACCAACCCATGAAAATGATGGACCGCATGTTCAGATTTGCCTGACCCACCTGGATCATGAACTATTCTACCTTGTGTAAATGCAGGTGTTGACATACCACGTTGGACACTTTCAACCAGGGAAATATCCTCAGCCTGGAGAACCTCATCAATATACTTGATAGCTTCAAGTTCTGAATCATTGGGATCATCAGTCTCGAAGAAAAAATCATAAGTTTCGAAAGTATGATCAACACCAACAGGAATAATGTGCATGACAATAAAATTCCCTCGCCCGGGATACCTCATCAGACAGGTATTTGGCCACAGCCACCAGACGGCATGATCTTTGACTGTTGCATCCGATACTGAATAGGCAGAATTTACTTCCTTGCCAGCCTCGGCCATATGGCTAGACCAGATACCATGGGTTGTTACATTATAGGTGTCCATATTGACCAAGGTACAAAAGTCCTTGTGGGCAACCGGACAGTGGTAGCACTCCAAAAAGTTGTCAACAACATTTTTCCAATTCGATTTGATGTCGTAGGTAAGTCTATGGGCAAAGGTAAGATTGGCTAAATCGGGTGCCCAAAAGTTGATTTCTTCTGCCAGGGTAGATGATTGTTCTTTGAGGGATGGAGCTTTACTATCAAGATTAACAAAAACAAAACTACAAAATTCCTCAACCCGAACCGATTCAAGGCATACATCTCCAATGGCGAAGTTCTTTAAATTTTCAGTGTGGGGTGCCCGTATAAGTTGCCCCTCCAAATTATAAGTCCAGGCATGATAGGGGCAGGTAATCCTCTTGTTTTGACCCTCTCCACTTAATAGCTCATGCCCTCTATGTTTGCATACATTAAAGAAAGCCCTGAGCTTACCATTCAGGTCACGACAGATCAATAAGGGGTAATCCCGAACATTGGTTGTAATAAAGGAACCGGGGGAAGCAAGTTTCTCTACATGACACACCCATTGCCATGTTTTCCCGAAGATGGCATGTTTTTCTATTTCAAATATCTCTTCATGGCAATAGGTTTCGGCTCTAAGCGAAAGAGAATTCTCCGGGTCTTTCGTCCATCCGTCGTATATATCAGGTAAAATGTTTTCCTTGAATGTCTCACACATTGTTCTATCCAACTTACTTCATCAACTCAAATCTTTGTACATAATTCACCATTATACAAAACCATATGAGAGGGTTTCATTCCTGGGGCAAGTGTTTTACGGCAATCTTGTTTTGAACCTTAAATTCCACGGTAACACCCAAAATTATAAATATGGTACCGATGAGCTTGTTTAACCCAAAGGGCTCGTCTAACAAAACATAACTTGAGCCTATTCCAGACAGAATTTCCAATGAAAGAAGAAAACACATTAAGGCGGGTGCTATCAAGGAGCTCGTCCAAAGTGATAAAGCCAAGAGTGGAGCATAGTACAATGTTCCAAACAATAAAGGTACGTACCAGTTGGATACCAACGTTTCTATGTCAGGAAAAACCCCTAGTTCTGGGCCGCCAATCAAGGCCAAAATTACACCAGCCATTACCGAACCTATCATTGCAATTAGAGCCAACTGAGCAAAATCATTGGGTTTGGTTGGGGTTGTGAACAACAGGGCAATACCTATTGACCAGCACAGACCGGAGGAAAAGGCTAGAATATCTCCAAAGTTTATGGAACTCAAAGCAGGAAAGCCATTAAAAACGAGGATAATTCCGATGAGGGAAGAGCTTATGGCAACCAAACTCGGCCATCGCCACTTTCGTCCCATAAACAAGCACTCAATTATGGTACTCCAAGCTGGTGAAAAGTAGAATAGAAGAACAGCGTTGGCTACATTTGTAAATGAAATCGATATGAAAAAGGTGGCTGCCCCAATTCCTATTATAAACGCAGCTATGGTAATTTTTAATGAGGTTTTGGCAAACCCGCAAATCAAACTTACATAAACTAACAAGCATATGGTAGCCCCGATATTCAACGCTATTCCGCCCCAAATGCCATCATAACCAATTTGGTTTAAATAGCGAACGGGTATCCAGCCCAAACCCCAAATTAAGGCAACGAACAGCGCACATAATTCAGGCATTCTCTTCCTAGCTTTAAATTCCATTATCAATCCTTAAATGGGGTTCAGCACATAAAACCTTTAGCCTTTTTGAGAAAGTTCATTAAAAATGAAATATCTCATTTTCTATAGGAATAGTAGGTGTTAAACACAATTATTCCAAAACCAGTTCAAATTAACCTATAGCTCATTTCAAATTGCCTGTCCTACCACCGAAGTTAACAAAGGGCAAGGACGGATTGAGACCCACACCGTCTCCGGGTCAAAGAAGACGTAAGAAAACAAAACGGACGTGAGTACTAACCATTCCAAGCACGTAAAGTAACCACTTTTTGCCCAGAATTAACCCCTCTTTCAATCAGCATAATGGGGTATTTTTTAATCGGTATTGACAAAAGTTAAGTTTAGGGCATTTCATTACAAAATACGGCGGCAAAACGGCTGCCGAATCCATAATGATGTTCAAATGGAATCAAGGCCCAAGATCTATATGCTCATACTGAGACGATGATAGTGAAAGTGGGACTATTGTTTCATTGAAAGTAGTCCGTTGCGAGCGAGTTTCTGATCGGTACAAACAAAGCTCACTTACTGGGGTAAAATTATTTGGGCGTTATTTGTAATCTTGATACCACAAACTGGTAAAAGATCTTTCTCCCAACATTCGTTATTACCTCATTGCTCCAGAGTTTGATGACAGATACTGCCGGTAATTACAAGCCCAAGCGTTGAAACCCTGGATTTGCTCAACCTAACGAAGAAACGTGAGATTGAACGTTTAGAAGATGCTGTTACTGATTGATACCGAGTTGCTTTCCTATATCCCAATTTGTTACGGGTATTACATACGCTATTTGAAATTTACTTTTTGACAATCCTTAACCCCAAATCTCGCAAGGCTTCGTTAGTGGGTGCAGAAGGCGCACCCAACATTAGATCTTCGGCCCGTTGGTTTAATGGGAACAAGATGACTTCTCGGATATTTTCCTGATTAGTCAACAGCATGATTATACGATCAATTCCAGGAGCTATGCCTGCGTGGGGAGGTGCACCATACCTAAAGGCATTAACCATTCCACTGAAATTGTTGTCAACAAAATTCTTGTCATAACCAACTACTTCAAATACCTTGTAGAGTATTTCCAATTTGTGGTTTCGGACCGCTCCTGATGATAACTCCACCCCATTGCAGACAATATCATACTGATATCCTAAAACATCCAGAGGGTCCTTGGTCATCAGTGATTCCAACTCGCCTTGGGGCATCGAAAAAGGGTTATGTGAGAAATCAAGTTCACCTGTTTCTTCATCCCTTTCAAACAAGGGGAAATCCTTAATCCAGCAAAGTTCATATCTGTCTCGATCAATGAGATTCAATTCATTTGCAATGACATCCCTGGCCTTCGAGGCAACGGTGACAAAACTGGAAGGCTTACCGGCCAGAAAAAAGGCTGAATCGCCGGCCTCAAGACCAAGTTGTCGGCGGATACTCTCAGTCCTTTCGGCCCCAATGTTATTGGCCAATGGACCAGCTCCTACGACGTGTCCATCCTCAATTCTCCAAAAGATATACCCCATGCCAGGTAGCCCCTCGCTCTGAGCAAAAGAATTCATGCGGTCGCAAAACCTTCGACTGCCTCCACCTTTGGCAGGGATCGCTCTGATTTCATTGCCTTTGACCTCAAGGAGGTTGGCAAAAATCTTAAAACCCGATCCTTTGAAATGGTCGCTTACAATCTGCATTTTAATGGGGTTTCTTAAGTCCGGCTTGTCGGTACCATAAGAAAGCATCGCTTCCTTATACGTAATTTGGGGAAACTCCCTGGTTACGGGTTTCCCCCCACCAAATTCTTCAAACACACCACGCATCACCGGTTCGATTTCCTGAAATACATCCTCCTGGGTGGCAAAACTCATCTCGACATCAAGTTGGTAAAACTCACCAGGTGAACGGTCTGCCCTTGGGTCTTCATCCCGAAAGCAGGGAGAAATTTGAAAATACCGATCAAAACCCGCTATCATGATCAACTGTTTGAACTGTTGTGGGGCTTGAGGGAGGGCATAAAAATTGCCTGGATGAAGCCTGGAGGGAACAAGAAAATCTCTGGCACCCTCAGGTGAAGAAGCGGTTAGTATCGGAGTTTGAAAATCCAGAAAACCCTGCTGTTCCATCCTGGAACGAATCCAGGATATAACCTTCGACCTGAGGACAATTCGATCATGCAGTTTCTTCCGTCGTAAATCAAGAAAACGATATTTCAAGCGTGTCTCTTCAGGATAATCAGGTTCACCAAATACAGGCAATGGAAGCTCTTCCGCTTCACCAAGTACCTCAAGTTTGCGTATAAATACCTCAATCTCCCCAGTGGTAATCTTTTCATTAACCAACTCTGGCTCACGGAGTCTGACTTCCCCTTCAATACATATGACGCTTTCAGCCTTTAGTTGTTCAACCCGAGCAAAGACTTCACTGTCTGGATCAGCCAGGACCTGGGTTATGCCATAGTGGTCTCGCAAATCAATAAAAAGTACCCCTCCATGGTCTCGAATGCGGTGAACCCATCCGGACAAGCGGACATTTTCATTGGCGAACTCTCGATTTAATTCAGCACATGTATGCGTACGGTATTTATGCATCCGATCCTCGTGAAAACCTTCTGTTGCTTCAAATTATATACCCGAATTATAGTCGCAACCAGACACCTCTCCTTATATCAGGAGTCCTGGATTGCTAGCAAATTGGAATACCAAAGGTACTCCCAAATACCAAATTCACGGGATTATTCCCCAGGATGTCCAACTAATCCTTGTATGAGAGTTATCAATTTATGGTTTATTGCTGGTTTTCAATAACAGGGTGAAAATTTCTTCTTCCCAGACCGGTCATTCTGACCCAAGAGGGACCTTGAGCCACTCTTTGTAAAAGCCTTCAAGATCCGGGCAAAAATCAAAGGTAATGGGATAACCGGGAGAGCAGGCTTCAACTTCAAGCAAAGTGCCACAATCCGGGCAAATGAACTCCCTGATTTCCATCCACGAAGGATCACATACATCCGAATGGGGATAAATCCTTTCCAAATCTTCCCTGGTTTTGCGGACAACCATGACAGCCTGTAGTTTCCAGTTTTGCCTGTAATCTCCGAACTCATAACCGCAGGTGCACTTTACTATATTTTCCTTGCCTTTTTGAACAATAAAAAGATTTTCACCTATCGGCAGAAGGATTTTTTCTTGCCATTGCACCTTGTCTTGATAAATGGCAAGAATTTTGAAGAACCTGTCCCTATCCTTGTAAGAACTCATGAGATTCTTGGTCTGAGGCCAAGGCAGCTGACCATCAACCAGAAGTTTATATTCTTCGAGCTGGTTTCTATCCATGCTTGTCTTCCCCCTGTTTGGGCTCCGAGAAAGCAAAACTGTCGGAAAGTTGCCAGAACGTTCTGAACTCATCAGAAAAATCGTCCGAGAGATTCATGGCTGCGCGATACATTTTTACAACTTCCGGTGCAAATGATCCCTCAATTACTTTTCCTCGCTCGTTTTCAAACCAATCCGACACCGGGATGGCTTTTTGCAGTCGTTCGTCCTTTAATTGCTTCCTTGCTGCCATGGTACCTGGAAGATCAATCTCCAGAGTTGTATCTTCTATGGACCCTTTAAATCTGACCCCATGTATATTTTCTCCGTGTACTCTTGAGGATTGACCCTGAATAATGTCATCAAGCACTAATATGGGATCTCTTTCAAGAGGATCGCCATAACCCCCACCCCCGTTGTAGGAATGGGTGAATATATCTCCCGCTTTCATTGGGGCCGTAATATGGGGACCTTCAATAATTTGATGATCCCCCTCAAGGTTCATTGTCAACTCATTCTGATCAAGCCCCGTTGAATGAACCAAGGGTTTCCGGGCATCAGCTCGCTGGCTGATATTGGAATTTCTGACCACCCGGTGCATCTGACAGGTTGGTGCAGGATATCCGCCACACATGCCGGCATTATCAAAAACTCTGGAAGAGTGTTCAGAAGTTACAATTCTTACTTCCGGGGATTTGTTAATAACCCAGGTTGACATAAAGGCATTGCCTCCTCGATACTTGCCAGCACCACCCGAATTGGGAAGTATTGAACGCCCCAGATAAACCATGGGCATGTCCAGTTCCCAGATTTCAATATTACCCATGTCCGATTCAGGATTCCAACCGACATAAGCCGTATCAAGACCATCCTTGATGGCCAAGGCACCCGAACCGGCAGCAGCGCATTCAAAGTGGGCAATTCCAAACGGCTTGCCATACTGGCTAATACCCCCCATTTCAATCATGGGGCTGTTGACCTGCCCGACAAACACCTCTTCCAGGAAACCTCGGGCTAAAAATCCTCGCGACAACATGCGTTGAAAAGCCCCATAAGCAGGGAGCAAGAGGGCCCATGAGGTGGCTGTTGCACAAAATTCACTGTCAGGATTTGTCCAGGTTCCCTCTGGTAACTTCAACTGCGTTGCCAACCAGGCACCATCATTTACCAGCCCTTCAAAGTTCATGTGCTGGGTCAGAGTGACAAACATGCCACCATCCATACCGGCAGGTGTACAGTTCATGGAGTGATAGCCCCAAGGTTGGGCACCCTCGAAATCCAGCACAATCTTGCCATCAAGCTGAATATCCATCTGCAAGGGGATTGAGTACAGCCAATCAGGATCACCAAGGGGTTGGAATCCAGGTTTGCCTTTGGTTACATGACCATAAAATGTATTGGCCCTGTATTTTCCTGGAATAGTCAATTGTCGAACTCTGGCCAACTGTGTTCTCCGTCCTTCTTCAATGAATTCCTTGGAGATTTTCTGGTAGAAATCAATGCCTATTTCATCAATCAATTCGAGTACCCGATCTCGCATGTTAAAGCAGGCCGCTACCTTGGCTTGCTCATCCAGAATCCAGTAAATTGGCATTCTCAGATTACGCTCGCACCGAATGATGTAATCGCGTCTGATTTTATCATTAAGCCCAATCTTTTCGGCACAAACAAACAAGCCCTCGCCAAATCTCTCCTGAGCCAGCGCAACATCACCACCAGGGGTTATGCCACCTGCTTCAAGTTCATGACACACAGCCCCTGCCCAACCGACCAGAGTCCCCTCATGATAGATCGGTACAACATCCATGACATCCGGAACCTGGACAGTACCAATAAAGGCATCATTATTGGCAAAAATATCTCCGGGATTAATGCCCGGATCATCCTGGTAATCATTTTTAATCATCCATTTAATGAATCTGCTCATCGTATGGACATGCACCATAATACCGTTGGAGATCGCTATGGCATCACCTTCAGGGGTATAAAGGGCTGCCACCATCTCGCCTACTTCCCGCACACCAGGCGAAGCAGAAATCCTGCGTGCGATCTCTCTGGCTGAGACACAGCTTGCTCGCAGTTTCATGTGGATTGTCTCGAATTTTAGAGGGTCTTGCTCACGACATTCCAAATTTGTGATCCCATCATAGCACCCAGTCATAGCCAACAGGGATTCACTTTCCTCCAGGCGTTTGCGCAAATTTACCATGGTGTCAGTTTTGGTCATTCAATACCCTCTTGACTGTGCCGGTAATGCAGCATGGACCATTCATCCATGAATACGCTATCCCGAGGGTGTATTACCAGTGTTGTGGCCGGGTGTTCAATAATGGCTGGCCCCTTGATTATGTTCCCTGGCTGGATTTCATCCATCTCCCAAAGCTCGGTCGTTGTCCATCTGCCTTCAAAATAAACCTCTCTGGTTCCCTTGAAAGCTTGTCCAGGGGGCAAGGCTGGACCCAATTTTGCTTTTGCAAGACGAGGCTTGATTTTCTCCACCGAGGCTATCATGCCCATTTCCATTATGGACACACTGGTTTGTCCATAGTCAGAAACACTACGATTAATATTCCTGTAAATATGCCTGAATGTCGCAATCATCTGATTCAGATCACCCTCATCTTCAATTCTGCTTAAGGGTGAAAAAACTTCTACATCTTCAAGCTGACCCGTGTAGCGCATGAGAAACAGGGGTTGAAACTCAACTTGGTCTGACGCATGACCTTCGGAAATCATTTCTTCCAGGGCAGTGGTTTTCAACCCCTCCCAAATATCATTGATTCCAGTGATGGTGTGTTTGACTTCAGATGCTTCAAAAACCAATGGAATCTCCATGTGAACAGACCGGCTGAAACGTTTTTGAAAATCTGCTGTTGTACACCCAAAAGCTGAAAAAGCAGCAGCAAACTGGAAGGTAATAATGTCCTTGAAACCTATGCCACGACTGTAACCGCCAAGATGGAGTGGTCCAGATCCGCCATAAGATAATAACGTATATTCAGACGGGTGTATACCCTGGGCCGACAAGATCCTCCTAAGAGCAACAGAAGCCTCAGCATCCAGCATTTTCAACATACCCTCTGCGGTATCATAGACATTCTCAACACCAAGCACATCAACACAACTTTGCTTGAACTTTTCATAGGCTAAATCAACATTCAACTTGACTTTACCACCTAGAAAATAATCTGGATTCAATCGTCCCAATATGGCGTTACAATCACAGATGGTTGGAATGTGATTACCATTATCAAAACAGACTGGACCAGGTTCTGACCCAGCACTTTCAGGTCCCAAACTTACTTTTTTGGTCAATGGGTCAACCCTGACATGCATCCCTGCACCCGCACCAATGGTATCCATGGCAATCAAGGGTAGATTTAATTTGAACCTTCCAATCAAGGGTTCTTGCTCAATCCTTATTTGCCCCTTGGAAATGATACCCATATCAAAACTGGTGCCCCCAAGATCAGAAACCACTAATGAGTCATTTTCGATAATCTGGCTTATATATCTTGCTCCCAGCACTCCACCGATCGGGCCTGAAATCATGGTTTCATGCAGATTCGGATGTCTGATGGACGTCAATCCCCCAAAGGATTGGAGTGTTTGCACACCGTATCTATAACCGTTTTCCCTCGCAACTTTTTCAATACTTTCCAGTTGTTTTCTACCTTCACCGGTTGCGTAAGCCTCTATTAAGAGGGAGTTCAATCTGGACTGTTCTCTGATGACAGGTCTGACCTTGTGGCTGCATAACAATTCTGTGGTTTTTTGCTGATCAGCTATTATTGATCTGGCTATTTTCTCGGCTACGATTTCATGTAACGAGTTGACCTGCGAGAATAAAAAACAGATGCAAATGACCTCTACATCCCTCTCCAACAAGGTGTTCACTGCATCTTCAACCTCATGTTCATAAAGGGGAATGATTTCATCCCCCATATGGTCAATACGACCAGTCACACCCAGAGTATTCCTTCGCGTCACCAGGGGTTTGGGATGTTGATGGGTCACAGCGTGAAGCCTGTCGGCATAGGAATAATCACCCCAGGATTGTAGACCTCTGCCCATCAGGACCATGTCCTCAATCCCTTTGTTGGTAATAAGTCCAAGACGCCTGCCTGTTCGGGAAAGAAGCACATTCAACATCCCCGTACCGGTGTAAAGAACAACATCTACATTTTTGAACATTTCCTGAACAGATATTCCGCGGTAATCCGATGCCTCGATGGCTGATTCCAAAAACCCCAGTGATTCCATTTTAGGTGTTGTGGCAGCCTTACCAATCGTGAACGTCCCGGTTTCATCTACCAGGATAGTGTCTGTCATCGTTCCACCAGCATCAATTCCAGCTACAACTGGTCTTGCTTTCGGGCTATTGTTCAACCTCAACCTCTAGCAAATAATTCTACGGACTTTTCTGTTTTTCATCTGCTAGGATTAAACGACTTTCCTGCTATTGGAAGTAAAAAAAAATCAATTATTTTTTTGTCGCCTTGATGTACGCCTGCATCATTCGGTCTGCCGACATGGCAATGAGTGCCATACCTATGCCCGCTACAATTCCTGCCCCAGCGTCAACTTTACTCAAAGCGAGATAAATTTGTTGACCCAATCCTGTCGTACCAACCAGAGCCGCGATAACCAACATGTTTAAACCGAACAATGTTGTCTGATTGACACCCACCAATATCTGTGGCAGAGCCAGTTTCAGTTTGATTTGCCAAAATATTTGGGAGGGTGTACATCCGCTGGTGATACCAGCCTCAACTGCCGTAGGTGATACATTTCGCAAGCCTTGTTCCGTATACCTAATCATCGGTACTATGGCATAAGCAACGATCGCCATTAAGGCCGTGAATTCGCCAATCCTAAAAAACATAACGGCTGGTATCAGCAATACAAATTGTGGTAACGTCTGCAAAGTATCGTTTATCGGACGTACAATTGCCGATACCCGATCGGAGGTTGATGCCCACATGCCTATCAAACCGCCCAATATAAGGCAAATTGCCACTGCGACTGAACAAAGGTAGATGGAAATAAGGGCAGGAACCCAAATACCCGCTACCATCAAAAACAGCAGGGAACCAGTTACAAAAATCGCTACTCGAATACCACCTATGGAGTACGCAAACAGGGGTAGTACGGTCAAATAGACAACCCACGAAATCCCCGTAATGCCAAAATACAAAAGTCCTGCCAGGAAAGGTATGGCAACGCCTAACTTCCAGTTCTTTTTGACGAAAGCCAAAATTGAACCTGCAATAATGATTGTCCAATACAAGCCAATTATTGTTGGGGTCAATTCGAAGCCCCAGGTAATCGGGTAAATCGACCTCGTAAAGCCAAGCTTTACCGGCAACAGTATGAAATACTGCATATTGTTTTTGACACCTTCCAGAAATTCACCATAATTGGTAATGATAATCCGAACCAATTCATTCATGCCATCGGCAGGATAGAATTCCAAATACTCGGGCCATATTCTGAGGGGATCAATGATAAGTGAGAGTATATAGGTTACAAGTGCTATACCGACAAACCACATCAGAAATTGCTTTAATCTAAAGCCTGAGTGACTTTCGGTGGGGAGCTGTCTTTTGGCATAGGCTAGAGTAATTCGGTCCAGTATGATGGCCAGACAAACAATCACCATGCCAGCCAAGACACTTTGGCCAAATTGGGCCTTTCTCAACCTTCCAAGAACTTCCCAACCGATATCTTCAAAGCCACCGATAATTGCAGCCACAATAACCATACTCAGGGCTGCCATGGTCGTCTGGTTAACTCCTACCAGCATCTGGGGAAAGGCCGTTGGGACTTCAACCCACCAAAATCGCTGTCTGGGTGTACAGCCAGACATGGTCCCCGACTCTCTTACCTCAGGGGGGACCCGACTTAAGCCAAGTATGGTGTTTCGTACCATCGGGGGAGCGGCGAAGATAACGCTGGCGATTAACCCGACAACAGGCCCAAAACCAAATAACAGTAATATGGGAATGAGGTAAGCAAAGGCGGGAATTGTTTGCATGAAGTCAAGCATCACCTGAAGAAAGGCATTAGCCTTGGGTGATCTATACCCCAAGACCCCAAGGACAAAACCGATGATAACAGCCAGAGGAATACAAATGACCACGAGTGAAAGTGAATTTATTCCCTCGTACCAATAACCGACAATGACGATGTACAAAAGCAGGATCAGAGTAAGAATAGCTGTATTCCTTCCGCCTCCTTGCCAAGCAATAAAAGTGGCCAATGATGCAAATGTGAACCAGGGCAGCCAACTTAACAGCTCTTGTACACCTCGCATGGGCCAATCAAGGACAAAACTGATAAATCTGAATAACCACCTGAATAGATTGACAAAGACAAGCATTATCGCATCAAGGTAATCAGCAATTGGAATTTGCAGTGTTTCAGGGAAAACAAGTAGCCACTTGGTATTATTTCCAAAAACCATTAAAATGGTCGAAAAGAGGAGTAAACCTCCCCAAATAAACGGCAAATAATTCTTTTCCGAAAACACTGTTTTTTACTTGCCTGAATAAAATCCTGCATGGATTTTCGGCAATACCCTATTTTTCATCCCGATAAAGTGCCCTGATAATACTGACAGGAGTCAAGACACCACAGCATTCACCTGCATCGTTGACAATCTCGACTTCCTCGGTATCCCCTTCAAACAATTGCATGACTTCTTCCAGAAGGGCCTCAGGCTTGACTGAGGGTCGATCGCCAACCTTGCCATCAGGCGGATCCATGATGGAGTGTGCTTCAATAATTTTCCAAAGAGGCACCTCACCGGTAAATTTCTCTACATAGTCGTTGGCTGGTGCAAGGACAATTTCGCTGGGTGTACCAATCTGAACCACCTGTCCATCCTTCATAATACAAATATGATCGGCCAACCGAAGGGCTTCCAGAAAATCGTGCGTTACAAATACAATGGTTTTGTGCAATTGTGTCTGCAGGCGCAGGAATTCATCCTGCATCTGTGTTCTGATTAATGGATCCAGGGCGGAAAAGGGTTCATCAAGGAACCAGACTTCAGGTTCAGCAGCCAATGATCTGGCAATCCCGACCCGTTGCTGTTGACCTCCTGACAACTGATGGGGATAGGATGTTTCTCTTCCTTCCAGTCCCACCAGGTCAATCATCTCCTTGGCCCTGCCCAAACGTTCATTTTTCGATATGCCCTGCGCTTTGAGAGGGAAAGCAACATTCTTCAGGACATCAAGGTGCGGAAGAAGGCCAAAGTTCTGAAAAACCATACCCATTTTATGGCGGCGAATTTCGATCATTTCCTTGGGACCTTGATCCAAGAGATCCAGGCCGTCAAGAATGACTTTACCGAAAGTTGGTTCAACCAGGCGGGATAAACATCTCAAGACGGTTGACTTGCCTGATCCGGACAACCCCATGATGATAAATATCGAGCCGGCAGGAATATCAATCTTGACATCTCCACAGGCAACGATATAACCATCGTCCCTCAACTGCTGAAACGTGCGCCCGACATCAAAACTACCAAATTCCCCGGTAAAATGCTGACCCGGATTATCACCATAGACTTTCCAGAGACCTTCACAACTCAATTTAATGTTATCTGCAGGAGGCATCAGAAAATACCTCCTGCGTGTTGCTTCAACAATTTCTTCAAGGTTCTAACGCCTGCTCAAGAAAGAAACTTGGGATCAACCTCCCATAGCAGAGGATATCCAGGGACTCCATGTACCCTCGTTTTCCTCTATCCATTGTGATGTTACGTCGACAACATCCTGTTCTTCAACATCAATTTGATACATCATTGCTTCTTGCGAAGCATTATCAAGTTGGAAGGCGGCAAGCAATTCCCAGGCAGCAGGCCATCGTTCCTGGAAACCAGACCATGCTATTTTCAAGGTATCGGGTTTTTCAAAACCACAATCACTTACTTCATCAGGATTGGAGCCCCAAGCTGGGTCTGAATCGCAAACTGCCTCAAATGGGGGCATGTCTATCCAACCAACTTCACCAATTTGGGAAAAGACATAATGCGGTTGCCAGAACATCATGAAAATGGGCTTTTGTGAGGCATCGGCCGCTTTGAGTTCAGCGATCATGGCTCCTTCGGTCCCCCCAGGTACAGCTTTATAATTCAAATTGAAGGCCGCAATCTTTTGTTCTGACCTGTTACCCCAATCAGCAGGATAAGAAATAAATCTTCCCATTGGTAGGGTTTCAGGGGTCATCAATTTATCAGCACAATCATTCATGGCTTCCAAGGAAGGAAGACCTGGACACATGTCCTCCATGAATTTCAAATATACCCATCCTTCACCTGCATCAAGTCCAAGTGAACCGATATCAACAATAGCTCCCTCTTCTACCTTGACCGGATAGATATCACCCAACTGGTTGGTCCAACCCTCTAGGGTTGCATGAATATCGCCATCACCCAACGCCTGGAATTGTGACAGGTAGCCAGCATTTTGGTATTCGACCGAGTAACCCAGTTTTTCAAGTAATTGGCCAGCAATATAAGTGGTTATATGTTGTCCTGACCATTCATTTATAGCCAGTTTAATTGGAGAATCTACATCTCCCAAGTCTTCCGAATTGGCCGATAGGGTGGCACAGAGAAACCCCATCACGACACAAAATGACAGGATCATCTTCGAAATTTTTTGAGTTATCATCACAACCTCTTTATTCAAAATTTCAATAAGTTTTCAGCTATTTACATCAAATTAACAAAAATAGTAATAATTTTCTGACTTGATTCAGTCACCAGAGTGCCCCGCCTGTTACCTGAATATTTTCACCTGTTATTCCCAATGATTCGTCTCGACAAAGATGAACAACCAGCGATGCCACCTCATTTGGCTGAATTATCCTTCCTTGTGGATTATTCACCATAATTTCCTGCTTGATAACATCTGCCCCTTTGCCGCTTTCATCTTTCTCAGCAATTTGAGATATATTCTGTCGCATTAATTCTGTATCAACCCATGTGGGAGAGATCATTACACAGGAAACATTATGTGGAGCTCCTTCCAGAGCCACACATCTGGTTAGCCCCAGAAGGCCTGCCTTGGAGGCACAATAGGCAGGATTTTCAGCCCAGCCAACTGAAGCGGCTGTAGAACCAAGATTGATAATCCTTCCCCAATAATTGGCAATCATCAACGGCAAACATGCTCTAATGGTTTTAAAGGATCCCGTTAGATTGGTGTCAATAACTTTTTCCCACAGTTCATCAGAATGACCACAAACCCCCTGCTCAACGGTAATACCTGCAGCATTAACGAGGATATCAATTTTGCCAAATTGCTTGATGACACGTGCAACGATCTGATCAATTTGCACCTGATCTCTAACATCCAAATGGGAAGCGATGACCTGTGTTCCAAAACTGGACAGGGAGTTTTTTACTTCTGCAATTTCGGATTGGCTCGGATAATGAGAGGCATCATCTTGACTTCTCAAATTCTCCCTTGAGTACGAGCCGGCAACCACATTGGCACCATGATGGGCCAACAATTTGGCTATGGCCAACCCCTGACCAGTCAAACCACCCGTTATAAAGGCTACTCGCCCATCTAAAAATTTTGAATTACCGTATGTCGGCTGCATGGATTAAAAGGAAGATTCAAACTTATGAAAAGCAAAAAACTGCTTCTATGTTAAATTTCATCACACCAGAAAACCTTCAACTCGTGAAGCCCGAAGGAGGGGTGGTCCGAAAGCAATTGATTCGCCAGCTTTTACCATAGGATACTTTTTTCTTAAGTGAACAAAATGAAAAATCCACCAATGAATGCTTGAATCAGGAACGAAATGGTGAATTTTCACACTTAGTTTCAGTTGGTTTATCACAATATACTATTGATCAATTTGTTCAACCCAAAAAATGGCCCTGATCACTCCTACCTGAAGGTAGGAGATTAATTTTGCAAGTTAGGATTTTCCGAAGACAATATTAACTTCTTCAGTCTTTCAATGGTTGGAAATTTTTATAATAATTGATAATTGGAGGTGCCAAAAATGGAAACTGGTGTTGAGATTTGTATACCATGGCCACTCAAATGAGTGAAAATGATTAAAGGAGATTGTTAAATATGTGGAATAGGTGGTTCCGCTTTTTCCTCAGAAAAACCATCAAATTAGGTCAACTTGCTGTCGAACTTCCGGGCGGAGAGACCTTCATGGTTGGCGAAGGTAGTGATGATCCTGTAAAAATCAAAATAAATAATGACAAAACCTTGCGAAGTTTGTGCTTGAATCCGCATTTAGCCTTTGGTGAAAGTTACATGAATGAAGGGCTTACCATTGAAGGAGATGATTTGAAAGGATTAGGTGAATTAATTTTTATCAATATTGGTAATTTGCAAAGCTCGCCCATACCTCGGATAACAGCCTTTTTAATGAGGTGTATCCGAATTTTTACCCAGTTCAATAACCAATTGCGATCAAGAAAGAATATTCAACACCATTATGATCTGACAGATGAGTTGTATGTTCTTTTCCTGGATAAGGACCAGCAATACAGCTGCGCCTATTTTACCTCCCCAGATAAATCCCTTGAGGAGGCCCAGATTGACAAGAAAAACCACATAGCTAAAAAACTTCTGATTGAACCAGAAATGAATATCCTTGATATTGGCAGTGGCTGGGGCGGGTTGGGCCTGACTTTGGCTAAGGATTACGGTGCCCGCGTACAAGGAGTTACCTTGTCAACCGAACAGCACAGAATCTCAAACCAGAGGGCCCGTCAAGAAGAGTTGTCGGACCGGATTGATTTCTCCTTGATGGACTATCGCAAGGTCAAAGATAAATTCGACCGAATTGTCTCTGTGGGCATGTTTGAGCACGTTGGAGTTCCTCATTACCGAGAATATTTCCAAGTGATTCGAAGGCTGTTAAAAGATGATGGAGTCGCTTTGGTGCATACAATTGGGAGATCTGCACCTCCCTCGGGAACCAACCCATGGTTGGCCAAATATATATTTCCCGGAGGCTATGTACCCGCCCTTTCAGAAACCATGGTGGCTATTGAAAAAGAAGGCTTGATGGTCAATGACATCGAGTTCCTTCGCCTGCATTATGCCGAAACACTCGCCCATTGGTACGAAAGGTTCATGAAAAATATCAATCGTATCAGGGAAATATATGACGACCGTTTCTGCCGAATGTGGCGCTTTTACCTGGTTATGTGCGAAATGTCATTCCGACATGGTGGCCTGGTCGTATTTCAAATCCAGCTTAGCAAAAAAAACGATGTTGTGCCCATTACCAGAAATTACCTCTACCAATAATCTTGGTATTTCCATCATTGAGTATTAAATCCTGCATGAACCTGGGAATAAAAACCTCACAGTTGTCACTTTTATTTTACTGCCGTTTTCACCTATGCCGAAAAGAACCGACCTATCAACGATTATGATCATTGGCGCTGGCCCCATCATTATTGGTCAAGCTTGTGAGTTTGACTATTCTGGCGCGCAAGCGTGCAAGGCACTCAAGGAAGAGGGATATCGAGTCGTTTTGGTCAATTCAAACCCGGCTACAATCATGACCGATCCGGAGATGGCAGATGCTACTTACATCGAACCCCTCACCAAGGAGTTCCTGACCAAGATCATTGCCAAGGAAAAACCTGATGCCCTACTTCCGACCATGGGGGGGCAAACAGCTCTAAATCTTTCCCTAGAACTCTATACTTCAGGTATACTTGCGGAACATGGCATCGAATTAATCGGAGCAAATCAAGACGCTATTAACAAGGCAGAAGATCGCAACCTTTTTCGTTTGGCTATGGACCATATAGGTTTGGAAAGCCCCAAATCCTGTATTGCCAACAGCTTCGAGGAGGCAATGCATGCGCTTGATGATCTTGGGCTGCCTGCCATCATTCGTCCGGCGTTTACATTGGGTGGAACAGGTGGCGGCATCGCTTACAACAAAAAAGAATTTGAAGATATCTGTACCAATGGACTTAACGCGTCACCAATACATCAGATTTTGATAGATGAAAGCCTTTTGGGTTGGAAAGAATATGAAATGGAGGTTGTTCGCGACAGGAATGACAATGCGATTATTGTTTGTTCCATCGAAAATGTTGACCCAATGGGTGTTCACACCGGAGATTCAGTAACCATAGCGCCTGCCCTGACCCTCACCGACAAGGAATACCAAAGAATGCGTAACGGTTCGATCGCTGTTTTACGAGAAGTCGGTGTTGAGACGGGTGGGTCCAATGTGCAGTGGGCAATTAATCCAGAAAATGGTCGAATGGTCATTATTGAAATGAACCCAAGGGTATCCAGATCGTCTGCACTGGCTTCCAAGGCCACTGGTTTTCCAATTGCCAAGATTGCTGCCAAATTGGCCGTAGGTTATACGCTTGATGAGTTGGATAATGAAATTACAGGTGTAACACCGGCTTCATTTGAACCAACCATTGATTATGTTGTAACCAAGATACCCCGTTTCTCCTTTGAGAAATTTCCTGACGCCAAGCCGGAACTGAATACCGCAATGAAATCCGTAGGTGAAGTCATGGCCATAGGACGCACCTTCCATGAGAGCATTCAAAAAGCCCTGGCTGGATTAGAAATCGGACTCAATGGCTTTGATGAGGTCGATATCATTGGCGTTACTTCAGCAACCGAAGAGAACCGTAATCCTGATACAGAAGATATTGTTTCTGCCCTCTCCAAATTTTCACCCGACCGCCTCCTCATCATTGCCCAAGCCATGCGCCATGGGTTTACGGATGATCACATCCAGCAAATAACCCATTACGACCCGTGGTTTCTTGGGCGTATCAGAGAAATAATTGATGCCGAGAAGGAATTACTAAGGGCCGGTTTACCAAGCGATGAGTACACCTTCAGGAATTATAAAATGATGGGTTTTTCAGACGCCCGAATGGCCGACCTCTTGGATCTTGATGAAGAGGCCGTTCGTAATCAGCGGCACAGTTTGGGCATTCATCCGGTGTTCAAAAGGATAGATACCTGCGCAGCAGAATTCGACTCACAGACACCCTACCTCTATTCAAGTTATGAGGAAAAATCGTTCCACGAGCCAGAATGTGAAAGTTGGCCAACAGATAATACCAAAATTGTTGTCCTTGGTGGTGGACCAAACCGTATCGGCCAAGGGATAGAATTTGACTATTGCTGTTGTCATGCCTGTATGGCTTTGGGTCAAGCAGGTTTTGAAACGATTATGATTAACTGCAACCCGGAAACAGTATCAACCGATTATGACACGTCAGATCGGTTGTATTTTGAACCTTTAAGGTTGGAAAATGTCCTGGAAATCCTCACCAAGGAAGCCCGTAAGGGAAAAATTGCAGGGGTAATCGTTCAATTGGGTGGTCAAACTCCCTTGAAACTCGCCAACGATCTCGCGAAAGCGGATTTTCCGATCATGGGAACTTCGCCGCATTCCATTGACACTGCAGAAGATAGGGAACAGTTCAAAAACCTTCTGCAGGAATTGGATCTTAAACAGCCGGATAATGGGACCGCCTTTGGGCGGGAGGAAGCACGCGATATTGCTATTGGTATTGGTTACCCTGTGGTTATTCGACCCTCCTATGTTCTGGGCGGGAGGGCAATGGAAATTGTTGGCAGTACCGAGCAACTCGAAGCCTATATGCAACAGGCACTTATAGCTTCCGGCAAGAATCCGGTTTTGATCGACAAGTTTCTACCCGACGCCATTGAGGTTGATGTTGATGCTATCGCAGATGGTGAAGCCGTTTATGTCGCTGGTGTCATGGAACATATTGAATTTGCTGGTATTCACTCCGGGGATAGTGCCTGTTCCCTGCCGCCACATACATTGGATAAAAAAACCATTGACGAACTTAAAACGCAAACCGAACGCCTGGCTTTTGCCCTTGATGTAAAAGGGTTGATGAACGTTCAATATGCTGTTCAGGGAGAAAATGTCTACATACTTGAAGTCAACCCGCGCGCTTCGCGAACAGTTCCCTTTGTGGCCAAGGTCAAAGGACAGCCTATAGCCTCCATTGCGTCTAGAGTCATGGCGGGCGAAAAATTGTCCACTTTCGATTTGGATCAAAAAGAAAATGAGCTGATCGCTGTAAAGGAAGCTGTATTCCCATTTAAACGATTTCCAGGAGTGGATGGCCTCTTGGGACCAGAAATGAAATCCACAGGTGAGGTCATGGGGTTGGATAACGATTTTGAAAGTGCTTATTTCAAGGCGCAATTGAGTGCTGGAAATAGCATTAATTCGACTGGCAAGGTGTTTATATCCATCAAGGACTCGGATAAAACCGACCTGTTTCTCCAAACAGCTCGAAACTTGCTAGAACTTGGCTATTCCGTAATTGCGACCAAAGGTACTTCAGCGTTCTTTGAGGCCAATGGCATTGAATGTGAAAGGGTCAAGAAAGTTTATGAGGGGAAACCCAATATTATTGATCTTATCAAGGACGAACAAATTGTTTTGATCATGAATACCACTGACAGCATCAGAACCATCAAGGATAGCAAGACTATCAGAACCGAAGCAATTGCTGATGGCATCCCCTATTATACGACTGCTTCGGCTTCATACTCACTCTCACTGGCCTTGCAGGCTTATAAGCATAGTGAGATGGATGTCCGTCCTATCCAGGGTTTTTGCTAAAAGACAAAATTACGAAACCACTTGATTGGGAGGATTTTGGTCGGCAAAATACCCCTTGAGGTTGTCGATAACCATCATTCCCATATCTTCCCTCACTGCAAGCACCGAAGTTCCAAGGTGGGGGAGTAACACGACATTCTCCATGGCCTTAAACTCGTCGGGAACTTCAGGTTCAAATTCATATACATCCAGGCCGGCGCCAGCAATTTGATGTGTTGACAGGGCTTCTATCAATGCGTTTTCATCAACCACATCACCCCTGGAAATATTGATTAATATACCGTCCTTGCGCATGACACCAAGCAGTTCTTGATCAACCAGGTGATAGGATTCAGGCCCACCTCGAACGGCAACAACCACAAAATTTGCTTGGGCAACCACCTCTTCTGCTGAATTCAATTGTGTGGCAGGCACGCCCGTATCAGAAACCTTTGAACGGTTATGGAATATAACCTTCATACCAAAACCATGATGACATCTTTTGGCTATCGCCTTTCCAATTCTTCCCATACCTATGATGCCAAGGGTTTGACCAGTGACATGAGCACCAAGCATTTCGGTAGGTTTCCAACCGGTCCATTGGTTGCCCCTGACAATCCTGTCCCCTTCGACTGTCCGACGAGCTGTCATGAGGATGAGGGCCAAGGCAATATCAGCAGTGGCATCAGTCACAGCCCCTGGCGTGTTCGTAACGATAATACCTGCCTTCAAAGCGGCTTCGACATCAATATGGTTATAGCCTGCCCCAAAGTTGGCCAGAATTCTACACTTTGGATCCTTGACGGAAGAAAATACCTCGGCGTTGAAATCATCCCCCAAGGTAGGAACTACAGCATCATAATCCACCAGACTCTCTTGTGCTTCCCCTGCTGTCATTGGAATGGCGTTACCTCTTATAGTGAGTTCAAAAAGGCCGTCGGCTTCAGCCATCACCTTTTCGGGTAGAATTCTTGAAAACATCACTTTGGATTTGGTCATTAATACAATCTCCCTCCATTTTCCACATCCTTGTCAGGTGTTATCAGAACAACTTCATTATTTTCATCCGGGACCCCAAGGATGAGGATTTCAGACATGAACTTGCCAATCTGCCTTGGTGGAAAGTTGACTACGGCCAGAACCTTCCTGCCGACAAGATCGTCAAGGTTATAATTTGCTGTTATTTGGGCTGAACTCTTTTTTTGACCTATTTTATCTCCCAAATTCACCCATAGTTTATAGGCTGGTTTGCGAGCTTCGGGGTAGGGTTCGGCCCTGACTATTTGTCCTACCCTAATATCAACTTTCAAAAAATCATCAAATGTCAACTCATTCATTACCCTGTCCCAACTCTTTACTTCTCTTGACCGCCGCCTTGATCGTACGCTCCATAAGGTTTTCCAACCCCTTCTCACTGTCCATCAGAAAGTGGAGGGCAGCTTCAGTTGTCCCCTTCGGTGAGGTCACGTTTTGTCGCAATATTGCCGGCGATTCATCTGATAGCCGTGCTAGTTCGCCGGCCCCGATTATGGTTGATATGACCAATTGTTCAGCCACTTCCTTGGACAACCCCTCCAATATGGCAACCTTTGTCATGGTTTCAATCAAATTGAACACATAAGCTGGCCCTGAACCTGAAACACCTGTTACCACATCCAGTAGTTCTTCCCTTTCCAACAGGACGGTATCACCTACAGCTGACAACAGGATTTCTGCCTGCTTCAGATGCCTGGAATTTACATTGTGGTTGCCAACCAGAGCTGAAATACCTTTACCTATGGCCGCTGGTGTGTTTGGCATAGCTCGTACGACCGGCGTTTTATGACCCAATACACTTTCGAATTTTTGAAATCTTGTGCCTGCAACTATGGAGACAAAAATAGTCTCTCTATTGCCTAATTGAACAACTTGATTTAGGGCTTTGTCGATCAATTGGGGCTTGACAGCCATGACACAAAATTCGGGAACTTCCTCGCCCAAACGTTTATTCAGGTTAATCTTCAAAGACTTCACCCATTCACTCGGGAAAGGTTCCACAACCTTTATTGATGCCTTGTTCATACCCGCATCAAGCCATCCCCCGAGAAGAGCTGACCCCATCTTTCCACAACCAACCAAAAGAATCGACTTTATATCCATGAAGCCATTCCTTCTGTATTATGCAGTTCCCATGACATCTGCCATGACAATATCAAGTGCTTCCTGGGGGTGTGATTTGCCAAAGTTAACCAATTGAAATGAAGGGTAATATTTTTCACAATTATGAACGGCCGTGGTTAGGATGACATTAAGTCGTTTCCAGTTTTTTTCGTTTGTACCATTGAGCATTATCCTGTCAAGGTAAACTACCCTGCCCTTCTTTTGATCAATTGTAAAGGCTCCACCCGTAGATTTTCGATTAATTTGATTGATGAGTTGAAGCAACCCCAATTCCATGCCATTTCTGGGGTTAAGATCAAAACTGCATGTGAGTTTGATTGTTTCTTCAACATGAGACAAAGAGACTATGATCGAAAGTATCCTCCAGGAGCTTTCGACCCGCAAAATAATCACATCCTCATCTATCCTGTTAAAACTCCACTCCTTGGCTATTGCCAACGATTCCAAATAACTTAGTGGGTGGGATGCCCCGGAACGATCTCCGGCTAAAAACACTGCCATATATGTACTGCCCAACGGTCTTATTCCAGGACTTGTTATATTTTTCCTGGTAAGGTTAAATTTTTCTTTTGGTTCAATCTATCCTATAAACTTCAAAATGTAAAGGTTAACGTTCAGGACTTATCCTGTTTATCCATTTAACTTTTTCTGAATGAGCTTAATGTTTGCATCCCTAACACCATACTGTTTTGCAAGTACAGGCCGTTTGGCCAGGATTGGCCCTTGTCACCTCCATGATTTCAATCGTGTGATCTTTTTTTATCTTTACCTCTTCCGCAAGCTTTAATAGATTCTCCGCGTCAGGATTGCTCCCCTCACTCATTACCATTGCGCACTGTTCGTTGCCCACCCCAGAAGAAAATGCAAGGTCATAAGCTGGTGACAATTTCCATTGTACGTTATGCCCCATCAGAAAACTGAAATCCTTTGCATGATCATCACGATTATGTGCCGGCCGTTTAAAACAGCAAGTTTGTACAAATTTTCAATCTCACGCAAATCTCATGTCAGCATCTCCGTTAGAGCTATCAAATTTTCATAGTTCAGCATCGGTGTACGAAAATCCGAGTGTCGTAAACCGCAAGCTGAATGCATGTGATATCGTTTATTGCCATTGCGATCAAAGCGCTTAATGGCAAAGTAACCTGCTCCGTTTTGCGCTGTGAAGAGATGTCCATCAGGCATTGAAAGACCAACCTCCCTCGCCATCAATACACAAACATACTCTATTGCACCTGTATCTCGTCCGTCTTGGCTATTGGAAAACTTTACCATCAATGGAGAATATCCTTTTGGCAATTTCTGGAAACAATGAATTATACGATCTTGATTATTACTAACCCTTATCAGTGTTTTAGATCAGGCTCCTGCTGAAGAACCGTTTAGAGCAATCAATTCCATCAGTGTATCATCAGGTGTACCGTCCAAAACTTCTTTTACATTCGTAGCAAGACTATTCAGAATTCATGTCATCATTTAATCATCTGAGCCGTAATCAGGTTCATATACGAAAGCGCATACGCCCCAACATAAACCAGACGGTCAAGTGGCTATATTTGTGCAGGCAACATACCAGAAGAGCGGACAAAACGGCCCAAGCGTAAACGCCTCCAACCATCAGGCAGACTGTCATTAAAAACACCTGAAAGGCCTTCAAACAAGTGATAATCAAAACTGCTTACACCTGTTTTAGGGTAAGTGTAGCGGGGGTATTTCGAGTCCATCCTTGATGAAGGTTTGATCATACTCAAAATAGATCTTTCGTTTTTGAACGGTCAAACGCCCTACGGGGCAATATCATTACAAAAATTGATACCAACCTTGACTTCCTTGACTGATTTGAATGCGTTCATTTCAGTTTTCCTCTTTTGCGGGTGAGTTTGCTATCGGCATCTAACACCTCATCAATTGACAAAAAAACCGGATCCTTGCTTTTCGTAGCATTCAGGATATCTTCCAGCCCTCCAAGTACCATTTGGGGCTTGAGGAATGATATCCAGAGATATGGAACCCTTTTGCTCAAACTTGCGTAACGTTGGTAAAGGCACACCCGAGCGTCGAGCTAGACCCTCTTGTGTAAGGTCTATCTGCAGTCGTTGAGCACGGACATTTGCTGCAATCCTCTTTTGGGCTTTTGCTGTTGTAATAAGTGATGCCATATTATTACTCTCCAAAATATCATTATAAGTAATAATATAATATTATTTAATTTGAATTTATACGGGAAGTTCCTCTCCGAAATTTAATGACATTTTGAAAACCGAATTGATCTCACCAAATCAGAACATTTGATCCACAATGAAGGCATCGTCTGGCAAGCGAGGTTGAAAAATTTGAATTCGGCTTGAGTCCCATGCTGCAAAAACACATGTTCCCCAGATTAAAGTTCACAACCGAAGATCTTCCCTTTAACGGGGTATCAAAACGATGCCTCTATAAACTAAATGGCAGTTCAGCCTTACTGTAGTAGTCAAAAATGAAAACTATACCAGATTGATCACTTTTTGCTATTGTTATCTGCAAGTTTTTCTTCCAATTCAGTAATTTTGACTTTTAACTCAAGGTTTTCTTCTCTTGCCTTGACAGCCATCAATCGAACAGCTTCAAATTCTTCCCTGTTGACCAAGCCTTGGCGTGCAAGCACCCTCTCGACCATACTGCTTACGGCAGTCTCAAACTCCTTGGTTGCATCCTGTGCTACACCTGCGGCATTGGTCATTAGTTTGGCAAAATCTTCAAAAATGGATTTTCTGGATTGCATGTGACCTCTTTCTTATTCTCAATTGAAAAAAAATATTATGTAATATCTGTAATGGTAAATTATCTCAATAGTTTCTTATACAACTTTAAGTTTCCAATAGACAAAAATATATTTGTTCCTGATAAATATCAACCATGACCCCATCTATTATCCTGCCTCACATTAGTCCTGACCTGTTTGCAATAGAAATTGGCGGCTTAAATCTGGCCATCAGATGGTATGCACTTTCCTATATCATTGGCTTTATTATCGCGTGGCAATGGTTCGTGCATTTCATGAAAACCCCTCGCTTGTGGGCTGATAACAACCCACCACTCACCCCGACCCAACCTGAACAGTTACTGACCTGGATTATAATTGGTGTCCTTATTGGTGGTCGGTTGGGTTATGTCGTGTTTTACAGGTTGGGGTATTTTATTGATAACCCCTTGGAGATTTTCAAAATCTGGACGGGCGGAATGTCTTTTCATGGCGCCTTTGTTGGGTTGATCATAGCGACAATTTGGTTTTGTAAAAAAACAAATTCTCCCCTCGGAAGCGTTTCTGATACTATTTCTATTACAGTGACTCCGGGATTGTTGCTTGGTAGAATCGCCAATTTTATCAACCTTGAGCTTTATGGTCGACCCACGGATGTGGGTTGGGGAGTCGTCTTCCCACACGGATCTGCTGCGGTATGCCCTGATACCTGGATTGGTGTTTGTTCCAGGCACCCTTCCCAACTCTATGAAGCCTTTTTGGAAGGTTTCGTTCTATGTCTGTTTCTTTCTTATCTGGTTTACAAAAAAGGCTATTTTAAAGTTCCATGGCAGGTATCTGGTTTCTTCTTTGCCGGTTATGGATTGTCCCGTATATTCGTTGAATTTTACAGAGAACCTGACCCACAATTTGGCACTGTGGACAATCCCTTAGGATATGCAATACAATTTTCTGAATGGGGAGGTATAACCATGGGGCAATTACTCAGTTTACCTATGGTTTTGGTGGGTCTGGGATTGATTTTCTATACCCGTAAGAAAGCATGAACTCCTTAAAAAACAAAATACTCAATAGAATTTGTTCAACAGGACCTCTAACGATAGAGGAGTACATGGAAATATGTCTCTTTGATAAAGAATACGGCTATTACAATCAACCAAATCCTATCGGGTCCGAAGGAGCCTTTACAACTGCCCCAGAAATGACCCAGGTATTTGGTGAATTAATTGGCCTCTTTCTCGTCCAGTATTGGCTTGATTACGAAAAAACCTCACCTTTCTCATTGGTGGAATTAGGTCCCGGTAGAGGGACCTTAATGTCCGATATGTTAAGAGCTTCTCAGACAGTCCCTGAGTACCTTGACGCAAGCATGCTTTATTTGCTTGAGCAAAGTACCACATTAAAGCGCCACCAACAAAAAAGACTTAACTCATACTCCCCTAAATGGCTTGAAACAGTGGAAGAACTTCCTAACCAGCCAGTGTTTGCTGTGGCCAACGAATTCTTTGATGCCCTGCCCATAAGACAATTCTTGCGAAGCAATTTTTTTTGGAAAGAACGCCTGGTTGGGTGTTCCGGGAATGCTTTGCATTATGAATTTTCCCAGGAGTTTGAATTCCTACCTCTGCAAGCGAGGTTAAGCGATACAATTGAGGGGGATATTGTTGAATACAGACCCGGCGCCCAAAAATATATCAAGGGGATCGTAGCAAGGATAAAAAAGTATGGGGGCATTTTTCTAATTATTGATTATGGTAGACAACATTCATTGGGGGACACATTTCAGGCTCTCGACAATAGCAAATATACAGACCCGCTTGAAAATCCTGGTCAGGCTGATTTAACATCCCATGTTGATTTTGGTGCTCTTGTGGCAAAAATTGAAGGTATCACTTCACACTTAGTGGACCAGGGGGATTTTCTTAAAAATATGGGTATAGAAATAAGAGCGGGCACATTATCAAATCATCTTACAGGTGCTGAACTTGTTTCCCACAAAGCAGCTATCAACAGGTTGATTTCTCCCGATCAAATGGGAACCTTATTCAAGGTAATGACACTATTTTCCAATGGGGAAAAATACCCCCAGGGCTTGGGAGTTAAGACAATTTGAAATCACCAACTTGTTTCACATCAAAGTCGCTTGCACCCCGTCGCCATGGATTCTTTACCAGGCTCGGCGGTATCTCCTCAAATGAGTTCCAAAGTTTAAATTGTGGCCTAAATTCCAAAGATCTTAAAGAAAATGTTCTCACCAACAGATCTCGTATTGCAAATACCTTGGGGATAGAACACGGCAACCTTTTATTCCTTAATCAAAAGCACACCACTCGAATAGTTGTACTGGAGGATAATTGCCCACCTGAACTTGAAGCCGATGGCATGGTAACGACAAGGCAAGGGTTGGGCCTGGGAATATTAACAGCTGATTGTCAACCAATCCTTTTATCAGAGGCGAAATCTGGAGTAACCGGTGCCATTCATGCAGGTTGGAAGGGCACACTAAAAGGAATAATTGGATCGGTCCTTGATGAAATGACACGGCTTGGTGCAGATCGCCATAATATTAGGGCTGTTATTGGACCAGCAATCAGTAAGGGAAATTATGAATTTGGTCGTGACTTGAGAGATAAGTTTGTTGACAATATGCCTGAAAGTGAGCACTTCTTTGATAATTATACCGCACATACCTTTTTGTTTGACTTGGTTGGATTCAGCCGCAACTTGTTTCTCAAGGAAGAAGTCAATCAAGTTGAAATTATTGACTTGTGTACCTATCAAAATGAAGCCTGGTTTTTTTCTTGCCGAAGAAGTTTCCATAACAATGCAAAAAGCTTTGGCCTGAATGCCTCAGTAATCGTATCATGAGAGGGTTTGATGTTACATTTTACAGATAAGGAATTTGCCCGTCGTAGAGAAGCTCTTAAACAAGCTTTGGAAGGTGCTGATCTTGATGGCATCCTCATATTTGCACCTGAAAGCCAGTTTTGGCTTACCGGATACGATACCTTCGGATTTTGTTTCTTCCAGTGCCTTCTCGTAGGAGGGGATGAACCGGTACTCTTGACCAGATCTGCCGACAAGCTTCAGGCTGAAATAACTTCCAACATAAATGATGTTCGGATTTGGATGGATAATGATACGGCCAATCCTGCGATTGATCTCAAGGACCTGCTGCAAGAAAAAAACTTGCTTGGCAAGCGCCTTGGCATCGAAACCGATACGCATGGATTGACAGCCTTCAACTATAAACGTGTTATGGATCAACTACAAGATCACGTGGAGTTGGTCGAAGCGAGTGACTTGATCTCAAAACTGCGTTTGATCAAATCTGAGGAGGAACTGGTTTATGTCAAGAAGGCTGCCGTATTGGCTGATGATGCCTTTGATGCTGCTGTTTCTGTCGCTGCCCCCGGGGTAGATGAAGGTCAAATACTTGCCGTCATGCATAATGCGATCTTCAGCGGAGGTGGAGATTATCCTGGCAATGAGTTCATTATTGGATCAGCTGAAAACGCACTTCTGGTCAGATACGCTACCGGGACAAGAAAATTATCTCCCAACGATCAACTCAATCTTGAATGGGCCGGTGTCTACCGCCACTACCATTCTTGTTTGATGCGAACGGTGATAGTGGGCAAGCCTACACAACAGCACAAGGAAATGTTTGAGGCTGGCGTTATCGCCCTTCAAGCCTGCGAAGAAAACCTGAAACCGGGTAACACCATGGAGAAAGTCTTTATGGCTCATTGCGATACCATGGACCGATTAGGTATGGGGCGGTTCAAATTGAATGCATGTGGCTATTCACTAGGTGCCCGCTACACCCCAAGTTGGATGGAACGCGAGATGTTTCGTGCGGGTGCCATTACCGAAATCAAACCGAGGATGG
This sequence comes from Paracoccaceae bacterium, assembly GCA_022822495.1. Taxonomy (GTDB): domain Bacteria; phylum Pseudomonadota; class Alphaproteobacteria; order Rhodobacterales; family Rhodobacteraceae; genus MPNP01. The sequence goes on along the minus strand of JAJEBQ010000024.1, from coordinate 26,432 downwards.
TGTTGTTTCTGCATATGATTCTGTTGGATGGCGACAATAAGTTCGCCATGTGTACAGGCAGAACCTCAATCGTCACGACAACGGGTTGCACTCCCCTTTCTCGATTGCCACTTGAACTGGTTTCTGTTTAGAACTGAATACCATCCGCGCTTTAGCAAGAGTAATATAACAAAGGGAAAGGACGAGGTTTCTTACGATTATGGCTGAAAATTTTCATACTGACGTCTTGATAATTGGTTCCGGCCCAGCAGGCTATACTGCTGGTGTATACGCTTCTCGAGCCATGTTGAAGCCCCTTCTTATACAGGGTATTCAGCCCGGTGGGCAGTTAACAATTACTACCGATGTTGAAAATTGGCCGGGAGATACCATGGTTCTTGGCCCTGACCTGATGATTCGCATGGAAGATCATGCCAGAGCCGTCGGGGTTAATGTCATTCAGGATCATATCACTAAAGTTGATCTCAACAGTCGACCCTTTCGGTCGATTGGAGATCGTGGTAATACCTATAGTTCAAATTCCCTGATATTAGCCACAGGTGCCCAGGCAAAGTGGCTTGGTCTACCTTCTGAGGACTACTTTAAAGGCCATGGCGTTTCGGCCTGCGCAACATGTGATGGCTTTTTTTTCAGGGGGCAGGATGTCGTTGTCGTCGGCGGTGGCAACACTGCCGTTGAGGAGGCCTTGTTTTTAACCAAGTTTGCCTCCAAAGTTACCTTAATTCACAGGCGTGATGAACTGAGGGCCGACAAAGTCCTCCAAAAAAGATTATTAGAGAACGGCAAGATAGTGCCTCTATGGAATCATGTTCTCGCGGAGATAGAAGGTGAACGATCTCCCAAATCGGTCTCAGGCGTTAAGGTCAAGAATACCCGAACTGGAGTTGAAGATAGATTTGCATGTACCGGTGTGTTTATAGCCATAGGCCATACACCTTCATCTGAATTGTTTGTTGACCAACTTGCTTCAAGGGAAGGTGGATATATTGTTACGGAACCTGGAACAACCAAAACCTCCATACCCGGGGTATTTGCCGCTGGTGATTTGGTGGACAGCACTTATCGACAAGCCGTAACATCTGCTGGAATGGGGTGTATGGCAGCGCTGGACGCTGTCAAGTTTCTTGCCGAAACCGAATGAAGAACCATTTATTGTATATTTGTTAATGCCCTTGGTGAAATGATTTCTGTGATCTGGAGATTTTGAGGGTTTTATGCTGAGAAGAAGTGTGCTCTAATTTTTTCACAATTTCTGGGATTAATTTTATATGCTGTTTAAGTTCGTGTTCAGATTGAGTGGAAAAATCAAACTCATGCATTTTTAATGAGTTCTAACCGGTTCTTGGATTCCCCGACACCAATAAAAACTTCCTTGCTTGCCTCTTCAGCTGGTGCACACAAAGTTTTCTCCTCCAATTCATTGTTTTTTCGCATGTGGAATTCCAAGGTTTCAACCATATAACTTTTCATGGTTTTGCCTTTGGCCTCGGCCAACGCGTGCAACTCTTCATGAAAATAGGCCATCATGTATGGACACTCTAACAGTTTTTGCACCCATGATAAGCAATCCCTTGCCAAAGAAAAATATGGGGTGATCTATACCCGCAACTCCCGATTCATTACAACGCGACATTCTGGGTGGAAACCCAGCATCAATCATGAGTGACCTACCCTTGTAATTAACTTCAGAGTGAGAGGCAACGCCTTAGACCGGCCATCAGGGATAATCCAGGTAAACAGCGCCTGGATAATTGCGGATTAATTTGTTAAACTGGATTTCTATATTATCCTGTTATGAATAAGGAACCTGAGATTCAAGAACTACAAAAACAATTTGCTGTTTTGGAGGGAAGAATGAAACCCCATGAATCAAGGATTGATTCCACTCTTAACGCCATGCGTACTGATATTGAACGAATAAATACAGATGCTGCCAAGCGAAATGATGCCGATAATACCAAGTGGGATTATCAGATCAAGATATACTCTGATACACAGATATGTGGCAACCCATTTCATTAATGTATTAGCACATACATTTTTTCTATATGGTAGTTAGCTATACTTCTAGATATAGATAAGCAGTAAATATTTACACAAAAAAGGGGGCCAGAGCCCCCTTTCCACATTGAAATGTTACGGTTGGCTTACATCATGCCGCCCATACCGCCCATACCGCCCATGTCTGGAGGCATGGCCGGGCCAGAATTCTTTGGTTCTGGCTTGTCGGCAATCATTGCTTCTGTGGTAATCAGTAAACCAGCGATTGAAGCTGCATCTTCAAGAGCTGTCCGTACGACTTTGGCTGGATCAATAACACCAAACTGGAACATATCACCATATTCCTCGGTTTGAGCGTTAAACCCGAAATTATTATCTTTGGATTCTCTGACTTTACCAGCTACGATTGCTGCATCAACACCAGCGTTTTCAGCAATTTGTCGTAAAGGAGCTTCCAGTGCCCGGCGAACAATTTTGATGCCAGCATTCTGATCGCTGTTTTCTCCTTCAAGGTTTTCAAGAGTTTTTGTCGCTGCAATAAGAGCAACACCACCACCTGGAACAACACCCTCTTGGACAGCAGCACGAGTTGAGTTCAAAGCGTCCTCAACACGGTCCTTACGCTCCTTGACTTCAACCTCGGTGGAGCCACCAACTCTGATGACAGCAACACCGCCTGCCAATTTGGCAAGTCTTTCCTGAAGCTTTTCGCGATCGTAATCGGAAGAAGTTTCATCAATCTGCTGTCTGATTTGGTTCACTCTGGCCTCAATTTCAGCTTTTTCACCAGCGCCATCAACGATTGTGGTTTCGTCTTTGGTAATGGCAATCTTTTTGGCTGAACCAAGCATGTCCAAGGTTACATTTTCCAACTTCATACCGAGATCTTCAGAAATAACCTGTCCGCCAGTGAGAATGGCAATATCCTGAAGCATGGCTTTTCTGCGATCACCAAACCCCGGGGCTTTGACCGCGGCAATCTTCAGTCCTCCTCGGAGTTTGTTGACGACTAAAGTCGCTAACGCTTCTCCTTCAACATCCTCAGCTATGATTAAAAGCGGTTTGGTTGTTTGAATGACTGATTCAAGCAATGGGACCATCGGTTGCAGAGAGGATAACTTTTTCTCGTGAAGAAGAATATAGGCTTCTTCAAGATCGGAAGTCATCTTGTCGGCATTGGTTACGAAATAGGGTGAAAGATACCCACGATCAAACTGCATGCCCTCGACCACATCGGTTTCTGTTTCCAAACCTTTGTTTTCCTCAACGGTAATGACACCTTCATTACCGACTTTTTGCATGGCATCGGCAATTTGGGAACCGATCTCTGTTTCGCCATTGGCAGAAATGGTTCCAACTTGGGCAACTTCGGCTGAATCGACAACAGGTCTTGAACTTTCCTTGATGTTGCCAATTACGGATTCAACGGCAAGATCAACACCTCTTTTGAGATCCATTGGATTCATACCGGCAGCGACTGACTTTAGTCCTTCACGGACAATGGATTGAGCCAAAACTGTTGCTGTTGTGGTTCCATCACCGGCCTCATCATTGGTTCTGGAAGCAACTTCCTTAACCATTTGAGCACCCATATTTTCAAACTTGTCTTCAAGTTCGACCTCTTTGGCGACAGTAACACCATCTTTCGTGATGCGAGGGGCGCCAAATGACTTGTCCAAAACAACATTACGTCCTTTTGGTCCCAATGTAATTCTCACTGCATCAGCAAGAATATTAATACCTTTGAGCATGCGATTGCGTGCATCGGTATCAAACCGTACATCTTTTGCGGCCATTATTATATTCTCCTATTTTGAATAAAATGTGGTTGTTGCAAATGACTTAGCTGATAATGCCAAGTACATCGCTTTCCTTCATGATCAAAAGTTCTTCACCATCGATCGTTACTTCGGTTCCAGACCATTTTCCGAACAGAATTCGATCACCCTTCGAAACACCCATGGGAATGAGTTCACCAGAGTCTTTTCTGGCACCCTCGCCACAAGCGATTACTTCGCCTTCAGCTGGTTTTTCCTTAGCTGAGTCAGGGATAATCAATCCGCCTTTGGTTTTCTCGTCGCCTTCAATTCGGCGAACAAGAACACGGTCATGAAGTGGTTTGAAATTCATAGTTTCTCTCCAATTAATTTCACGAATATTAGATGTTAGCACTCACTACAGGTGAGTGCTAACAATGGAGAAATAGAAGTTTGAGATTGAGTTTCAAGCGTATGGAAAATTTTTTTGCATGATCACCTCATGCAACCGCTTCGGTGCATACTCATGTGTAAGATTACCCAACATCTGGAAAAATTATATGACATGAAAATTTCATATTTTAAATCGAACCACTTTGTTTCGTGTAATTCGTTTTATCTTCATTTACTCGTTGCGTTTTACCATTCCCTAATGGCTCATCAGGTGTTGAGAGTTGTCATGTAACCACTAGATAGTACAACGTCAAGAAACTAATTTGGTTTTATCAATTCCAAGAACAGTAAGGGATCAAAAAGTGATAAAAGTTTTCGGTCATAAATCACCAGATACAGATTCAACCGGGTCACCAATTATCTGGTCCTGGTATTTGAACAATGTCAAAGGCCTCGTAAGCAAAGCTGTCCTCCAGGGCGACCCCAATAATGAAGCAAAATTTGTTTTGCACCGTTGGGGCTTGCAAAAACCCGAGATCATTAAAGATGTTTCGGATGATGATGATGTGGTTATAGTTGATACAAATAATGTAACTGAACTCCCCTCCAATATTGGCAATGCAAACATAATTGGACTCATCGATCATCATCTTCTGCAGGGAGGCTTAAGTACAAGCACTCCGATAGATATCACCATCAGACCACTTGCCTGTACCGCCACGATTATGATTGATCTGATGGGCAGGGAAACTGTTGCCAACCTTCCCAAGGAAATAAAGGGATTGGCCCTGAGTTGCATTCTATCGGATACCCTTGAGTTTCGTTCTCCTACGACGACCGAACACGACCAACAAGTTGCCGAAGATCTTGCCCGGGACTTGGGTATTAACATTCCCGATTATGCGGCCGAAATGTTTGCAGCCAAATCAGATGTTTCCATGTTCACGGATGATCAACTCATAATGATTGATTCAAAACGATATGATCTGGGTGGTAAAAAATTGCGTATTTCAGTTATGGAAACAACAACACCCTCCCAGGTCCTGGAGAGAAGAGATTCTCTCTTGGCGAGTCTTAAAGTTGGAGCAGAACGTGAAGAAGTTGACGTTATTCTGTTTTTTGTTGTTGACATCCTGAATGGCAACTCAACCTTGCTGGTACCAAACGACTTGGTTAGAACCATTGCGGAAAACAGCTTTGGGGTACAAGGCGAAGGTCCCACAATCGAGTTGCCAGGGATTGTTAGTAGGAAAAAGCAGATCATTCCCAACCTTAAAATCCAGAACTTTTCTTGACTGTTAAAATTATGACCAAAATAATTGCCTCCATGATGGAGATTGCCAGTGATTATGACGTTCTTTTTTTTGACGTTTGGGGCTGCCTTCACAATGGGATTGTTCCATACAAAGATGCTGTCAAGGGGTTAATCGAATACAAACAAAATGGCGGAATGGTTGTTTTGCTTACCAACTCGCCCCGTCCCGGACACATAACCACAAAACAAATAAACGACATTGGAGTTCCTAGAGACTCATGGGATATTATCGTCACTTCGGGAGATGCAGCTCAGCATTCCCTCTTCAGGGGTGATTTAGGCCAGAAAGTCTATCATATTGGAACCAAATATGAATATCCTTTTTTTATCCCCGGAACAAACGAAACTAAAGAATTCAAGATAACGAGAGTAACACTTCCCGAAGCGGAAGGTATCGTCTGTACGGGGCCCTTTGATGAAAGTATTGATAATCCCTCAGATTATCTACCTGATCTTGAACAAGCACATGCCAGAGGATTAAAACTTTTATGTGCCAATCCTGATCTGGAAGTTTATCGAGGATCAAGAAAAGTGATCTGTGCTGGTGCCATTGCCAAGCAATATGAAGCGATGGGAGGCCAAGTCCTTCTGTTTGGCAAACCACGGGCCGAAATCTATAACCTCGCCTTCAAAAGATCCAGCCAAATTGTCTCCAACCTTGATAAAACCAGAATCCTGTGTGTTGGTGACGGACCCTTTACAGATGTTAAAGGTGCCATTCAGAATGACTACCCTTCCCTTTTTGTAACCGGAGGATTGACCAGAGACGAAACAAGAACTGGTGTTCAGCCTGATCCAGAACAATTAGAGCTCTATCTTAATACGGTGAATTTAAAGCCGGATTTCGCTATAGGGTATTTTCGCTGACCGATATTGTTTGTGTTATTCTGACAAGATGAAAAAATTTGATACCTACCAATCCGTTCTACCAGAACACACCAAATCTGTTGTTGCTATTGGTAATTTTGACGGTATGCATCTGGGACATAGAAAAGTACTTTCTACCGCCAGGGATATTGCTCTGAACAACAAAGCCCCCTCATCGGTACTTACCTTTGAACCCCATCCAAGAGAGTATTTTGCACCCTCAAACCCAGCCTTTCGGCTGACCACTTCAGAAACAAGGGCAAAACTGATCAAATCCTGTGGATTTGATGCGTTATTCGAAATCCCTTTTAATGAGACTTTGGCTAATCTTTCTGCTGATGATTTTATCAAGCAGGTTCTTTACGATGGTTTGCAAGTTTCCCATGTGGTTGTTGGAGACGATTTTCGATTTGGCAAAGGGCGATTTGGCAATACGGAGCGCCTTGTTGATATGGGTAATTTATTGGGCTTTGAAGTAACAGTCCTTGCCAAACTAACCCAATCAGATCTCGCCTTTTCCTCTTCCGCGGTAAGAGAAGCACTCAGTGAAGGGAATCTTGATCTTGCAAGAGCATATCTTGGAAGATGGCATACGATTACAGGTATCGTAAAAGAAGGATCAAAAGTTGGCAGAAATATAGGATATCCTACCGCCAACCTCGATTTCGAAGGTGTGGTTGTCCCCAAGCTGGGTGTTTATTCTGTTTTTGTTGAGGTTCTGACCGGAAATTACAAAGGGCATTATATGGGGGCTGCCTCCATTGGCACCAAGCCAACATTTGGCGATCATGACCCCAATTTGGAAACGTATATATTCGATTTTGATGGTGATATTTATGGGGAAGAAATATCTGTATCCTTGGTCAGATATCTCCGCAATGAAGTCAAGTTTAAAACGATAGATGATCTTGTAATTCAAATGAAACAAGATTGTGAATTAACCTTGGAACATCTTGCCAATGCCACTCGCTAAACCAATTTACAAACTGCAGGACTAATTTACCTTTCATGATCAATATTCGGGACATAATCTACCGGCTCTTTATCGGAAGTTGGTTACAGAGATTTTTCCCAAATATCACTCGAAACAATTATTGGACACGATTTCAACTTCAGGACTTTACTTCAGCAGAATGGGAGAATCTGTGTGATGGTTGTGGTTTATGTTGCCTTTACAAGTTTGAATCCCAAGGGGGCAACAAGATTGAGTTTACCAACGTTGCTTGTCGGTTGCTTGACTGTAGAACCTGCCAATGCAATCATTATGAGGCACGAAAAAAGATAGTTAATGATTGTGTCAAAATTGACCTTCAATTACTGAATGAACGTGCCTATTGGTTACCCTCGACTTGTGCCTACCGACTTTTGTTTGAAAACAAACCCCTGTTTGATTGGCATCATCTCATATCTGGAGATAGAAATACCGTCCATGACAAAGGTGTATCAGTCAGAGGTTGGGTTATCCCTGAAACGGAGGTTCAAGAACATGAAATTCAAAATCACATTATTGAGGTTGAACAACAATGAATTTTGCATCTGACAATTCAGGCCCCGCTGCACCCGAGGTGCTGGAAGCTGTATTCAAAGCCAATCAAGGCTATGAGAAATCCTATGGTAGAGATACCCTGATGGAGGAGGTGGAGGAGCGGATTAGAGACATTTTCGAAGCACCTGAAGCTGCCGTTTATCTCGTTGGAACCGGCACAGCAGCCAATGCCGTAGCCCTGGCAACGATTTGCCCACCTTGGGGGACCATATTTTGTCACGAACATTCTCATATAGAGGAAGATGAATGTGGTGCACCCGAATTCTATACAGGGGGGTCCAAACTGACAACAGTTGGGGGGAGCCATGCCAAAATCAATCTTCAGGAACTTTCCGAGGCAATTTCAGCCACTGGCATTATTGGTGTTCACAATGTTCAGAAGGGCGCTCTTTCAATTACCAACCCAACTGAGCTGGGTGCTGTTTATAGTCTGACAGAAATAACCGAACTCACCTCATTGGCAAAAGAAAACAGCCTTCCTGTACACCTGGATGGTGCGCGATTTGCCAATGCACTGGTAAAACTGGAATGTACACCAGCTGAGTTATCATGGAGAGCCGGTATTGATGTCTTGTCTTTAGGTGGTACAAAGAACGGGTTGTTGGGGGTTGAGGCTGTTATTTTGTTTGATCCGGCAATGGCTTGGGAATTTGAGCTTCGCAGGAAAAGGGGAGGACATCTTTATTCCAAACACAGGTATCTTTCTGCTCAAATGCAAGCATATCTCAAGGATGATCTATGGTTCAAACTGGCAATGAAAGCCAATTCAGCCGCAACCAAGCTTGCAAAGGGTCTCACAAATTTGCAATCAGTAGATATCGTACATCCGACTGATGCCAATATGGTCTTTGCGTCTTTACCCCGTGCGAAACATAACCTGGCATTTACCGGTAAGGCAGATTATTATCTTTGGCCCCCAAATCAATCTCTCAATGGAGACCCCGTGGAGTCATTAAAGGCAAGACTGGTCTGTAATTGGTCAACAACTGACGAGGAAATTGAAACCTTCCTGGAACTGATTGGATAAAACCCAAACTTTAGTTGAAAATACTCACGTCGCCAAGTATCTTTCAAGGTATTCCAGTCGATCTTGCCCCCAGAAAACCTCATCATCAACGACATAGGTTGGTGAACCAAAAACATTATCCTCTTGTGCCTTGAGGGTGTTTTGTTCAAAAATCTCAATTGCACTGGAATTATCAATGTCGGCCACTTCAGGATCAAAACCTGCGTTTGTCAAACAATCCCGGATAACCTCTTCATTGGCAATATCCAGATCTCTGGCCCAACAGGCTGTCAAATAATTCCGAATCAGTTGTCCCTTATCCCCCTTGCCATCAGGTGCATTGATAATTGTACAGGAAGAGGGCTTTGGATCCGTGGGCCAAAATTTTGGATTTATGTTTACTGGCATACCGGTGTGGCTGGCAATTCTTTGAATTTCCTGGAGACGGTATTTCTGTCTTGAAATATGTCTTTGCTTGGGAGGAAGGCCACCCGTTTTGTTAAAAAGGCCCATAATGTCCATTGGAAGGTAATTTATTTTTGCCCCTTGATTGCTTGCGATTTTCTCCAGGCGATCGCCAGCAAAATAGGTAAATGGTGAAAGGACGGAAAAGTAATATGAAATGGTCTTCATGTATAAAGCCTCGTTGGAAATTAGATCTCAAATTAGCGATAATTATCAACTAACCTTATAAGTCATAAAAATGACGAAATTGTAAATTAACTAATTAAACTTACTGTTAAAAATGTATAATTACTTTCCAGTATTTTGAGATTTTGTCAGCGGATCTTCTCATGGAAAGGTAATTAGCCATTCTTACAAATTTCCCTTCTACTCTTTACAAACTTGAGCATTTGCATTCAGGATACAATGCTCATAGCATTTCTTTATGATCATATACCAAACAAAATATGGAAAATTGGTTGATGTCCCCATTTGCTAACCTCAAACTTGTTTCCGGTAATGCAAATCCGAATTTGGCAAATAATGTTGCCACAAGTATTTCTTCCCAAACTGGAAGTTCAATTGGACTCGTCCCATCCAGAGTAGAGCGTTTCAACGACAAGGAAGTCTTTGTTGAACTCTACGAGAATGTACGGGGTGAGGACATGTTTATTATTCAATCCACTTCGAAACCGGCAAATGACCATTTAATGGAACTGCTTATAATTTCGGATACACTCAGGCGATCCTCAGCCTCAAGAATAACGGCTGTAATTCCTTATTTTGGTTATGCACGTCAAGATCGCAGGACAAAAGCGAGAACCCCGATTTCAGCCAAACTAGTCGCCAACCTCATCGCCCAGGCAGGTTGTTCTCGAGTCCTGACGATGGATTTGCATTCGGCGCAAATACAAGGTTTCTTTGATATTCCTGTGGACAATCTGTATGCATCGCCCATTTTTGAAATAGATCTGAGGAAATTGTTTCGGAAAAATATATACGAACTCGTAGTTGTTTCGCCTGATATTGGGGGTGTTGCCAGAGCAAGGGACCTGGCAAAAAGGTTGGGTGCTGACCTTGCTGTTATTGACAAACGCCGGACTATACCAGGTGAAATCGCTGAAATGACTGTTATTGGTAACGTTAAAGACAGAAAATGTATTCTGGTTGACGATATTTGTGATACAGCTGGGACCCTTTGCAAGGGTGCAAACTTACTGGTTGAAGAGGGTGCTCAGGAGGTTCATGCCTATATAACCCATGGTGTTCTTTCAAATTCGGCCCAGCAAAGAATAGAAGAGTCCAAACTAAGTTCTTTGGTCATTACCGATACAATTGAGATTGATGCGGCGCAAAGGGATTCGCCCAAAATTCGGGTATTAAGTACTGCTCCCCTGTTTGCCAGGGCCATTTTAAGCATTGCCAGCGGAACATCGGTATCTAGCCTATTCCAAGCCAAGAATATTGAATGGCTTTACGGCAATAACGATCTCCCACTCTTTCGGAGCAGCAATACTTGATCGTCATAATGAAATGATCTGATTCCTAGTCCATTGATAATATGGTTAGCTCAAGGATAACTGATCGTTTTGCTTTCTTGTCTATACAGGGATCATGATCCGCGAATTCTGCCATTCTTAAGGCCATCAATTTACAAATCAATTTGTCTTAAATTGCTGCCAAAAACCCGTCCAGTGGCATGAGTGAAATGGGTTATGAAGCCATCACATGGCTTTCACTGCTTTTATCTCCTAACACTCAACAAAGACGGCAATTTTGAACATATTTTCTTGCCGTAATTAGTGACCGCCCAGAAAATACCCTATTTTTGACAAATCACCAAAAATCCAGGCAACAAGACCGCTCCCGATCAACCAAAAATGAGTGGATTGGAACTGTTTTTCCACAAAAAAACACTTGGATGCGAGAGTTATCCACAAAAAACGGCCCGTTTCCGACCACCATGACAGACCTCGCCCCTCCGTCCCCGGCGGAACGGTCACCAGTTCAGTGACACAAACGAGTGGTCAGGCGGCCCGTGGCAAACGCCGACGCTTGCGCAGCACCTGGCGCCGACGGCGGATCAACAGGCCAAGACGATGGATGTTGAAGGCCAAGGTTGACATGCCAACGACACGCTCAAAGCCGCCAGCACCATGGGCCCGCACACGGTCAAGACCACGGTGTTCAAGGTTATGCCGATATAAGACTGTGAAAGTATTTAAACGAATTCTTCAAAAGATCATTTCCATACCAAGAAAATGTGCCTTTGGGCTGTTTTTTGCAAACGAAAGTCCCAAAAACAACACATAAAAGTCTCGAAAGGACACATTAGCTCGGCACATAAAAGTTAAAAGTGACTTCCTGCCTTAGGCGCCAGAATACTTTCACAGTCTCATATCGGCATAATCCTGATGACCCTGTCTTGGCACCTTCACAAAGAGACGGTTTGGAAAGGAAAGGAGAGGTGTGTGCCTAGTGCGATCAAAGGATGAATGAGCGAAAACAGGGTCTGATTGATCAAGAGTTTACAAAAAAATATATGTAACAGGGATAGAAAAATTAGAAAAGTGACTTTTGAAAATCAGGGGATCTCCGATGATCTAAAAAAAGAGGTGCCCTTAATTTATCATCATTATGGAATTAGCCTCAGATTTCCTGCCAAAACTCCCGATGATTTTAATCTCAAGGAAGTTGTTCTACGGCTTGCTGCCCAGACGAATATCTGTGGTTGGAGCATACCATGAACAAACTTCTTGACAACTTGTTGTGTTAATCACGCCATTCGTTTTGGCCTGCACCATTAAGGTTACAGGCATGCCGAAAGGGTTGGGCTGACCTAACCTAGCACGCCGATAATAATTATGACCGCCACAGCCACAACGCCAACAATCCATTTGATTTGATCGTTTTTTCCTCTCTCAATGTCCGTCCGCAGGGCGTTCAAAGTCGATTCAAGCCTTGTTTCATGGGTTTTCATTTTTTCCTCCAATACCGCCATGCGTTTGTCTATATCATTCTCATTCATGCCAAATAATATACTCTTAATGTTGGGATATATCAACACAAAAAGGGGACCCTGGAGAGTCCCTTTTTGGAAATATAACCACCAAACACCAACAATCCTAGGTGATTCGGGGGTAAACTCGAAAATCGACTGACGGGGATCAATCAGTTCTCTTATCCGTTGGCACAGAAGTGGCCAGGATTGACGGTGAATATCAAAGTGACGACCAAGATTGAGCGGTGTTTTCTGTTTGACTTTGTCGCCGTCCCGACGGTTTTCGACCAGCCGCTGCGTGATCCGGGGCGGTTTCTGTTATGGTTGCTCTGATAAACATGTAAGGGAGCATAGTGTGGGGTGAGGGGGTACGCAAGACCCTGATTAAATAAAATGGTACTACACGAGAGAATCAGAACCAGGCAAAAAGGCGTAATTGCCCTGGAGTAATGAAAAATGAAATGTACCAAAAAGATATTATGATAAAAAATGTCGATAAAATATAGAGGGGTCTCAGATTTTGGATATAATAGGGGTGCCCTTAATTGTGTTAAATCTTTGGAAACTTATCTTTACGTTGATGGATTCAACCTGAATTATGGTGCTGTAAAAGGGGCTTCATACAAGTGGTTAGATCTCTCAGCCCTGATTGAATACCCTCTCAACTAACAAGCACATTGCAAGCAAAAGAATGTTTGATCCAGGTGTTAGAGGTCTACGAATTTGCAAGATTCCATATCAAAGCGACAATAATTTAGGGTAGTGCTAAAGAGTCACTCTTAATAACTAGACAATAATACCATGTTTATATTGTATATTTGTCTAGTCTAGGGTTTGTTCATGAAAATTAAAGATGCCATTCATCGTCTGACAATTCAAGACCGAAAGGGTCAACAGGTTTTTACACAGGCAGATCTTAGAATTGTATTTCGTGAGGACAGTCTAAAAACCCTGCGAGCCGGATTGAATCGACTCACTGACGCAGGTATCCTAAAGCGAACTGGCCATGGAGTTTTTGTCAATATGTTGTCAACCCATTCATATATTCATACTCTTGAAAGCATCGCTTCGGCAATGCGCGAGGGAGAATACAATTATATCAGCCTTGAATCAGCCCTTTCGGAATGGGGAGTAATATCACAAATTCCTATGCGTCTGACTGTCATGACCACAGGTCGTAAAGGCGAGTTTCATACTCCCTTTGGTACAATTGAGTTTACACATACATCACGTTCACTAGCAGATATATTGGAAGACATCCATCATGGTGACAGACCTCTCAGAATGGCTGGCAAGCACAAGGCATTCCGTGACCTGAAACGAGTGGGTCGAAATTTGGACCTGATTGATGAGGAGGTTCTCTATGAAGAGAGCCAAGATTGATTTTGAGTTGTTGGCCGGGAGGGCGATGCTCAATCCTGCGGTTTCACACATGGGTCCTGTGATCAGGAAGGAATTGCTTCACTACGACATTCTGTTTTGTCTCGAACGAAATGGTCTGTTAAAAAATCTGGTATTTCGAGGAGGGACATCGTTACGTTTGTGTTACGGTTCACAGCGATATAGCGAAGACCTGGATTTTGTTGGGGGACGGGATTTTTCTTCCTCCTCATTAAATGACATTAAAGCGGTTCTTGAGGAGTATCTTGGTACACGGTACGGACTTGAAATGCAGGTTAAAGACCCCTGTGTGAAAAAAGAGGCTCCAGAAAATTCAATGTTACGGGTAGACAAGTGGCAGGTTATGGTACTTACTGAGCCAGAACGTCTAGACCGACCCAGACAACGCATAAAAATCGAGGTTGCCAATATCCCTGCTTACACCTTGGAAACACATCAGGTGAGGCAAAACTATCCATTTTTACCGGACGGTCACAATAATATCCTGGTTGGTGTGGAATCTCCTGAGGAGATCATGGCAGACAAACTTCTTTCTTTAACGCACCCAGAGTACATACGGTATCGTGATATTTGGGATCTTTTTTGGTTGCAGGGTCAGGGAATAAGGGTTCGGCCTGATTTGGTCGAGGCCAAGACAAATGACTATGGGATAACCAACTTCCCACAACGAATGGACAATCTTGTCGAACGAAGCAGCGATATTGTTTCAAGTGATGACTTCAAGTCCCAACTTCACCGTATCCTTCCTGAGGACATCTTCAACAATTCTGTACGTGGTGAAAGACCAAGGGAGGCGATGTATAGGACGATAACAGGTCTATACAGGGAACTTAAAAACTTGATCTAACCAAACTCAATAATTTACCCAAATCGTAACTGCTCAGGTAGTCCCTAATGGAGATTATTGAAGTGTTGTCACTTGAGCACTCCTTTTGGGGTGCTCATGATTCTGTTTCTTCAACGACAGCATCACAGTTAAGAGTCTGGAAGGGGACCTTCTTGGTTACGTTTTGCCGAACGCACTTGCATCTCGGTTTCCCGAGTTTCCAAGGCGTTCCACCCCAATTTCTGTGCCGTTTCTAAGATACTCCTGAGAGTCGCAAAATCATGAGCTCCGGCCATGGTTCGAAACCTCTCTGGCCGTTTCAGGACCAAGGACGGACCACGGGACTTCGCCATCCTGAGAAGTGTGTGTGCACAGACAATGAAACAGGGATAGAACGCTCTGGGACCTGAAATAGGTGTTTTATTGGCACGGCTTGACTCTGGAGCAATAGTTCCCGCCAACTAACGAGGAACGCAGGCCTCATAAATAATCTTACCCAACAGATAAGCCTTCATTAATCTACAACGAGACTACCTGAGCAGTTACAAAATGAGTTGAATTAAACTAGGCATCAGAAAGTCCTGACACTTTGTGGTGTCTTCGAAAGTTCTTGGTCAGTTGTAGGTTTGCATAGGATTCCTACAAATCAAACAAATTGCGTATCCAACTGACAAAAGAATTAGCAATTTTGACATCATGAACAAGATCTTTTGATTTTATCGCAGTCCCCATGCGCCGGGGTTTCTCGCATGTTGCTAACCAAGCATGTACATGGGCTTTGGTGATTTTAGAGTCAGAGAATTTGCGATCTTCTGCTGGGATGCTACAAATGAATTGTTTAGCTCGTGGCAATACGGGATCATTCTCAGGAATCATGTCATGTACAAAATCCTCTAGTTCACCACTTCGTTTGTTGTCTGGCATAAGCCAGACACCAACTCTGATATTCTTATGAGTTGGTCCATTGAAAATACTTCCCGAGCATGAAATCTTCTTTGGAACTTGACATTCAGCTTTATTAAGCTGGTCTGAGATCGAATTCCATCGCCTGTCAATTTTCCCATTTGCATCCGCAAGAACACCTAGAACTTCTCGTCCAGATACATTAACTTCACTGTACAGTGAGTCTCTGAGTTTTTCGAATCCTTCTTTAACTTCAATTTTTATACTATTTTTAAAACCATGCTCAATCAGAAGATTTTCAACCACTACTTTGTCATCAATACCCTCAACGAGCAATATTGAGTGAGCACTTATCCCGGTTATCGAACCTCAATCCTCTGTTGCTCGGCCACCTTAAGATTTTCCTCTGAATAGTGAACTGCATGTAGATCGTCTCCAAAATGTTCAAGACGATACAAGGTTCCAATTGCAGGTGTTTCATCTGCAGCGACTGCAAAGTTAGCAATACAGTCCCAACTATGGGTAGCTGCGACGACCTGAATATTGCTTTCCACAGCCACTCTAAAGATCATACGCCAAAGTGACTCCTGAATTGAGTGATGTATGCCATTCTCAACTTCATCAATAAGGAGAATTCCATTTTGGCAATTTGCAAGCGCAAGGGCAATACCCAAAAAACGCTGAACACCATCCCCCAAACGCTTCAATGGAATTGGCGTAGTTGAGGACTTTAGCTTGGCCACAACCCGTCGCCCTTTTCTAGCGTATGGCACCGAAGGATCGCCAATGACAGCAAGTCGCTCTAAACCATCCCCAACAACTAAACGTAGAGCCTCCGTCACGAAATCTTCAGCTTTTGTTAAAGCCACAGAGTCCCATAAACGGGCTACATCAATAGTCTGGATCAAACCTGGTCCAAGTGACTCAAGCTTAATAGGGTCAAGCCAAGCTTCCGTGTTACTGCCGTTTCTTGACATCAAACGATGAGATCGAAATCCAACCCGATCATGATAATACATTAATCCAAGTGGGATAGTACGATTACTGCTACCAATGGTTATTTTGAAGGCCTTTAAGTCAATGTTATCAGAGAAAAGATTTCTTGGTTCGAAATCATCCACTAATTGAAGGGTTAATTCTTCCGGTTTTCCCTCAGCACTTATCTGTATTGAAGGGTGACCCTTGTCTTCGTTATTGGGATCATACTCATAAAACAAAGATGTAAAATCTGGAATAAGAATTTTATCTCCAGCCTCGTCACTCCCAGGCATCATCTCGTCACAACCTACAATGAGGTCAGTAAGCAAACGGATGTCACCTCTGGATGCATAAACCCGGATGGCTTCAAGTATGGCCGTCTTTCCAATACCATTTTTTCCGGCAAGTAATGTAACTTGACCAAGATTTTGTAGTTCAAGTGAACGAACTCCGCGAAAACCTTTTACAGTAAGCGATGGAAGATGTAATTGGGAAATCATGCTCTTTCCTTGATGCAAAGTTTGGTTTTTGGGTAGCAAAAATAACTAGCATGTAATAATCCACAACAAGACGCCTTTTCAAAAACGCAATAAGTTTAACAATAATAAATACGCTGGGTGACACGACCATCTGCTGAGTAACTCAGCCTCAATTCAGGAGATAATTATTTACGCTATATAAGCGATCACGAGTAGTAGAGTTTACCAACATTTGCAAGAGTTAATTTACTCCACGATCAGCGACTCAATTTTGCAATAACTGATTACCAGCTTCTCTAAATGCTATAAAGTTGGGGGAAAACAAAAAAATAAATGCTTATATACCTAATTGAGCCTTGAGAGATATCGCATCCCCCACTTGCTTATCTGCCTTATCCTTCTCTTGCATCTCTTTGTTATTGGCCGTATTCTTCAATCTCTCAATGAGATCATCAAGAGCGGTCGAAGTTACCTCTTCATCCAGGAATACCTTATCAGCAAGAACGGTAACGGATTGGGAAGTAATTTCAACAAAACCACCAGCAACAATATATCTGGTTTCGTCACTACCGTTTCTGACCTTTATAATCCCCGGTCGTAAACTGGTCAAAAGCGGGAGGTGCCCATCCATAGCAGTCATATCACCCTCCGCACCGGGTAAATCAACAGCATTAACCTCAAATGAGGCGATGCTGCGCTCGGGTGAAACCAAATCAAATTGCATGCTACGCCCTTTTCCAAACTACGCGGCTTCAGCAGCCAATTGATGAGCTTTCGCAGCAACATCATCAATACCACCAACCATATAAAAGGCCGCTTCAGGGTATTGATCACATTCACCTGCAACAACCTGCCTGAAACTCTCAATAGTAACTTCAAGGGGAACCTGTACACCCGGGGAACCGGTAAAGACTTCCGCCACGTCAAAAGGCTGCGAAAGAAATCGTTGTATCTTTCTTGCCCGGGCAACGGTAATTTTATCTTCCTCAGACAATTCATCCATTCCCAGAATGGCAATAATATCCTGTAGCGATTTGTACCTTTGCAGGATACCCTGAACATCTCTGGCAACTTTATAGTGTTCATCACCAACAACCGCCGGGTCCAAAATCCGTGATGTTGAATCAAGTGGATCAACAGCTGGATAAATACCCAACTCAGAAATAGCCCTTGATAACACCGTTGTGGCATCCAAATGGGCAAACGATGTTGCTGGTGCCGGGTCGGTCAAATCATCGGCTGGGACATAAATGGCTTGAACCGAGGTAATGGAACCCGCTCTGGTTGACGTAATTCTCTCCTGCAATGCTCCCATATCGGTGGCCAGTGTTGGTTGATAACCAACCGCCGATGGTATTCTGCCCAAAAGGGCCGACACCTCTGAACCGGCCTGGGTAAACCGGAAAATGTTGTCAACAAAAAACAAAACGTCTGTTCCAGATTGATCCCTGAATTGCTCGGCCAACGTCAAACCGGTCAATCCAACACGGGCACGTGCCCCAGGAGGTTCGTTCATCTGACCGTAGACAAGAGAGACCTTGGACTTGGTCAATTCATCTATGTTGATAACACCTGATTCAATAAATTCATGGTAGAGGTCATTACCCTCTCTTGTGCGTTCGCCCACACCCGCAAATACAGAAAATCCAGCATGAACCTTGGCAATGTTATTAATCAGTTCCTGAATCAATACAGTCTTGCCCACTCCGGCTCCTCCAAACAGGCCAATTTTACCTCCTTTGGCGTAGGGTGCCAGCAAATCGATAACCTTAATTCCTGTAACCAGAACTTCCGTTTCGGTCGATTGTTCGGAATATTCTGGTGCAGGCTGGTGGATTGCTCTACTCTCCTCGGCTTCAACCGGGCCTTTTTCATCAACTGATTCACCAACAACATTTATAATTCTGCCCAGAGTTGCATCACCGACGGGAACAGTTATCGGTCCTCCTGTATCGGTTACATCCTGCCCTCGAACCAACCCCTCGGTTGAATCCATGGCAATCGTTCGTACAGTGTTCTCGCCGAGGTGCTGGGCGACTTCCAGAACAAGTCTCTTACCCTGGTTTTCGGTTTCCAGAGCATTCAATATCTCGGGCAGATATTCACTAAACTGCACATCAACAACAGCGCCGATAACCTGCTTTACATGGCCTGTTCCTGCTTTCTGGTTTTGTTCAACTCTAGCATCCATGGTTTTCTCCAAATTCTTAAAGTGCTTCGGCACCTGATATGATCTCTATAAGTTCCTTGGTAATGGCCGCCTGGCGGGACCGGTTATAAACAATTGTCAACTTGTCAATCATGTCGCCGGCATTGCGGGTAGCATTGTCCATGGCAGACATGCGGGCACCCTGTTCCGAGGCTGCATTTTCCAATAGGGCTGTAAAAATATGATTAATAATTGCCTTGGGTAGCAAATCCACCAATAGGTCGGTTTCATCCGGTTCAAAGTCATAAAAACCAGACTCTTCATCATCCGCCTTGATCTCAACCGGTATAATTTGCTGTTCAGTTGGAATCTGAGTAATGACCGATTGAAATCTGCTGTAAAATACCGTAGCGACATCAAACTCTTCCTTATTAAAGAGAGTGAGTATCTTTTCACCGATTTCCTGTGCAATGCTGTATCTGATTGCCTTGTATTGGGTCAAATCAATATGATCAATAAAATGCTCTTCGAATTCCCGCTTTAGTTGTTCACGACCTTTTTTGCCAATGGTGAGCATTTTGACCGTTTTACCCTCGCTTAACAAGTCTCGTGCTTTCTGGCGGGCCTGTCGCACAATGGAAGAGTTAAAACCGCCGCATAATCCACGTTCAGCCGTGGCTACAATCAACAGATAAACCTGATCATTGCCACTCCCCGCCAAGACTTTCGGGGCCGAGGAACCATCTTGAAAGGAGGACGCTAGATTGGATACCACCTTATCCATTTGTATAGCATAGGGACGTGCCTTTTCGGCCGCCTCCTGCGCTCGTCGGAGCTTGGCGGCGGCCACCATTTGCATGGCCTTGGTTATTTTACGAGTGGATTTAACACTCTCAATCCGGATTTTCAGGTCCTTGAGACTTGGCATGACTGAGACTTCCTCAAGCAACTATCAGGAAAAATTGGCCGAATAGGACCCGATGGCCTCTTTAATCTTGTCCTCCAACTCACCTTCCACTTTTCGGTCATTGGCAGTAATATCATCCAGAAGGTCTTGACAATTCGCCCTTAGGTGATTGATCAGTCCCTGTTCAAATCGGACCACATCACCGATGTCAATTTTATCCAGAAACCCGCCTGTTCCAGAATAGATCACACAAACGATTTCGGCATTGGTAAGCGGTGAATATTGTGCCTGTTTCATTAATTCAGTCAACCTGGCGCCACGGTTTAACAATCTTTGTGTTGCGGCATCAAGATCAGAACCAAATTGGGCAAAAGCTGCCATCTCCCGATATTGGGCAAGTTCCAACTTGACGGTACCAGCCACTGATTTCATGGCTTTGGTCTGGGCCGCCGATCCCACTCTGGAAACGCTCAGGCCGGTATTGACTGCCGGCCTTATGCCCTGATAGAACAATTCGGTCTCAAGGAATATCTGGCCGTCCGTAATCGAAATCACGTTGGTTGGGATATAGGCCGACAAGTCACCTGCCTGGGTTTCAATAATGGGGAGAGCTGTCAAGGAACCAGCCTTGAAATCTTCGTTCAATTTCGCTGCCCGCTCCAAGAGTCTTGAATGGAGATAGAACACATCCCCAGGATAAGCTTCTCTTCCTGGGGGCCTTCGCAGGAGGAGCGACATCTGACGATAGGCCACAGCCTGCTTGGACAGATCATCGTAAATAATCAAGGCATGTTTACCATTATCCCTGAAATATTCTGCCATGGCTGTTGCCGAATAGGGTGCCAAAAACTGCATGGGGGCAGGATCCGAGGCGGTTGCAGCCACAATAATCGAATACCTCAGGGCATCGTTTTCCTCGAGTTTCTTAACCAGCTGGGCAACTGTTGAGCGCTTTTGCCCGACAGCCACATAGATACAATAGAGCTTCTTTGACTCGTCATCACCGGCCGCATCATTGTACGATTTCTGGTTGAGTATTGTATCAAGTACCAATGCTGTCTTACCGGTCTGACGGTCGCCAATGATCAACTCTCTTTGGCCACGCCCAATGGGAATCATCGCATCCACTGATTTCAAGCCCGTAGCCATTGGTTCATGTACTGATCTTCTGGGTATAATTCCGGGGGCTTTAACATCAGCGACTGATCGTTGCGATGTTTCAACGGGTCCTCTGTTGTCAATGGGGTGTCCCAGGGCATCAACAACACGGCCGAGAAGTTCCTCACCGACGGGAACGTCAACAATGGCCTCGGTTCGTTTGACAAGATCACCCTCTTTAATGTCGCGGTCATCGCCGAAGATGACGATGCCGACATTATCGACCTCCAGGTTCAGGGCCATCCCCCTGATACCACCTGGAAACTCAACCATTTCACCGGCTTGGACATTATCCAGTCCGAATACCCTGGCGATACCATCGCCAACACTTAGCACCCTGCCAACTTCGGCAACCTCGGCCTCCTGGCCAAAATTCCTGATCTGGTCCTTGAGAATTGCTGATATTTCTGCAGCTTGGATACTCATTTACTCAACCTCTTGCATTGCATATTTCATGTTCATGAGTTTGGATTTAATTGAACTGTCGATCATTCTGGAGCCCAGCCTTACGACCATACCCCCAATGAGGCTAGGATCTATTTTTATATCCAGTTTGATTGCTTTACCCGCCTTGTTTTGCAAGGCATCACTTATCCTGTTGATCTCGTCGTCACTCAAATCGTGGGCAGACAGAACTTCAGCTGGCACAATCCCCTTGTGATTAGAAATCATCTGGTCCAACTGGTCCAAAATGAGAGGTAGAGCAAACAACCTTCGCTTGGTTGCCAGCAAAGCCAGGGTGTTGGTGAATATTTTGCTCAACCCCATTCGTGTGGCTATCTCCACCATACCTTTCCTTGCTTCGTCCCTAGTATAGATGGGTGATTCTATCAGCACTCTTAGATCATCACTTTCAGATATTACCACATGCAACTCAGTAATTTCCTTCTCTAATTGCTCAATCATGCCTTCCTCAAGCATGAGCTCAAATAGAGCGGTTGAATACCGTGAAGCGATACCTGCTGATATTGACAAGTTTTCTGCCACAAAACTCCCTAAATATTATTACGTCCAGTTACAGTTTCATTTTGTTGGTTAAACCATCAAGAGGGCATTCAATTGGAAAATTGAACAACATTGCCCCAATCGACTAAGTCCTAATTAGGTAAGGTTTCGGGATGTTGCAATTGGTTAAGTTGAAATTTTCCCTAATCGCCACATTGAACCGTGTTCTTACCTTATCTTGTACCTTTTGCACCTTAAACCAATACCTTTGCATGCTCAAGTTCTACCAGGCTCCAAAGGTTTGCTCATGCCTGTCACGGGCTTTGGTGTTGGTGCTTTGGCTCCTTTCAATAGCTCCAGACCACTTTTTACAGTTTCACCTATCCCATGATTTTGTGACAAGAAAATTCTTTTTCGAGCCACAATCAGATGAACCCCTCCCACGACCTTCTGGTGCAGTTTTTTACCTGTTTTCTCCAGTGTCTTGGTCATGATTCGAAGCGAACCATCTTTACCGGGGGGCACCATCAAAGCCATCGAATGTCTGACCAATTGTAATTTATGTCGTGCCAACATCTTCGAAATTTGACCATAGGTATACCCTTGCCCCCAACCATAGGGCGTTGATGAGTTTGATGCCCACACCCCAACCTTATTGGGAACAACCATAAGGACTGTCCCTTCTGGTACCAATACGCGCCAACACTCTGACAGCATCACAGACTCATTTTCACAAAACTCCATACCATGGAGCAATACTGCCCTTGCAATGCTTGCGGTAGGAAGTGGCCAATTGGCTTCCAGTATATGGACCGAAACATTCGGCTTGTCTTCGGGCCACTTTTGATACCCCATTGATTGGGGCATGAGGTTGATAATTCTGGTACCTTCTCCAAAAAACTGTTCGAGCAGGGGTAAAGCAAACCCGTAACCGACTACGCTGCCCTCAACCTTATCCTCCCAAATCTCATTGATTTCAGCAATAAGGGTCTCATGGACAAACTTGCCCAGTTCCGTGTGGAAATAAAAATTGTTCAAACGGGTTACATCGGGACGCATAGCCATTACTTGTTAACCAATACTCAGTGCTTATTATTTAAATCAACCTTGCTAGGATTTGGTCATGTCTATTACCATAAAAACAGTTCCATGTTTGTCAGATAATTATGCCTACCTGATTCATGACGCCAATTTGCACGAAACGGCCTTGGTCGATGCCCCCGAGGCCGCCCCCATAAGTGCTGAACTTGATTCTCTCGGTTGGAACCTGGATTACATTCTCATAACCCACCACCATTTTGATCACGTAGGTGGCGTTGAAGAACTTCGTAAGATATATAGGCCGAAGGTCATTGGAAACAAAAATGATCGTAAGCGTTTGCCCAAACTGGATATTGAGATAGCAGAAGGTGATCGTCTACAACTATGCAATCGGGATGTTTCTATCCTTGATGTTTCTGGCCATACCATAGGGCATATCGCATTTGTTTTTCCTGGAGCAGCCTTCACAGCCGACTCACTTATGGCGCTAGGATGTGGCAGGGTTTTTGAAGGTACCTTTCCCATGATGTGGCAAAGTCTGCAAAAAATTGCAGCTTTACCAGCCGAGACAATGATTTATTCCGGTCATGAATACACTTTGGCCAATGGTGAATTCGCCCTTAGTCTGGAGAAGGACAACACAGCATTGAATAACCGTGTGGAAAACGAAAAAAAGAGACGCGGCGAGGGCGTCCCCACAGTGCCATCACAACTTTCGCTGGAGTTACTTACCAACCCTTTCTTGCGAGCAAATACTCCTGAGATGAAAAAGATTGTCGGTCATTCCGACATGAGTGATGAGGATTGTTTTGCAGAAATTAGAAAGAGAAAAGACAGTTTTTAAAAAATCTTTGATGGTAAATACTGTTTTAATGAAATCTTAGTTGTGATATTTATCTGTCAATTCAAAGTTGGGGACATGAACAAAAGCTTGCCCGTTTGAAACGGTGTGTGGAAAGTTCGACCGTTGTTGGAAGCGTTCAATGTTGCAACAATTTAATGTGCGAAAATAAGGAGAAATGATAATTGCCAATGTTTTCTACCGAACTTGAAGAATCAATAAAGAGGATTCATAAGTTCGCTTCCCTCAACGGGGATGAATATCTGACCCTTGATCATCTTCTTTTGGCCGTGCTGGAAGATCCTCCTGCCAAAGATGCAATCACCGCATGTGGTATTAATCCAGTGGTCATAAGAGAAAAAATCTTCAAATTTCTGTATAAGGATACAGAGGCAGATGATTTGCTTAATTTCAATGAAAATACCGACAGTGTTGTCAAACCCCTTTCTCCCACAACCAGTTTTGAAAAGGTTTTGAACCGAGCAACAATTCATGTGCAGGGTGCTGGTCGAACTGACATTGTTAATGGTGTGGATGTTTTGCTGGCTATTTTTTCGGAACGCCATAGCCATGCCCGGAATGTTTTGGAGAATGTCGGGCTGACCAGGTATGATCTCACAAGGTTTCTTTCGCACGGCATAACCAAAAACCCGAGTGAAAGTGTAGGGGACATTTATTCAAGCCTGACACCCAAACCGAGGCCCTTGGGGAAAAGGCATTCGGAAAAGAGGGACTCCAAGAAATCCGACCTGGCCAAATATTGCATAAACCTTATAGAGAGGGCCAAACAGGGCAAGATCGATCCCCTTATTGGTCGCAATACAGAAGTCAAACGCTGCTTTCAAACCTTATTGCGGAGAACCAAGAACAATCCATTACTGGTTGGTGATCCTGGAGTTGGCAAAACGACCATAGTCGAAGGAATGGCATTAAGGATAGCCGAAGGCGATGTCCCGGAGATACTTACAGATTTTACCATATATTCACTCAATATGGGAACATTGTTGGCAGGAACCCGTTATCGAGGAGATTTTGAAGAAAGAATTTCCAACATCGTCAAGGAATTGAAGCGTAAAAAGAACGTCGCTCTCTTTGTTGATGAAGTGCACACCATGATAGGTGCAGGAGCCACAAGCCAGGGTTCCATGGATGCTTCCAATCTTTTAAAACCAAGCCTTCAGGATGGTTCCATAAAATGTATCGGGTCAACGACACATAAAGATTTCAAGCAACATTTTGAAAAGGATCGCGCTTTATCCCGAAGGTTTCAGAAAATTGATATTGTTGAGCCAACCGAAGATGAAACCTTCCAGATCCTGAAAGGTATCAAGCCCAAATTGGAGAGGCATCATTCCGTACGGTATACGACTGAGGCCCTGAAATCCACTGTCAAACTTTCAGCAAGATACATCAGCAATCGCAGGTTTCCTGACAAGGCGATAGATATCATTGACGAAGCTGGTGCCTCCAACCGGCTTCGGACCCAGTCCAAAATCAGAAAAACCATAAGTGTCAGTGATATTGAAGATACCTTTGCAGCGATAGCCAGGATACCTTCCAAAAAATTATCTCGTTCCGATTCTGTTCTCTTGAGTGATTTAGAAAAAAATCTCAAAATAGTTGTTTTTGGCCAAGACCTAGCAATTACGGCTTTGACAAACGCCATAAAACTTAGCAGGGCAGGTTTGAGAGAGCAGGAAAAACCGGTTGGATCTTACCTGTTTGCTGGTCCAACTGGCGTGGGTAAAACAGAGGTCGCAAGGCAACTAGCCGAAAACCTTGGAACCAAACTTTTGCGGTTTGATATGACAGAATTCATGGAAAAGCATTCCGTATCCCGACTCATCGGAGCACCTCCGGGTTATGTCGGTTTTGATCAAGGGGGATTGTTAACGGATGGTGTTGATGAGAACCCTCACTGTGTTATTCTTATGGATGAAATTGAAAAGGCTCATCCTGATGTAAGCAATATACTTCTGCAGGTCATGGATTATGGAAAACTTACGGATCACAGCGGTCGAATGGTTGATTTTCGCAATACCATTCTGATTATGACAACCAATGCAGGAGCAGTTGAGTTGGAAAAGGCTGCGATTGGTTTTGGCAGAACTTCCAGAGAGGGTGAAGACAAGGTTGCCATTGACAAATTGTTTCCACCGGAATTCCGCAACCGGCTTGATGCCATCATAAGTTTCAAGGCTCTTAATCCTGCTACCATCATTAAGGTCGTGCAGAAGTTCATCACGCAATTGGAAGGCCAGTTGATTGAACGCAATATCCAGATTGAGATTAGTGACAAAGCCTGCGACTGGCTTGGCAAGAAAGGATATGATTCCAAAATGGGTGCGCGTCCCCTAGCCAGGTTAATTCAAGAAGAAGTCAAAAAGCCATTGGCCGATGAAATTCTTTTTGGCAAGCTGAAGAAGGGTGGCAAAATCAAAATCAGTCTTCGTAAGGAACAATTGCATTTCAAG
>JAJEBQ010000047.1 GCA_022822495.1 Paracoccaceae bacterium | reverse complement strand
GAAGACCGGATTGATCTTTCAGGCTACACCGATGTTAGCGACTTTTCTGACCTTGACATATCGTCCTACAAGACCTGGTGGGGTCGGGAGGTGACGGTGGTTAAGGTTGACGAGGACAACAAGATTTATTTGTACGACTATCAGATGGATTCGTTGGAGGCATCGGACTTTATCTTCAATGGCGACCAGGACGCCTACTACGGGGGATAGCACACAAGGGATCCGGGACCTGCATTCAGGTCCCGGATTTATCAATCAGGTTGGGCTGAATGAAACACCCTCTCGGGTGTTTTTTTGCAGTATATACTCCTCGTAAAGATGTAAGAAATAAAATTATCGCTCACTTCGATTGGGATGCATATCTAAATGATTGTACACATGGAGGTTTCAATGAGGAAGAGTTAGAAACTTTCTTGGATAATCATCAAGAATATTTCAATAAGGTGGCTCATATAGTTTGTTCTGACGCGTTTCAAGGTTATTATGCCCTTGGTCCATGCAAACCCAGGCGTGATGTTTATGGGCTGTTAACATTCTTTGAATGATCTGGGATGCTGGCATTCCCCCGTGGAATAAATTAGCAAAAAGAGTAAGCTGATTACGAGTTTAGAACAAGGTCTTCTGTCGTTTTGCTAAAGAAATAATTGTGTCGTCCTGTGGCTTTTGCTTTCTTTTTGGTAAATCAAACAAAAGTATATTTTGTTTTCTCATCAATGAGATCAAATCCTTTAGTTGTGTTAACCTAATCGGAATTTTTTCAAGTATTAATATTTTGATATTTTCAAATCTTGATGAACCCTTCTCAGTTAGGAATTGAACTATTTTTTCTTCTGCTCTTTTCCGATATTCTTCACTGCCAATACCTTCTAAGCTTTGAATAAAATCGAAAATATCGCCCTCATCAAATAAGCTTTGTTGGCCTTTATTTCGCAGCCTAGTACGGGCTTTAATTTCTAAATTTTCCACAGGTTTTTGTACATCTCGGAATACTTCCAGGGCCTTCGAAGAATGAGTACCAAGAAGGAGTCGCATTTTTATCCGATTTTCCTTGGGCTTAAGTATAGGGAAATCCGGAACATACCTCGCTGCTTTAGAATCCTTTAGTCGTTTCTTAAGCAAAGAAAGTACTCGTTCTTCGTTACTAGATTTCGTTGAAAGTTGATTGAAATCATTTTCCCAATTTGAATCAGCAAGAAATTGCCCGATTGAAGAACTAACCGCATGGTACGTAGCGAATCGATTAATATCCTCTGACATAAAATTTATCAAAAACTCGCCATTTTGTTGTCTCAAGAACTCAAAAATGGGTTTTGAATCAATGTTCCAACCTGTAGGATCAATAAATGTGAAGGTAAACCCGGTGTTACAAAATGCATTCATATCTTCCAAATTTTCTTCAAACCGCCCATGAAATATTCGTATCTCATATTCCTTGTGTCGGTGAGAATATTCTTCGAGCCTCTCAAATGAATCTTTATTTTTTCGCAGAAAATAAACCTAATCGTCGAGGATTTACCCAATTCTTTCAGTTTGGATTTTACACCATTGAGAGTTCTCAGGGCTTGATCAAATGAAGCATCAGAATAATCAGAATCATTTGCAATACGCCAAGGCCCTGCAAAAGCATCAACAAAATTAAAAATTCGATCACGCCCCTGAAGTGTTTTAAAAGCCAATAACTCTAGATAGTTAGTTAAAAAAGCGTGCTTAATAAAAGTCTGCTCACGACCAGAATATTCAGGAGGTATCAATGTAATTTACCTGTAGGTTCTTGCATTGATGCAAGTATTTCTTTTGGCACTTTTCTCCAAGGAAAGCCATTCCATTCAACATCATCAAGAAGGCGACCGCCTGATTTTGGCCGCGGACCTCCCCATTGTTTGAAGAAAAAGGCAATACCCCCTTGCAAACATTTATCCCTAATTTCTATTACCCATTCAGGAGCCATTGCTCTTGCCCTTGGTCCACTTTCTCCACCGACAATAACCCATGCTATATCGGATAAATCAACTTCACCGATCGGCCCCAAGAGGGGTTCAAATGAAATAAACAGTGCTCCCGAATTTATTTTCCTGAGATGGTCAATACGCCCCTTGTGTCCTGAATTCTCAATTGAAATACCAAGCCATATATGTGATGGTATAGGCTTTTTATCGTATCTTCTCCTCAAATAGTTTCGCATAAGCGAGCTTCGCTTGGTGAGGATCTGATAGATATGCCAATCAGCTTCTTCCATGACATCAAAGACTTGGTCTATGAAATGCCGATCAACTTTCTTATGAAAAAGATCGCTCATGGAATTGACAAAAATCATGCGAGATTTTTTCCAGGATACGGGTATTCCGAGCCGAGAGGGCCAGAGGCGTAGGTCAAATCCTTGTTCGTAGGGATGACCCTTAATTCCCCGCCAACGTTCAGCAAATCGCTCTGCATAGCAATGATCACACCCCGGGCCTATCTTGGTACAACCCGTGACCGGATTCCAAGTCGCATCGGTCCATTCAATCTGTGATGCCTGCGCCATAAACTTACCCTTATGTTGAGCATTTCTTTGATTAACAATTACAGATTGTAAAAACGGAACTGCTCAAATACTTTCGCCGAGTGTGGGTTTTTATAAATTTTAATTTAGCCAATAAGGTAATCAATAAAAATTGTCAATAAATAAAACTTCACCTTTCAACTTCATACTTGCTTTATATATCCAAAAACTACTTTAAAAACGGGTATTAAATCATATTTTGCTAACTGGTGATTGAAGTCTTTTGGGTGATATGAACTGCTACCATGTAATTGATTTTGGCTGACACAGTATATATACCCCTTTTTTCTTTGCCTGGTAAATTGCATTCTTACCTATCGTTCTGAAAAGATCATCATCAGCCTGAGAAAAAATTTACGGAAAGGCTTAGATGATGGAATAAACTTCTGGTTCATATGTAATTGTCAGTCAATTTAAATCTCATTTCAACAAAGAATAAATTGCCAACAATATGATCTTTAAATTCGTTAAAAACCAGTGCAAATAGGATTTGAAATTTGGTATTCATAATTTGAAACAAATAGAGGTCTTAACTTGGCTCAAAAGGTAAAACATTCCAACAGGCATAAATGGTAAAAATTCCGACAACAATCATTACTGGTTTCTTGGGGGCTGGTAAAACAACCTTGATAAAAAACCTGCTTGAAAAAGCAAACGGCAAACAAATTGCCATTATTGTAAATGAATTCGGAGATCTTGGAATAGATGGTAGCATATTGAACCATTGCGGCATAGAAGGTTGTGATGATGGGAATATTTTAGAATTGACCAATGGTTGTATTTGCTGCACGGTTGCTGAAGATTTTACCCCTGCCATGGAACAGTTGATTTCCAGGAACCCCCAACCGGATCAAATCATTATTGAAACTTCAGGTCTCGCACTGCCACAACCTTTGGTTCGGGCGTTTAACTGGCCCGAAATTAAACCGAAAGTTACGGTTGATGGAGTCATCGTTGTTGTTGATGGTCCGGCTGTCCTAGAAGGCAAATTTGCCGCTAACACTGACGCTATAATGAAACAGCGTGACGATGATGATAATCTTAGCCATGATACCCCTTTGTCAGAACTCTTTGAAAATCAGTTGGCTTGCGCTGACCTTGTGGTTGTCAACAAGTTGGATTTGATAACCGCAGGTGAAAGGGATCAACTGATGTCTGACATTTCTGCTATTGTGCGGAAAGGTACCGTAATAATAAAATCTCAAATGGGTAGTGTTGATCCAAAAATTATTCTGGGATTGGGAATTGGTTCTGAACAGAATATTTACTCCAGAGATGAAATCCAACATCATCACGGTGAGAATGGTGAAGATCATCACGACCACGATGATTTTGAAAGTTTTATTTTCAAATTACCTGCCATAAATAATCCTGATGACTTCAAAACCGCTCTGCGCGAAGCAATCATCAAACACAACCTTTTAAGGGTTAAGGGATTTGGGGCTGTTGTGGGGTCACCCATGCGCATGGTCATACAGGCAGTCGGGCCAAGGGTAGACAGTTATTTTGATCGGCCATTTAGTGAAACTGAGGCCTATGAGACCAGATTGGTAATAATCGGTGAAACTGGCATAAACCAGGCTGAACTGTTTAGGATGTTAGATTGTTTTGCTGATTAATTGAATGCACATTCTTTCCACCACATCTGGTCAAATCACTAATGGCATTGAACCCGTCGACCCTGACCATTACCCCGCTGACCTTATATTCCTTTCAACAGCCGATACAGATTTAGCTATACTTTCGCAGGCCAGCAGGCATTATAGCAAAGATCGTGATTTTATCCGGTTGGGTCAACTTTCATGGTTAACGCATCCCTATTCAGTTGATTTATACCTCGATAAAACGGCAATCAAATCCAAACTCGTTATCATCAGAGCTTTGGGGGGTACTTCCTATTGGCAATACTGTCTTGAACAATTTTCTGTCCAACTGAAAAACAAGGGTGTTAACTTTGTTGTCCTTCCAGGAGATGATAAGCCCGATCCTGAATTATTATCACTTTCCACTCTATCAAAAAAACATTGGGAGAATCTTTTTGGATACCTATTGGAAGGTGGTCCTAATAATGCTTCCTTCTTTCTACAATATTGTCGTCATCTCCTTTACCAGGAACCCGTTCCGCCATTACCATCAACAGAGCTGAAGAATGGTATTTACTATCCCCAAATGAGCCATTTTGGCTTGGAAGAACTTCAGCAGAACTGGCATTCTGAATGGCCTGTTGCTGCAATAGTGTTTTATCGATCTTTATTCATAAACGGTAATCTTGAACCGGTCAAAAAACTGATTTCTTCACTTACAGCCAAGAAGATAAACTCACTTCCAATCTTTGTATCCTCGTTGAAGGATAAAGTTTCAGTGGCTTTTTGCGAGGACTTGTTCCAGAAATCCCATCCTGATATTGTTCTCAACCTCACAGGTTTTGCTCTAGGAACCATAGGCAAGGGAGATGATTGGCAGCCTACTGTATTGGACAAAATCAATAAACCTGTATTTCAGGTTGTCTTGGGTTCGGCAGATAAACCTTCCTGGCAGGGAAACAGCTTTGGATTACCTCCCAGGGATATTGCCATGTTTGTCTCCCTTCCGGAGATTGATGGTCGAATTCTTTCCAGAGCCATAGCCTTTAAAAACCAGTCTAAGGCAAATTGTAATACCCAATATTCGGTAAGTCTGCATGAAGTTGTTACAGACCGCCTCGAATTTGTTTCGGAATTGACCAGAAACTGGATCAATATTGGAAAAATAAAACCCGAGAATAAAAAAATTGCGGTCATATTGGGCAATTATCCCAATAAAGATGGTCGTTTAGCCAATGGTGTAGGATTGGATACACCTGAATCAGCGACCCTAGTCCTGAATAAACTAAAGCAATCTGGATACAAAATTTCACATTTTCCTGAAACTTCTTCCAAGTTGATGAACCTTCTGTTGCAAGGAACAACAAATGATCTTAACAAAATCAAGGTGAATAAAAACTTGGCTCGTCTCTCGAAAGATGATTATAAACGTTACTTTTTAGAACTCCCGCCCAAGGTTAGATCAGAAATTCTGGAACGCTGGGGGCACTTTGAACAGGACCCCTATCTGGTTAATTCTCATTTTGTTTTACCCCTCCACAAATTTGGCAATATTGTTGTGGCCATTCAACCCGCCCGGGGATTCAATATTGACCCCAAAGAAACTTATCATAGCCCTGACCTGGTTCCACCCCATAATTATTTTGCCTTTTACTTCTGGATTAGGAAGCAATTTGGTGCTCATGCTATAGTTCACCTTGGAAAGCATGGAAACCTCGAATGGTTGCCAGGCAAAGCAATGGCATTGTCTGAGGATTGCTTTACGGAAGCCGCTTTGGGACCAACACCACATTTTTATCCCTTCATCATTAATGATCCCGGTGAGGGTACCCAAGCAAAAAGAAGAAGTCAGGCCGTAATCATTGATCATTTGACACCCCCACTAACTCGGGCAGAATCATATGGTATGTATAGGGATTTGGAGATTCTGTTGGATGAATATTATGAGGCTTCGGGGGTTGACGCCAAGCGAACGAAGTTTCTGGAAAATCAAATCCTGGAGACAGTGTCAAAGAGTAAGCTGGAAGAAGATATTGGCATTGATCCCCCAGATCATACTGCCAATAAATTGCAAAAACTTGATGCCTACCTGTGCGAATTGAAAGAACGACAAATTCGAGATGGGTTGCATATTTTTGGCAAATCTCCGCAGGGAATTCAGGAACGCGATTTAATCACCTCACTTCTTAGGACCCCCCGGAATAACGGGGAAGGACCAGAAGCATCATCTCTACGTAGCCTCGCTAAAGATTTTGGTTTTGGTGAGACTTTTGATCCACTGGATTGTGATTTTTCACTGGAATGGCAGGATGCTAAGCCTGTAGAGCTTAGGGAAATCAGTTCTGATCCCTGGCGTTCAAATGGCGATACGGTTGAACGTCTGGAATTGTACTTTTCGAAATTACTGGAGAGTAACACTGATGCAGGAAAAAACTCACGGGAAGTAATTTCCTATGCCCAAAATACACTCAAGCCCCTGTTGAGAAAATGTGGTGGTTTGGAAACCGAAGGATTATTGCAGAGCCTCGATGGCAAGTTTCTGCCCCCCGGCCCTTCGGGTGCACCATCAAGAGGTCGCGTTGATATACTGCCAACAGGGAGGAATTTTTATTCGGTTGACAGCAGATCCATACCTACCAGAACGGCCTGGGCGCTTGGTTGGAAATCAGCCAATTTGATAATCGAAAGATACTTGCAGGACAAGGGGGATTGGCCTCGTAAAATGGCTCTCACTGCTTGGGGTACTTCCAATATGAGAACGGGTGGTGATGATATCGCTCAAGCCCTTTCTCTGATGGGTGTAAAGCCACAATGGGATGAAAACAGTGGTCGAGTTACAGGTTTTGAAATACTCCCTCATACTATCCTGGGTAGGCCAAGAGTAGATGTAACTTTGCGTGTATCGGGTTTCTTTCGCGATGCCTTTCCTACCCAAATCGATTTGGTCGCAAATGCAGCCAAGGCAGTAATGAATCTTGATGAACCAGAATTTTATAACCCAGCAGCAGAATGTTATAGACAGGACATCGAAAAACTTGGCAAAACGAGAGCTGGGTTCAGAGTCTTTGGCTCCATGCCTGGATCCTATGGTGCAGGTTTACAAGCACTGATTGATGAGCAACTTTGGTCCAACCGTGAAGATTTAGGGCAAGCCTACCTTGAATGGGGAAGTTTCCCCCTGGGGCAAGATGCGGATGGTAAAAAGGATTTGGAAACCTTTACTGCTCGGTTGGGAGAAATTGATACCATCATTCATAACCAGGACAACTATGAACATGATATTTTGGACAGTGATGATTATTACCAGTTTGAGGGAGGTATTTCTGCCGCTATTGAAAAGATAAAGGGAGAGCAACCAACCATTTTCCACAATGATCATTCCCGACCTGAACGGCCAGTGATACGAACTCTGGAAGAAGAAATTGGTCGCGTTGTTCGATCAAGATCTGTTAACCCCAAATGGATTAATGGCGTGAAAAGGCATGGTTACAAAGGTGCTTTTGAGATTGCTGCAACCGTCGACTATCTTTTTGCATTTGCTGCAACGACCGGCGCAGCCAAGTCACACCACTTCGATTTGACCTACACAGCTTATCTTGAAGACAAAGAGACCAGAAAGTTTATTGAGGAAAACAACCCGGATGCGTTAAAAGAGATTGCCAACAGATTTTTGGAGGCAATGGAAAGAGGTTTTTGGTGTCCCAAATTGAATTCCACCAGGAATTTGTTGATGGAAATAGTACAATTTGATTCCAGTAAGGAGATGGCCGATGAGTTCGAATGATTTTCAGAGACATAATCTAAAGATGGCCAAGAAAAAGGTTGTCAGAGATAAAATCATGGCATCCAAAACTGAGTCAAGAGGCTTGGTTATCGTCCACACCGGCAAAGGAAAGGGAAAATCATCAGCTGCCTTTGGCATGGTTTTCAGGTGTATTGCGCATCAAATACCCTGTGCAGTGGTGCAATATATCAAAGGGGGTATGGCAACTGGCGAGCGAGACCTGATACAGAAGCATTTTGCGGAACAGTGCAAATTTTATACTATGGGCGAGGGTTTTACCTGGGAAACGCAGGATAAGGAACGTGATATTCTTATGACCACGAGAGCTTGGGAACTCTCCAAACAATTAATTGTGAACCCTGATATCAAAATGATCCTATTGGATGAAATAAATATCTCACTCCGTTATGGCTATTTGCCAATTGCAGAAGTCGTTGCCTTTATTAAAGAGCATAAACCCGCCGATACACATGTTATCCTTACTGGGAGAAATGCCCATGAACAACTTATTGAAATAGCTGATCTCGTTACAGAAATGGAAATGATCAAACATCCTTTCCGTTCAGGAGTTAAAGCCCAAAAGGGAATAGAATTCTGATCTCGTCTTAAGTTTGGATTACCATGGCACCCTTAAAGATTATGATCCAGGGTGCTGGATCGAATGTTGGCAAGTCTTTGCTTGTCGCAAGTCTTTGCAGGGCTTTTAAGAACAGAGGTTATAAGGTTGCTCCCTTCAAGCCACAAAACATGTCCAATAATTCGTCAGTCACCACTGAGGGTCTGGAAATAGGAAGGGCACAATCACTTCAGGCCATGGCTTGCCAAATTGAACCTTCAATTCATATGAACCCAGTTTTATTGAAGCCTGAATCTCATCAAAGGTCCCAAATTATTGTGCATGGAAAAGTACAAACGACCATTGATTCACGAGACTACATGAAACTGAAAAAATCCCTGATGATGCCTGTCATGGAAAGTTTTCATACATTGACAAAAACATTCGATATGGTCATTGTTGAAGGAGCCGGGAGCCCTGCCGAAATTAATTTGCGAGCGAATGATATTGCCAACATGGGTTTTGCCAGGGAGTCTGGCACCCCCGTTGCCATCGTTGGTGACATCGACCGGGGCGGCGTAATTGCCCAACTTGTCGGTACAAGACAGGTGCTACCCCACGAAGACAGGTGTATGATAAAGGGGTTTATCATTAACAAATTCAGGGGCAACACAGAATTATTTGAGGACGGATATCGGTATATTGAAGAAAATACTGGTTGGATAGGCTTGGGCATTCTTCCCTGGATTGAAGTTGCTGAACAATTGCCTTCGGAAGATTCGCTTTCTCTGTCCATGTCTAAAGCAGGTAAGAAAGGCACTTTAAGGATTTACTATCTTGCCTTGGATAAAATTGCTAACTTTGATGATCTGGACCCTTTGAAAAACCACCCTGAAATTGTCGTCAAACCTGTAAAACCTGGTATGCCGCTTCCTGTTGATGCCGATTTGGTTATCATACCCGGAAGCAAGTCTACCAGAAGTGATATGGAGTTTATCCGAAAACAGGGGTGGGATTATGATTTGATTGCTTACCATCGCAGGGGGGGTAGAATTCTTGGTTTGTGTGGAGGATATCAAATACTTGGTACCCAAATAGATGATTTGAACGGCGTGGAAGGTCATCCTGGATCACATAAGGGCTTGCGTTTGCTTAATGTTTCAACGGTCATGGCCAGTGAAAAAAATGTTGGAATTACCAATGCCCGGTGGCAAGATAATTTTTTCCAGGCATATGAAATTCACAAGGGAGTGACCACCGGTCCTGATTGCAAAAACAATTTTGCCCAGAAGGAGTATGGCGGATCTTGGATCAATGAAGGGGCCACTTCATCAGATGGTAGGGTTCAGGGTACCTATCTGCACGGATTATTTTCCAACAACCAATTTCGTTCCCATTATTTGAAGTCTTTACGAAAGGGTCTCACTGATTACAGCTATACAGAGCTCATCGAAAACACGATCGATGAAATGGCCAACCATGTTGAAACCAATCTCAACCTGGAAAGAATGCTTGAGTTAATGCAGGAATAGCTTTTTCAGGCCACAGCACGCGATAGAGCACATTGAGACCATAATACCGTCAGTGCCTTAACAAGATAATCCACGTCTCCTGCACTGTGAAGGGCAGAAGGTGTTATCCGTAGCCTTTCTGTCCCTTTGGGTACAGTGGGGTAGTTGATGGGTTGTACGTAAATACCGAAATCTTCCATTAGCAGATCGGCAATCATTTTGCATTTCTCTGGATCCTTGATCATGACGGGAACAATGTGTCCTGGGTTATCAATATGAGGAACACCTTCCTGGTCGAGTCTGGTACGTAACAAATTAACCATATTTGCCTGGCGGGCCCGCTCAACATGACTCGCTTTCAGATGTCTTACCGAGGCAAGAGCGCCCGCCAAAATTGAAGGTGGCAGAGCTGTAGTAAAAATGAAACCACTGGCAAAGGATCTTATAAAATCAATAGTTTCGAAGGAACCAGCAATATACCCTCCAATCAATCCATAGGCTTTCCCCAAGGTGCCCTGGATTATTGTGACCTGATCCATCACTCCATCCCGCTCGGCGATACCACCGCCTCGTGGCCCATAAAGACCGACAGCATGGACCTCATCAAGATATGTTAGGGCATTGTGCTTTCTTGCAACTTCACAAATATCTCCAACTGGAGCAATATCTCCATCCATCGAATGAATGGATTCAAACGCCACGATTTTCATGGTCGATGAATCATACTTTGACAATTTTCTGTCGAGGTCTTCGACGCTATTCCTCTGCCAGATTTCTTTTCTGCATCTGGAATGCCTTATTCCTTCAATCATGGAAGCATGATTTTTCTCATCAGAAAAAATGACGACATTGGGCACGCGTGATCCCAGGGTCGAAAGAGATGCCCAATTGGCAACGTAGCCGGAAGTAAACAAGAGGGCAGTTTCCTTGTTATGAAGATCAGCAATTTCCTGTTCCAGGAGTTCATGATAGTGGGTTGTTCCTGAAATATTTCTGGTTCCCCCTGCACCTGCCCCACTTTGCCAGGCAGCATCACACATTGCCTTTATGACTTCGGCATTTTGTCCCATTCCCAAATAATCATTGGAGCACCAAACCGATACATCCCGAACACCATCTTCAGTGTGATTTCCAGCTTTTGGAAAACGACCACGATATCTTTCAATTTCTGCAAAGATTCGGTAATTACCTTCATCCTTGAGAGCCTTTAGCTGATCTCGGAAATAAGTGTCAAACGAATGGATCAAATTTATTACCTTTTTTTGCTATGAACATGCCAGCATATTTGCCTTTTGCTGCAAGACATCCTCTATGGTTTGCAAGTATGTTTTTATTGTTAACATTTGAAAAATCAGAAAGAAAAGTGTTTCTAAAGTGTTTTAGGGAAATTGTACACCCTCGCGATTTAACGCAATAGAGTAAATGGAACTGGTTGCAGTAATGTAAAGGGTTTGTTTGGCTCTTCCACCAAAGCAGACATTCGAAACCACTTCGGGTATGTAAATTTTACCTAATAATTTGAATTCCGGCGAAATACAATGCACCCCATCGCCTGCAGAAGTCCAGATGTTACCGTCCGAATCAAGGCGAAACCCGTCGGATACTCCGGTATCAATTGCGAGATAATCATAACTCTTGGAAACCCGCTGATTAAGAAACACCTTAAATTTATACAACCCCTTTTGAACATCAGGATCATGCCTTTTGCCAGTTTCTGATACGTAAAGAAAATCCTCATCAAGACTGAAAGCCAACCCATTGGGGCAATCCAAAACGGTAGACACGCATTCGAGTGAACCATCCATGGGGTCGTAGCGATATACACCACCTGGCAATTCTGGTTCAGCTTTGTAACCCTCATAATTGGAAATTATTCCGTAATAGGGATCAGTGAACCAGATTGTTCCGTCCAATTTGACAACGACATCATTGGGGGAGTTGAGCCTTTTACCCATGTACCTGTCAGCAAGAGTTGTTATCGTCCCGTCATGTTCCATACGGGTTAAACTTCTCGAACCATGTTCACATGAAATTAACCTGCCCTGCAGGTCACGATAATGACCATTAGCGAAATTGGAAGGCGAAAGAAAGGTTGAAAGCCCAAGTTCATCATTCCACCTGTAAACCTTGTTGTTTGGAATATCTGAAAACAACAAAAAACCTGAATCCCCTATCCAGACAGGTCCCTCCGCCCAATCAAAACCAGTGGCCAATTTTTTCAGTTTGACATTCGAAAGAAGGTAGGTTCGGAAGGAATCATCCAGTATTTCATATTCTGGTGCCAAACGTTCGATAATCATGGTGTAATATCATTTTCACCCGCCGGGGTTTCATCTTGTTCTTCGTTGTCTGGGTCCTGAAAGAAGGCACTTGCATCTTCAGGCAAACTGATGGTGAATTCAGTGAAACTTCCTATCTCAGAAGTAACCGTTAGGGTACCTCCATGTTCCCTTATGATATCATTTGACATGGCCAGCCCCAAACCTGTTCCCTCATCGGTAGGTTTGGTTGTGAAGAAAGGATTGAATATCTTTTCCTTAATATCTTCGGGTATGCCATCACCATTATCCCTGATACTGATATAGATAGTCGAACCATCTCGCTTGGTTTTTATATTGAGTTCCGGTTCATAATCCGACTGCCCCTCTTTTTCCTCTCGATTAACGCGTTTTTTATGGGTGGCATAACAGGCGTTGGTAACGACATTCAATATGACCCTACCAAGATCTTGGGGTATGACAATGCCTTCGCCGACAGTTGGATCGAACTCGGAGGAAATATGCAAACGAAAACCATCCATTGTTGCTCGGGAACTATGGTAAGCAAGTTTCGCATGTTCATCAACCAGGGGATTTATTGGCACTTTTTGTGCCTGAGCTTCGCCTCTTCCCATGCTTAACATGTCATGCACAATACGATCTGCTCTGGTACCATGACTGCGAATACGTTCCAGATTTTCCCTGAGGATAGAAGCCACATCTTTGATTTCTTCAACAAGTTCTTCCTTATCTTCAATTTCAGTTGCCTCATCCAACTCCTCAAGCAATTCAAGCGATGATTCCGAGAAGTTCTTGACAAAGTTCAAGGGATTTTTGATTTCATGAGCAACACCGGCAGTGAGTTCTCCCAAAGCAGCAAGTTTTTCACGCATGACGATTTGATTTTGAGCTGTTTTGAGTTCCTCAAGTACCTTTTCAAGTTCCTGATTCTTGCTTACGACTTCATCGGCAAGTTCTTCAACCAGATTCAACCTTTGTACTTCAAG
The DNA here is from genome assembly GCA_022822495.1 of Paracoccaceae bacterium. Classification (GTDB taxonomy): domain Bacteria; phylum Pseudomonadota; class Alphaproteobacteria; order Rhodobacterales; family Rhodobacteraceae; genus MPNP01. The sequence goes on along the minus strand of JAJEBQ010000047.1, from coordinate 47,499 downwards.
CGAGTTCTTGCGGAATACTTCAAGGGCTTTGGCCATTTCGGCTATTTCATCTTTTCCTCGAATCCTCACTTCTTCTTCAAGTTCGCCTCTGGCCATGGTACGCATACGGAGCGATAACTCCTCAAGGCGTTTCAAAATGTGTTTTCCTACGAATAGCCAAGCTATCAGGAAAGCGATGACAACACTGACAAAAACCAGAATTAACAAGAGTCTATTTGCAGCTGAGACCGTAGCATTGGCATCTTCAATCGCTATATGGGCCTGTGCATTGCTGTTATTGACTATTGCTTCGACCTGATTTACCAATTCGGATGAAAGTATTCTGTTTTGCTGGAGTAATTCGATTTGTCTGGATTGAATGTTTATTTCTTCTATGCGCAACTGAAACCCATTGTCTACACCTGAACCATATTCATTCAACATTTCAAATAGGGGAAGCGTGTCTTCCAGGACACTGATTCTGTCAATCTCCATCAAACTTCTTTGAATACCGTCATAGGACGATTCATATTGATCCCTTAATACATTGACCAAGGCAGCATCATTAAGAGTTGCAGTCGAAGCCAGAAGCTGGATGGCAATGTTGACTTCCTTCTCAAGATCAGACAAATGTCGGAATAAATTTATTTCCTTTTCGGAACGGAAGGCTTCTGGATCACCGGCACCCTTTTCCAGATCCTGATATCCTGTCATAACATAGAAAAATTGATTGTCGATCAAGGGAAGAAGGTCAGTTCGTATCGTTTGCTCAAGGCGATTTACCGAAATGTTGAATCTTTCAGACTTGTCTCTGATGAGAAAAAAATCACGCATGAGCGATTCGATTTCATCAATATTATTGGTCAATTCCTGGGCACTTTGAATAAGGCTATCCTCAAAATCCCTATTCATTTCCAATTGTAGAAGGTCAGCCAGATTGTTTTCAAAATCTTGTTTGTAGCCATCAATTTCAGTAGCAACACTGGTCAATTCAATTTCATTATGAACAGTTGTCAAGCGAGGAGCGGCGGTTACCAAGGCTGAATTTGTTCTTGCGAGGCCAAAGGCAGAAACCATTTCCGGTAAACTGACATTGTTGACCCGATTTTGGGCTTCTCCAACACGTTCAAATGATTGCCAGGATACAATAACAGCAACGATGGTGGTGAGGACGGTTAAGAAAATTGCAGCATATAACTGAGTTGCCAGTTTATTGGCCAATTTAATGAACCCAGTGGGCATTACTGGTTCCTCTCTGGATTATCCAACAAAGAACGTACAGGAACAAATCCCGATTGGGGTACAAACTGAGTGAGAAAAACTTCGTCAGATCCCTGATTGTCAAACTCACCAAAATAGAAATCAATATCTCCTACACTTATCTCATTTGTCTGCTGAAATTGTTTCAGGAAACATTCGCGGTTAATATCACGACCACAACGCTTCATGGCCTCAATACTCACTCGTGCGGCAAGATAACCTTCGAATGAACCAAACCCAAAACTCTCACCGGGATGGAAGGTTGATAAAGCCTCACGATACTCCATGGCAACTTGCGAATTTGTAGCCATGTAATTGGGTACAACCTGTGTCATGTAAACATCAGGAAACTCATTTTCACCAAGGGATGATGCCAAGGCATTGCTACCGACAAAGGAAATGGTCATAAAGACGGGTTTGAAACCAACTTTATGAGCCCATTTTATTGCTGTTGCAACCGGGTCGTAAGCACCGACAACAATGATCGCTTCAGGATCCTTGATGAGAAGATCGTAAAGGGCAGTTTTCACTGCAGTGGTATTTCTTGGGTAGACACTTCTTCCAACCAAATCCATGCCATAAATTCTTAATGCGTTTACAGCACCATTGTACCCAACGCGACCAAAGGAATCATTTTGATAGAGAACAGCTATCTTGGAAATTCTACGATCCTGGGTTAACCGTTCAATCATTTCATTAATTTCCTGTTGATAGGAAGCTCGAATATTTATGACTGTTTTAAAGCGGTCTCTATCTCGTAAAAACCCCGCACCTGTAAGGGGGGCAATAAATGGCACTCCTGCTTTTTCACTGATGGGTATGACCGCTCTGGAGGTAGGTGTACCTACGACACCGATGATCGCAAAAACATTTTGATTTTCTATAAGTTCCCTAGTGTTGGAAACCGCTCTTTCAGGCTCATAAACATCATCAAGCGAATTAAGAAAAACTTTTCTTCCATGGATTCCACCTCGGGAATTCACCTCTTCAAAAGCGGCCTGAATACCCAATCGCATTGCCTTGCCTAACTCACCTGTTGGACCTGAAAAGGCCGCCGATTGCCCAAATGTTACTCTATTGTCTTCAATGCCCATCCTCTCTTGGGACTTTATTGATGTAACAAACAATCCTGACATCAAAACCAGGGCGATCAGGATAATCAATCTGTTGAGGTATATTTTCATACTCTTAGGATGCTCTTAAAAACAGTTATATAATTTTCACGAGACAAGATTTACCTGTGCCCACTTTGAAATCGGACGTTCAAAATATCTAAAGGGGTCCATCATAATGAAGCGATATGCATGTTATGTCGTCAGTTTGAGGAACACCATGAGAAAATTCATTAACCGCATTTACAATGGCTTGATTAAAATATTCAATATTCAAATCCCTGTTATTCTTGACGACTTCTTTTAATCTATTATTGCCAAACAAATTGTCTTCAGCATTCATTGCTTCTGTAACTCCGTCAGTATAGAATACAACTCTCTCATTCGGTTGCAGTGTATAGTTCTGGGTTTTGAAATCAATATCTCCAAACATCCCCAGAGCAACCCCACTTTCTGTTGACAAGAACATCGAACTGCCATCTGGCTTGACGACCAAGGGAGGATTATGGCCCCCATTTGAGAAGGTGATTCGACCATTATTGGGATTTACCACGCAATAAAATACAGTTACAAACATCCCAGTTTCATTATCATCAATCAAAAGACTGTTAACTTCCTGCAAAACATCAGCAGGGTCCTTATTCCCTATGGCTGAACCTTTCATAAGAGTTCTACTCGACATCATGAACATTGCTGCCGGAACCCCTTTATCTGAAACATCAGCTATCACAATGCCGAACTTGTTGTCCCCACAATTAATGATGTCAAAAAAATCTCCACCCACATTTCGAGCTGGCAACATAGTTCCAGCAAGTTTGAAATTTTGGCCCTTGGGAAAGATTCTGGGTAAAATGGATTGTTGCATCTTGTCGGCAATGGACAGTTCATTTCTTATTGAGGTAAGTTTATCCCTGGCCGCCAAGGCCTCACGCCATAATTCGAGATGCTTTGCTGTTCTTTCAATGGTCGTTTTCAAGTCTGAGAAATCAATGGGTTTGGTTACAAAATCAAAGGCACCTCGGTTCATGGCCAATCTGATGTTTTTCATATCACCATAGGCTGAAACAATCACGGACCTGATGTTTGGGTTTACACTGGGGATTTGCTCAAGAAGGGTTAATCCATCCATTTTGGGCATGTTAATATCTGATAAAACTATATCAATATCTTCATCCGTATTAAGTTGGTCAAGCGCCTCAACTCCATTGCCTGCAAAGGCAAATTCATAGGTTTTGCTTCTAATTTCCTTTCGCATCCTTTGGAGGACCAAAGGTTCAAGATCCGGTTCGTCGTCAACGACTAAAATCTTGTGTGGTCTTGACATGAAAAACTGTTCCCTAACCTAATTTCAGATACGATAAATTAACTCACAAACTACCTGGTTCCAAAATCAGTAAAATAAATGGAAACGAAGTAATGTAAATTTTGTTTTGTTATACAATAAAATCCCAGCATAAAAATAGGAAATTCAGTGAGCCGTAGGATTTTTTGATTGGTTGTATCATAATCTTGCTTACATGGTTAACTCTTGATCGTTAGTCTTGAATTCATAAACTTGGAAGTAAACCAAACCTGCGGATGTTTGGACAAAAACCGAACGTTAGTCTAGTGGACATGTTTCTGATAGCAAACGGAGATGCCGATGCGTTTAAATGATTACAAAGTATTTTCTTTTGATTGCTATGGCACCCTTATTGATTGGGAAACTGGAATAGTTGAGAATTTAAAACCTTTGACTTGCAGACTAAATTCCGCCCTGCAAGCAGATACAATTCTGGAAATTCATGCAATTTGTGAGTCCCGGATACAAGCCAGATACCCAACCATGAAGTATTCAGACCTTTTGGCAAAAGTTTACCAAGACATTGCCGGTCAATGGAATATTTCGATTGATGTTGACGAGAGCATAAAATATGGCCATTCAGTTGGTACGTGGCCTGCGTTCAAAGATTCAGTCGAGGCGTTGAAAGTACTAAAAAAGCATTTTCAACTGGCAATCCTTTCCAATGTGGATGGGTCCAGCTTTGCAAAATCCAATCAAAAGTTGTCAGTTAACTTTGATTATATTTATACGGCAGAACAGGTCGGTTCCTACAAACCAAATCCAAGAAACTTTGAATTCATGCTGGAAAATCTGGCTAGCGAGGGAATTGCTAAAAACCAAATACTTCATGTGGCTGAAAGTCTGTTTCATGACCATCTACCGGCAAATCAGTTTGACCTTGACAATTGCTGGATTCATCGGAGATACCAGAAAGAAGGATTTGGTGCTACAAAAACTCCAGAAAAATTGCCAACTGTCAAATTCAAATTCAACAGCTTGAAAGAATTGGCTCAGCAGGTTCAAAAACAGGTTTAATTGTAGGGCAGTCATTTTCAAATTCACTATATTTTTTCATTTTAAGGATTTAATCCCCTACGGCCTCAAAAATGACAACAATAAAATGAAGCAAAAAGATGCCAAATTATTCCCCTATTTTCGAGGGAATGAGCGATCCCCGACATAGTAACGCAACCCGCCACAATCTTCATGAGATGCTGATGATTGCCCTATTGAGTGTAATTTCGGGCGGTGAAACCGGTACCGACAGGGCTCAATATGGCCGTTTCAAGGAAGATTTTCTGCGCGTTTTCATGGCCCTGAAACAGGGTCTGTCGATCCCTGAGGCGTTGTCCGATCTCTTCAATTGTATCGCCCCGAGGGACCTTGGCCAGACCCTGGCTCGTCTCTCGGTTGCCTGGGTTGAGGGACTCAACAATCGGCTTCGAGAGGATGATATCACCGGTGATGTTCTTGCGTTTGATGGCCAAGCTTTGCGTCCCTCCTGTGCTGATGAGACTGATCGCCAGACCTTGCCTCTGGTCCATGCGTTTTCAGCAGGGACACAATGGGTATTGCTCAAGCGAAAGTCGACGGTCAATCAAACGCGATCATAGCCCCTCCGGCCGTGCTTGATACCCGGGGGCGGACGGTGACTTTGGATGCGATGCTTCCACAACGAGAGATCGCGGGGCGATAACCGATGCCGGTGGTGCTACTATTTGTGCCCTGAAGGGCAAACCGAAAACGCTTTCTTGAAGATTGTGATCAGGCGGTGACGATTCAGGTTTCGACGCTAGATGTTGACTCGAGGCCTGGACGGATGGATATCCGTACCGCTACGGTGTGTCCTAAGATTGATTAGGGACACGAGCATTATGGGCTGTCCTTGGCGGCGATGGAATCGGTTACCGCAACACGGGATATTCGGGTTACGCCGAACACGGAGACTCGCTCTTTATATCATGAACAAGAGACGGGAACCTGAGCCGTTAAGCCTGCATGTGCGGTCCCATTCGGCCCTTGAAAACTCGCTACACTGGGTACTTGAGATCGCCATGAATGAGGATGATCTGAGAAATCGTATGGGCCAGGGCCGGAGAATCGAACAGTGATACAGAGGTTGTCCCTCAATTTGGCCCGGTTGTTCAAAGATAAGAAGACCAAATCAATACGAGGAAGACTGAAAAAAGCGGGATGGTATGACAACCATGTGTTGAAACTCATCCGTTTGGCTGGACTCCTTACCAAATTCGGGGCAATTCAATAACGTTAGCCCTGTTTATAGAAAACTTATTCTATTTTTTGGATTTATAGTTTATATTTGACATTAAGATATTCGCTTAGGATATTTTTATGTTTTTGTTTACAGGCGTTTGTTTGGAATTTTCTAAGTGGTTATCTGGGGAGCTATGCGGTTATATCTGTAGCAAGTAAAAAGTCTCCAGAGCTAAACCCTGCAAACAGTTTCCCGTGTCATTGTAAAATTTATAAAGGAAGAATTATGGGAAACAATCTTGACGCATTGACTACGATATTTACCGAGTTTTACTACTGGTTGACCGTAGCTCTCATGTTTTTGATTCACGTAGGATTCTGTATGTATGAGGTGGGCGCGAGCAGGCGTCGAAATCATATGCACACTCTACTGAAAAATTCAATGTTGATACCGCTGGTGACAATAACGTTCTTTTTTTTCGGTTGGTGGATTTATTGGGCATTGCCAAACGGCCCTTTCATTACTGGTGGAATTGAATGGGAGGCAGCTAATGCCAATGCTCCGGTTTCAGACATTATGGGAACCAACCTAAGCGATAGGATTACAGGTGTTTTCTGGGCAGCTTTCCTGCTCTTTTCATGGACCGCGGCATCAATTGTATCTGGATCGGTAATTGAGAGGATCAATTCGGGGGCATTTTGGATACTTGCAGTACTTATTGGTTCTGGTGCCTGGATTATAGATGCTGCTTGGGGTTGGCATTATGCCGGTTGGATGGTTCAAATTCTAGGATACCACGATGCCTATGCCAGTGGAGTCATTCACGCAGTTGCTGGAGGATTTGCACTAGGTGTGTTGGTCGTTTTGGGACCGAGGTTAGGAAAATTCTCAGCGGATGGTAAACCCAGAGATATTCTTCCGCATAACCCTTGGTTGGTTTGTGTAGGCCTATTTCTGATTTATACTGGCTTTTGGGGTTTCTATGTTGCCTGTAATGTACCATTGATATCTCCAGAGGGAATAGGTGGAGAAATTACTGGTGAAACCTGGACGGCAACCACAATCTATCTGACGCCAACCACTCTGGGGGCAATAACCTTTAATTTCCTGATGTCGTTATCTGGCGGGATGATGATGGGATATTTTGCTTCCAAAGGAAACGCTTTCTGGACCTATTCAGGAGGTTTGGCAGGAATCATTACTGCTTCGGCAGGTAATGACCTTTATCATCCGATTCAGGCAATGATTATAGGGGGTGTAGGAACCTACTTTGCTTATAAGTTGCATTATTGGGTTGAGAACAAGTTCAAGATTGATGATGCTGTAGGCGCTGTGGCTGTACATGGTTATGCCGGTTTCATTGGTTTGGTAATTTGTGGCTTTGTTCTTTGGGGACACCCAAGTTCACCCTATGAAGGGTATGCAACCATTAATCCATTGGGTAACTTTATCGGAGCCATCATAATGTTTGGTGTGTTAGGTTTCCTGCCTGGTTATATTGCCTCCAAGATTTTGCATGCCTTTGGGTTGTTGAGAATTCCAAAGGAAGTAGAATTGATGGGTCTGGACTTTGGTACTGCAATGGAAGAAGAAGCCGCTGCAAGAGAAGTCCGTGAAGCAGAAATTGCCATGGCAAATGGTAAGTAGTAATTGAAAGGAGTAAATCATGAGTACAACTGGAGTATCATCCTGGGCAGTGGACCTTGCCGGCGTAGGGGCAATTTACCCCTTTCAGGGCATGGAATGGATTCTATTGATCATTGCCTTGGCTTTCTGGATTTGGTGGCATATTACCACATTCCGCATGGAACTTAGTCGTCAAAATGAGAAGGTCAAAAAATATGGTGATTCGAAAAATATCATCAATGCCATAGAAAACGACTAATATGTCGATAACCAGATGTTTAAGGGGGCTAATGAGCCCCCTTTTTCGTATCAAATGATTGTCAGCAATACTTAATCGAAGATAATTTTCAACATACAAGCTTAACGCTCAATACTTATTGGAACTCCATTTGGATCAAATCCCCCACCCGAAAAGCCCGTTTTTTCATTGGGATATCCACGCTGGTTTGAAATAACTCTGGTCTTCCCAATTCTTTGATCATCACATTCGTGGGTATGGCCATAGACCCATAAGGCGGGTTGGTATGTTTCAATAATATCGATCATGTCAAGGGAGTTGAAGGCATGTCTCAAAGGGCTTTTTCCATACCGTGTGTGTGGGTTTATAACGGGCGCATGGTGCGATATGACCACTCTGGTGCCTGACAGATTCTCCTCAAACCAAGCTACCAGTTTGTCAACAAAATCTTTATGAAGAATAGCGGTATAATCCGGGGTTAATTTAGTGAATTCATTCTCCATTATCAGTTGATAATCCTGCATCATGTTTCTGGCATACAACATATGCATCGCATTACCATCACAATAATCAGTCCACATAGTTCCACCAAAAAAATGAATATCATCAATGGTCACGGCTTCATCCTGTAGCAAGTAGACTTGCGGGTAATGTTGGGAGCCAATTTCTGAAACGGTTGACTTCTTCTTTCATTGGTGTTCTGGTATAATATTCATGATTACCCAGGACATATAGAAACGGTTTATCCAGGTTCGATAATAGTCGTTCCAACGGTCGATTGTTACCAAGAACAATAATATCCCCAGCCAATATCATAACATCCGCATCGGTTGACGCATCAAGTTGAAAATCAACCCCGAACTCAAGGTGCAAGTCGCTGTAAGTGATGATCTTCATAAATGTATCATTGCCATAAGGCATTTATTGGGAGTAGGTATATATTCTTATCAATTGGGATCACACGTGGTGTATTACATAAGACGATACCGCAATGAATTTCCTTTCCGGCACTTTGCTGTAAAGTCTTGATACCAGAAATATCCCTACTTGTTATCTGTTCTGAGTTTTTAACTTCGATTGCAATTATTTTTTGATTTTTTTCCAAAACAAAATCAACTTCTTTCCCGTCGTTTGTTTGATAAAATCCCAAATTGATCAAGGAGCCACTTGCGTGAATATTTTTCAACAACTCCGTAAAAATAAAGTTTTCAAGGATATGTCCAAACTTGTGTGGGCTTTTCTCTAGTATATGTTCAGGTTTTTGCCCTAACAAATGACAAAGAAGCATGGTGTCATGAAAATAAATCTTTGGTGATTTAACCAAACGTTTGATCTTGGCTCTATGCCAAGGTTTTAGCGAATATGTTACAAATGTATCATTCAACAGCCCCCTGTATTTTCGGACAGATACTGAAGACAAACCAATCTCACGGCTTATGTTTGCATCATTTACTAAACTTCCGGCTCGAATAGCAAGAGAGCTTAGTAGTAATGGCATTGATTCCGCCTTATCCAAATTATATAGGAACTGTGGGTCTTCAAGAGTGATTTTTTGGATGTAGTTATTGTACCACGCATTGCGTATGTTATCGTCCAACCGGGATGCCTCTGGAAAACTAGCTTGCCGTATAGCTTCTATAAGAGATAGCTTTTTAGGCCTAATATTGGTAAAATCCTTGTTGAAACAACGGTCAATAAAATTTGAGGACGTACCTAATATTTCGTTATAACTTAATGGGAGAAGAGTCAGCGTTGCCATTCTACCGACCATGGCATTTGCCAGTTCGGGCATCGCAACTAAATTGGCTGATCCTGTTAGTAAATATTGGCCATTGCTGTTTAGATTTTCTATCAAGCCTTTCTGACGATTTTCATCTACTATTTTTTTTAGTGGTCGAAAAATTTCCGGTACAAGTTGCACTTCGCCAATAATTAAAGGCGTACCTGTCGCCTGGATGTACTCCAAAGGATTTTGTTTCGCTGCTACTCGCTCCACCCAATCATCAAAGGTAATGAAATTCGCTTTAAATTTCTTGTTCAACAGTACCTTTGCGAGCGTGGTTTTTCCTGCTTGTCTGGGACCATTCAAATAAACTACCGGAAATGACTTCAGCGTATCCAATACAGTGTTTTCTATTTTCCTTGATATTATTGGCATGAATAAAATATAATCATTGATGTAATTTCAATTATCATCTTTTCGAAAATCGAAAATGATTTTTCAAATCTACAATAAATTTAGGTGTGACAATAACTCTGCTAGAACATTTAAAAACCGAAAAATCATTATGGAATTTCTTGTTTTGGTGTTTTCGGCTTAATCGAATGCTTGTGTGGGTTGATTCAAAACCCGTATAGCCATATCAAGCCATATGAATTCTCCCTGGTTCACTTGCTTCATGCCGGCATAACTGTTCCACCTGGGATCATGCATGGCGTTCGTTATATGAGTTACGGGTTCAATACAAATCGCATCCAAATTCTTGTTGATATAAACGTGTAGATTGGTGGCGTTGGATGACAATTCCAACTCAACCCCACAATGTTTGAGAAATAGAATTGACCTGCCCTCCCAACCTGCAAAACATGTATCAATTTCATTGTTTTGTTGGGTATTAATCCGAACTTCTTTCCAGGCCAACTTATGATATGAAGTGGGAAGCAGCCTTTCATCTGTTTTAAACTTTCCATCAGCTACAAATTCGAAATCAGCATCCCCATTATTCAGATAAAACCAGGGATGAAAACCCAACCCAGCCATAATCCAATCAAACTGGTTATTGAAATAACCAAGCCTTGATGTCAATCCCCCAGTTTCAGATACTTTGAGCTCCTGAATACCTATTCCAACGCACCTTCCTTCAAGGGTATACAATGAGGTTGATAAGCGACAGGAATCTTGTGTCTTTACAACCACTTCCCATTCTTCACTCAACCCTATGCCATGGATAGAACAATCTTCATTCGCCCAATTTTTGGGTAGCGAAAATTCCCCTTCACTTGTCATAATATTTGAAGGAACAAGCCTATTACAAAACGGAATCATGGCAAAACTGCCATATAATGGTATTCCATCCTGCTTATGATTCTGGCTGGGTTTTGGCTTTAATATTGCTAAATCTTTACCTCCACCGCAAAATATGAAATTTTCAATTTGCCCTCCTTCTCTAGGATTTACTTGAATTCGGTAACTTCCTGAACAAATATCTATGGTCATAAATATATATCGGCTACTTAGAACAATTTGACTGACGCTCTATAGTCCGACCTTAATTGAATTAAATTACAAAACAAATTTGTGGTTGCTCCCACGTAAAATAATATCAAAAGATACAAATCCAGATTTCCCAATAAACTATAATTATAGAAAGGCTTTAAATGACCACGACGATTCCCCTAAGCAAAGTTAAATATTATTGCCTTGAAGGAAGAAATGTCTTTATTTCAGGCGGTGCAACTGGAATTGGAAAATCCCTCGTTGAGGATTTTGCCAAGCAGGGATCAGTTGTGGGGTTTGTAGATATCGCGCAAGCAGAAGGGCAAACTCTGGCCGATGAACTAAATGGTAAAGGCTATAGGGTTGAGTTCACCCCCTGTGATATTACCAAAACCGAGAATTACCAAGCAGTTATTCAGGATTTTATTGACCGCAATGGCCCCTGCAAGGCATTACTGAATAATGCTGCAAATGACACGAGGCATGAATGGTCTCACGTAACACCCGAACAATTTAACTCAATCATATCGGTTAATCTGAAGCACAGTTTTTTTGCTATTCAGACCGTTCTGCCTGCAATGATTGAATCAGGTGGCGGTTCAATCATAAATTTTGGTTCCTCAAGCTGGTTTGTGGGATCTCAAAACCTACCAATCTATGGAACTTCGAAGGCAGGAGTGCATGGATTAACAAGATGCTTTGCGACAGATTTGGGTAAGCATAGTATCAGGGTCAATACCATAGTACCTGGCTGGATTATGACTCAAAGACAACTGGATTTGTGGGTTGATGACAAAGCCAATGCAACTCTTGATCAAAATCAGAGACTAGCCGGAAGGGTCTTACCAGAAGATGTTTCAGCTTTATCGCTCTTTCTGGCATCTGATCAATCACGAATGTGTTCGGCTCAGAACTTTATCGTTGACGCCGGTTGGATCTAACTCCGAAAATACTGGCTTTATTAAATCAATAAGCCAAACGATCAGTTTCTGAGGAGGTTTAGGAGTAGTCTCCTCGTACCCGTTGTTTCTTTGGATCAAAATGCGGAAATGGAACGACGACTGCTTTCAGACGCTTCTGTTGCCCATCCAACTGCCCAACCTCCAGTTCTATTCCAACTTCACAATGTACTATATCCACCCTGGCAAGAGCAATCGTTTTGCCTAAAACTGGGGATTTCATAGCTGAGGTAATTTCTCCCACCTGGCCTTTGCCCATTCGAATACAATCACCGCTAGAAGGTACTTGTCCACCCTCAATATCTAGCCCAACAAGCTTTCGAACCGGATGTTGCATTCTGTTTTCCAATGACTTTCGTCCAATAAAATCATCTTTCTTGGTCGCCAAAGGTACAGTGAAACCTATTCCGGCCTCAAAAGGATCTGTTTGATCTGAAAACTCATAACCTGCAAAAATAAGACCCGCTTCTATCCGCAATAAATCCAATGCCTCCAATCCGAGGGGTATGATACCGAATTCCTGTCCAGCATTCCATACAGCATCAAATACTTTTGTGGCATCCTTGGGATGGCAAAATATTTCATAACCAAGTTCCCCTGTATACCCAGTTCTACTGATGATACAGGCGGCACCTTTGGGTCCACCAATCCGGGCTATGGTAAATCGGAACCACCCAAGCTCCTCAATGGTCGATTCGACAGGTGGTGTCCAGAATACCTTCTTTACAACATCCCTGGATTTTGGTCCCTGAACTGCCAGATTATGCAAATGGTCGGACGAGTTTCTAATCCAGGCATTCAGGCCTTGTTCCTTTGCCTGTTGTTGAAGCCATAATCCTGAATCATCGTTACCACCGACCCATCTGAAATTCGTATCCTGTAAACGGTATACAGTTCCATCATCAATCATGCCGCCATGTTCATAGCACATGGCGGTGTAAACCACCTGCCTGTTCGAAAGTTTCCTGATATCACGAGTTAAACACCACTGTAACAGTTTCTCTGCATCCGGACCGGTAACTTCATATTTTCTGAGTGGCGACAAATCTGTTACGATTACATTTTCACGACACCCCCAATACTCGCTTATAGCTCCATGATTTGTCATTGTGTTGGCAAGCCAATATCCACTGTATTCGACAAAATCACGTGTGTGTTTGGCAAAACTGTCAAAAAAACTGGTTTTTTTTGTTTCAACCATTTCCCCCTCCGGTGTCTTTCTATAGCCTATGGATGCTCTGAAATCTTCGTTCTGACTGTAGGTGCGTACCTGTATATCAGTTGGATTCCATCCATTGGCCGAGTCAATATCGCAAGGACAGCCGGTCGAAACACAAACCAAATCAGTAAGAGCCTTAAGCAAAACATAATCGCCTGGTCGGGACCAGGGATCGTCCATCATCATAGCATGATTATTTTCCAATGCCGTATTGAAAAAGAAATTAATCGCGGGCCATCCTTCACGTTGTCTTATATCATAATGAGCCAGCTTTAGTGACATATTCTCGGAACAATTCTTGTGGCCGGGATATCCCATGTCTTCGTAGTATTTGGCCGTACAGGCCAAGCCAAAAGCATCATGCCGACCGCAAGTATCCTGAACAATTTGTACGAGTGGGTCAAAATCAACATTGAAAAATTTTGAATACAATCCTGGGGTCGGATATACGGTTCCCCCAAGTGACCTCGTGGCGGTGGGATCTATTTCCCGTTCCAACCCCTTGTCCAAATCACGCATTGCGAATGCCTGAAAATCTGAGCACTCCCTACCCTGCACATCAAGTATTTGGATGTATTCACCAGCCTTGACTTCGTAAACAAATGCTTCGCCCGGTAAAATATTACTGTCCACAATGGGATCAGCGAGTGGGGGCGGTGCCTTCAATTGAAAAATATTATCAACCGCGTTGGCTCTCTTTACGTACAAGGCAACCTCTGTTAAGGTGTTTTGTTCCCATGGAATCATCGGTGAACCAGGCAAGGCCACAATCAGGGTCCCGCTCTTTAATGAAAAAAAGATGTCCAATTGACCAGGTGGAGTACCTAACCCATGAAGGGAAATGGCATCACCTTCTTCAATTCTGATGTCAGCTTTGTGCAGGGCTTCCAAGGGAAAATCCTGCCCGGGTAAAGGATGTTTAATCAACTCAAGAATACCTTTTGGTTTACCCGATCCTTTAGAACCCAGAAAACCGGCATCAGATTTCCCCTCAACATCAAATAAGACCATCTCGATGGATTGGTTGCCCTCCAGGTTCAAAAGGCCTATCTCATCCCCCTCCCAGATGGGAATGGTTCTGCTGCCACCCCCTGGAATCACATATCTTTCCGTACCAGGATGCAAGATGGGTCTGCCCGGTTCAATAATCCCTCCCCTTTCAAAGGGCACTTCATATCTTGCCTTGTCTTGGAGGGTTGGTGAAATTGGTACCTCCATTTACTTCTTCCCCTGAATTTGTTCTGTTTTATTCCAATCCGGTGAAAAACCCACAACCTTGATTGTTGGGGCCAGGTTGGGATTGAACAATAGATTATGCCAATAAGTTGCTTGCCAATAATAATCCCTCGTGGAAAACCATTCCATCTTGCAAGCCAAGGTGTAACTCTTGTTAAAAACCTCAAAATGCAAGTTGCAGGAGTCTAATTGTACCAATTTCTTATAATTTTGCGAGTTTTCATCAAAAGTTGCTGTCAGAGTATCTGAAAATTGCTCGGGTTGCTGGTAATATCTTTCAGCAAAGAATTTCAGGGCTTTGTCTCTGACCTGTACAGGATCATTGGCGGATTTGGCCATGTGATGCATCTCGGGAGTAACAGAATGATGCAATTTTCGACATAAAATAGTGATTACCGGAAACGCTTCCCAGCTTCCCTGGGGTGAATGAACGAGTGGTATAATGGAGGGATCAGGTTTCCCGCCATTTTCACGAACAATGATTTGACGCAGACGACACTGCCATTTCAGGAATTCATCCTGTAATGAAACTTGTCTTGTATTGTTTTCCCCGGTGGAAAAAAAGTAATTCATCTAGGCTCTTTATCACTTAGTTGATTGTGTATTCCCTATCATGGCCAAGACTAGGTATTTTTTGTCTCATTTCCCGTGCTTTCGCAATATCTACATTTGCCGTAATGATACCGGGTTTGTCTCCACCATCTGCCAAGACTGTGCCCCAAGGATCAATAATGAGTGAATGTCCATAACTTTGTCCACCTCCAGGTATGTCACCAACAGCGCAGGGCGAAATTACATAGGAACAATTCTCAATTGCTCTCGCTCTGTTAAGAACATGCCAGTGGGCTTCACCTGTAGTTTTTATAAAGGCCGCAGGAACAGTTAGAACATCGGCACCAGTTTGGGCCAGGTCCCTGTAAAGATGAGGAAATCTGAGATCATAACAAACGGATAATCCGAGTGCTCCAACATTGGTTTGGGCTATGACCCCCTTGGCGCCCGGTTCAACTACTGCACTTTCTTTGTATTCAAGGGTTTCGGAAAGCTTGATGTCAAAGAGGTGAATCTTGTCATACCGAGTTACAATCTCGCCTTGATCATTGATGACAAAAGATCTGTTCCTGAATAGTTTGCCTGGACCTTCAATCGCAATTGACCCAATCAAGACCCAAAGTTGTTCTTGCCTGGCCAACTCAAGCAGTTTCTGGAGAATCGGGTGATCTTCCTCTTTCGCCACGGGTGGGGCAAGCAATCCATTTTCGCTCTTCAAGCCACCGCAATACTCGGGCAGAAAAATGAATTTGACCCCATTTTTCGCAGCGGCAGGAAAATAGGTGAGTATCTCCGTCTCTGCTTCCTCAAAACTCGCCCTAGGGGCCAACTGAAGACAGGCAACTTGGGTCATACTCAGAACTTCATATATGCCTTTCTCAGCAAGACCAGAGGATGGCGGTCAGACATTTGAAACTTGACAAGCAATTCCCGAGCTATCATATCCCTGTCCTGCTGGTTATCAGGCAAACTGATGGAATCCGGTACTCTTACCCAGCCATTGATATTGCGATCGAATACGGCCGGTTTGCCATCTTCATAACCCATGTGAACATCTTCCAGCCAATTAAGGTCATCCCACCCCATGACTTCAAGATAATCCTTAAGAAAAGGCGTCAGACGCTCATAATCGGGAACCAGATTTACATCGTAACGATAACCGATATGCTGTCCAATCTCAACCTCCCGCTCTGATCCAAGCCCATCCTTATCCTTAATGAACTGATCAACATCAGAAATTTCCGATCCTCTATATTTTGTTCCAGCCATCCATTTACTCCTTACAAATGGTGATAGTCTTCTATGCCTACGGTATGGTTGGTCCCAGCCAAGGGAACACCAGCCATAGCCGAAGCTTCCATAGTTAATGCCGCCAAGTCCTCGACCTCCAGCGAATGAATATTTGTCTTGCCGCAGGCCCGTGCAAACAATTGTGCTTCAATGGTCAAGGTATGGAGAAAGTTGTAAACTCTTTCTGCGGCCTCATCTGGATCAAGTCGTGATCGCAATGCTGGATCCTGTGTTGCAACTCCAACCGGGCATCGACCTGTATGGCAATGATAGCAATAACCAGGTTCAACACCCATTTCTTCCTGAAAGTTTGCCTCTGGTATATCCTTGTTACAATTCAAGGCCATCATGACTGAGTGCCCCAAGGCTATGGCATCAGCTCCCAAGGCTATGGCCTTGGCAACATCGGCACCATTTCTTATGCCCCCGGCATAAACAAGACTTATCTTACCCTTCATTCCAAGGTCATCAATTGCCTTCCTGGCCTGACGAATCGCTGCCATACCCGGAACACCAGTCTCTTCGGTTGCCAAGTGTGGTCCAGCACCAGTTCCTCCTTCCATACCATCAATATAGATGGAATCAGGATCACATTTTACAGCCATTCTTACATCATCATAAACGCGGGCGGCTCCCAATTTCAACTGGATTGGAATCTGCCAATCCGTCGCTTCCCTGATTTCCTGGATTTTTAACGCCAGATCATCTGGTCCCAACCAGTCCGGGTGTCGTGCTGGCGATCTTTGATCGATACCAGCGGGGAGTGATCTCATTTCCGCAACCTGGTCGGTTACTTTTTGGCCCATGAGATGGCCACCCAAACCAACCTTACATCCTTGGCCTATGAAAAACTCACAACCATCGGCTAAAACCAAGTGATGGGGATTAAATCCATAACGGGATTGAATACACTGATAGAACCATTTGGATGAATATCTTCTTTCATCTGGAATCATGCCTCCTTCACCTGAGCAGGTCGCCGTACCAGCCATTGTTGAACCACGAGCCAACGCGGTTTTTGCCTCATAGGAAAGGGCACCAAAACTCATGCCGGTTACATATACAGGAATATCAAGTTCCAGAGGTCGCTTGGCACGTGGTCCTATGACGGTCTTGGTATCACATTTTTCACGGTAACCTTCAATAACAAATCGTGTCAGAGTACCTGGCAAAAAAGTCAAATCATCCCAATGGGGAATTTTCTTGAAGAGAGAAAATCCACGCATTCGATACCGCCCCAACTCTGACTTGACATGTATGTCATCAATGACATGTGGGGGAAAGACAAATGATCGGCCAAGATTATATCTGTCTCTCTGCATGGGGTGTTTTTGACTGTCATCAGATTTTAACATCAAATAATCTCCTTCTACTTTAAAGAATCAATTTCTTTTCTGTTGGTTCCAGGTTATCGTAGTTCCACAATTGCTTACCAGCCACGATTTTTGTGAAGTGCTTGATACCCTTCTCTGGTATCATGCCGTACAACCCGAGCTTTCTAATTAGCCAACTTTTGTCCAAGTCAGTCAATTCGGCAGGAACGGCATCAACCCCGAGACTTCTTATATTGCCACCTATGAAAATAGTCCCATCATACATGGAATCTCCCAGGTTTTTACCAGCGTTTCCGCACACAATCATACGCCCACGCTGCATCATGAAACCGGATAGAGCTCCCGTATCACCCCCCACGATGATTGTTCCACCTTTCATATCAATACCGGTTCTCGAACCGACCGAGCCTTTACAGACTAGATCGCCTCCCCGAATAGCAGCACCAAATGTTGAGCCGGCATTTTTTTCGATGACAATCGAACCCGACATCATGTTTTCACCACAGGACCAGCCAACCCTTCCATTAATTCGAACGTTGGGGCCGTCGTTCAAGCCTATGGCAAAATAGCCAAGCGAACCTTCAAAAATGAGATTCAAGCGACTCAGTATACCAACCCCCAAGCCATGTTTTCCACGTGGATTTCGAATGACAATGGAGCCATATCCTTCTGCCATGAGGCTTCTTAGCTTGGTATTTACCTCGGTAGATGTCAGATTATCGGCATCAATTTCTGTCCGTTTGTTATAATCAACATCAGGGGCCCAAGGATAGGTAAACCTTTTTTCTTCTTCCGGGTCAAACTCAATAGCCATCGACCTGCCGGTCAATTGCTCCGTTGTCATCCCAAGAGCCTTGACTCGCTCCTCCTGTGTCAATTCCTTCAATTCAGCGTCACTTAGGTATGCCATACTCGTACCTCCTCATCATAGGGATCATAAGTATCAATTTCTTCGGGTAAGATTGAACGAATTGCCACTTCTTCCGACGCCATGGCAATCAAGTCATCACTTTCATATAACACAAGTGGTTTTGCAGCCATTGTATCCTTGGCCATACCCAATTCATCTCTGGTTGCGACAAGGTAAGTAAAGACACCATCAATTTCATGAATGGATTTGGTCAGGCTTTCCTCAAGTGATTCCCCATTGGTAAGGTTATGGGCGGTATAAACCGCGAGAAGTTCCGAATCGCAATTGGACATAAATCTATGCCCCATTCGTTCCATTTCTCTTCGCATGATCCAATAATTGGTAATCTGGCCGTTATGAACCACGGAAATGTCATTGTAGGGAAATGCCCAATATGGATGGGCGGACCTAATGTCCACATCTGATTCGGTTGCCATTCTTGTATGTCCAATCGCATGGGTGCCATTGAATGACTTCAGATCGTAATCAGTTGCGACTTCGGCGGCATCTCCCAAATCCTTGACCAATTCCAGCCTTCGCCCAAGAGACAAGATTTCTACCCCTTCCAGTTCTTCTATGGTCGCAGCCATTTCAGTTGGTTTGTCATTGATAGAGAGAGAATATCTCAACGCGTAGTCTGTTGCCTGATCCTTGGACTTTATGGTAGCATGCTCGCGAATTATACCTTCCAATTGATCAATACGATCACGGATTTGAAACTTGATTTTACTTCCCTTATCCATATCTTCTCGTTCGGCAACTTTCACCCGCATGATGAGTTCGCCTTCTCCATCACCCCCATAAATCGCGTAACCCGTTGAGTCAGGTCCTCTATGTTTTAGGGCTTGGAGCATATCGGTCATTTCCGACCCCACACCAGAAGTTTTACCCCGATGTATTATTCCTGCTATTCCACACATATTACTTTTACTCCGACTTAAGTTTAAGAAGAAACAGGGTATTGGCATACCCTGTCAGATAATTTATTTTTATGGCAAACAATCTATGTATGTCTCTTGATCCCAATCCGAGACCGTATGCATAAATCTTTCCCATTCGTCCGTTTTGTACTCGTGGAACAAGCGATACATCTCACCTGGCATACCACCTTGAATGACCTCGTCATTGGCCAATGCATCAAGAGCTTCACCAAGAGACATTGGCAATTTGCGGACATCCTTTCCGGCTTTTATTGCTTCGTAAATGTTTCTTTCCTCGGGCTCACCTGGATCCAGGTTATTTTCAATACCATCCTTAACTGCGGCAAGAATAACGGAACCCATGAGGTATGGATTTACCATCGAATCAACCGACCTGTATTCGAATCGCCCTGGAGCTGAAACTCTTAATCCGGTTGTACGATTTTGGAATCCCCAGTCGGCAAATACCGGTGCCCAAAATCCTGTATCCCAAAGGCGACGGTATGAATTTACCGTGGATGAACCGACGGCAGTTAAGGCCCTGAGATGCTTGACGATACCGCCAATAGACATCAATCCAACCTTACCAGGCATCCTGGGGTTGTCCGAATCAGGCATAAAGGTATTTTCACCACCTGTCGTATACATGTAATTATCCTGCATACCCGGTAAATTATTAGCATCATTACCAATTTGTCTGAAGGTCTGTTCGCCTCCCCTCCATAAGGAAAGGTTGTGGTGACACCCTGATGCCGAAACCCCCATGAATGGTTTGGACATGAAGCATGCAATCAAATTGAATTCTCTCGCAACCTGGGCACATATTTGCCTATAAGTCGTCAATCTGTCCGCATTCTTCAGGACATCATCAAACTCCCAGTTGAGTTCCAATTGTCCAGGGGCATCTTCATGGTCACCTTGAATCATATCAAGGCCCATTTTCCGGGCATACTCAATAACCTTCATGTAAACGGGTCGAAGTGATTCAAATTGATCAATATGATAGCAGAAAGGCTTCGAGAATCCACCATCAGGTTTTCCATCCTCGCCTCTTTTCAACCACATCATTTCGGGTTCGGTTCCCATCCTTAATTGCAATCCATGCTGGCTCTGGAATGCATCATGTAATCGCCGCAAGTTACCACGACAATCTGCTGTCAGATAACTACCTGGATTTTCAGGCTCCTCTCTGTTTCTAAACAGGGTGCAATAAAACCGGGCAATTTTTGGTTCCCATGGTAATTGCATCATGGTTTCAGGTTCGGGGATACCTACCAACTCGGCTGCTTCGGGACCATAGCCCAGGTAATCTCCATGACGATTTGTGAATAAGTTTACAGTTGCCCCATAAACCAACTGGAAGCCTTTTTTTGCAATGCGTTCCCAGTGGTCAGCGGGAATGCCCTTACCCATTATCTTTCCAGTTACCGAGACAAATTGCAGGTAGATATATTCGACCCCCAAAGAATCTATCTTTTCCCTGACTTCCTTAACCAAATCATCTCGGCCAGGGGCATTAACAAATTTTTCAATATCCATTTCTGGCATATTTCCTCCTTCTACTTCAAAAATTAACTCCAAGGGTACGGGCTGTTTGAAACCGGATGCAACTCACCTTTTTCAAATCGATTGAACCTGAATGGCTGCAACAACTCCTGTTCTTTACCCAAAACCTCATCGGCAACCAAGTGCCCGACACCAAGCATTTTCCAACCATGATTGGAATCTGCAATAATAAAGACATTATCATTAAATGTATCAAATACAGGAAAACTGTCAGGGGTAAAACATCCTATCCCACCTGATGCTTCTCTATGATATTTTGGCATGGCCCCTTCAAATCTCTTGTGACAGTGGGCAAGTGCCGACACCCACATATGGGCAAATTCCGGGCTGGATACAAATTCTGGGCTGGAGGGACCATAAGGATCTACAGCCACTTCATCCACGGGTGTGTCTACCTTGTAAGGGGATGCGCCACCTTGCACCCCACCAAAATGCCAGTCGGGCTTATAGTAGATACCCCACATTTCCTCAGCAATTACTGATCCGTCAACATCCGAGTACAGGGGGGCATCCGTATCAACATGGATGACCGGTGGCATTTTGCCATCATCAGTCAACAACGTTTCAGGCGGTACAGTTAAAACCCCTTCTTCAAGCTGCCAGTATCTCCACATATCCACATCATTGTGGATTTCACCATTGAGATCCTTGACTGTTATTTGCTTGGGGAGACCCAGCATATCCCAAAAGTCCCTTACCCAGGGACCTGCTCCTACGATCACCTGTTCACAGGTAATTTCTCCCTTGTCCGTTTCTACCTTGGTGACTGCATTGGAAGTTGTCTCAAAACCAAATCCCTTGACTTCTATTCCCGTGATGATACGAACACCCAGTTTTTCAACCTTGGAAGTCAAACCATACATCGATTTGGTGTTGTTAGAGTACCCTCCTCTCTTTTCGTGGAGGACGGAAGTAATGTTCTTGGCCTGCCAATCCTCAAACATCCCTCGCATATAATTGGTTGAAGCATTGGACCCCTCGATGAAAACACTTTCATACCCAATTTCTTGTTGTTGTTCATAAATTGTTTGAACATCTTCTCGCATCGCCTCACAGGATATTTGCATATATCCGACAGGGTGATAACTCAGTCCTTCGGGGTCTGATTCCCATATATCAACTGAATGGGCCATGAGCCTTCGCATTGCTGGTTGGTAATAATTGTTCCTTACGACACCACAAGCTATACCGGAGGCACCTGCGGCAATTCCGGATTTATCAAGAACAACTATTCGACCATCAACCTCTTCGCCCTTTTCGATCAATCTCTGAGCCAACCTCCAAGAGGTTGAGAGCCCATGAATGCCGGCGCCAATTATAACATAATCTGCATGTTCTGGAATTGCCATTCATACTCCTTTTAGAAAAATCTAAACGAATTCAAAATCATTTTCGGAAAATAATAATGAACCAATTATTATTTATTTTAAACCAAAAAAATTCCATTTGTTGAAAATATTTGTATTTTGGTATATTATTGGTTTCTTTAATGGGCGCTATTATGGAAAAACGAAAATCATTTTCGGACATTGCAGCACAACTTAGAGGTGAGATTTACACCGGGACATACAAAATGAATGACCGGTTTCCTCCTGAAAGAATTTTGGCTGAAAAGATGAAAGCATCCAGAGGTACTGTCAGAAAGGCACTGGAGCAGCTTCAAGAGGAGGGGTTGGTCGGAATTGTTAATAATAGCGGGACTTACGTTAGATTTAATTCCAGGAATTTTCGCCAACCAATTTTCGAATCAGCTCGCCCCCTTGAATTGATGGATGCACGTTTTGCTTTTGAACCTCATATTTGCAGATTGTCTGTATTAAACGCCCGTCCTATAGATATTCTTGAGTTATCTGAAATTCAGGATTCCATGGAATCCAAAGTGAACGATGCTGTTGCTTTTGCCAACCTGGATACACAGTTTCACATGAAGCTTGTCGCGACTACTGGTAATCCACTCCTAGAATGGATTGCAATGCAAATCAATTCCGTTCGGGGTAATCAGGCCTGGACTCAAATGAGAAAGTTAACACTCGAACCCAACATTATATACGAATACAACTTACAACACAGACAAATTCTGGACGCCATCAAATTCAGAGAACCCGAACTAGCTGCTGAAAGGATGAAAGAGCACCTTGAGACTGCGAGACTGTCTTTAACAAGGGCCTCAGCAACTTAAACACCTGGCACATGTCAACGATTATTAATGCCAAGATTGTCCTTATCGGATGGACCCCATTACATGCTACAGCCGCTTATAACGGCACTTCGAAAGTTATTGAAACCCTGCTTGAGGCAGGTGCAAATCCCAAAACACCATATTACCTGCTGATGGAGAATAACAACCTAACAAGTGACAGCGATATTTATGAGATCCTTGCCGCGGGCAAGTAAAAATCAACTTTTTGCAGCTGCATGCAACCAATTCATGTAAACCCGTTCTGCCATGGATTCAAAATTGGTCATTTCCTTATTACAATCTCCACGCAAACGAGAAACACCTCCTGTGCCAAATACTTGATCAAGTGCTGATTCATATTCAGGTATTTCAGCCCAGTTATCAACAGTATTGGGTTCAATCTCCAAATGAAATTGGACAGAAAATGCTCTTGTGTACCAATTCATGGCCTGGATTTTACAAAGTGGGGAACTTGCTAAACAAACCGCACCTTGAGGCATGCGTTTTACTTCTGCACCATGCCATTGCAAACAGTTGAAGGTTTCAGGAATTCCATCGAAAAATACGCTCTCATTTCCTGCCTCGGTAAGGCCAACCTCCATCACGCCAACTTCAGAATTTTCAGCCTTTCCACACTGACCTCCGAGAGCTTCGGCAAGCAGTTGATGTCCCAGACATAAACCCAAAAAGGGCAATCCTCTTATGCTTACAGCTTCTCTAATAAATTCCTTCTCTGGCTTCAGCCAAGGGTGAATATCTTCTTCCCAGACATCCATTGGACCGCCAAGTACCCAAAGTGCATCATAGCCATCTAGTGCCGGCAATTGCTCACCTTCATCAAGCTCTATCGGATCCCAGGTATGTCCATCCTCTTGCAACATTTTCCTGAATGATCCCGGATGCTCAACTTTTGCATGCTGAAGTACCAGAATATGCATCATTTAACTCCTATGTTGACGTGCAATTTAGATTTTATAAGGATTCTATACATCCAGGGCATTCGTCTTTTCCCATTCTGAAAAATACCTCATATAATCGTCCCATTCTTCACCCTTTAGTTTGGAATAGGCTTTCTGGAACTCCTCACCAAAGTAATTACCGACAAATTCAGATTTTTCAAAAAGCCTCAATGAATCCAGCATATTCAAGGGTAATTTTGGTGCATCCTTTACCTTGTATCCCTCAGCGTACATATCCAAATCAATTCGTTCACCTGGATTTACCTGGCGTTCTATTCCATCCAGGGCCGATGCGATCATGGCTGCTTGTAACAGGTAAGGGTTGGAAGCACCATCTGCCAGACGTATTTCTACCCTGTTATCACCAGGAATTCTGATCATATGTGTCCGGTTGTTCCCTCCATAGGTTACGGTATTAGGAGACCAGGTAGCACCTGAACTGGTTCTGGGAGCATTTATCCGCTTGTAGGAATTAACGACGGGATTCGTTATCAAAGCCAGGCTTTTTGAGTTTTCCAGCAAACCACCAATCACATTATAGGCAAACTTTGAAAGTCCCAATTCACCATCACCAGTCATTAGGTTTTGGCCACTCTTATCATCCCAGATGGATAGATGAACGTGACACCCGTTCCCGGTAAGTTTAGGCATTGGTTTGGGCATGAAAGTGGCCTTGAAACCATGGTTTTCAGCCAAAGATTTGACCATGAATTTGAAAAAAGTATGCCGATCCGCGGTCGTCAGTGGATCAGAAAAACCCCAATTCATTTCAAATTGACCATTCGCATCTTCATGATCATTCTGGTACGGTTCCCACCCCATCGAAATCATGGCATCGCTAATTTCCGAAATCAGGTCATATCTTCGCATAAGTGCCTGCTGATCATAGCATGGTTTGCTTTTGATATCGGAGGTATCTGAGAGTTCATCACCTGAGAGTGAAAGTAAAAAGAATTCGGGTTCTACCCCGGTCATGATCTTATAACCCATGACTTTGGCTCTGGCGATCAATCGCTTCAATACCAACCTGGGAGCATGATCAACTTCTTTTTCATTCAAAACAGGATCGCTTGGAATCCAGGCTACCTCGGACTTCCATGGCAAGGGATAAATACTTCCTGAAGGCATGGCCAGCATATCTGGGTGAGCTGGAGTCATGTCCAAATGAGCTGCAAACCCTGCAAATCCAGCACCTTCTTTCTTCATATCATCAATTGCTGTTGCAGGTACAAGCTTCGAGCGGACAACTCCAAACAAGTCAGTAAAACTTATCAGGTAATACTTGATACCATTTTCAGTCATATTTCCTCCTGTTATTTCTATTAACTCCACACAAAG
Source organism: Paracoccaceae bacterium (assembly GCA_022822495.1). Taxonomy (GTDB): domain Bacteria; phylum Pseudomonadota; class Alphaproteobacteria; order Rhodobacterales; family Rhodobacteraceae; genus MPNP01. The sequence goes on along the minus strand of JAJEBQ010000047.1, from coordinate 22,066 downwards.
GAATAAAATCCTTCTGTTAGGCTCATTCCATAATGGTTAGTAAGTTTTTTGCAAACATTTCTTATTTTCTCTTGGTATTAATACCTTTTTTAATCAATAACTGAGACTATGAAAGTATCAATTTTTCCAGATAAATGGCCTCACCCCATTCAGAACAAGACGATGTTCCAAACCCGATTTAAGAGTCACAAAAGGGGTGATTTTCCAATAACGGTATTCACCTATACCCAATATCTCCAACAAAATCTCCAAATATTCTGATCAAGCCGCCATTGTGCCCTGCAATCACCAAAAACAACACCTCTCCCCGGAAACAATCACATCCTTATCCCCCGAGCTTCTCTTCGGGCCTGATAATAGGTCCTAAACACCGCCACTCCAAGTTCTTTCAACATCCGCCTGAAATTGTATCCCAGAACCATCAGGTTCAACCCGTCCCGCCACATCGCCAAGCCCCGCATCAGGAAAAAATCAAGACCGGCCCCGCGCTTGAGCGTGCCCAACGGATGTGCAACCCAAGCCCCCTCTTGCGCATCACATCCCCGCCTTGCGCCATCAGCGCACGATGGCAATATCCCACAATTACGGACGAATAATGGGCCACTCCCAGGTAAAAAAGGCTTGTTTGACTGCCTGGACTGGTTCGTACTTATCACCTCCTTGTCTGGTGCCACGACCGGCAAATGGTCTGGGCCGACGGGCGGGCCAATGCGGTGTGTGTCACCCGTGATGCCAAAAGTGAACCGGCTGGTGCCGAACTTCATGGAACATGCCCGGACCATCACTTTAGAGGAATGGCCCGGGGATCAAAGAAGGCGCTTGGCGGGTTCTGGCTGTCCCGCCGGGGCGAAGGGCCCGCCCTGTTGAGACTGTGAAAGTATTCTAGCGCCTAAGGCAAGAAGTCACTTTTAACTGTTATTTGCCGAGCTAAGATGTCTTTCCGAGACATTTATTTGTTGTTTTTGGAACTTTCGTTTGCAAAAAACCGCCCAAAGGCGCATTTTCTTGGTGTGGAAATGATCTTTTAAAGAATTCGTTTGAATATTTTCGCAGTCTCACATGGGCCCGACATGTACCCAGCCTGACATGATCGGGGACCGGGTCTCCTTGGCCCGGTGGGGCTTCAGTACGAGTTCATCATACTCCTTGAGGTTAAAAAGGGTGTTCTAGCAGCCCCGGGACTGAACCTTGAGATCATTGAGGATGGCTTGGGCAACGCCCATGAACTGAGCCGACTCGTTATCGTTATGGGCGGTAACGATGTGCCGCACGATCTTTTGTCTGACTTTGTCGCCCTCTCTGGTCCCTGTGGCCAGTTGGATCTTGATGGTGGTGTTGGGCATTTTCTTTTTACGAATGAACATGGGTTTGATGTTGTGGTTGGCGGGGGAGATGACAAAGGGACCAAGCAAATAAATATTGCCCATTATATAGGCCGTGGCACAACATTGATTTGCCCCATGATATAGAGGAGTTGAAACTTCACAATCAGCTAAATGTCTGAAGTCAAGAAAAATTTAACAGTTTTTTTGCTGTATCAATTATGCTCGGATCTTGATTACTGATCCCGCAATTCTGAAGGTTGTGATGCTGAATTTGTTCTCCCTTTTGCTCGCGCTGCAATCCAAATTCCTAACACAGTGACTATATAAGGAAGGCAAAGCAAAAGATCATGTGAAACAAAGTTACCCAAGTGAATCTGCATTCGAATTCCAACAACCGATACTATGCTGAAGAACATCGCAGCAAAAGCACTTCCAACTGGGTGACCACCACCAAATATTACCGCGGCAAAACCCATGAATCCCCTTCCTGCCACCATATTCTGTGCAAATATCTGCAAACTGCCCGCAGCAAGTTCTGCACCTGCCAAGGCACAGAATAATCCACCGACACAAAATGCAATTAATCGCATAATTGAAGGGTTGGCACCGACACTTCGAGCTGCAAACGGATGTTCTCCGGCAGCAGCGAGTCTCAACCCAAAACGTGATCTCAACAACAATACCCACAGAGACAAAACTGCAAACGGCATTATAAAAACCAGTATTGACAAACCAGAATAAGGTCCAAATGTATCGCCAACCCTTGGTATTCCAAAAGGTGCACTGATTGCTGCCAAACTACCAAAGATGGATTCAACTGCAAATGCTGTCCCACCTATGCCTATGCCAGTAATACCAAGACCAACGATAATCTGATTGGCCTTTAATTTCTCAATCACGAACCACTGAAGTATGGAAACGATAATGCAAATTATTATTGCTGACAGTATGGCAACAATAAATGAATTGGTTAGTACTATACCGATAATTGTAACACATGCCCCGATAATCATGATCCCTTCCAATCCAAGATGCCATACTCCTGACCGATGAACAATTACACCGGCCAAAGCCGCATAAATCAGTGGTGTTCCTGACCGAAGTATCGCAACTAAGAATTCATGAAATTCAATCATGGGAGTGGCTCCAGCGATTGCGTAGAAACTTTTTTCCTAGGGTAATTCTTGCTGTTATCAACAGGGCAATGATAGCATTAAATAGATCTATGGCTGAAGTCGGTAGGCCTGTAAAAATTGGCAGGAATAGTGCTGCAGAAAATAGTCCTCCAAAGAACAAAGCAGAAAACGCTGTACCAATAACGGCATAAGAGGCAACCAAAGCAACCAATATCGCCGTGAAACCATGCGTTGGAAGAAACCCGCTCACTACTCGCCCACTTGGTCCAAACAACTCGATTGACCCTGAGAGTCCAGCAAGCATTCCACTGATAATGAAACTTACTAGCCCCAGCTGCCAGATTTTTCCACCCTGATATTTTAGCATGGTAGGATTTCGGCCAGCAAGGCTTGATAATGTTCCGAAGGAAGTCCGATTGATAATCAGCCAGCCAGTTATCCCCACGCTTATTGTAATTAAGATTATGGTTAGCGACACACCACTAGCATCACTAATTCTGAATTCAGATGGTAAAATTTTTGTTGACGCCTGCTGGCCAGAACCAGACTGGTCCTTTAGTGGACCGGATGTTACATAAACCAGTATCAATCCGGCTATAAAATTACTCATCAGGGTTGTAATAACTTCATCAACCCCGTACCGAAGTTTTAGATATCCTGGCCAAAGTGACCAAAGAGCTCCTCCGGTCATTCCAGCAATCATTCCAAGAGGGATTACAATTACTGCATTTGCCCCTGACATGTACTCAGTAACATAAACAGCACAAACTGAGCCCATGTAGAATTGGCCCTGTGCCCCAATGTTGAAGAAACCGCAACGGAATGAAATACCAACACCAACTGCAGTAATAAATAGCGGCAAAGCCCATCGCAAACTCTTCTCCAAGGATCTGCTACCTAGAAAGGCGCCGTCTAAAATACTGTTGAACATCAGTATTGCTGAAAAGCCTGCTATTTCAAAAATGATCCCGCAAAGGATGGTGGCCAACAATATGAACGCCAATGGCCTTATGATTATTTCGATTTTTCCATTCACCCTGACTCACCCACCATTGCCCGTCCTGCTTTTTCCAGATCGTAGGGTGGATTAAGCTCTCTGATGATACTCCCAGACAACATGACCAGGATTCGATCGCTTATTTTGAATAACTCGTCTAGGTCGGATGAGATAAGAAGAACCCCACACCCGCGTGACCTTGCACGTTCCAAGGTGGTCCATACAAAATTTGTGGCCCCGATGTCTAATCCTCTCGTGGGCTGGGCTGCAACAACCATCCCGGCTTCATCATTGAGTTCACGTGAAAGAATAAGCTTCTGACAATTTCCACCCGAAAGATCTGATGCTTTCTGTTCGGGGGAATTATAAGCCACATCCCACTCTGACATGGAAATCTTACATCGCTCTTTGATTTTCATTGGGTTGATCCACCTGATTAGTGGGGTTACAGCCAATTCACTGGCCACCCAATTTTCCCACAATTCACTGGTCAAACTTAGCCCTTCCATGTTACGATCAAAGGGTATAATTCTTAATCCAAGCAAACGTCTTTTGGACAGGTTGAAATGGGTAACTTCCTGCCCGCAAATTTTGATCTTTCCCTTTGATATATCTGAAAGTCCAGCCAAAACCCGTAATAGTGTTACCTGCCCATTTCCTTCAACACCTGCAATCCCGACGATTTCATCCTGATAGACTTTAATTGACATGTTCTCCAGACTTACTTCATGATCCGTCGTTTCTGTACTTACACCCTCAATTTCCAGAGCATGCTTTTTGCTTTTCAGCAGTGTGGAAATAGCCTTTTGATCCAATACTTTATTTTCAGAATTCTCATCTGATTTTCTGCTAATGTTTTCCTTCAAGCTTTTTGCCCCCATGATCATGGGTGCTAAACTCTCAGGTTTTGTCCAGCCCAATTCCATTGGCCCATCAATTAATTTACCTTTTCTTAGGACTGTAATTGTATCGGCAATTTCCCAAATCTCCCTGATCTTGTGCAAAACAAGAATAATTGTTACTCCCGTATCCCTTAGCCTCCTGAGGCGTTTAAAAAGACCTGCTATTCCTGATGGAGAAAGTACGGCCGTGGGTTCGTCCAAAATCAGTATGTTGGCATTTGAGAAAAGTGCACGAGCAATCTCTACAGCCTGTTGTAGTTCGATTGGCAAATCTTGGATAAGGTGTCGTGGGTCAATATCCATCTCCAATGCTTCTAGATGTCGTCTCCAGCGATTATTTAAATCTCTCTTTTTGAAGAGCCCAATACCCCCACCGGAACCATATTCCAGAGCTTCTGCCACTGTAAATGAAGGTGGTAAGGCAAAACTCTGATGGACAAGTTCAATTCCTGTTGAACGGGACGATGCGACGCTGCCCAATACAATCTTCTTGCCATTGATCAATAGTGATCCTGAATCGGGCTTTACGATACCGGCGATAACCCTCGCAAAAGTCGTTTTACCGGCACCGTTTTGCCCTACTACAGCATGGATAACACCCAATGGCAAATCGATTGAAATATCCGAGAGTGCAGATACTGCACCAAATGAAACACTTACATCTCGACAACTAATCGCTGGAATATCTTTGTGTTCTTCCGTCACAATTTTGAAATCTGAATTTCGATTATATAACATCAAATTGATGTGATAAAAGGTACGGTAATGGTTCCGTCAATTATGCCTTCTCTTGCTGTCATGATATCTGACCAAGCCTGTTCGGATGCTTGGACGATATCTGTTGGACCCTGTTCCATGAACAACGGAGATCGCTCAAATTCAATAACCCCGGTTCCTAAGCCAGTAGACACATGCGCTCCACCAGACCACCCTAGATTCAGGGCGGAGCTGACCTCATTGTAAAGCGACTGTCCGAAATCAAGATTTACAATACTAATAACGGAAGTTGGACCCGATGGGTACTGGGCAGGAGAAAGGGCACTTACCATCCTTCCAGGGGTCTCATTAGCCGCCTGGATAATACCACCATCAGTAGCAGCTGCATCTGTCTGGATGTAATCAATTCCATCTAGATACATTTGGGTGGCGATTTCATATCCCTTGGCTGGATCTTGGAAAGACCCTGCAAAAGCTGCCTTGACCTCTGCATCAGGATTGACTGAATGCACACCAGCCTTGAGCGCATTGAAATCGGCATTAATGGGAGGGATACTAATACCACCAATGAAACCGATCTTACCGGTTTTACTAACTTTTGCGGCGAACACACCTGAAAGATAGCACCCGAGATAATAGTTATACGATACAGTTACAAGATTCTGAATTGGGGGATCGACTGGGTCTCCAAACAGTTGTATCCATTTGGTGTTTGGGTATTCAGGCGCTACAGCTTTGACCGATTCTGATATTACTGGGAATGTTGAAACGATTATTGAAGAACCTGCATCTCCAAGAGTCCGAAACACTGTCTCGAATGTAGCTGCATCCTGTGCATAGATTACCCTTTTTTCAAATTCATTTTCATCAGAAAGTTGATTTAACTTTGCAATCATTGAATCAATGGGCCCGCTGTCTCCTGCTGCTTGGGTATGTACCAAGGCAACAAGTTCCTGTTCGGTATTTGCTAAGAGTTGATTTATTCCTCCGACTCCAGCAAAAAGGGTCATACCAGTCGCAGAAGTGACAAACAATCGTCTATCAATCTTTGAAGTTTTAAAACTATTCATTTTCCTCTCCTTTTCTTCAGGTAAAGCGGTATAAGCACCGCGTTTTGTAAAATGATCCACTTTGGATAAAGTGAATCATGGGGTTGGTGAGAACTCCGCCGGATTCATGATCATTACATCCTGATTCTGGATTGCGTTCAACTGCCAGACCGAGTTAATGAATGCCGTCCATTCAGGATCCTCATACATTGACTTCCGTCTGTTTTCTCGGTCTGCAAGATTGTCATAGGACCAGATTAGAACAGTCCGATGAAGGTTTCCTATTTCGGATACATACAAGCCAATAAATCTGTTCAGATGCCTTTTTTGGATGGGCAGCCCCTCGTTTTTGTACTTTTCCAACCAACCCTCGACTGTTCCTGGTCTGAAGGTGTATGTTCGATGCTCAATGATCATATTATTCCTAACTGATTAATATCCTGTTATTAGTTCCCGGTCATGAAGGTAGCTAATTGCTCGCCGATCATGATTGATGGTGCATTCGTATTTCCACTTGTGATTACTGGCATCACAGAAGCATCTGCAATCCTAAGGCCCGATATACCGTGAACTCGCAACTCTTCGTCAACAACTGCCATTGAATCGTTCCCCATTCGACAGGTACCAACCGGATGAAATGTCGTCATAGCAGCTGATCGTAGCCATAAGAGCAATTCATCATCAGATCTAATGTCGAATCCAGGTGATAATTCCTTACCCCGATAGTCATCAAAACAACCCTGACCGATAACGTCTCTTACAATTCGAATTCCTGCAAGAATTTTATCCCGGTCAGACTTGCTGGCTAGATAGTTCGGATGTATAGCTGGCTGTTCTTTCGGATTTGTTGACCTGAGTTTGATTGATCCTCTACTATCAGGATTTATGGGACCTACTCTAATGGAGAAGCCATGATCAACCTCCTTTGACTTGCTTTTGAACAAACTTGGAAAATGCAGATTAGCAGTCTTTTCGAGGGCCGGCATGAAATGCAATTGTATATCTGGAGCAACTAGATTTTCGGTGCTCTTTACAAATGCCCCTGCCTCATACGGAAAGGTAGTTGCCGTTCCCTTCCCTGCCACAATACCGTTAATCACTGACCAGGCAAGCCGATCTGCTCTTAGGGCATTAAATAGAGTTATCGGTTTCGTGCATTCATAAGCCAGTACGCAATCCACATGATCCTGCAAGTTCTTGCCAACACCCTCTAAAGGGTGAACAACTTTGATTCCATGCTTTTGCATTTCATCTTTAGGCCCTACACCAGATAGCATAAGAATTTGCGGTGAATTTACTGTACCTGCACAAATGATGATTTCCTTGTTGACTGGAAGGACATCAATGTTCGAACCCTGCATGATTTCAATACCTGTGGCATGGCCCTTCTTGATCACTACCCTGTTGACATGGGTATTTGACATTATGGATAAGTTTGAACGATGCATTATTGGTTTGAGGAAAGCTGTAGCGGTAGAACAACGTTTTCCATTTTTGATTGTGAAATCAAATCGACCAAATCCCACTTGATCTTCTCCATTGAAATCATCATTGACTGGAAAACCCGCTTGGCGACCTGCTTCAATAAAGATGTCGAATAACTCATTACGCCCCCTTGCCCGGCAGACTGCCAATTCACCATCCTTACCATGGAAATTGTCTTGACGCTGGCAATGATTTTCCGAACGAATGTAGGATTTGAGAACATTTTCATAGGACCATCTAGGCAATCCAAATTGTGCCCAACGGTCAAAATCATGGCTGTTACCACGAATATAGATCATGCCATTAATGGTCGAACTACCTCCAAGTACTTTTCCTCTTGGCCAGAAGAGCGACCGATCATTAAGGTATTCCACCGGTTCTGTATAATAAGCCCAATTGTAAATTCCTGAATTAAAGAGCTTTCCCATCATCATGGGCAGTCGTACAAGTGGATTCCTATCAGGGCCACCTGCTTCTATCAGAAGTACAGAGCAATCAGGATTCTGAGTCAATCGATTGGCAACGACACATCCCGCTGATCCAGCTCCAACAATGATATAATCATGTCCAGCCTTAGACACTTTAGCTACCAATCAATGGGGGTAAAACCAGATTTCTGCAAATGCTTGTTGCAGAGCATGAAAGGGTTATCACAAGCTAGAAATTCTTTGAAAAATGCTGGATGTGGGCGCTTGATGATTTGAATCCCACTTTTCTCACTTAAATCGGCCTGTTTTGCAATTCTTGCAGCTGAATCTCCTAATGTTATAATTGAAAATGTGTCGTTGACTGATGCCAAATGTTGTAAAACTGCCAGCATTAGCGGGCGCCAAAGGGGAAAATGTCCATGGGATTGGTGTGGATCAACATTAACCTTGAAGCGGCTAAGTGTTAGAGAAGAATTTAGCAACAGTACACCTGACTTGACCCATCGATCAGCAATCAACCAAGGGGTACCCAAGTCTACTTCTCCGGTTTCGATTTCATTAAGAAGTTGTGGCCATTTCATGAAATCCGAAGCAAGTTCGGGTCGATTGAAACGCGTTGAAGCAATCTGCAACAGGAAGGCACGAACACTTTTGGAGAACATTTTATCAAGCTCACACCAGTTCCTAGTATTGCCGGCTTCAAAAGCTCGGCCCGTTGAGAAGGCAGGACAGGGATAGGGATCCTGTCCAAGTAGTACACAGCGAACATCTTCCGGGCAAATTCCATCAAAGGCACGAAATATATGTGTTCCCTCTGATTCCCCTGGAAAAATTCGACCTTTTCTTGATGGGAAAATGGGCTCCCAAGGTTCAATCAACAGGTCAGCTGATACATCTTCAAAACCCAGTTTCACGCTGTCACTTATAATTCGCCATTCTGGATTGATATCCTCTTGCCAACCCTCAAGGGTTTCTTGCAATGCATTTCTCAAAAGCAGCAAACCATATCTCCTTAACCAATCTTGAATACAATTTTCATAATTTGACACTAATGTCAAGTTTTTATTTTTTTGTAAAGAAAACCCATAACTTTTCGCGATTGATTTTTTTTTCAACTCGACCTGGTTTGATCACAGTTGAAAGTGAGGTTGTTAATCGCATTAATATCATGCTGATACACCTCATCCCGGATCTCAAGACCAACAAAATTGGGTGTTGTCGAGAAAAATTGATGCTTTATTTGTGGCTATCTTCAATCGGGTAGTGGATTGTACACTCGGATTGATTGCCCCCAAACTCTACCTAAGTTATTACCAAATCCTTGTTCGGAGATATAAATGGTCATGAAAAATCACATTAGATTCCGGAAAATACCTTGAGTACCAACTTTAGACTTACGTTCCAGAACAAAAGAACTCCATCAAATGTGTAATAAAGCATGTGGCAATTATAGGGGTCCATAAATAAATCATTTGCCGGATGCAGCGGGCACCTGACCTAGGCAGATGTATCAATAAGGTGTTTTCTACTCATGATATTCTTCATATTAATTTAAGCGTTATCAAATTTTCGAATGTCATGTACAGGGTTAAGAAATCACTTCATACTTTCTATTTGGGTATCTTATTACCAATCATTAAAACCATATAAAAATTACAAGTATGAAGCAGCCAGTACGAAGAAATTTAGAGAAACCCCAAGAAGCAAGGATCCGCTCAGAAAACAAGGCCAAGATTCTGAAGGCCGCAGTAAATCTGTTTGCAACCAAGGGGTTTGATGGAACTCGCCTGAGCGAAATCGCTGAATTTTGTGAGCTTCCTAGACCCAACCTCTACTATTATTTCTCATCAAAGGAAGGAATCTATACTGCTCTGATTGAACAAGTCATCAAGGGTTGGGATCAGGCATTTGATCATATCCGTTCTGATAAGGAACCTCGGGAAGCTATTGAAGATTACATTCGGACAAAACTGGAATATTCACGCAAACATCCTGTTGAATCACGCTTTTTTGCAAGTGAAATTTTACGGGGAGCAAAATTCCTTAAAAAAAGGCATCGCAGGCACATAAAAGAGGTAACAGATTTAAGAGCTGATGTTGTAAAACAGTGGGTAGATGAGGGAAAATTATCTCCTGTGGATCCTTACCATTTCTTCATCATTCTGTGGTCTACAACCCAGTTCTATGCTGATTACGGATCCCTTGCGGCTGGCATCATCCGCAAGCAAAAATTGTTACGCAAGGATTTTGATGCTGCTGCTGAAACTATTTCTGGAATTGTCCTTGATGGTTGTTGTAACATCAATAATTCTGCCCCAAAACAGGAGAAGACCCAAGATTGAATTTGCTTGATTTTTTCATGTGATTTCCAATTTGCATGGATTTTTGACCTTTTAGCTTCTTAATTTTTTGCCTTCTGGGTCGTAAAAGCATGGGGTGGTTATTTGTCCCGATTCCAAACCATCCAATTTTCTTACCTGGACATTCCATCATCCAGTAGTGCCAAGGCGATATATTGTTGATTTATTTCACTCCAGACAGATGCAGTAACATGCCCCTCAACAAACAAATGGTCGCCGGATGCAACCAATGGAGAGCCTTCGGCAAAATGAATGTGGGGATTACCGGATACCAAACCGACCAATTCCTTGCGTGGCAATTTTGAGGTTCTATTCAACTCCATTGCCCTTTTTCCAATGAAATCCTTTTTACCCTTGCCGATGATCCAACCCAGCCCCAGATCAATGGGTTCAATTTTGCCGTCAACTTCATGACCAAGGGAAATAAACCCCTTTTCAACCCTGAGGACATGATTTGTTTCGGACCCAATGGGGGTAATTCCATAATTATCCCCACGCTGGATCAATATTCCTCAAAGTTGTTCAAGATCACGTGGACGAACATTAATTTCGAAGGAGAGTTCGCCTGTAAAACTGACCCTGGCAATTCTAGCAGGTATTCCGTTGAATTCACCATTCCTGATGCCCATGAAGGGAAATGCTTCAGGGGTAAGGTCAATATCAGATGTAAAATGCTGCAAAAACATTCTGCCCCTGGGGCCACAAACTGCAGCATTCATCCATTGCAGCGTTAAATTGGTAAGTGTTACATCAAGATGGGAAAAATCATATTGCAGATGCTTTTCCAGATGTTGGTGTACCAAATCCATATTGCCAGTCAACAAGGAAAGTTGGTACCATTTCTTGGCCATACAGAAACAGACTCCATCATCCAGGATAAAACCCTCTTCTGTCAACATAAACCTATATCTCCCCATACCTTTGGGGATGTCATGAATTGGGATGGTAAAAATTAATTCAAAAATATTGCCTCATCTTTTCCCTTGACTTCAAAAGTAGCAAGAGGTGAACCATCATAAATTGCCAAACCGGTCCTGACGGCCAATGCTTCGCGGTTTATGGCATCCATCATGGATTCATGCCTCAAAAGGTAATATCCTGGACGCTTCCAATTGAGACTGTGAAAGTATTCAATTTGATCTCTGATTAAGTAATGTTTTGCCAATTTTTACTCTGATCCCAACTCCACACAGTCAAGATCGTTCCTGAACGATCCCCCTTTTTTCACTGTTCTCACCTTTATGTCAAAATCAGTCCCGTTCCCTCTGGTATGAATGCTTTGGTTCTGCTTCAATTGTGACATGAAAATCCCAAATCAATGTAACATTTAATACTTGTCACCAGTGAATCAGAACCGGGGCCATAAGACCAGAGAGAAAAGGAGTGTTTTTGAAAAAAAATTTATGAACGAAGGGGAAAAAGGTCTTTTGAGCGGGAGAGGTTTGACGAAGGGGGAAGTTCAGGATAAAAAAAAAGCAGTCGAAAAATACTTTAATCAGGGTTTGAATTGAATACTTTCGTAGTCTCAACTGTTACTTGGTCAAAATTTACGGGCTGGCTTTGATCTCTTTACGATAGGTAGTAGGAGGCAAACCAAATTGCTCTCGAAAGCATCTGGAAAATTGTCCCGGTGACGAAAAACCCGTTGCCTGTAATATTTCGTTATTGGTAAGAGACGAGCTTTCAATCAGTTTCCTGGCAACATCCAGCCTCGCTTTTCGGCAAAATTGCATAACCGTTGTCCCCATTTCCCTTTGAAACAGTCTGTTGAGATGGCGAGTGCTCATTCCAACCAATTTGGCAATTTGTTCCAAACTCAAAGGATCGGCGATGTGATTTTCAATAAGTTCAATTGAACTCAACACTGGTCTGACCAAGGTACCGTATCTTTCTTCCAGACCTGACCTTTGTGCTTCACCTGGCTTGCGAACATCGGTATGGATGAACCAATCTGAAACTTCTCTGGCAAATTTTGTTCCAAATTCTCTGGCAATTAATAAATGCATCAGATCCAAAGGGGCCGTACCACCTGAACAGGTAATGCGATTACGATCAATTACGAAGAGTGAACGTTCTAAAATCAGGTGAGGGTGGATTTGTTCAAGAAGAGCTGCATGCTCCCAATGAACAGTCATCCGGAAATCCTTCATTAAACCCGCGTTGGTCAGAATGACTGGCCCGCCAGAGATTCCACCCAAGATCGTTTTGCTTATGGCTAATTTATTCAACCATTCAAAAAAGTCTGGCTCATCAAAATCAAAGGGATCACCGCCAGCCACCAGAAAAAGAAAGTGGATCCCTTCAGCATGCCGGTAATTTTGTGTTGGAACTTTTGCCCCCGAAGAACTGCTGGCAAACGAGTCACCCAATGAGAAATGTTGGATCTCAAACAAACCCTCTCCCGAGAGGAGATTACAGGCCCGCAGGGGTTCTATGGCACTGGAATAGGATAAGAGTGGAAACCCATCAATCAAAATAAACCCAATTTTAATTCGATTTTTAGGCATATACATGTCTTTTTTTAATAATTTTTTGTCCGTTTTATGAATAGGCATTTTATTGAACAAACATTATTTACCAAGATATTAGTTTGGTTAAATGATGAAATATTCAGTCTGGAACATTCTTAAGCAAGGATTGCGGGGTAATAGGGATTGGCCGCTTATGTGGCGGGAACCTGCCCCGCAAGAACAATATGATGTCATCATTATTGGTGCCGGCCATGGTATGGCTGCTGCTTATTACCTGGCCAAGGTATATGGTGTCAAAAAAGTTGCCGTTCTTGAAAAAGGTTGGCTTGGGTCAGGTAATACTGGCCGCAATACAACGATTATCAGATCCAATTACCTTCTACCGGGTAATGAACCTTTTTACGAATTCTCAATGAAACTGTGGGAAGGTTTGGAAAAAGACTTTAATTATAATTCCATGGTTTCCCAAAGGGGAATTCTAAATCTATTTCACTCCGACCCGCAAAGAGATGCGTTTGCCAGAAGAGGCAACTCAATGCTTTTGGCTGGAGCGGATGCTGTTCTGTTGGATGAAAAGCTCATCCAAAAAATGTGCCCCTTCCTGGACTATGATAATGCCCGCTTTCCTGTCAAAGGTGCTCTTTGGCAACCAAGGGGTGGTACAGTCCGACATGATGCCGTCGTCTGGGGCTATGCCAGAGGAGCAGATCAGTTGGGGGTGGATATCATTCAGAATTGTGAGGTAACCGGGTTTGATATTCAAGAAGGTATCTGTAGGGGGGTCGAAACAACCAGAGGCCCCATTAAAGCTAAAAAAGTCGGAGTAAGTGTTGCTGGTTCCTCCAGCAAGGTAATGGCTCAGGCAGGCATGCGTTTGCCTGTAGAATCCCATGTGTTACAGGCATTTGTAACCGAGGGATTGAAACCATGTCTGCCCGGTGTCATTACTTTTGGTGCAGGCCATTTTTATGTCAGCCAATCAGATAAAGGAGGGTTGGTGTTCGGGGGTGACCTTGACGGTTACAATTCATATGCCCAACGTGGTAATCTTCCAACCGTGGAAGATGTATGCGAGGGTGGCATGGCCATCATGCCTATGATAGGTAAAGCAAGATTACTAAGGATGTGGGGCGGCTTGATGGATATGTCCATGGATGGCTCTCCCATAATTGATAAGACCCACATATCAGGTTTGTATTTTAATGGTGGCTGGTGTTATGGTGGCTTTAAGGCAACGCCTGCCTCAGGCTATTGCATGGCGCATTTATTGGCAAAGGATGAGCCCCATCCCACAGCAACCGCATTTCGATTTGACCGCTTCCAGAAAGGTTTGATGATAGATGAGAAGGGTGTTGGTGCACAACCCAACCTCCATTAGGTGAGCTTATGATAATTGATCATCCACTGTTAGGGCCTCGTGATGCAGCAGAGTTTGTTTATCTCGGTGATGCCCGTTTGATTAATCGGCCGGACTGGGCTAGTCTGGATGCCGACCAGGAGTTTTATGAGTACCTGTATCTTAGAGATAACCCTGAGGGTCAACATAAAGAACTTTGGTACCACGAACAGGGTGACAGGTCCTGGTTGGTGGTAACAAGAAACACCTTTACCCACGAAATCATTAATGTGGAACTGGCACGGGAGGTCGCCCAAAATTCGGGGCGGTAAGGCATATGTTTTCCAGGTTACCAAGTGGCGGATTAATTGATCGGGAGCATCCCATAGAATTTACCTTTAATGGTAAAAAATTGCATGGATACAAGGGAGATACACTTGCTTCTGGATTACTTGCCAACAACCAATTGTTTATCGCTCGTTCCTTCAAATATCATCGCCCAAGGGGTGTTTTCTCGGCTGGTTCGGAAGAACCTAATGGTATGGTACAACTTGGACACGGGAAGTTTGCCGAACCAAATACCAAAGCAACGAACATTGAACTCTATGATAACCTTTTTGCCAAAAGCCAGAATTACAAGCTCTCCCTGCAATACGATTTGTTGGGAATCAATGACCTGCTCTCCCCTTTCCTGTCTGCGGGTTTCTATTACAAAACATTTATGTGGCCCAAATTGTTTTGGGAAAAACTCTATGAGCCCGTAATTCGTAGTTCTGCGGGCTTGGGAAAACTCTCTGGATATCCTGATCCTGATACCTATGACAAAGGGTTTCTCCATTGCGACATACTTGTCGTCGGAGCGGGACCAAGTGGTCTGGTAGCGGCATTAACGGCTGGTCAAGGAGGGGCAAGAGTAATTCTGGCTGATGAGGATTTCCGCCCTGGAGGACGATTGAATGCAGATCGAGAAGAAATAAACGATTGCGCTGGAACTGAATGGGTCGACCAAATTTTGGCAGAATTGGAAACCATGGACAATGTACGTCTGATGCCAAGAACTGTAGTTTTTGGGAATTATGACCATGGTATATTTGGTGCTTTGGAACAAAGACCCGAAGCACGACCAGGAATTAATAAAAAACCGAAATCAGTCCTTTGGAGGATATATTCCAAACGGTCAATTATCTGTACTGGTGCAACCGAACGATCAATTGGGTTTGGCAACAACGACCGACCAGGGATAATGTTGGCTGGTGCCATGCGGGGTTATGTAAACCGATTTGCCATTAAACCCGGAGAGAATACAGCAGTATTCACAAACAATGATTCAGGGTTGAAAACAGCCAACACTCTGGCAGAATTGGATGTGGCCGTCACTGTTATTGATACCCGAGAGGATAAAGGTAAGCTTAATACCAGCAAATATCAGGAATTCATAACTGGGGGTAAAATTGTTGATGTAAAGGGTAAAAAGGCGATTACCTCCCTGAGCCTTGGTGATGGAAGAAGTATTAAAGTTGATTCACTTGCGGTTGCGGGTGGATGGAATCCTAATGTCCATCTTACTTGTCATAAAAGAACCAAGCCTGTTTGGGATGAGAACATTTTTGCTTTCATACCTGGGGATAATTTAACCGATGGTATGCGTGTTGCCGGTTCGGTAACCGGATTGTTTGATTTGACTTCAACACTAAATGATGGTTTCGAAAAAGCAAACGACACCCTTGAAGAGCTCGGTCATAAACCCTGTCCCAAAATTGCCTTCAAAACTCCCGAAGAATCAACTGAACTAACACCTTTCTGGTATGTCAAGGAAGCCAAAGGTCGGTGCTGGATTGATTTACAGAATGACGTAACGACCAAGGATATATCGCAAGCTTATGATGAGGGCTTCCGGGATGTCGAACACCTCAAAAGGTACACAACTCTTGGAATGGCAACCGATCAAGGTAGAACCTCCAACGTAACTGCCTTGGCCATAATGTCAGAATATACCGGAAAACCAATATCTGAAACAGGAACAACAATTTTTCGACCACCTTATACTCCTATCCCCATAGGAGCATTTGCTGGTCGTTCTCGGGGTAAGCATTTTCGCCCCACACGATTAACTCCCAGTCACCATTGGGCCCAAAAACAAGGGGCAGCCTTTGTTGAAACCGGCAATTGGCTGAGGGCCCAATGGTTTCCCTTGAAAGGGGAGAAGCATTGGCGTGAAAGCGTTGATCGTGAAGTGCTCGCAACCCGAAAATCTGTTGGTGTATGTGATGTTTCCACACTTGGCAAGATTGACTGCCAGGGTAAGGATGTTGCGGAGTTTCTTAACAGAATATATGCCAATCCATTCCTGAAACTGCCAGTAGGTAAAGTTCGCTACGGTCTGATGATGCGTGAAGACGGTATTGTATATGATGATGGTACCGTTGCTCGTTTGGATGAAACTCATTATGTCATAACAACGACCACTGCCAATGCCGTTTTGGTTTTCAGGCAACTTGAGTTTGCCCGGCAGTGTTTATGGCCCAATCTTGACGTACATTTGATCTCCACAACGGATGGATGGGCACAATTTTCTGTGGCAGGACCCAATTCCAGGGCATTACTCAACAAAATTACAGATGATTTTGACCTTTCGAATGAGGCCTTTCCCTTTATGGCTTGCGCCAACATAACGGTTTGTGGCGGCAGGCGAGCCAGATTGTTTCGAATTTCCTTCTCAGGTGAGCTCGCCTACGAAATTGCTGTACCCTCCAGGTATGGAAATTCAATGATGGAAACACTGATGAAAGCGGGTGAGGAGTTCAATGCCACTCCTTATGGTACGGAAGCACTAGGGGTCATGCGTATCGAAAAAGGCCATTTCGCTGGTAATGAACTGACGGGACAGACAACGGCATTTAACCTTGGCTTGGAGAGAATGATCTCGAAAAAGAAAGATTCCATTGGAAATAAGCTCTCCGAACGCCCGGGGTTGAACCAAAGTGATGGTTTTCGCCTCGTTGGTTTTTTACCTGTTAACAAAGAAAAATCATTTAATGCAGGATCTCATTTTATTTCCAAAGGAAAAGACAAAATCATGGCCAATGATGAGGGGTGGATGACATCTGTTGCCTATTCACCTACCTTGAAACACACAATTGGTTTGGGATTTATCAAGAATGGTTTGGACCGGATGGGAGAAAAGGTTCATGCCGTAGATCCACTACGAGGCAAGAACACTGAAGTGGAAATATGTTCGCCCCATTTCTATGATCCGGAAGGGAGTAGGCAACGTGGCTGAATTTAAGATTGAACCATTTCCCTTTCTCTGGGGTAAGGAACGGTATTTCGGAGACAATTATCTGGAAATTATTAGTGATCAATCTATCGTATCCATGGCAATTACCAGGGGTGATGAAGAAAAATTCAGCACCCAATTTACCAATATTTTTGGGAATCCTCCTCCCAAACCTGGAAAATTTGTTAATTCAATTGATAACGATTACAAATTTTTGTGGATGAGCCCAGATCAGATCTTCGCTCTGTTCAAAAGAGAAAATCTTTACCCAGAGACGAAAATTCAGAAACTGATGGGTGATAGCGGCTTTTATACCGATCAAACTGATAATTGGTGTCAGATTAAATTGACTGGACCTCACCTTATTCAGGTCTTCGAAAGAATTTGTCCCCTTGATTTAAACAGGCAAAAATTCCCTGTTGGTAATTGCGCGCGAACCATAATGGAACATCTGAGCACAATAATTGTTCATGACTCTGAAGAAGGGTTTCTGGTTCTATCCCCCAGTTCTTCATCGGAATCTTTTTTGGAAGCTATTGAACAATCCTTTATCAATACAGGAGATTATTAATCAACAATTTGTGGGTGAGTTGTTTTCAGGATTGCCAAAATTTCAGGGTGAGAATGACAAATACGGCCAATAACTCCAAACGACCGGTTGCCATCGTTATGACCAATATAAATTTGGCAGTATCGTCCAGGCCTTGATAATTTCCAGTCGGACCAATCATCTCACCTAGTCCTGGTCCAATATTGGCCAACGCTGCAGCACTTCCGGAAAGAGAGGTGGTAAAATCCAAACCTGTCATCGCCAGCAGAAGAGCTGAAACCAGCAGGGTAAACAAAAACATCACAATAAAAATAATGACCGAAACCACGATTTCATTTGGAATGTTTTTCCCTTGATATTTAGGTTTGATGATTGCGTGTGGCGAATATATTTTCTTGATTTGAACTATGACACTCGCAAGTAGGACCTGATATCTGAACACTTTGACCGAACAACTTGTTGACCCGGCACATCCTCCTATCAATCCAATCAGAAAGAAAATTGCTACAGGGAAACTACCCCAAGCATTGTAATCGGCACTTACATAGCCGGTTCCAGTCATAATGGATATACTGTTGAACAGTGCTTTTCTTATGGCCATTTCGGTCCCCTGCCCGTTTGTAAAGATTTGCCACAGCGTAAGTGCGACACCGATGCAGAAGATAATCAAGAAAAAACCCTGAACTTGCCTATCCAATAGAATATTCTTACCTGAATCCTGAAAAATCGTGAGATATCTTATGAACGGAAGGGAAGCCAGAATCATAAAAATTATCGCTACGTATTCCGCCTTATAACCTAGATCCTGAAAGGAATTGTCATAATTACCAAATCCTCCAGTGGCAACTGTCGTCATAGAATGAACCAGGGAATCAAATACCGAAAGACCAGCAATATTATACGATACGAAACAGAGAAGTGAGATACCAAGGTAAATGATAGAAATACCCCTAGCGGTCGAAATGGCCTGAGGAATAACTGTCGTAATCGTTTCAAAATTACCCTTCATAAAGTACTGCATTCCACCGATTCGTAATCTTGGGAACACTGTCATGGCAATAATGATAATCAGGATACCCCCGATCCATTGCAAGATACCTCGCCACATCAGATATCC
Source organism: Paracoccaceae bacterium (assembly GCA_022822495.1). Taxonomy (GTDB): domain Bacteria; phylum Pseudomonadota; class Alphaproteobacteria; order Rhodobacterales; family Rhodobacteraceae; genus MPNP01. Next base: position 2,916 of record JAJEBQ010000047.1, on the reverse strand, counting down.
TTGTGGTAAATTCTCAATATCTGTAAATACAGTCGCACCTGTCGTCGTTAGACCGGAGACCGCCTCAAAATAGGCGTCAATAATGCGAAAACTTGGTTCCCCCAGTACGAAAGGCACCGCAGCAAAAATTGGAATTACCGTATACAAGCAAATCGTTATCAGGATGGTTTCTCGTTGGCTCGTACCCTGAGTCGACAAACTGGCTGCTGATGTTGCAAGAACCAGAACCAGGCCGATAAATACAGTAAAGGCTGATGAAATGGCAAAAGTTGTCCATTGACCATTGCTGAAAACGATATCTGCCATCATTGGAAACAGCATGGATACCCCCATGCCAATAATTAGCCAGGCAATGACATATCCTACCGGTCGAGAGTCAATCATATGTTAATAAACTTTCGGATTTTCATATTCACTCAAACAATTTCTTTCACAAGTAAGTCTAATATGACTGACACTTTGCTTTTAGGAAATTGCTAATATTTTTTGTTAGGAGGATTTACCATTTGTACTATATTTAGCAAATTTTTCGCATACTTCAGAGCGAACAAACCATGCTGTATTTTGCTTAAATGTTACTTAAATGGAAGTGAAGAAATTATTTGATAGAGATTCCGTGGTGAGGAATCGAAAGAGATTCGATTCCAGGCATCCGTTGAGTTGTTTCTTTCATAATCAGGTAAAGCATGAGATAAAAACCAGAATTAATGATTTCTTTGCCGTGTCACCAAGCATGGCGATCGTTACTGGCTTTCCGAATTTGTTACAAAAAAGTTATCCACAAGCAGATTTAATATTTGACTTGGCAACTCTGGATTTCCCGAAGAATCAATATGATTTGATTCACCATAATCTCAGTTTGCACTTGTCAAATGATCCCGTAGGGCAACTTATCCAGTGTAGGAATGCATGTAAACCGGGGGGCATGTTATTAGTTGCTTTATTTGGTGGACAAAGTCTTGTGGAATTACGAACCTCCCTGATTTCAGCTGAAACCAGAATAAACAACGGCGTATCGCCCCGAATTTCACCAATGGGCGATATTTTGGATTTAGGCAACCTGATGGCAAGAACAAACTTCAAAAACCCAATTTCTGATCGATTGGAATTCAAATTAGAATATAATTCAATGATGGACCTGATGATACACCTGCGTTCTATGGGAGAGGCAAACGCCCTCATGGAAAGGTCCAAGAACTTTACCGGACGGGGAGTCTTCAAGGAAGCAGAAAAGTACTATAAGCAAAAATTCCACCTTCCATCCGGCAAAATTTTTGCAACTTTTGAATTGATCTTTTTAACTGGCTGGGCACCCAAACCAACAGGTTAATTTCCCTTGGATATGTGAGAAACTGAGATGAATAAATCAAACAAAGGTCAAACAGTGTTACCAGAAGACCATCCGGAAGTTTCCTTCGGCAAAACAGGTATATTACTATCAAACTTAGGTACGCCTGATGGGTATGATTATTTCTCCATGCGCAAATATTTAAATGAGTTTTTGTCCGACCGAAGAGTTATTGATTACCCTCGATGGAAATGGCAACCACTCTTACAACTTATTATTCTAACCAAAAGACCTTTTACTTCCGGGAAAAATTATAAGAAAATCTGGAATCACGATCGAAATGAAAGCCCTTTGTTGACTGTAACAAAAAATCTCACCAAAAAATTGAAATTAAGGTTAGAAAGTGACCTTGGAACAGATTTTCATATCGACTTTGCCATGCGATACGGTAATCCTTCTATCAAAAGCAAAGTGGAAGAACTTGTCAAACTCGGATGTAACAAAATTCTGTTTTTCCCACTTTATCCACAATATTCTGCTACAACAACGGCAACAGCATGTGATGCTTTTTTCGAGACCCTAAAACCATTAAATTGGCAGCCAACTGTCAGGGTAGTTGCTCCTTATTTTGAACACAGGGGGTACATTTCAGCCTTAGCCAATTCTATCACAGCAAAATACAAAGAATTATCATTTGTTCCAGAAACCTTGATAGCTTCCTATCATGGACTTCCAAGAAGATATTTAATGGAAGGTGATCCTTATCATTGCCAATGCCAAAAAACCACTCGTTTGCTAGTTAATCACCTTGGAGATAACTTTAAATCCACACATACAACTTTTCAATCTACCTTCGGGAGGGAAATCTGGTTGCAACCCTACACCATCAACGAAGTCAAGCGTCTGGCTCAGGAAGGTATCAAAAATTTGGCTGTAATTTGCCCTGGTTTTTCATCTGATTGCATTGAGACTCTGGAAGAAGTTCAAATGGAAATACGGGAAGAGTTTGAAGCGTATGGTGGGGAAAATTTTGTTTATATACCGTGTTTAAATGATAGATTGGATCATTGTGAGTTACTCTATCAGATAATATTAGAAAATTTGGAAGGTTGGTTGGATAAGCAAGCAAATTAATTTGACAAATATCCGCAACGGAGAACTTCCTTCTTAACAAGTTGTTGGTGATTTGCGCTTTTATTTTGGTAATTTGTAACTACTCAGTTAGCCCATAATACTCTTTGAATTTTTATTGTCCACAGGGCCATCTCCCTGATCCGCGAGCTAAATCACACAATTCAGCTTGTTTAACATTTCCGGCAAAAATATGTTGTTCAGGTCTCGCTGAAGATCATCGGGATCAGCCTTGAACCCTTACATCAATTTTTTCTTTTTTCAAAGGCCGTCCATACTACAAAACAGGGCTATCGCTTTTGAACTGCCCCATTTTCAGGCAAAAGTCCTGCCAAACTGATGAGTTTCAACGCCTCATTGTGATTCCATCCGGCTTTTTTAAGTCTTCCCCGAATGGATGGAGTCCTCTTGTCTACGGCCAAACGAGCCAGATTGAGGGCCAACCTTCGCATGACCGCCAAGTTCCCCGGCCCAGTACGGTTGCGTAAGTAATCTTC
>JAJEBQ010000048.1 GCA_022822495.1 Paracoccaceae bacterium | reverse complement strand
ACGATGCCGATTATCACTAGCCGTTCCCAACTCTTATAATTATCAAGGTATAAAGGAGTTTGAGGGCCAGCGAATTGCAACGTCCTATCAGGGATTGCTCAAGAAATACCTTGAGAAGCAAGACGTGAATTGTGGTATTGTGCCAATGCAGGGAGCTGTCGAAATCGCCCCTCGCATGGGAATGGCAGATGCAATTTGTGATCTGGTTTCAACCGGCACAACACTGGCCATAAACGGTCTCAAGGAAGTCGAAACAATATTTGAAAGCCAGTCTGTTTTGATCAGGAACAATAACCTGAACTCTACTCAGGAAGATCTTCTGAAGAGATTGATGTTACGGCTGCAAAGTGTCCAGGAAGCAAAGAAAAGCAAATACATCATGCTTCACTGCCCGACCGAAAAACTGGAGGAGATCAAGTCAGTCCTGCCAGGGTCGGAAACACCTACCATTCTCTCCCTGCAAGGTCGGGATGACCTTGTAGCCGTACACGCAGTTTGTGATGAGGGCGTTTTTTGGAATACCATGGAGGATTTGAAGGCTATGGGTGCCAGTTCCATTATGGTTTTGCCAATTGAGAAAATGCTTGATTGAGCATTACAATGTTCCAGTCCCAACAATCTGGCAAGCCTTGCTTGTGCAGGGAGAATGTTCAAATAGACAATTCAATTGCTTCAGATTTAACTTATATCCCTAAGACCTATTTCATTCCCAACCCATTTGAGGACAAGCAGTAATGATTACTGAGGAATTGCTAACATTCACAAGGGATAAGTTACTTCACAAAGCCGATGAAGTCATCAGAAATTCCTATAAGGACTATTGTGAAGGCGCAGATATTGATATTCAAACCAAATCAGACAATACACCCGCAACCAGAGCTGATCGGGAGGCAGAAGAGGTATTGCGGACCACGATATTGACAAAATATTCAGACCATGGAATCCAGGGAGAGGAATTTGGATCCTTTCAGCCAGACGCTGACTGGATATGGGTACTGGATCCTTTGGATGGTACGAGGGAGTTTCTGGCAAAGAAAGCAGGCAATTTTGGAACCTTGATAGGATTATTATTTAAGGGAGAAGCTTGCTTAGGCGCAATCAGTGAGCCAGTTACCCGAAAACGTTGGCTTTCAGACAAGCGGAAAGTAATTGTGAGAACTAATAGGTTGGAAAAGAGTGTAGTTGCTTGTACCAACCCGGAAAGTATGTTTGAGTCGACCGAATTGAGGCGAGGGATCGAAAAGGTACAGAAAAAAGCACTGGAAATCAAAACCGATCTGAATTGTATGGGTTTTGCCGGTGTTGTGGATGGTGATTTTGATGCTGCGATCGAAAACAACCTGAAAGCCCATGACATAATACCCCTGTTGCCAATTATGTTGAATGCTGGTTTGGTTGTCGTTGATCTTTCTGGTATTGATTATGCAACCTATAGGTTTGACACCGAAGATGCATTTACCAACAGATATGGAGTTATCGCAGCCTCCAATCCCAAGCTGGCCAAGGAGATTCTGAACTCTTTTCAGGAGGAGGTAAACTGATGTCGATGCTGAATCGTGCTCGCCCAGACATTATAGCCATGAAAGGTTATTCCTCGGCCCGAAAATTACACGCGAAAAAAACAGGTACAATTTATCTGGATGCAAATGAATGCCCTTTTGAACCGTTGGTTGGAGGCGAAGGGCTGTCTCGTTACCCGGATCAACAGCCAGAAGAATTGGTTAAGGCACTCAGCAGACTCTATGACGTATCTTCACGTAATTTGATGGTTGCCCGTGGTGCCGATGAAGTCATTGATGTTCTCGTAAGGACTTTCTGTTTATCGAATGTTGACAACATAATCATCAGCCCACCTACTTTTGCCATGTATGAGCATTCCGCAATCTTGCATGGTATTGAAACGAGAAAGGCACAGTTGGTAAATGAATTCAAGGTTGATGTAAATGGTATAAACCAATTATCCGACGGCAACACCAAAATTATCTTTACTTGCTCGCCCAACAATCCAACTGCCAATCTAATGGATGCTGATGGTATTATAGAGTTATGCCAGAGATTTGCTGATAAAGCCTTGATCGTCGTTGATGAAACCTATATCGAATTTTCTGATTGTGAGAGCTTTGTTTCCAAATTGGAGAGCTTTGATAATCTTGTCGTTGTTCGGACACTGTCCAAGTCTTTTGCTGCTGCAGGATTGAGATGTGGAGTTGCTTTGGCCCATTCCGGGGTAATTGAATTATTACTCAAACTGCTCCCACCGTACCCGTTGCCAGCTCCTGTTGTACAATCTGCTGTTCAATTGTTGACACCAAAAAATCTTGAACGTCTTGCCAACAAGAGGGCTGAATTACTTGCACTTAAAGAGGAGTATATAAGCAAACTTCAAGCCCTTGATGAGGTGGAGGAAGTACTTCCATCACAGGCCAACTTTGTTCTATTACGTGTTCAGGATGCCAAGAAGTTTGTTGATAAATGTCTGAAGGGTAACATTATTGTTCGAGACCAGTCAAAACAAACCGGTCTTGAAAATAGTATTAGGGTTGCAATCGGGAGCCGATACGAAATGGGCCGACTTATTGGAGCCCTGAATAGAGATTTACCCGAAAATCCTGTAAGTGATCGTGTTGCAACAGTTACAAGAAGCACCAACGAAACCAGAATTTCAGTTCATACTGATCTGGACAGTGCACAGCCGATCTCAATAGATACGGGTCTACCATTTCTGGATCACATGCTGGAACAAGTTGCCCGACATGGAGGTTTTTCTTTGGAACTTGAGTGTCAGGGTGATATGGAAGTGGAAGCACATCACTCAGTGGAGGATTGTGCTATTGCCCTTGGTGAAGCCTTAAGGAAAGCCCTTGGTGACAAGAGGGGAATAGACCGATATGGTTCGTTTGAAGTCATTTTGCCAATGGATGAAGCACAGGCTAAGGTGGCATTGGATATTGGTGGCAGATCCTACCTTCGTTTTGAAGGCAACTTTCCAGACGCTTATGTTGGCAATAAGGACAATCCACTTCCCATTGACATGGTTGAACATGTATTTCGCTCTTTGGCTGAAAAACTACAGGCAACGATCCACGTTTCCGTTTCCGGTGAAAACACCCACCACATGGTGGAGACCTGCTTCAAGGGATTGGGACGAGCTCTACGACAGGCTATCCACAGACAAGGTAGGGATTTGCCAAGTACCAAGGGGGTGTTATGATTGCAGTCATAGACAGTTGTGGTTCAAACATAACTTCGGTTCTTTTTGCCCTCCAGCGACTTGGTGTTGAAGCAACACTCACCTCGAATCCTGATGAAATCCAAAAGGCGGAGCGCGTCATACTACCGGGAGTAGGTGCCGCAAGCACCGCCATGGAAAAATTGAAGGAACAGGATCTAACCCAATGCATTACTTCACTTACACAACCGGTTCTTGGGATATGTGTGGGCATGCAACTCCTTTTTAGCTATTCAGAAGAAGGATTCGCCGAACTTTTGAATATTATCCCTGGTGAGATCAAGCATTTCACTCCAGAAAAGGACAAGACAATTCCTCACATGGGTTGGAACAGTGTCACGTTTCGTAATGACCATCCTTTGGTCAAGGGATTACCTGACAACAGTTATTTCTATTTTGTACACAGCTATTACCCTCATGTAGGTTCATACACTATTGGTGAATGCAATTACGGGGATCGGTTCTCGGCAATTGTTGCCAAGGATAACTTCATGGGATGTCAGTTTCATCCCGAGCGTTCCAGCAAATCCGGTTCTATGATCCTCAAGAATTTCCTGGAGATGCCGGCATGATTGTCTATCCTGCGATTGATGTTATGGATGGGAAGTGTGTTCGGCTTTACAAAGGTGATTTTGGGAGGCAAACAACATACAGCAACTCTCCTGAAAAAGTTGCTAAACAATTCAGAAGGCAAGGGGCCAAATGGTTGCACCTGATTGACCTTGATGGTGCCCGATCTCCCGATAATAGGCAATTGAAGACCATTGAAGGGATTGTCAAGGGAAGTGAAATGCAGGTTCAAACAGGCGGGGGTATTCGATCGGTTGAGGAAGTTGACAATCTGCTGTCTATAGGGGTCAGTCGTGTTATCGTTGGATCCTTGGCGACCAAGGAAACAGAACTTGTAAAGAGCATGTTCGCCAAATTTGGATCAGAGAAAATCTGCCTGGCTGCCGATGTACAGATTCGTGATGATGAATACTTTGTGGCTGTATCAGGATGGCAGGAGCTTAGTACAATCCCTTTGAGATCATTTATCAATGATTATCTACAGGTTGGTCTCAAGCATGTTTTGTGTACAGATATATCCCGGGATGGTACTTTGAAGGGATGTAATGTGGACCTATGCAATTCAATTCAGGATGAGTTTCCAGGAATTGCCCTTCAGGCTTCAGGGGGTGTCGGTTCTCTAAATGACCTTCGAGAATTGAAGACTGCCGGTGTCATTGTTGGTAAGGCTTTGTACGAAGGCAACTTTACCCTGGTAGAAGCCTTGGAGACTGTATGCTGACCAAACGCATTATCCCTTGTCTTGATGTTAAGGATGGACGGGTTGTTAAAGGTGTCCAATTCAGAAATCACAGGGACATGGGTGATATATTGGAGCATGCCCAGCGTTATGCAGAAGAGGGTGCCGATGAGTTGGTGTTTTATGATATAACCGCCAGCAGCGATGGACGTGTAGTTGATAAGGAGTGGGTACGGAAAGTTGCAAGAGTCATCGACATACCGTTTTGTGTCGCAGGAGGTATCAGAAACATTGAGGATGCTCGGAAAATCTTGAATGACGGTGCAGACAAAATATCAGTCAACTCTCCAGCTTTGGAATCCCCCGGTTTTATAACCCAACTAGCCCACGCTTTTGGCACTCAATGTGTAGTTGTAGGGATCGATAGTCTCCATGAAAATGGACATTACATTGTACATCAATATACAGGTGACGAGGAAAAAACCATTAAGACAAGCCGTGGCACCATGGTTTGGGCCAAAAGAGTTCAAGAGCTGGGAGCAGGTGAAATTGTTCTTAATTGTATGAACCAGGATGGGGTTAAAAAAGGGTACGATATTGAACAACTCCAGGCAATCAGGGATGTCATTACCATTCCAGTCATAGCCTCGGGTGGGGCAGGCAAGGAGGAGCATTTCTCTGATGTGTTTGTAAGGACAGGCGTAGATGGTGCCTTGGCAGCCTCAGTGTTTCATACAAGACAGATTCATATTGCCGACTTGAAGGAATATTTGAGAGTTCGAAATATACAGGTACGACTATGATAAATGCAACTGAAATCAATTGGAAAAAAGTATCTGGCTTAATACCGGCTATCATCCAGGATTCTGAAGACAACAGGGTTTTGATGTTGGGGTACATGGACCAGGAGGCCATTAAGACCACACTTGAATCCGGTCATGTCACATTTTATTCACGCACACGCCAAGCACTCTGGACGAAGGGTGAGACTTCGGGCAATTACCTGAATTATGTTTCAAGTGAATTGGATTGTGATGGGGACACACTTCTTATTAAGGCGAAACCCGTCGGTCCTGTCTGTCATAAAGGGAATCAGACATGTTTCAATGACAAAACAGCCTTGCCGTTGGAAATATTAAACCATTTAACAGAACTTATCCAACAACGAAATCAGGATCGTCCCAAAGGTAGTTACACGACCAAGCTATTCAAAAAGGGCCCCTACGGGATAGCCCAGAAAGTTGGTGAAGAGGGGGTTGAGTTATCCTTGGCCAAGGTCAAGGAGGATAAGACAGAAATCCTGAACGAAGCAGCTGATCTGATGTTTCACATGATGGTACTTTTGGAAAGCAGCAACCTTAGTATTGAAGATGTGTGTAAAGTACTATCAGAAAGGTATATGTAGCGTAGCACCTACGATTAACATTTAAACTTACGGAGTGAAATTACCAAACCATCCTAAACATCCGCACCTAAATTGTTTCATATTGGATTTGTTCGGATTGTTTAAGTGACTGGAATGATTGTTATCAAGCAAGAAATAACGCTCCAAAAAATCTAGGGGTGTCGTATCTAAAAAATGGTTTGTCGCGTTAATAAATAATTTCAACTAAATTTCATTTAAATTCTTTGATTCTGATATTTTGGTCATTATGCAGTTCCTCGAAAAGATTCATATTACGGCAGGAATAATATCTTACCAGGAGGGGATGATGTCTCGATTAATGATATCATCAATCGTTGGTGATTTGCGGATAAAGTCCCATTTCTCTCCTCTGACTAGCAGTTCTGAAACCATAGGTCTTGTGTTATACTCCGATGCCATAACTGTAGAATAGGCTCCAGCAGTCTTAAAAGCCATAAGGTCATTTGGCTGAAATTCTGGTAAATGGCGTTTCTTTGCAAAAGTATCACTCGATTCACACACAGGACCAACAACATCATAAGGTAGCAGTTCTGAATTCGATGGCTCGCAAACAGGTATGATTTCGTGATAGGAAGAGTACATTGCTGGTCGTACAAGATCATTCATGGCCGCATCAACAACAAGAAAATCTCTGTTTTCACCTCTCTTCCGATAGAGAATCGATGTTATCAATATCCCTGCATCGGCAACAACATACCGTCCCGGTTCAATTTCGATTTCAAGACCCATATTGCCGAAAATCCTTGCAATAAGTTCCGTCAACTCTGAAACCATTGGTGGCTTGTCTTCAGAGGGGTTATAGGATACCCCTAGGCCGCCACCCAAATCCAAGCGGGTGATCTGCATGTTCTTGTTCTTGATAAAGGAATTAACTTTCCTGAAAGCCTTCTCATATGGCTGAAGGGAAGTAATTTGTGAACCGATATGAAGGTCAATACCCAGTAGATTGATATTTACCAGCCCTGATGCAACACGAAAAAACTCTTCCACCCTTGGTAGAGGGATTCCAAACTTATTCTCAGCTTTTCCTGTGGAAATCTTCTCATGTGTCTCTGCATCAACATCAGGATTAATCCTGACGGCAACTGGAGCAACCACCCCCAGCCTTTCAGCAACAGAATTAAGGAGATGGAGTTCGCCAAAGCTTTCAACGTTAAATTGCCTAATACCGCTTTCTAGAGCGAGTTTCATTTCATCTTGAGTTTTGCCAACTCCGGAAAATACAATTTTCGAACCAGGACATCCAACTGCTTTGGCTCGTTGGTATTCACCTCCCGATACAACATCAAAACCTGCACCAAGATCATATAGTAACTTTAGAATAGCCTGGTTTGAATTAGCCTTCATGGCGTAAAAGACTTTGCCATTAAAGGATTTTACCGCATTCTTGACCTCAAGAAAGTTGTTTTGAATTTGTCCGCTGGAAAACACATAGAATGGCGTCCTGACTTCCTGGGCTATGGAATGTATACCAACATCTTCTACGTGCAGAAGTCCATTTTTGTATCTAATTGTTGACATGGTTGATTAGCGTTTTCCTAATTAGTGCCTGTCCGAAAAGTATATAGACATTACAACCTTCCTTGACAACAAGGGTTTGGAATCGAGATGTTACCATGAAGATCGGTTTCATCCTGGCATTAACACGTTTCGGGCCCTTATCCATCAATCTTCTCAGGTTCTGCCCCATGAGACATGTCATCAAGCCCCACCGTAAACTCGGCGCCATTGACATTGCTGCCATTGACCTCGATCGCAAGTGCCGTGATGACATGCTCGCCCTTCTGGCAGGACTTCAACACCTTCATTGTTAACATGTTGACACCCTTTCCTGCTCGAATAATGCTTTATCAAGCAGGATACTTTTTCCTCTAGGGGTCACCATTTTCTGAGGGGATAATGGACCCTTTTTCAACCGTTAATTTTGGGTGATAATACAACCGTTAGTGACACCGGGCAAGGTTCCGGGCCCACTTCTCCCGGCCACATTGAAACAGACCTTCCAATTCCCTCAGAATAGGGGCACAGCACAGGCCATGACCCGCAATGTTCGGCATCGCAAAGGAGGACGTCCAGCAATCATGGACGACAATACCCCGGGCTTCAAGCATCACATCCCCACGCACCTTGCCAATCCACAGGCGCGTCAGCGGATTGGTACACGCAACATGCAACCAGTGCAGCCGGCCCTCGATCCTCAGCCCAGTCTCGTCCATGTGCTTGACCCGGGCATGAACAACACCTTCCCTGATCGTGTCTACGATACCACCGTAGGCGATGACCCGACGGGAAACCGGTTGTTATTTCTCACAATTAACCGTCACGTAACCCCGGTTTTTTATCAAATTAATTCAGCCCCCAATTCATTGATTAATGTTGGTTGACCAGTGTCGGCCAAAGGACTATATAATGAGTATGGATTTCATATGGGATAATAATAAAAGTCAGGATTGTTTTGACACAAGAGGTTTTGATTTTGATTATGCTTCCAAAGTATTTTTTGATCCAAATCGGTGTCAGTGGGAAGACAATCGAAGCGATTATGGAGAGGTACGTTACAAGACTATTGGAATGATTGATGAGCGTTTGTTTACGGTCGTATTCACATTACGAGATTCAAATATACGAATTATTTCAGCGTGGAAGGCCAATGATAGGGAGATAAGAAAATATGGAAACAATGCAATTGAGGGTTAATCTGAACGACCCTTTGACGTATCCGAAGGGACGTATAAATTATACGGTTGTAGATAACACGACGCAAGAGGATATCGCCCGACATAAAAAAGAATATGAATATGAAGTCATGCAGGAGATGGCTCAATATACCCGTGAATTGCGGCAAAGATTGAAACTCAGTCAGGTGGATCTCGCCTATCGCCTTAATGTCTCTGTTGATACCCTTCGGAATTGGGAACAGGGAAAACGCTATCCGAGCGGATCTGCACGAGCTTTGCTGCATGTGCTTGATAAAGCCCCTGAAACAGTACTACGTGTCCTGAACAAGTGCCCGCTTACGAAAGATAAAGTGTAACTATTCAGGACAAGTAGTGTCCCATCAGGCATGTGCCTCGGCATGTTCCTGTCCGGGTGTTGTAACACCAAGTGCTAGTGGAACGTGTGCCACCTCCATCGCCCCAATAGGGTGGCCTGTCGGGGCAGGCGAAGGACGGAAATCAAGTCAATCTACGACACCAAAAACGACTGGGAAAGGGAAAAGGGAGCACCAGGCCGAAAAAGCGTGACAAAATTGGAATTGATTTATTGTGAAAAACAATAGCTGTTGACACGGGGCATGGCTGGATCGAAACCCGCACAGCATCGGTTTGTCATGACATTGATTGGTTGGGGGTATATAACTGGCCGGCCTTGGCGGCGATGGGATCGGTTACAGCACAACGCGAGATGCAGAGGAAACAGAGTAGAGAGAGACCCGCTCCTTTCTTAGGAGCAAGAAACGGACACCTGACCAATTACTCCGGCAAGTCCGATCCCATTGGGCGATTGAGAACGCGCTTCATTGGGTTCTTGATGTGACAATGAACGAAGATGATTGACGCAACCGTACGGGTCCGGGGGCGGAGAACTTGGTGGTCATGCGAAGTTTGGCCCTCAATCTGGCGCGTTTGGCCGTAGACAAGAGGACTCCATCCATTCGGGGAAGGCTTAAAAAAGCCGGATGGAATCACAATTATGCATTGAAACGCATCAGTTTGGCTGGACTTTTACCTGAAAATGGGGCAGTTCAAAAACGATAGCCCTGGGCTGGAAATAAAGTCAGGTCGTTTTGACCTCTTTGATCCAGGTTTCGGAGTTCGAAAGTGGTGAAAAATCACTTTTTTTTGACCGTGCTTTTCGAATCAACACTCAAGATTTGAATAAATCTGTATTTTTTGTATTAAGTCCGAATTAGATCGCTAATTAAGGCGTTTGTTGGCCCAAAGTTTACTGTTCAAAAAGCGTTAAGTAGAAGCATGGTTAGAAGTTGCAACCAACAATTGAGCTAGAATAAAACCTCTTCTCGGGGGGCATCAGGGAAGGTGCTATCTGCACCCGCTTCGGGTACAGGGTTATCCTTATAACCGCAGCCAAGAATTCCAAAGCTCAAAAAAAGAAACAAAAGAATTATTCGCATTTTAAGTGTTCTTTCCAATACGTGATCTGATTCATGACACTGGTAGACGAAGTTCCCCCGATACTTTGGCGAGAGTTTACTGAACCTTCTACTGAAAGTGTATCCAGGGCATCAACCTCCAGCTTCTTATAAACCCCTTGTAAATCCTCTAATGAAAGTCCCTTGAGATTACATGATTTTTGTTCAGCCAACAATACAAGTTTACCCACAATCTGATGGGCTTCTCTAAAGGGAAGGTTGTACTTCCTAACTAGAAAGTCAGCAAGGTCAGTTGCAGTTGAAAAGCCAAATTCTGAACTTTGCTTCATCATTTCAATATTGGGTTCCAGGTCATTTATCATGCCGGTCATGGCTGGCAATACATTTTGTATGGTTTCTGCGGTATCAAAAACAGGTTCCTTATCCTCCTGAAGGTCTTTTGAATAGGCAAGTGGTAGTCCCTTCATGACTGTCAAAAGTGCCACAAAAGCACCATTAATTCGACCGGTTTTTGCACGAATGAGTTCTGCCGCATCTGGATTTCTTTTTTGGGGCATAATGGATGAACCAGTTGTGAATTTGTCACTTAGTTTGATAAAGTCAAACTGTGAAGTTGTCCACAATACAATCTCTTCGGACAATCTTGATAAATGGGTGGCACAAATTGCTGATGCGGATAGAAACTCCAAGGCAAAGTCACGCGAACTCACACCATCCAGTGAATTGAGCATGGCCTTGTCAAACGAAAGTTCCCTGGCTGAATAGGTTGGATCAATTTGAAAAGAAGTTCCTGCCAGGGCTGCTGAACCCAAAGGGGATTCATTTAAACGCTTCCTAGCATCAAGAAATCTACACCTGTCTCTATCTAGCATTGCGACATAGGCCAATAAATGGTGGGCGAATGTAATCGGTTGCGCGCACTGAAGATGCGTAAAGCCGGGCATGATTGTATCAATATTTTCATTACTCTTGTGAACCAGTGCCACCTCCAATTCATGTATGAGACCCACCGTGATATCAATTTGATTGCGAATCCATAACCTGAAATCGGTAGCTACTTGATCATTTCTGCTTCTGGCTGTGTGAAGTTTTCCAGCAATCGGTCCGATAAGTTCGGCAAGCCTAGCCTCAATATTCATGTGAATATCTTCAAGTTCTACCCTAGGTTCAAATTTACCAGTCTCTATTTCGGTTAAAATGGTATCCAAACCCTGTTGAATGGATGTTGCTTCCTCGTCGTCAAGAATCCCTTGCTTGGCTAACATCCTGGCGTGTACTTTTGAACCCGCAACATCAAATTTTGCCAACTTGTGGTCAAAAAATATTGAAGCGTTCAAATTTTCCATAACAGCATCGGTTTGGTTTTTGAAACGACCACCCCAAATACTATATTTATGTTTAACTCCAACCATAGGATTTATTCCCTTTAAGGAAGATATTCAAAATGTACCAAAAATATTCACCTATCATGATTTATCTCTTTATTTTGTTGATAGCAAACCCCATTCCCTCATTGGGTTATGATTCTGAAGCATTAATTAATCTTAGGGAGGGTACATTAAAGAGACTAATCATCCACAAGGAAACTGTGGCAACCACAAGCGAAAGCTTTCAAGACCTGGAGCAAAATGATGTTTCCCTAGAGGATTTTAAAGGGAAGGTTGTTGTTTTGAATTTTTGGGCAACATGGTGTGCGCCTTGTCGAAAGGAAATGCCGACACTTGATAATCTCCAGAGAATCTCCAAGGATAAAGAAATAGAGGTTGTTGTCGTACATGTTGGTCCAAATCGTGGAGGTGAAATTGAAAAGTTCTTTGAAAAGGAAAACATCAAGAACATAACCAGTTATGTGGATCCTAATTTGGTCTTTGCCGGATCCATGAACGCTTTTGGATTACCCACAACAATCATCCTTGATAAACACAGCCAAGAAGTCGGTCGATTGATTGGGGATGAAGAGTGGGATCAGGAAGCTGTTATCGTTATTTTGGATAAGGTTTCATCTTTCAATTAGTATTTTGCATGCAGCGCTAGGGTTGCCAAGGACATAGCATTTGAACCTTAGTTGTGAAATTAGCAACCTAAATCCAGGAAAAGTTTAGGTAAACTGCAAATACCTTTAGGTGTTGATAATGGATGTGCCCTGCGATTAAACGACGGACTATTCCAAATCAAACCCATCAAAAAGCAAAAACACTTCGAAATTTTCTATCACTTAAGTATTGCAAATACAATCTATTTTCATTACCTGTTAGGTAATGAAAATAGTAATAACGGGATATGGAAATAAATTTCAGAAAGAAAAAACTCAAGGAATTATGTGGATCTGAAAAAAACTTCAGAAGTCGTATGGTAAACCAAATGCAGAAAAAATTATGAATAGTTTGGCTTATCTTAGTTCTATATTGAATTTAGCAGAAGGATATGAGCGAAGTTCATTGAGATTGCATCAGTTGAAAGGAAAACGAAAAGGGCAGAATGCTACACATCTTCTGGATGGAAAGAGAGTGGTCTTTGAGCCGAATCATGATCCAGTTCCCTGTAAGAAAGATGGGGGTATTCATGAAGAAAAGGTAAATAAAATCATGATAATCGACATGGAGGATTATCATTGAAGGAGATAAGAAATGTGTGCCAAAGAATATTGTTATGATCCTGATTATACTGTTCCACCAGGATGGATACTTAAGGATGAATTGGAGTATAATAATTTTTCCCAGGCAGAATTTGCCAGAAAGTGTGGCCGTACCCCAAAATTAATAAGTGAAATAATTTCTGGCAAAGCTCCTATCGAAACTGAAACAGCCATACAATTCGAAAGGGTTACTGGTATTAATGCAGATTTATGGTTGCGTATGGAATCCCGATATCGCCGCCACCTAGCACAAAAAAAAGAATCTGAAGAGGCACAAGAATGGATAAATTCTTTTCCTTTGGCAGAATTGATCAAACGAAATTATATAGATAAACCGAAGTCCAAGATTGAAAAAATGGCAAAACTCCTCGAATTTTTTGGGGTGGGTTCGATTGATGGTTGGAAAAACAATTATTGCAAAACAAATGTCCAATATCGGCATTCACAGAGTTATAAAAGTAATGAATTTGCCCTGTCTTCATGGCTAAGAATAGGTGAAATTGAAGCCGACAAACAGAAATGTCTTGACTACAATAAGAGCAATTTCATGCAAGCGGCAAATATTATTCGTGGATTGACAAACCAACCTGTTGAAGAATGTATTCACGCAGCAATTGACAGTTGTAATCAGGCAGGTGTGGCTTTGGTGATTACCCCGCCCTTGAAAAAAGTGGCCCTTAGTGGTGCTACACAATGGATACATCCTAGAAAAGCGATTATCCAACTGACAGCAAGGCATAAAACCAATGACCATTTCTGGTTCAGTTTTTTTCATGAGGCGGCACATATTTTGCTCCACAGCAGGAAAAAAGTTTATATTGAGGGAGAAAATAGCTCGCAAAAGGGAGAAGATAGGATTGAAGTTGAGGCAAACGAATGGGCTTCAAATATTCTGGTTCCCAAAAAGGATTGGACGAGCTTTACTTACAAAGCAAACTTTTCTAAAGCAGCTGTATTGGACTTTGCTAGAAAAAAGGTAATTGCTCCAGGAATTATAGTAGGTATGCTGCAACATAAGGAATTGATTCCCTACTCACATCTGAATAATTTAAAGCAAAAAGTGGAACTTAAAGAAATCTAAAAATTATTGTGGTGTGCTTGATGTTAAAAATTAATAATAACAGGCAAACTACCTTATGTTAAACCAAACCAATTTTGATTTTTCTCATGATGGGTTTTGGCCCTTGATTAAAAGGAAAAACTGGAGGCTGGGTTGGTTGAATTCTATTTTCAATTCGTCCCTATCTGAGGATTTCAATTACAACCCTATTATCACCAGAGTTTATGGGTCAGTTCAAGCAGGTCAAACACTCCTGAAAAATCGATACCTGTTTAATGGAGAGAAGGTATTTTTTGCGGAAGAAAAGTTCTGGTCCATAGCTTCTAAAAACCCCTCATTACTTGCAAGACAGCATAGTTTCCAATGGCTGGGGGATTTGGCTTCAGAAGGTTCTACAGAGGCAAGTGATATGGCCCATCGGTTAATTAATGCCTGGCTAACTCAATTTGGAGGAGGAAAAAGTTTGGCCTGGGCTCCTGAAATAGTCGGAAGAAGATTAATCTGGCTTCTTAGAAATCATTGGTTCTACCTTGCAAACAGAGATCAAGACTTTACAAAAAAGATAGTAGCTATGATCCAGCAACATTACTCCTATCTCAATTTTTTCCTGCCCACAATAAAGGATCCTGCCCTCCGGTCTGAAGTGATTATGGGACTCATTCACGCTGCATTCTTTCTTAAACGATCAGGAAATGAAGTTAATCGGCAATACCGCAAGTTATTAAAGGTAATTGACAGACAATTTAATGAAAAGGGTAACCTAAAGTCTCGTAATCCCCAGGAATTACTGATTTATGGAATGGTTTTGAGTTGGGTCATAGATATGGCCGATGAGAATGAAACGAAGATACCAGAAAAATTGGAAGAATTAGCCAATCGTATCGGCAAGTCCTTAAATACAATAAGCCATTACAACGGGAAATTAGCCCGATTCCATGGAGCCAGGGATACACCCTCCCATCTGGTAAGCCAGACAATCAACTTTTTGACCCGCAAGGATAATTCACTTTCAGGAAAAAACATGGTAGGGTATCGCAAATTGCAGCAGGGTTCAACAAGTCTGATTATTGACGTCGCACCACCTCCTAAAGGCGAAATCACACATTCAACAATTTCTACACAAAATACATTCGAACTGATATCCAACTTTACCCCACTTTGTGTCAATGTGGGATTTGAAGAGAGGCTGGAGCAAACGATCGAATATCAATCCCAGTTTATCAATTCTCACAACGCAATGCATATAACAGGAGCTGAACCTATAGCGAGTGGTTTTTCCCCGGAATGGAATGAAGACGAAATAGGCAGGAAAAACTTCAACGAAATGAAAAAGGAGAAGGGTTATCAGATAGTGACTTGTCAGCATGATGCCTTTGCAACGGAATACGGATATTATCACCAACGAGAAATCAGCATTGACCCGCTTGGTCGTCTGATCGTTGGTACGGATACACTTATTCCAAATGAAAAAGGCTTGTACAATGATGCCTCCTACATCATCAGCTTTAACCTTCATCCTGATGTGGTTCCAGAATGGTCGGAACATAGTATGACCTTACAGTTTGTTCTGCCGCAAGGGGAAGTTTGGGATTTTCGATATGAAGGAAGGGGGACCATGTTATGGAATGAAGGGATCTATTTAGACACCATAAATTCAAAAATCCTACCTACCAACCTGATCCAAATAACGGGTTCGACGAGAGGGAACAGGTCAAGGCAAAGATGGCGACTGGAAAAGGTGGATATGGGAAGTTCAGAGCAAAGTCTTATCCCTTTTAGCAGAACGTGAATTCATACCTCATTCTATTGGGAAGTAGCACTTTATGGGACGATTGGTCATTTTCTCGTTGTTAACCATTGGCTGTGATCAGGTTTCAAAGTACTTCATTTATTATGTTTTGAATCTCGAAAATATACACCGCATTGTTGTTGTTCCTTCAATCCTTAATTTTCAATTGGCTTGGAATGAGGGAATCAATTTTGGCTTGTTTGGGAATGGGGGAGAGCAAACAAAATATATCTGGATAGCTTTGGCCCTAGTCATTGTGGCTGGTTTTTTCTGGTATGCTTATAGACAAGACAGGACCTGGGATATACATGTCTCTATTGGTCTGATAATTGGTGGTGCATTGGGAAACACGATTGACAGGATTGTTTATGGTGCTGTAATGGACTACCTGAACGTAACCTGTTGTGGAATAAAGAATCCTTTTTCCTTTAATATTGCTGATACAGCTATATTTTCAGGTCTGGCGATAATGTTGTTATTCAGTTATAAAAACAGTGGTTCGAATAATCTCAAGAAAGAGTAATTTTGTTTGGGGACAATACATGAATAAGGGATTGTGGTTTTCGGTGATAATTTTGGTTGCCCTTACCGGGTGTTCAAGGAATTCTTCTGACCCTGAATTGGTATTTTTTAAATCCAAAGGCGCTCCAGATGAATTGACCCTCGTCGTCTATGAACCCATTGAGAAACCGGGAACGGTGGAGACATTACCCCCTCCAGGCACCACCAAGAATATTGCTGTGCCAGAACCAAAAGAAGATGTGCTTCTGCTTTTGGGTTCGTCTGGCCAAGAAAACATTGATGGTAATATTTCCCAACAGTACGATGATTTGATACTTTATACCCAAAGGATGGGGACCGGTCCTGATATCAGAGGCGTTCTTGCCCAGGAAGATTTCGAGTTCAGAAAAAGAAACTCCGCACGACCCTTGGAGAAATGGGCGAATGTGAATGTATATTTTGCCGCTTATGACTTCATGTCCTTGAACAGCCGAGCAGAATATCAAAGGATGAGATCCGAGGGTGTCATTCCCTGATTGATTTGTATTCGATTTGACCAAATTGTTATTTCTTCCTTCGCCCTTGAAGAAGAATAATGATCATAAGTAAGTCTTTGATCAGGTGACCGGATTATGTTCGTCAGATTATTCAAAATTTTAGGCATCGCACTTTTCACAGCAACAACCACTTGGGCCAGTGAAATCCCTGAAAATGTCTCTCAATTCAAACTGTTGAACGGTTTGCAGGTTATAGTGATTGAAAACCACCGAGCCCCCATAGTCAATCATACAATTTGGTACGATGTTGGGTCATCGGATGATCCCATAGGTAAATCCGGTCTGTCACATTTTGTTGAACACCTGATGTTTGATGGAACCAAAACCACCGAACAAGGTGAATTTGACAACCGTATCAAATTGATGGGAGGTTTTAACACAGCGTTCACGAACCGGGAAGGAACAGCTTATGCAGTTGAGGTTGCTGTCGAGCATTTGGAGCAAGTTATGGAACTTGAAGCTGATAGGATGAAAAATCTGCTCTTCAAACCTGATCATGTGATGCGCGAAAGAGAGGTTATCCTCGAAGAAAGAAAGCAACGAATAGACTCCAGTCCCGGAAGTTTGATGAATGAGCAAATGACGGCAACACTCTATCAAAACCACCCTTATGGAATACCAGTCATTGGCTGGGAACACGAAATGAGAACCCTCACTCTCGAGGATGCCAAATCGTTTTACGAGAATTATTATCATCCTCAAAATGCAGCCTTGGTCATAAGTGGGGATGTTTATCCCGATCAAGTGTTGGCCATGGCTGAGAAATATTATGGGCACTTGGAATCTCCTTCAAGTTTCGAGCGGAAGCCAACACTTCAGGAACCACCACATAGGTCAGAACGGCGGGTTCGATTCTTGGATCCAAGAGTTTCAACAGATTACGTTATTCGTAAATATCATGTCCCGATCGAATATTCCTCAGACGCAGAAAATCTGGCTGCCATTGCCCTCATGGTAGAGGTGCTTGGTGGCAGTGGAATTACTTCCGTTCTGGGTGAAAAGTTATCTCTGGAAGAAAAAATCGCTTCCTACACTGGTGCAAACTTTTCTGGTGATATTACCAGACCGGTGGTCATAAACCTGTATGTAGTTCCAGCCCAGGGAATTGGTCTTGAGGAGGCGGAAGCAAAAATGGACGAAGTTTTGGCCAATTTTTCAGAGGAGGGAGTTGATCCTGATCATTTACAGAGGATCAAGAAGCAGATTAGATATTCCAGGATCTATGCTCAGGATGACGCCAAGAATGCCGCCATGGAGTACGGCACTGGTTTTATAAATGGATTGACTATTGAGCAAACAGTAGATTGGCCTCAATTGCTTCTTAATGTTTCCGAAGAAGGTGTCAGGGATGCTGCCGAAATTCTACTAAGCAAAAACAATTCTGTTACAGGTTGGTTACTCAAGGAGGTTTCAGAATAATGTTCACGAAACTGGCGCTGACCTTCGCCTCGACGTTCTTTCTGTTCAGTGGTTTGCAGGCTGCGGTCGATATTCAGGAGATTGAAACACCTAACGGAATCAAGGTTTGGCTCGTTGAAGACCATTCCAATCCAATACTGGCATTAAAAATATATTTCATGGGAGGAAGCATTCACGACTCGGTGGGCAAGGAAGGTTCAGCCCATTTGATGATGGCCCTATTGGAAGAAGGGGCAGATGATCTTGATGCTGTAGGATTTCAGGTTGAAGTGGAGGAATTGGGTGCAGGGTTCGAATTTAACGCTTATAAGGAGGCGGTCTCGGTTTCTGCTCAGATGATTACAGAAAACCTTGAAGACACGTTGATATTGCTTCAAAAGGCACTGGTTCAGCCGAATTTCGATTCTGAACCCTTTGAAAGGGTTAAGGGTCAAGTTTTAACCAACATAGAGTTTAATGAGACCGACCCAGATGAGATTGCGTTTGATATTTTTACTGACCTCATGTTTGGGGATCATCCTTTACATCGTAAAGCAGAAGGTACTAAAACATCAGTTGCCAATTTGACCCAGGAAGATGTTGTCAGGGCCCATCAAAAAATCTTGGCTCAAGGTAACATTGTCGTTGGGGCAGCAGGTGATATTACGGCCGATCAACTTGTGATCCTTTTGGATAAGCTATTGGAGAATCTTCCCGAACAGATGCTACCGGAAATACCTGACTTCTCTATACCACAAGAGGGCATGGTTGAAATAATTGATTTTCCAACTCCCCAGGCGACGATAGTATTCGGACATCGTGGTTTATCCCGTGACGATCCTGATTTTCTGTTGGCTTACGTGCTGAACGAGGTGTTTGGCAGATCGGGATTTAACTCCAGATTACAAAAGAAGCTGCGTGTTGACCTTGGCCTTACTTATGGTGTTGGATCTTATCTTTCCACCTATCAATCAGGTGGATTGGTTGTTGGCAGTATGGCAACCGCCAATAAAACAGTTAAAGAGGCAATTGAGGTCATCAAAATTGAGTGGGAAAGAATTGCCAATGAGGGCATTACCCAACAAGAGCTTGATACGATCAAAATGTATCTGAAAGGTTCCTACCCCTTACGCTTCAAGACCAACACATCCATTGCCGGTATCCTTGCCGGAATGCAGTTGGACAGTATGCCTGCATCCTATGTCAAAAATCGTAATGATATGATTGAGGCCATACGATTGGAGGATATCAACCGAGTTGCCAAATATTTGTATCGACCTGAAGAATTGGTTTTTGTGGTTGTTGGTCAACCTGACATAGATTCCTGATATTATTCACAGACAACACCATCCCCATCAGCATCCCACATGAATTTATAGGCTGGGTGGGTTGCATATACGGGAGCAATTCCTGCTTTCAGCGCTTCCCTGCAGGTTACTCTGCTATCCCCGTCCTCATCCCATTCCGAGGTGGGTTTGGGTGCACTTGGAACGCCTTCGTAAAAGATTAACCGAAAGGATTCGCATTCTTTCATAACTTTATCGATGGCATCTGCTTCCCTACGGTCAATCGTTAAATCATATTTCAATCGTACCTGGATAATGCGGTTTACAAACCAGCATTTGTTGTATTCAGGTAACCATTCAGCGGCATCAAAATATCTCTTTTGTTGACGATTTACCTCCGGGCTAGCCAAGGTAAGGTTGTCAAGATCTGAGGCCAATTGACGTTTTGTCCTTTTACTCCTGGCACAAAGCCCACTGTCATGTGCTTCGGAAGTTGCAACCATATGTTCAATGTCGGTTTGTGTTCTGAAGCTGAAATATCTCCCCGTATAGGGACTATAGATCTTTCCTCCCATTGACCTGATGATTTCCAGCTCCACACTTTGTGGATATGTGTAGTCATTCCGATTATAGGGTGCGCATCTGTGCTCAGGTGCAATTCTCAACCCCCGCCATACCTCTTCGGCGGAAATCAAATTTGGATAGAGAATTGAGCCTATCAACGCAAGTTGCAAAAAAATTGCTTTAATCGTGATT
The DNA here is from genome assembly GCA_022822495.1 of Paracoccaceae bacterium. Taxonomy (GTDB): domain Bacteria; phylum Pseudomonadota; class Alphaproteobacteria; order Rhodobacterales; family Rhodobacteraceae; genus MPNP01. The sequence continues at coordinate 5,425 of JAJEBQ010000048.1, read as the reverse complement.
TTCATTGGGGTTTCAATGTACACAATTTAACCAACCATGCGAGGAAAAAAGAGCACTCATTCGCAACTAAATAAGGTGTTGGATTTAATCTGTGGAGCGCGATTTAACGGTATGGGGGCAACCCAAGACGGGCATTATTTTAGAAAATCCGGGGATTGTTTCCGAAGGGGGAAACTGGGTTCCTGCCAAACATTATGAACAGTAAAAACTTGCCAAAGATGCTTATGTACAACCATATAAACCTACGCTCAAAACCGTGTTAGACGATTGGATTTAACTCTCCACATTCAAAATTATGGGAGTAATTTCAACTAGAATATTCCGCAAATAATTGTTGGTCTGAAGTTATCCGAACTTGATACTCCCAAATTACCATAACTGTAGAAATAGATGTCGAGGTATAATCAGGGCGAATTGTTAGTAATCAATATGTGTGTAATGGTGAAAGGTTTTGATTGAGTTTCCACCCTAATTTATGGAAACACCTTTCCGAGAAGTATCATCACTCTTGTGATGGCCACGAAAGGCGGAGGCCATAATTGCCAGGGCAAGTATTGTCAGGGATGATATCGGGACAACATAGACAACTATGTAAAGCGAAGAGAATTCTGCGAGGTAACCTCTGAACATAAACCAATTCATGACGTAATAGAGGCTGACCCCCAATCCACCCATCAATACAGTGGTTATGCCAATAGCATAGAAACGTAGCCAATATCTTTGTCCCTCCGCCTTTTGTCGATTGTGCCCTTCTGCCAGTTCTAACTGGAGTAAAAGGTTTTCTGCAAGCGGTTCATGTGGGGGAAATATGTCATTAGGATCTTGGTTGTCTGCTTTCGGTACATTATTGGGCATGCTGTTCCAATTCTGCTTGTTGTTTTTTGCTTAGATAGTGCTGCTTGATCAGGTCATCAGGTATTAAGGCATAATATCCCCCCAGCCTTACAGTGATGTCCCAGGGTCCACCTGCAACATGGGTGAGATCTGACAGTTTGAGCGGTGGCATGGAACTATAGATATTATAAATCTGTTCAAGAAAACCATTAATCGTATGGTCAATCTTATCTTGGTTGGTGGGAACTTTTTGGCGTGGACACCTCCCCTGTTTTTTGAATGAAATATAGATATCCCGCACAACTGGGCCATATTTCCACGCCTCAATGGGATTATGGAACAAGGGGCGATCATACAGGGCCAAAAACCAACCATGTGAAATATAAGCCAACTTCAAAAGGGACATGATTGAGAGAGATCGATTGTCCTTGGTAGAACGATCAATAAACCAGTTAGCAATTTCTTTGGCATCGCAAGCCATGATTAATACTCCATATGAACCTAATATAGACGAAAGTAGTTCTAGTTTAAAGGAAATTGATTTTATGTTATCCGGGAATAGGTTTATAAATTGAAGAAATTAGACAAGAAATTGAAGGAGTTATGGATGTTCAAAAGAGTTTTAGCCCTTGTTTTGGTTTCAATCCTGTATGTATCGCAGGTCATGGGGGATGGCCACCCAGACTTGGACGGCAGGGAAATTGTAGTGGTTACGGAAAATGCTTATCCGCCATTGCAATTCATTGATCCCAATTCGGGCGATGCCATTGGTTGGGAGTATGATGCCATGGAGGAAATTGCTTCCCTGTTGAATGCCAGTGTTACCTATGAAAATATCAGTTGGGATGCCATGATCGCGGCCGTTAGCGAGGGGCAATATGATTTAGGCATGACCGGCATAACCATTCGGGAAGATCGGATGGAACAGGTGGATTTCTCAATCGCTTACATGCGTTCCGAAATGGTTATGATGGTGAGAGGCGATGAGGATAGATTCACCAATGCTGAAGAATTTGCTGCCAATTCGGATTTGTTGATGGCTGCACAACCAGGAACAACACCGTTCTATGTTGGTGTTTATGATGTCCTTGATGGCAATGAACAAAATCCCAGGATTATATTGTTTGAAACCTTCGGTGCAGGTGTCCAGGCTTTGAAAACGGGCGATGTTGATCTCGTTTTGACCGATGGAACCGCCGGAGCTGGCTATGTTGATGCCTCTGAGGGTGGTCTGAAAATCATAGGCAACCCTTTGGGTACAGAAGATTTCGGCTTTATTTTCCCCAAGGGTTCAGATTTGGTTGAACCTATCAATGAAGCCATAAAGGTCATGCAAGTTTCTGGCTCAATTGATGCCTTGAATAAAAAATGGTTTTTAGATTATAAAATGGGACAATAACCCTGTGATCAAGCGGTATACGCTTTGCATCAGTGTTGAACCAGAATAAATATTCTCACAGCCCTGAATAAATTCATGGGTTTTGAAGACCAACAGAAAGAAGATTTCCCCTGGTGGTTGGTCATCATCGGGGGAGTTGGGGCCTTTGCCACTTTCCAAATTCTTTCCAACGAGATTTATACCAAGGTCTTAACTGCACTCTCCACCGGTATTTACATTACTATATTTGTAACGCTCGTAGGCTTCTTCATGGCTTCGGTAATAGGATTGCTATTAGCTTTGGCCAGCTTGTCAAAATTTATGTTACTACGGCAATTTGCAAGACTATATATTGAGGTTGTCAGAGGCGTACCTATCCTGGTATTACTTCTTTACGTGGCCTTTGTTTTTGCACCGGCCCTCGTTGTGGGTTGGAATTATATTACAGACTTTTTGGGGCTGGAACCCGCTAGAACCAGAGATTTTTCGTTGTTATGGCGAGCTATATTAGCACTTACCATAGGCTATTCGGCATTTATAGCGGAAGTCTTTCGCGCCGGCTTGTTGTCAGTCCCCCAAGGGCAAATAGAGGCTTCATTATCTCTCGGTCTAAATTCCTGGCAGAGATTTCGATTAATTGTATTCCCCCAAGCGATAAAAACCATCCTGCCTCCCCTAGGCAATGATTTTGTTGCCATGGTGAAGGATAGTTCGCTGGTTTCGGTATTGGGTGTTTTGGATATTACCCAATTAGGGAAAGTTACTGCTGCTGGAAATTTCCGCTATTTTGAAACCTATAATGTTGTCGCGCTGATTTACCTTGTGATGACCATTTCCCTTTCGTTGATGTTAAGGAAACTTGAAAGGCATCTGCGACAGCGGTCTTGACCCCTGAGTGTTAATGAGTTTTAGATTATGGATTTAATCTTTTGATACCCCACTTTGCTTGACCAAAGTGTCCTGTGTTGCTCTGAGTTTGGCTATATAACTATCACTAACATAATCTACGTTGTGCTTAGTTATTAGCTCCCCTTTGGTTATTGTTTTGGTAACCTTTGCGTTTTCAAGTAAACCGCAAGGAATAGCATCTTCCTGCTTGGCTTCATCAGTTCTATAAATGACAGCACGATAGTCGTATTCACCAATTTGGCCAAGGATTTCACCTGGTGAAAGGTCTCTTTTTGCGACCGCACAGACCTCGGCACTTGGGACCGGGTTAGGAACCATGTCTGCCTTGTTATAAAGTACCGCTCTGGCACAAGTTAGAGGGACTTCAAGGGAAGTTAAATGATAGGGTCTTATGAATGAATAATACGGCCCATCACCCATTTTGAGATCTTTCATTCTTTCCCATATCCGAGGATGTTCAGCCTCAACTATAACAAACACACCGGGGGCGATGCCTTTGCCGGTTGAAAAATCAACCCTACCCACTTCTGATAAAACACCACCATGCTCCTTTGGAATCAAGACTTTGGCCAACTCTGACGGTCCAATATTTGGACCATGCATCCCAGGTTTGTCTGGTACCAATCCCGTTGCATTCGCTATAGCTGCCATTTCGACCATGGTTTTAGACCCTTCAACAAACTCAACCAGCATTCGTGGGTTCATGTTTCTGGCTACAGCTTCCTCTTCATAATCATCAGGTGTTGCATCAAAGCGCAAGGGATTGTTTTTACCCTTACCAGCAGAAATGACTTTATGTCCCATGGCAGTGACAAACTCAATAAGTTCCATACACGCTGAAGGCTCGTCTCCTGCACCAAGGGAATATATAACTCCCTGTTTGTCTGCAAGGTGCTTTAATGCAGGGCCAATTGTTACATCCGCTTCAACATTCATCATCACCAGATGTTTGCCTTCCTGAATGGATTTCACACCAAACTCGGCACCCACATTAGGAATTCCTGTTGCTTCAATGATGACATCAACCAAACCACTCTTGATAATATTCAACGGGTCTTCTGTAATTGCCACAGATCCTCGTTCGATTTCACGATTAGCTTCTGTAGCCTTGGTGATGATTTTTGAAGAGACTTCTTCCTTGTAAGCAGAATTTAATGCAGTTTTTGCTGCTTTTGGTTTATGATCCGCTATCGCAACAACAGAAACGCCATCCATTCCTGCTGCTCTAACAACTATATCAGTACCCATTTCGCCACAACCAATAACCCCTATCTTTACTGGGTTATTTTCCTCTTGCCGCAGTTTTAGGTCTTTGGCCAGACCTGTCAAAGTAACGTTACTCAATGTTTTATCCCAATTCCAGGTAAAAATTTAATATCAGACCATAAAATTTTTGATTGAGGTTCACATATACGCAATTACAAATTTATTGAATTACTTTCAAACGTCCATTAACTTCGTTTTATTCTAGTATTTCACTTGATCCACAAAATTTAGTTGGATTTAGTGGGAGTTTGGTATTTACAGTTAATTTGATCAAGTTAATCAATGGGAATTGTCTAAGATTGGTAGTTAATAGTGCAAATTTTCAACGCACGCGTTACTCGGTTCTGATATGTACATTTATGGTTATAGGCGATTCGAGCGAGAATTGAAGTGAATATACCCACAAGCACAACAAGACCAACTCGAATTAAATTAACCGGTTATAAAGGCTTTGATGAATGTAGTGTAGAACTGAAGAATTTGAATGTTCTGATTGATTCCAATGGTTCAGGGAAAACTAATTTGGCTCTTCGTCCTATTTGGTAGGTGAATCATTAGAGATGTCGCAAGAGCATTGAATATGAACAATCATTTTAAACTCATATTCAAGAGATACATCTATGGTTCCAGACTGAAAAACTAATCCTGCATTGTTGTATCGAAACAAAAAACGGGTCTTCGTTCTTTTCAGTGTTTTTTCATATCAAAATGTCTTGTTGAAGGTGCAATGGAATACAATACCTTCCTTGTACCTCCCTCCATAAGTTACTTTAGATGGTTGGGACGGGTCCAAGTTATCCACATCTCATTTTACAAAGTAGGTGTTATTTTCACCAAATTCGGTCAATTCATGTATAATACATCTTTATAAAGCAAGGATTCGATTGTATGCCTAAAACTTTTGATGCCAAAGGGTTACAACGATTTTTGATTGATGAAGACCGGATGATCAATCCGTTCTTTACAGGACGAAAAGACCTTCAGTACAGGATTGATCAAAAAAGCAAAATAATCGGTCAGGATTATTTGAAGGATCCC
>JAJEBQ010000028.1 GCA_022822495.1 Paracoccaceae bacterium | reverse complement strand
GGGTTCAGGCGCCCGGAAGCGCTTGCGGGCGAACACTCTCCGCTCAGTCCGTGGGTACCATCGTCCGTGTGGCCTTGACACCCCGGAACGTCAGGCCCACAGGGATATCCCCTGTCGGCAAAAAGCCTTGTGCGAGGGTGGAAAAACGGGAGCGTTGGTGAGGCGGAAAAACCCTTGTCAGTGGGAGATGAGGGCTGATATTGAGGGGGGGGGGGGGGGGGGTAGGATAAATTAAGCAATTCAAAAGCCTTGGCCGAAAATGTGCAACAGCCCTCTTGCCGTGTGTGAACCAAAGAAAACATGGGATTAAAAAAGGCCCCGCTCAGGCGATGTCATGACACCTGAAAACACCACAAATTGTGGAAAATTTGGGGGGGGGGGGGGGCGTTTAAAACAAAAGAGAAACAACCTTTGAAGTCCCCAATACATCATTCAATCCTTGCATGCACACTCCTCATTCACAACAACGGTTGGCCAGGTCGCATCGCCTTGAACCTTCCGGGCGCCACAAGACCCAACAAAAAAATACCCACATGATGAAATACCCCACACAACATTTAACCATCAAACACGGGCTGTCAACAAAAACTTTCAACCCGTATAACTAGACCTGGATTTCGTGAATGCAACCCCTTTGAAGGCGATTTATGGTACCGCATATTAGTCAAGTTGCCATTACGAAAAACGGCAAGAGGAAAGACGAGGCGTCAATTGAGAACAACCCTAATATGATGTGAAACTTCCCCTTGGCGATTTCGAAATCAGAATGCAGGAAAATTCATACATCCTAAAGAGAAAAAGGTTATTTTCTGAAAATACTGTATTATGTACTTCTCAATCTTCAGGATAAATAGAGAAACTTATATGTTCACAGGTATTGTAACTCATTTGGGTACGGTTCAGCAAGTCGACAAGAACGGTGAGTTATCAATTTGTATTACCTATGACCCGGCAATAAACCCTCCGATAATCGGTGATTCAATTTGCTGCGAAGGGATTTGTCTCACGGTTGTAGATTTAGGCACAAATAAATCAATACCATGGTTCAAGATACAGGTCTCCAAGGAAACAATAGCAAAAACGACCGTAGGAGATTGGTCAAAAGGTACAAACCTTAATCTGGAAAGATCTCTATGTGTTGGCGATGAACTGGGAGGGCATATAGTTCTCGGTCACGTTGATGGAACCGTCAAAATCTTGGGTATGAAAACGATAGGGGAAAGCAAACAAATCATATTCACTTTACCCTCAAAATTTGCTTCCTTAATTGTTCCTAAAGGTTCATTGGCAATTAATGGCGTTTCATTGACCATTAATGAGGTGGAAGATGACAGATTTTCAGTGAATCTCATACCACATACCCTGGAAGTTACTTCCTTCAAGGAGTTGAAAATCGGTGACGAGGTGAATATGGAAATCGACCCCATTGCCCGATATGTCGAAAAGATCGTTGCACAAAGATACAGTCATGTCACCTGAAAATTTCAGCCAGGACATCTCACCTGTAGAGGAAATACTGGAAGAGGCCAGAAATGGTAGAATGTTCATTCTTGCTGACCATGAAGATCGTGAAAATGAAGGTGACCTTGTCATACCAGCTCAAATGGCGACACCTGAAGCCATAAACTTTATGGCAACCCATGGTCGAGGTTTGATTTGTCTTGCCCTAACCGCTCAAAAGATAGAAGCCCTGGGTCTGCAGCTAATGGCAGCCGACAATTCCTCAAGACATGAAACCGCCTTTACCATATCTATCGAAGCCAAAGAAGGCGTTACCACTGGCATATCAGCTCACGACAGGGCAAGAACTGTTCTGGTGGCCATTAACCCGTCTTCAACACCTGATGATATTGCAACACCGGGACATATCTTTCCACTACGTTCACAAAAGGGGGGTGTCTTGGTAAGAGCTGGTCATACCGAAGCCAGCGTGGATATTGCTCGTCTGGCGGGATTAAATCCCTCAGCAGTTATCTGTGAAATACTGAACGAAGATGGAACCATGGCCCGTATGCCCGACCTCATTAGGTTTTCCAAAAAACATAATATCAAGGTGGGAATAATTTCTGATCTGATAGCCTACAGGCTTCGTCACGACAACCTTGTTCACCAGGTTTCAGTAAGTTCGGTGACATCGCAATTTGGTGGCGAGTGGTTAATGCGGATTTTTGAAGATGAAACCCAAGGATCACAGCATATAGTTCTTACCAAGGGAAACCCCGCTGATGATAAACCTGTATGGGTCCGAATGCATGCCCTCAATCCATTGGCTGATAATTTGGCCTTATCTCCCTTTCGCCATGATTTGATTCCAGAAGTCATGAAGAAAATCGCCAAGGAAGGAAGGGGAGTGATCGTACTCCTTAGGGAATCCGGAATGAAAATAAACGTAAGTACAACAGAAGCACCGCAAACCCTGAGACAATATGGCATCGGAGCTCAAATTCTGGGCACCTTAAACATCCGAAGGTTGATTTTGCTTACCAATTCACCCACAACCCGCATTGTAGGAATAGAGGGGCATGGCTTGTCTATTGAAGGTACAGAAGCAATCTGGGAAAGTAATTGATGAAACGCAAACATACTGGCACACATTCGACCTTAACTGATGATATTGAGACATCGTTATCGGTTCTGATTGTTGTTGCACCCTATTATGAAGATATAACCAACCTTTTGTTGGAAGGCGCTCTAAACCAGCTCAAGTCAGCAAACATAACGACCGAAATTCTAAAGATACCTGGTGCCTTGGAAATTCCACCCGCTATAAAACTCACCAGGGAAAGACGTCTTTACGACGGATATGTTGCCTTGGGCTGCGTCATTCGGGGAGAAACCATTCATTTCGAAATCGTTGCCGGAGAATCAGCCAGGGGAATTATGGAACTTGGGTTAAAGGGGTTTTGTATTGGGAATGGCATTCTCACTGTTGAGAACATGCAACAAGCACTTGCAAGAGCCAACCCGAACGAAGGTAATAAAGGCGGTGAAGCCGCAGAAGCAACCTTGCGTTTAATTGCCTTAAAAAAGGGGGTGATCAAACCACAGGCTCCTTTTGTAGAGACAACGAATTGAGGTCGTCGAAAATGAGTGGTTCCAGCAGGTTAAAATCCAGAAAAATGGCTAAGCGTGTGTCACGGCTAAATGCCGTCCAGGCCTTGTTTCAAATGGAAGCCAGCAACCAGGGAATGGAATACGTAATACGGGATTTTGTCGAAAACGGCTTTGGAAGCAAAATAGATGAAATCCACCTGCCACCTTCTAACAAGAGTTTTTTTGAAGATCTGCTTAATTCAGCGGTCAATAATCAACAAACCATAGACAGAGTGATTCATTCGCAATTACCAAAGAATTGGACAATAGACAGAATAGATCCCACTATCAGAGCAATTTTTCGGTCGTGCTGTGCAGAAATCCTAATCAACACGACCCCGATAAACGTAATCATCAATGAATACGTTGAAATTTCCAAGTCATTCTTTTCTGAAACCAAGCAAATAGGATTTGTTAATGCCATTATAGAAAACATGACCAAGGAACTTGATTCGGTTCCCTTAAAGGCCTGAGCATTAAGCCTGTACCTAAAGATAAAATTGAGACTGCTTTATTGGGCCATACCACTTGAAAACTTCAAATACAAAGCAAAATCACCTCAATTGTAAGTGAACCCTATCCAAAAGACAAAAACCTTTTGCCGGGTATAAATATGAGGAAACCAAAACCATCAAAATACTGACTGGTTTGAACATTCTCCCATGACTTTGATTGTTTCATTCTCATCCTTACTGGTTTCAGTCGTATTGCTACAACTCAGTTCAGGCATCCTTGGTCCCCTCGACGTCCTGTCTGGCTATCAAGAGAATTTTTCTACAACCGAAATCGGTTTCTTGGGATCCGCCCACTTCATTGGCTTCTTTATTGGCTGTTGGTGGGCCCCAAGATTGGTTGGTCAAGTTTACCACTCGCGTACCTTTGCGATTTTTGCTTCCTTCGGGACCATAGGAATTCTTCTTCACATGGTGTTCGTGGACCCATATGCCTGGGCTGCCATGAGAATTCTATCAGGTCTCTGTGTCGCAGGCTGCTTTACTGTTATTGAAGGGTGGATTCAGGCCAAGACCGAAAACGCAAATCGTGGCAAGTCTCTACGCCTTTACCGATCGGTGGACATGTGTGGTGGCATAGCAGCTCAAATACTGATCGCTTGGTTAACTCCCGCTCACTATATCACCTACAACATAATTGCCATAATCTGTTGCGCATCACTGTTACCTTTGGCTTTAACACGTATTCCACCACCCCAAACACAGGAAAGGCTGCGATTGAAACCCAAATTGGCCTATCAGATTTCACCGATGGCTACTGCAGGTGTCGTCGTTTCTGGAATAACAGCAGCTGGTTTCAGAATGACTGGTCCGATCTATGGGTCACAAAGTGGCTTTAGCAATTTCGAAATAGGGGTCTTTCTTGCATCTTTCCTATTGGGTGGGGCGGTTGCCCAGTTTCCAGTGGGTTGGGCAGCTGATAAAATTGATCGACGTATGGTTCTCATAATGCTGTCTTTTTTTGCTACTATTGCTTGTGCCTTGACCATTTACATGCCTGGTCACTTCCCTGGAAGTATTTTTTTAGCAACAATCATATTTGGATTTTTTACTTTCCCGATATACTCAGTCTCGGCTGCACTAGCCAATGATCATGCCAATCCTGATGAAATGGTTGAGGTCAGTGCTTCATTGCTATTCTACTATGCAATCGGCGCTATCATCAGCCCATTCCTTCTCTCGGGCTTCATTGAACAGTTCGGGGTAAATGCTATGTTTATTGTCATTGCTCTCTTTCATGTCATCCTCGTCGGTTTTGGGGCAGTGCGCATGAAACTGCGACCCACCCCGGAAAACAGGACAAATTATGTCTATACACCCAGAACGAGTTTCCTGTTGGGAAGATTATTGAGGAAGTCCAGAAAAAAGAGTAAAGAACAAAAATAGTCTCTTCTGTTGGAATAGGTAGCACTCTCTGTATGAAAAGAATTTTAATTACCTCGGCTATTCCATATATCAATGGAATCAAGCATTTGGGTAATCTCGTGGGAAGCCAATTACCCTCGGATCTCTACGCAAGATACATGCGCCTTCAGGGCCATGAAGTTATGTTTATCTGTGCCACCGATGAACATGGCACACCGGCTGAGCTTGCAGCATCAAAGGCCAATAAACCGGTCGCCGACTATTGCCGGGATATGTATGAAATTCAGAAAAATCTTGCCAAGGAATTTCGCTTGTCATTTGATTATTTTGGCCGTTCATCAAGTCACAGAAACCAGGTTTTGACTCAGCATTTCGCCGGCCAATTGGAAAAGAACGGTTTTATTTCCGAAGTGGAAGAGGAACAGATTTACTCCTTGACAGATCAACGCTTTTTACCGGATCGTTATGTCCAGGGTATTTGCCCCGCCTGTCATTACGAGTTTGCGCGTGGTGATCAATGCGAAAACTGTACCAAACAGTTGGTTCCCACCGATTTGATAGAACCCCGTTCGGCAATTTCGGGTTCAACTGATCTTGAAGTTCGTAAAACCAAACACCTGTACTTGAGGCAGTCTCTCTTTCGGTCAGAACTTGCCAAGTGGATCGACTCAAAAACTGACTGGCCTATCCTGACGACTTCCATTGCCAAAAAGTGGTTGACCGATGGAGAAGGATTGCAGGACCGCGGCATTACCAGAGATCTCAATTGGGGAGTACCTGTCAAGAAGGGTAAGGCCCCTTGGCCTGGCATGGAAGACAAGGTATTTTATGTTTGGTTTGATGCACCCATTGAGTATATATCAGCAACCGCTGAATGGGCTGATGCATATGGCAAGCCTGACGCTGAATGGGAACGTTGGTGGCGGATAGACAAGGGTGCCGATGATGTCCACTACATTCAATTTATGGGCAAGGATAATGTCCCTTTTCATACCCTATCATTTCCGGTTACAATCATGGGTTCACATGAACCATGGAAACTGGTCGATAACATTAAATCCTTCAATTACCTGAACTATGACGGGGGGCAGTTTTCCACGAGCCTGGGGAGAGGCATATTCATGGATCAAGCCCTTGAAATTCTACCCTCGGATTACTGGCGGTGGTGGTTGCTCTCACACGTTCCGGAATATTCCGACAGTGAGTTTACCTGGGAAAATTTTTACGAGAGTATCAATACTGATCTGGCCAATGTTCTCGGTAATTTCGTTTCAAGAGTTACCAAGTTCTGTGCCTCTCATTTTGGGACACATGTCCCTGCCAATCTAGGCTGGACTGAATTGGAAAATAAATACTCCCTGGCTATTGAGGGACATATTAAAGATTATGAAGGTTTTATGGAGGAGATTGAAATCCGAAAAGCCTCACAATCACTCAGAAAAATTTGGACCCTTGGCAATGAATACATCCAGGAAACCGCTCCATGGAGAACCATCAAGACAGACAAGAAAAGAACTGCCACCGTGCTGAATTTTTCTTTGCATCTGATCCGGTTATTCGGAAATATTTCCTCACCCTTCATACCTGATGCTTCAGCCAAGTTGCTTGGAGTGTTCAATTTTGATGAACCCACTTGGCCCAAGGATATACCAACTGCATTAAATTCGTTAGAGGAAGGCCAGGAGTTTATTGTCCCGGAAATCATTTTTAAAAAAATAACCAAAGAAGATGCCGACCAGTGGAAGAAGAAGTTTGCTGGGGAAGGCTAAGCGTTTGTTGGTAACCTCCATTGCGTTTTGATTGTTTATCAGAAGAGTTACTCCTCAAGGCTCTTGCCTTGTGGGATTTGCCAGAGATAGCAGAAATACGACTCATCAATATATCGGAGAATCTGACTTACCTGGTAGAAGCAAAGGGTACTTACAAATCCATCCTTAGGGTACATAGACCAGGTTACCGATCTCAAAAAGAAATTGTGAGTGAGTTACTTTGGCTTGCAGAACTTCAAGCCGAAAATCTGATCTCCGTTCCTACGGCCGTTAACGGTATAAATGGTTCCGTTATTCAGAACTTAACCACAGTTACGACGAGCAAACAACCAATGAATTTAGTGTTGTTTGAATTTATTGATGGAAGTCATCCCGAGGAAACTGAAGATCAACAGGATTTGTTTTGTTCTCTTGGTCAAATGGCTGCGACCTTACACATACAGAACCAAAGATGGTTAAAGCCCGATAACTTTTATCGCCAACACTGGAATCTGGAAACAATATTTGGTGCTAAACCGCTCTGGGGCAAATGGCAAAGTGCGCCCGGTATTTCAGGAGAGATTTTACCACTCCTCAAGCGGGCAGAAGTAGAACTTGCCAATCATCTTCTGGCCTTTGGTACCAATAAGAAAAATTATGGATTGATTCATGCTGATATGAGACTGGCAAACCTTTTGGTGAAAAATGATCAGCTTACTTTGATTGATTTTGATGATTGCGGTTTTGGCTGGTATCTTTATGACTTTGCTGCTTCTGCGTCCTTTATGGAGAACCACCCGCAATTAAAAAGTTATCAGCAGGCCTGGATAGAAGGTTACAACAAAATCAGCAAACTATCAAAATATGAGGAACGCATGCTTGACAGTTTTGTCATGATGAGAAGGTTGGCTCTCCTTGCCTGGGTAGGGAGTCATGCAGAATCAGATGAGCCCAGGAGATTGGCACCCTACTTTGCCACCGAGACGGCAGAATTAGCTGAATCTTATCTGACCAAAACCGACTAGTGTTCCTAGCACATCTCTCAGATCTCGGGCCATTTTCGATGGCCGCGAGTATGGTTCAGCTGTGTTGAATCATCCCAAGGGTTTACGGTTAAAAAGTCGTCACTCCATAAATGATATGACTCACTGGCTTCAAGACCTTTCCAGACCGACAAACAATGGTTTCGAGTAACCATGTTTCGTTTCTGGGTCTTTCTTGCAAACCGGGGTTGGTTTATTTCTTCATGCCGTTAAAATACTAAATTGTCTTTTGGAACTATGCCTCATGCCTGAATATCTTGAACAGTTTTGGCCACGCTCACCAAATAAAATTGAAACAGAAAGCTACGAAGCCGGGATTTAGCACTCAGGCACCAACGAGACGATCAATATCGCCTCGAAATACTCTACTTTATGAACAGCTTGGTTAAATCCTTGAAAACATGACAAATGGTGTTTTTAAAACCTGGCGATTGCTGCCGTTCTCATGTTTCAATTATGTCCCCAGTTTCCTGATTGCCAACATCAGCCACCCCATCTTCGTTTAGAGGGGGGCCAAATTTGTTGGAGGCTCTTTCAGAGTCGGCAATCAAAAGCAGGATAAGAATAACCCAACCTATAATGGGGATCATCCAAAGCAGCTGCCACCACCCGCTTTTTCCGGTGTCATGAAGCCGTCGACTGCCAACAGCAAGTGATGGAATGAGGAAGGCCAGAAAGAGGACCGATTCAGGTCCCCCCAATCCAATGACTATAAATTGAAACAGGGCAAACCACCAATATTCTCGTTTAGATGCTCTACCTGTAAAGGTAAAATAGTTTACAAAACAAACTTCGAGAGATTTTAGAAATCCCATAGACCAATTCCTCCTTGAAATGCCGTTCTACCCTAACACTTATCATTTTAACACAGATAGTACTTAAGCTATGATTTACACCTGCCAATTTGTAGATTATTTCGTAAATTAAATCTTTTTTCCATGCGGCAGTATTCTAAAGAATGTTCGTTGTCCTCCCAATTCGTGACCACAACCCTTCGACAAGGGTGCCATTCATTAACTACTTCCTCCTGGGTCTAAATGTCTTGATCTATCTTCTCAATGATGGTGCAGTCATATACGAGTACCAGTTGGAATATGCTTTGTATCCGATTGAAATTATAAATTTCAACCGCTTGGAAACCCTGATTACCTCAAGTTTTCTGCACTCCGATTGGAAACACCTGTTCTTTAACATGTTGGTTCTTTATCTTTTCGGAGACAATCTTGAAGATGAGCTTGGCCATTTCAGGTATTTACGATTTTATTTTTACTGCATGATCTGTGCCGTTTTACTCCACATTTTTTCTTGCTTTATATTTGGAGGTCTCCACATACCATTGATAGGGGCATCCGGTGCAATAAGTGGTATAATTGGAGGCTATCTTCTCCTTTATCCGAAGGCAAAAATTGATTTCTTTTTCTGGATCATCATTTTCATCAGGGTCTTCCCACTTAGTGCCTGGTTTGTCCTGGGGGTCTGGGTTTCGCTGGAACTTTGGGATGTATATACAGGATCTTTCTTGACAAGTAATGTTGCGACCTTTGCCCATTTGGGTGGTTTTTTCTGTGGATTACTTCTAATATTTCCACTTTGGCTCAAATTGGGAGGAGTTAATTTTTGGCAACAAACGAATGGGCAACCGAAGAACCCCGAGACCCAGATTGATAACCGGCCAATAAAAATCCCTATAATACGCAAGCGGTGACCCATGCTCTTCAACGTTATTATGCCTCACTCAGTTTATAGCACTTAGTTTTGCGACTTTAACGCTTTCAACATCACATCCTCTATTTTGGCCATTTACGTTACCGAATTGAGGTCGATGGGTGTAAGAGCGCTCAGCGTTGGTATACGAACCGTCAAAGGGACTGGGTGTCCACCATTTTTTACTGCCGTACAGTTTACCATTCCAACGGCCTTCTAAAATTCTGTCAATAAATCCATCACCATTATCATCAATCAGTGCCTTATGAATTGCACCTTCAAATCTGATTTCATCATACCAAACCCAAACCACTGGTTTCCCATTCTGTTCGAACTCCAAGGCCAATTTACAAACAATGGTTTTTGATCCTTCCTTTTTATATTTTATGGGCGATATAAAACCATAAACCGTGTTTTTCTGAACAACAATACTTCCAATCCGTTGAGCTTGAAAGCGTGGGAAACTCGGGGTAACTATACCTGCAACCTTATATTCTTTTTGCCCTTCCAGATTGCTGATACAGTGGACTTTTTTGTCAACAGATTTATAACTGCAAAGTTTGTTGTTCTCAGTCCTACCCAATATCGAAATATTTGTAGGAAGTGTTATCTCGGTTATGCCGGATACATTGGTTGAATCCATTGCTTGCAGACCACCGGTTGGCAGTAAGATTATAACAAGGAACACATAAATCCAGGATAATGCTTTTGCAGTTTTGTAGTTCACCATAATATCTCCTTCCCTGATATAATTGGAAAAGGTCATGAAACTTCCAAAAGAAATTTCGTTTTGCCAGAAGATTTATGTTGATAATTTTTGCGATTAATGGGGGACTATATCCCGAGGGTACCAACAGATGAATTACCCACTAAATAGGACGAAGAGCCGAAAAGTTTTGTGCTGCAAAAAGGGTCAAAAAATCAAAATCAACATTACTCAACTAACTTGTGCCCTTACCTGAGCCCAACTGGGTACAAGCACATTTCCTTGGGGAAATCCTTTAACAAGTTTTAATTTTATGTTTTACTAGAAGGCAACTAATCCTATCTTCGTGAAAGGGCTTCTTCGTCACGTGAAGTTAGTACCGAACCCGTGTGCATAACCAATTACTTCTTCAATTTTTCCTTTCTTTAATTGATCTATAGATCGAGCAAAACAATCTGTTAAAAAAGTTTTATTATCTAGAAATTCCCAGGTGACAACTGGATCACCAATAATCTGTTTTACCTCGGCGATACCTTTGAGAATCTTACGCTTTCCAAGTATCTGGTTGGAGGGGATTTTGTATCTCCCTTGATTGGCACGCCATGCAAGAAGTTTATCCTTTTCAATCCAGTTACGAACAGTACTTTGAGAAACATCAAGTTTTTTCGAAGCAGCTTTAACAGTAATTATATTATCGCGATTCTTTCTCGGAACCAAATATGGTATTAATGCTTTTGGTATAGGTGGGGTGTATTGTTTTGCAGCGTTTTCCAAGGCTACCAAGATTACACTTTGTGCCTCGACTGGATACATATCAACATACTTGATCGCATCCGGTGAAAGTCCACTGAGACCTTTTATCTGACAGGCCAAGTTTTCTCGAGATGAAGTTGTCTGAACCACAGGTACACCTAAATTTAATGAATGTATTATATTCCATGCAACGGAAATTTTTTAAGAAAAACTCTTTAAGTATTTGCAATTAGAATCTCAACGCAGTGAACTTTATTGAAGAAATTTTAGTATCAACAGACACTACCGAAGAAAAATCTATTTCTAATATCCGATCAGTTTATTCAATATCTACAAGATCTAAATTCTCTGCCCCCCGTGTTCAAACCCTAGCCCCGGTTGTCTCACGGGTTCAAAAAAAGATCACACAACCGGTCACTACGATCTGCCTTCTCAAGCATGTCGCGATACGTCCCGATCGTCTTCTGGTCCGGCACACGATTCCTCGCAACAAGACCGGCAAAAGACAGAAAGGAAAACCGTTCCAGAAGCTCGTGTTGCACATCACGATCACTTAGGGACTTCATGACATCTAACAGAAGACAGCGAAAGAGGACGAGATCATCCCAGGACCGGCCCACAACCTGTGGCGCGAAGAGGTCCAAAAATCTCCTCAAGCAGGTGCTTTCCGATCCGTTCCAGATCGTTGAATTCGCGGAGATCCCACAGATGTTCATCGTCTTCAAGTAAGTGGCGGTTGGGCTTGAAATCCTCTTGGTTTACAGTGAAAGTCTTTAGTGTTTGACAAAAGTGAATCATATCCGAAACAATAAAGCCATAGGATAACAGAGGATGATGGGCTGTTTTGAAAAATAGCCAAAATTGTTTAATAGATGTGTCTTTATCCTATTGGGAAATGGTTGTAAATTGTTATTATGGCTTATATATGAACTATTATATATATTATATAGTAATATAAGAACTATTATGATTCACAAGAAATATCCCCCTCGTGTGCAAAAAACACTCAAGACCTTGGGGCAAAACATCAACATTGCAAGGCGTAGACGTCGTGAGTCTCAACAACAATTTGCCGAGCGTATGGGTATCTCATCCGGTACCCTCAAGCGCCTTGAAAAAGGAGACCCTGGCATAGGTATTGGGCACCTCGCCATGGCCTTTCTAGCATTGGGTGAACTCCATCGATTGGACAACATTTTGGATTGTTCTACCGATGAACTTGGCCTCATGATCGACCTAGAAGCTTTGCCCAAACGTATCCGTACTCTCCGAAAGCCACCTTCAGAGGTAACCACACCAAATATGGTTAAGATTGACAGGTTGCCTCCACCCAATCCTGAAGGAGTTGCGTTTTGACTACTCAAAAAACCCGATTGCAGGTAGTTCTTGGGGATGCTCTTTTACCAGTTGGTGAGTTGCTTTATATAAAAGAAAACCAACGTGACCGGAGTATTTTCACTTATTCAAGGGAATGGTTGTCCATGCCGGGCTGTTTTGAACTGGAACCCTCCCTACCGCTGAATGAATTTCCTCATCATTTCATAGGGACCAGAGATAACATACGGGCTTCCTTGCCGCCATGTGTTTCCGATTCATTACCAGACAGATGGGGAAGAGGTGTTCTTCAGAGGTTTCTGGGTTACCCACCTAGTGAACTTGATTGTCTGGTCAATACACACGACACGACACGTATTGGGGCCTTACGTTTTCTGGATAATGAGGGAAAGCCAGTGGCTCAAAAAACGGGGCACACAATACCAAGACTTAATTCCCTTAAAGAACTACAAAGATTGCATAGAGCATATGAGTCCAAGTGTTCCAGTGATAGTGAGGGTTCTGATCCTGAGAATTTTATCAAACATATTTTTTGTGTATCCTCAAGTTTGGGCGGCGCACGACCGAAATCAGATTTTGATGATATAGGAGTGCTGGCGATTGCCAAGTACACATCTGTGCATGATGTATCACCCGTGGTACGTGCTGAGGTGGCCACCTTGAATATAGCCCGCTTGTGTGGAGTTAGAGTCGCAACAGCCAGGCTTGAGTTGATGGGTACCGATCATCCAGTAGCTATTATCAAGCGTTTTGATCGCCAAGAGGACAAGCGGATTCATTACATTTCAGCGCAAAGTTTCCTAAAAGCAGATCATCGTAACCTGCACTATTATACCGAGATAGCAGACCTGATACGTATTTATGGTGTAGATCCACTTAATCAACTTCGTGAACTCTATCGCCGTGCACTTTTTGACTGCCTGATCAAAAACAAGGACAATCACCTTCGCAACCATGGTTTTGTTTATACAGGTCCAGGCAACAAGTGGCAGTTGTCACCAGCCTTTGATATCAATCCCGATCCGACTAAAGGGCATGGGTTACAAACAGGTATCAGCAACCTGAGTGGAGCTGAAGGATCTACAGAAGCTGCTATTCAAATGGCTCCCTATTTTGAAATTGCCGAAGACGAAGGTGCAAAAATCGCCGGCACCATGGCAACAATAATCAGCAGTTCCTGGCACCATCAATTTCGTCAACAAGGCATGACCTCGGCCGACTTAAAAGCCTATAGCCCAGCCTTTGACCATAAAGAAATGCAATACGCCCTTTATCGTGCCGAAGCCCGAATTACGCCCCCAATTATGAAACCATAATCAGTATGGTTTAAATATCAAGGTTCATCTGCGTTCTACGGAATACCTAAAACATACTGAGAATGGAATTGAATTTTCTCTAATGTCCAGAAATTATCGTATTTACAGTTGGACGATTTGTTAAATCCAGCGGGTCGGATTGACGTGCAGATGCCAAAGGCTGACCAGGCCTTGAAGGTTCAAGAAAGGTGATGGAATGATAAAAATCGTCAAGGGCAATGAACACTCCATTTGTTTCAGCACACTCTCTCATTAACCTTTTGCAAGAATGTCTCCAGGAAAGTAATTCTATACCCCATCCCATTTTATGGAGGAGTTCAAGAGCAGTATGAAACCCACCCACCTGGCTGTAACCGGAACCATCACCAGTCAACAAAACCACGATCCAGGGTTTTGGGAATTTAAAAGGGCATCTTTATACATCCTCTCACGCAACCAGCCATCGGTCACCTGCTGTTCACCCAAATTTACATTCCCCCTGTCAAATAGTTCTACCTCTACCCCCTCATTTTCCAGCCTGTTCCATAAATTGCTTAGGTCGGGAGGGATTGAACCTGCTGCAAACGCTGATTGCAAGATCCAATTCGTTTTGGCCAGATTGAGCAGATTATTAAAATTAATCCTTACACGGTATTCGCATCTGTAGTTCCATTATACTCTTCGGCCAACCTTTGGGCCTCATGAAAGATGTTGGAGTTGTCCCAATATACAAAAACATTGTTTGAATTTGCTGGCATGGTAATTTCCTCTTTATCCAATATTTTGGAAGCTAATCATTTTGATTACAATTAAGGTTATCTCTTTTTTTAAGATCATCACGAGAGTCCCTGATTTTCAAAAGTTACTTTTCTAAATTTCTATCCCTGTGACATATAGTTTTTTGTAACATTTTCATCAATCCGGTTATTTTGATGCTCCATGGACCCTTTTATGACGCCAGGACACACGCCTCTCCCTTCCTTTGGACAACCATGACATTTATGCTGATATGAGACTGGGAAAGTTTCCAACCCCTTTGGAGAAGGTTTTTTTTTTTGGGGGGGGGGGGTCTAGACATCCCCCCGGGCTACCCAACATCCCGGGGATAATGGACCCTTATTCAACCGTTAGTTTTGGGACATATTACAATCGTTGGTGACAGGAGGATAATCCCAACAAGTTGCGTCAGAAGGACTGTGATGGCCGTTGGATCAAGAAGAATGGTGTTAGTCGGTTTGGCGACAAGAACCATATGGCAGTTGATGAGGGGACAAAGTTGATTGTCAATTGGGATGTAACACCGGCCCATGTCCATGACCGTTGTCAGGTATTTGAGGCGCTCTTGGGGATGCGCTCGACAGGCGACCGTCGTATTTGGGCTGACAGTGCCTACCGCTCACAGGAGAGCATTGCGAGAGTGGTTGGGTTGGGCTTGTATCCCCGTATCAATCACAAGGCCAGGAGGGGGACACCGTTAAGTGATCACCAGCGTGTTCTGAACAAGGCCTATTCGCGCGTCAGGTGTCGGGTTGAACATGTATTCGGGTCGATCAGAAACGATCTGAAGGGTGGTAGAATGCGGTGCATTGGGCAGGGGCGTGCCCGGATCTGGATTGAGTTGGTCACTCTGTGTTACACTTTGCGGCGTTTCCGTTATCTAGAGAAGGAAGCCGGGGTTGTATAGGGCGAATTATGTCAAGGGAGTCCAAATGAAGGGGAGGTGTATGCAAGGGCCTGCCAACGAGTTGAATTTGGCCCTAAAATGACAGGATTGAATAAAATTTTACGAAAAAATCTTCATTTGGGAGATATGAATTTTAACATTTGAAATGTATAGTTCAGGAGGAACCTCTGAAAATCGTATTAATAGAGGTGCCCGAAATCTGAAAGTAAATTGGAACTAAGATCTGGCTTTTACTCTCTTTCGTATAAAACCGTATAAGGGAAGCAACAAGAGAATTATAGCGGCAATCGTAATTGGTCCAGAAATAGGCCGCTCCAGAAATATCATCCAACTACCATCCGACAATAAAAGGGATTGTCTAAGCTTGGGTTCCGCTATTGGCCCCAATACAATCGCCAGTACAGCTGGAGCCAAGGGATAATCGAGTATCCTTAACAGGAAAGCACCTATCCCGAAAATCAACATCAACCACACATCATAAATGTTTTGGTAAGCAGCGTAAGTTCCAACTACGGACAAAACAAAGATAAGAGGTGCCAATATGGAAAATGGCATCCTAAGAACCTTTAGAAACAAAGGTATGCAGGCAAGATTGACAACCACGGCAATGACATTGGAAATGTAAAATGAACCAATGAGTGGCCATACAAATTCGGGTTGCTCGGAAAACAACAAAGGTCCAGGTTGCAATCCCCAAATGACCATACCGGCAAGTAATACAGCTGTCGTTGGGGAGCCAGGAATACCCAATGTCATCATGGGAAGCATGGCTCCAGTTGAAGCAGAGTTGTTTGCTGCCTCTGGGGCTGCCACCCCATCAGGCCGTCCTTTCCCAAATTCTTCCTGGTTTTTGGAAACCATTTTGGTAACACCATACGCCATCAGAGAACCGGGTGTTGCCCCTGCCGCAGGTAAAATACCGACGAAGAAGCCAAGAAACGAACCAATAGAGGTTCCGCGCCATGCTTCAGGGAAAGACTTCAGTGCCTGCCAAACTCTGGCTAAAGTTATATTGGCCTCGGTCATTTTGAACGAATCTCGGGTAGAATTTATGGTCCAAAGCATTTCTCCGATACCATAAACACCAATGGCAAGGACCAGGAACTGAATGCCCCGACTGAACCATTCCGTTGAGTCAAAAAGCAGTAATCTTGGGGCCCCAGAAATGATGTCAAATCCAACAGCAGACATAACCAACCCAAAACAGATGGATATGATGGTTTTGGGGACATCATCACCACCAAGGCCTATGAAGGTGGCAAATGCCAGAAGCATGAGGGCAAAAATCTCGGGATTACCAAACTTCAATGCGACGGACGCCAACAAGGGTGCCGCACCAGTAAAGATGATATTTGAAATCGTACCCCCTGCAAAAGAGGCAATCGCCGCTATGACCAACGCTTTTTCTGCATGACCTCCCAAGGCCATGGGACGACCGTCAAAGGTTGTTGCAACAGCGGTTGAAGCACCAGGTATACCCAGAGTGATGGACGAAATTGCGCCCCCATACATGGCCCCATAATAAATGGCTGCCAGAAAAATCATGGGGGACGATATTGTGCCCGTAATCTCCTGGATTACAAAGGTAAAGGGTAGGAGAATGGCAACACCATTAACGGAACCCAAACCCGGCATGGCTCCGACAAACAACCCAATGACCACACCCAGAAAAGCCAAGCCCAGATTGGTTGGTTGGAGTGCAGCCCAGACACCATCAAGTAAAAGTACAACTACTTCCATTATTTTTCAGTCATTGCCAAAGTGTTATGGGTCATAAAGCGAGATCCTGAACACCACTACAGAAAAATCTCATACAAAGGGATGAACAGTGGTTCCAAAGCCCCCTTGGGTAATACGATTCGCATGGCCACATCGAAAAAAAAGAAGCAGAATACCGCAACTCCAACCCCGATAATCGATGCCAACCACCATGGATGTTTTCCCAAAAAGTAAATGTAGTAGAACAGGAAAATTGGGATCGCCCCATAAAAACCAATCAATCCAACCAAAAACAGGAAAGCGACAAGCCCCCCACCCACAAGGGCAAACATTTTAATCCCATAGGTATCAAGGAATCTTTCAGTTGATTGCGAAGGTACAGATTTTCGACGAAACCAGTTGATGCCAACCATAGCTGAACAAATCAGCATGGCAAGAGACAGCCAAAATGGCCAAAACCCACTACCTGGACCCTCGTTATTTACATTTATGCCTATGTTGGCAAACCTCACGGCAGTCGGATCCCAAGAAGGCCCTTCTCCGCTTTCCCACATAAGGTATAGGGAGAAGAATGCTATGGCAATAGCAGTCACAAGTTCTGCTATACGCATTCTCCCCCCTAAATTGTCCTAAAACGAAATCGTTTTAGTGTTCAGTTTATTGCGCCGGAAGCCTTAAGAATGGTTTCGTGACGATCACGCTGGGTTTGCCAGTAATCAGCCAGATCATCACCTGAAGTGTACTCACCAAGCAGAGATTTATCCGACTTGTACTTCTGCCACTCTTCAGAATTATAGACCTCGGCAAAGAGGTTGGTATAATAGGCCAAAGCTTCATCTGTCATACCAGGCGCCCCCACAACCGCACGCTGCATATAGTAGGCGAAGTCTTCACCAGCTTCAGCTAGGGTTGGTACATCCGGGAACATCGGCAATCTTTCGCTGGTAAATGCAACCAACGGAATGACATCGCCTGATTCATAGAAACCGAGTGCCTCAGACGGATTGTTTACCGATGAATCAATCTGTTCTCCAGCGAGATCCTTGGCAACAGCACCACCGCCTTTATAGGGAATATATTTTATTTCCAAGTCAAAGGTGTCATTAAGGAAGTCCGTAATTATCTGATCTTCCTGGGCAGAACCAGTTCCACCCATTACCCATCCTGAACCACGTGCCTTGGCCTCAGCCAGGAACTCCTCAAAAGAATTGACACCTTCGTTTTTGTGAACCCACAACACGAAAGTATCTTCGGCCATACGCCCAATCGGCGCAAAGGTCATGATATCAATTCCCAGACCTGGCTGCCTTAGGGGGGTTGTAAAAAAGGAATTCAGGGTGACCATAATGGTATGATCAGGGTCCGTTGCTGAATTCAGGGCAACAAGGGCTTCAGCACCGGAACCGCCTGACTTGTTCACAGGCACAAGCGGTCTTGAAGCAAGACCTTCCTTTTCAACAATTGATTGCATTAGACGTGCCATTTTGTCAGCTCCACCGCCTTTACCTGCCATGATGACAAAATCAATAGGCTTGGTAGGCTCGAAGTCAGCATGGGCTGTCCCGATGGCCAGTGAAGTTAATAGGGCTACGATACCAAAAGTAAGTTTTCTTGCAAAACTCATTTTCTTTCTCCTCTCTCTAGGCGACAAAATGTTAACTTCATCGCGGTTTGCTTAAACCCCACAATCGGGGTCTGTTTAATTATGGAAAGTTATGTTTCTTACCTCCCTTTCCACAAAATCTAAATCTGTTGACAATGGTTTGGATTATTATACCTTTATTCCTCTACCATTCGGTTCAATTCGTTGTGCTCTTGCCATTTTTTCTCAATTGTTATACCTAAAACAAACCCTGAACCTGACCCTTATCATCAATATGAATTGCTTCTGCTGCAGGTACACTTGGCAAACCTGGCATGGTCATGATAGCTCCACAAACTGCTACCACGAAACCAGCTCCTGCCGATAAGCGAACTTCTCTGATGGGTATAGTATGCCCTGTCGGAGCCCCTCTTTCGTTTGGATCAGTTGAAAAACTATACTGCGTTTTAGCCATGCAGATAGGGAGATTGCCGTATCCTGCATCCTGCCACTGGTTTAACTGATCCACTATTTTCTTGTCAACAGCCACACCATCGGCACGATAAACCTCCTTGGCAATCGTTTCAATCTTTTCCAGCAGTCCCATTGAGTCTGGATAAAGCGGTTTGTAATTTGCCTTACCTGTGTCAATAATTTGCACAACCTTTTCAGCCAAATCAGTTGTTCCTTCGGACCCCTTGGCCCAATGTTGGCAAAGCACAGCTTCTGAACCCATGGATGCAGCGTAATCCTTTACAACTTGCACCTCGGCATCGGTGTCGGTCACAAAATGATTGATGGCCACCACTGCCGGCACACCAAACTTGCGCATATTTTCAATATGCCTTCCCAAGTTCACACATCCTCTTTGAACGGCTTCTACATTTTCGGGCCCCAAATCGTTTTTCCCAACGCCTCCGTTCATTTTCAAGGCCCTGATGGTAGCCACGATAACCACAGCCTTAGGTGAAAGCCCTGCCTGGCGACATTTGATGTCCATGAACTTTTCAGCGCCAAGATCAGCTCCAAAGCCAGCTTCTGTTACAACATAATCAGCAAGTTTCAGGGCAGAAGTAGTTGCGATTACCGAGTTGCACCCATGGGCAATATTGGCGAAAGGCCCACCATGTACAAAGGCTGGATTGTTTTCCAGGGTTTGCACCAGATTGGGTTGAACCGCCTGCTGCAATAGGACAGTCATGGCTCCATCGGCTTTGATATCGCGACAATAAACCGGCGATCTGTCGCGACGATAGGCAACGATCATTCGTCCCAAGCGGTCTTGTAAATCTTCCAGACTTGTTGCCAAACAAAGGACTGCCATAACTTCTGATGCAACCGTTATATCGAAGCCTGCCTCCCTTGGATAACCGTTGGCAACGCCCCCCAAACTGCAGGTAATTTGCCGCAAGGCTCTGTCATTCATATCCAGAACTCTTTTCCACGCCACTCGTCGAAGATCAATACCTTCGGGATTCCCCCAGTATATATGGTTATCAATCATTGCTGAGAGGAGATTATGGGCTGATGTAATGGCATGAAAATCACCGGTGAAATGGAGATTCATATCCTCCATTGGCACAACTTGTGCATATCCTCCACCTGCTGCGCCCCCTTTCATGCCGAAACAAGGGCCCAAAGACGCTTCACGGATACAGATTGCAGCTTTTTTGCCAATTTTATTCAGACCATCACCCAAACCAACCGTTGTTGTTGTCTTTCCTTCACCTGCCGGAGTAGGGTTGATAGCGGTTACCAATATGAGCTTACCGTCATCATTTTGCTTGATGGAATCAAGGTAATCAGCAGAGACTTTGGCCTTGTCATGTCCAAATGGAATTAAACTGTCGGCAGGAATTCCAAGTTTTGCACCCACCTCATGGATGGGCTTTTTCTTGGCTTGGCGTGCAATATCAATATCTGTATTCATAAATAATCCTTATCAATTTCCTAATGAGGAACCGATCCCCAAATTGCTACTTTGAATCCACTCCCCTGCTGGTGTTTTAGCGCCCCCATCAGGTTTGACTCGCTTGACTAATATGCCCCCTCCTTCGGCCATTACAATAAATCCTCCGGAGTTGACCTCAACAATCTCCCCAACTTTACCTTTGGCCGAGGCAACACATTCAGAATCAAAAATCTTCAAAATGTCACCATGCACCGTGGTCCATGCACCGGGTTGCGGGTTAGTCCCCCGAATAAGATTGTACACTTCTCTTGCTGGTTTATGCCAATCTATTTCAGCATCTTTTTTGGTACACCAGGATTCATAGGTGGCTTTTGACTCATCTTGTGAAAATCGCGGAGGATCACCCCTACGGAAAAGATTACACACTTCTGTAATGGAGTCTATTGCGGCTGGAAATATTTTTTTGAAGTATACATCCACCAAAGTATCATCGGGAGCAATTGGACATTCCCATTGCAGCAGTATGTCCCCCTCATCCAACCCATCGGTTGGATAAAACCAGGAAAAACCAGTTTTCTTGGATCCCCAGATTATTGGCCAATTGATTGAACTTGGTCCTCGATGCACGGGAAGTAATGAGGGATGAAAACAAATGGAACCCATGCGCGGGATATCTCTGGCCGCTTCTGGTACAAACAGGGTTACATATGCCATGACCATGAGATCCGCGTCCAATTCACGCATATGGATCAAGGTATCTGAGTCTTTGTAATTGGCTGGCTGATAGACAGGTATACCCTTCTCCAGAGCTGCTTCCTTAAGCGGATCTTCGGGCCGGTTGGGTTTGTCGGGAGCGCAATAGACGGCAATGACTTCATCAACACCATCCGCAAGAATTTTCTCCAGGGCAGCTTTACCAAAAGCTTGCTGACCCATTACAATTATTCTCATATCCTAAAACCTATATAATTTACATTGATATTCTGCTAAAATGTTATCCAACAGCACCCGATAGTACAATTCGTTCCTGCTCTTCTTTATCATACCCCAAGACATCTGATAAGATCTCGTTCGTGTGCTCACCCAAAAGGGGTGATCTAACTACTTTGACAGGACTGTCCGAAAGTTTAATAGGACATCCAACAGTCAGGTATTTACCTCTTTCAGGATGATCTACCTCCACAATTGTTCCCGTTTTACGCAACCCTTCATCCTCAGCAAGCTCTTTCATGGAAAGTATAGGTCCAACCGGAATGTCCAGAGGGTTGCATTCGTCCATCACCTCGAACTTTGATTTAGTGACCGTCCACTTTTCAATGGTATCAAAAATCAAATCCAGTTTCGGTAGTCTGGCTGGTGGAGTTGCGAATTCTGGATCATCCTTCCATTCAGGTTTGCCGATGAGATCACAAATTTTTTGCCACACAGCTGCCTGGGTTATAAAATACGTGTATGCATTGGGATCGTTCTCCCATCCCTTGCATTTAAGGATTCTACCTGGTTGCCCGCCACCAGAGTCATTACCGGCTCTTGGTGTGGAATCGCCAAATGGAACACCTTTTCCGTATTGGGAATATTCTTCCAGAGGACCTTTATCCAATCTTTGCTGATCCCGTAATTTAACACGACAAAGGTTCAGGACACCATCCTGCATGGGGGCAAGTATTTTTTGACCCTTACCGGTAGTTTGCCGTTGAATCAATGCAACACAGATTCCGAGCGCCAAGTGCAAACCTGTACCAGAATCACCAATTTGTGCTCCAGTTACCAGCGGAACATCATCGTTGAAGCCAGTAGTTGAAGCTGACCCGCCAGCACATTGGGCAACATTCTCATAAACCTTGCAATCTTCAAACTTGCCTGGCCCAAATCCCTTGACTGAGGCCATTATCATTCTTGGATTAAGTTTCTGGATAGTATCCCATCCAAATCCCATACGATCCAAGGCACCTGGTGCAAAATTTTCAACCAATACATCACATTCCTTGATGAGTCTGGTTAGAACCTCTTTACCGACATCATTTTTGGTATTGAGTGTTATTGAACGCTTATTGTGGTTCAACATGGTAAAATACAAACTGTCGGCGCCTGGCACATCAACCAATTGTTTTCTGGTCGCATCACCAACTCCAGGCCTTTCAACCTTGATGACATCTGCTCCAAACCAAGCCAACAATTGCGTGCAGGTCGGCCCTGACTGGACATGAGTGAAATCCAGTATCTTAATCCCCTCAAGTGCTTGCATTTATATTCTTCTCCCCCAACAATTCAGTTTGTCTCTGAATTCTTATTTGTACATTGTTTGTGCTTTGGTTCCAGGTGCATATTCATTAGGATCTATCCAAACGTTTACGACGGCACACCGTCCTGTTCTATGGATCGCTTCCCTGGCTCTTTGTAATGCCGGCTGGAGTTCAGATGCTTCTTTTACTTCCTCGCCGTAACCACCGATCATTTCCCCAAATTTTCCAAAAGGAACATCACCAAGTTTGTTGCCAACATCGCCCCTGTTCTGGCCGTATTTTGTTATTTGACCATACCTTATCTGGTTCATGGCTGAATTGTTTCCTACGATCGCCAGATAAGGAGCACCAAATCTTTGAGAGGTTTCCATATCGAATGATGTCATGCCAAAGGATCCATCACCATAAAGGCAAACCACCTCTTTATCGGGATGGGCAAGTTTGGCGGCCATTGAGAAACCTGTTCCGACACCAAGTGACCCGAGTGCTCCCGGATCCATCCATTGGCCAGGATTCCTCGGTCTTACGGCCTGGGCAGATATCGTTACCACATCACCACCATCCCCGATATAGATGGTGTTCTCATCCAGAAACTCATTGATTTCCCAAGCCAGCCTGTATGGGTGGATTGGGGCTTGATCCGAAAGGAACAGCGGCATCAATCTTTCCAGCTTGGTTTGTTCTATTTCTCTGAGACTTGCAAGCCATTGTTTTCTTTGTTGCTTCGTTCCCTCTTTCATCCGACCGGAGGCTGCATCGGCTACAGCCGACAAGATGGCTCCGGGATGACCGGCTATACCCATCGTAATATCCCTGTTCTTGCCTACTGTTCGATAGTCAAGATCAATTTGTAAGAGAGTTGGTGCCGTTATTCTCTTGCCATATCCCATACGAAAATCAAAGGGTGTTCCGACGATCAGAATCACATCCGCACCTTTAAAGGCATCCGAGCGTGTACGATCAAAGCAATGGGGATCACTTTGTTTCATCATACCCCTGGCAGCGCCATTCATATAAGCCGGGATTTCAAGAGCATTGACAAATTCAATACATTCCTCGTGGGAATTGGAAGCCCAGACCTGTTGTCCAAAGAGTACTGCTGGTCTTTCGGCGTTAACCAGAATATCAGCCATCTTTTCTATTTCGGCCGGATCTCCTATTGACCTTACCGATGCCCGACAACTCCCAGGTTCTGGTATTCTGGCTTGACTCAAGGGAATTTCGGCATCAAGAATATCGCGAGGTATTTCCAGGTAACTGGGGCCATAAGCGCCCGTGAAGCATTCCCTTGCGGCCATGGATATCATGTCAGCGATACGTTCGGTGGAAAAAACACCTGATGCGAACTTGGTGATGGGGGTCATCATGTCAACATGCGGCAAATCCTGCAAAGAACCCATCTTGTGTTGAGTAAGCGAAGATTGCCCTCCAATATGCAAGATAGGACTTTCTGATCTAAACGCTGTCGCAACACCTGTTACAGCATTGGTACAACCAGGTCCGGCTGTGGTCACCACACATCCCAATTTACCTGTCTGTCGTGCATAACCATCAGCAGCATGAGCAGCCGTTTGTTCATGACGCACATCAACTATTTTTATTCCTTCATCAATACAGCCATCATAAATGTCTATGATATGTCCGCCACATAGGGTGAATATGGTATCAACGCCTTCGTTTCGAAGGGCTTTGGCAACCAAATGCCCGCCAGATACGATATTGGCATCTGAACTTTTTTGGGCTAAGGTATCATGAGCTGTTTTGGAATCTGCTGTCATAAATTTACTTCCACTTTCTAATTTTTTTCAGTATCTAAATTCTTCCAAGTTTTTCTGATATATTTTTCCAGTCGCAAGGTATGTTCCCTGACAAGGTTGGCTGCAACCTCGGGCTTGTTGGACTGGATGGCATTGACGATTTCGGCATGATCTGAAAGCGACTGTTCCGTTCGTGCCGGGTCGCGCATGGCATGCCTTCGAGCTGGTTCAATTTGGGCAAAAATGTCTTCACCTATTTTATTGAGCATCTTGCATTTCGAAAGTTGCAGGATTTTGCGATGAAACATGATATTGGCTTCGGAGTATACATCCTGGTTCATGGGTGATCCCTTAACCCCAATCATTTCGAGTTCCTTGACTTCCTCTTCGTTAACATTACCACATGCCAGTCGGGCGGCCATACTTTCTATTGCGGCCCAAACCACAACCAATTCTGCGACCTCTTCAATATTTCTCTTTTTGACGAAAACACCGATGCGTGATTTGATCTCTATCAGATTTTCATTCTCCAACCGAACTAAGGCTTCCCGTACGGGGGTTCTGGATATTCCCAACTGCTGGGCTATTTTTCGTTCATCCAGGCGCAAATCGGTATTTTTACTATAGACATCCATCTCCAGGATTGCTTCTCGTAACACCTGATAGATCCTTTCCTTGAGGGTAAAGGTCTGTCTGAGAGGCTCCAGATTGATTGATGTTTCCATTGAATTATTTGTCCTTAAAATATGGCTTGATTATCTGGTATACAAAAAACCAGATACCAATACAAGATATGATTTAATATTATAATTTAATAATTTTTGCTTATATTTCCACATTTTTAATTGGATCCGTACATTATAGGTTTGGAGTAAACAATTTTGTTGTCGTTGAATGCCCGTTTTGAAATTCAGAAGCACATAATGAATTCACATATAACTTATACCAATCCAATTAACGAATAACCGATGCAGTTTCACCAACATCTGGTGCAACAACCCCATTTCTATTTCTATGCATGATTGACTTCAGGGCACCTCTTTTTACCATCGTTTCGTATTCCCTGATTTTCATGTGTCCTGGTGCGATAAAAGGATGAATTGAGCAAAAAACTATATGTCACAGGGATAGAAAATTTAGAAAAGTGACTTTTGAAAATCAGGGACTCTCAGGCAATAGTAAAAAAAGAGGTTCCCTTAAGTGTTATATTTGAAATTAATATGGACCTACGTCAGACTAGTATATTTGAGAAGTCGTTTTCTAAATTGAATAACCAAGCTAAAGAACAAATAGCAAAGAGGCTTGATAAAGCTTCAGCAGGTTTGGGGGATAACAAGTATCTAAGGGATAATGTGTACGAATTTAAGATTGCACAAAGCCCAGGATATAGGGTATACTATACCATAAGAGACAAAGGATCTACTGCTGTGTTGTTGTGGGGTGGCAAGAAAGATGATCAGGAGAGAGATATTAAAAAAGCAATAAAATTGGAAAAGGAGATAAATGATGAAAACCAAACCTTTTGATCCAGCTGAATATCTGCAGTCTCCAGAGATTCAGGCAGAACTGGTTTCTGAAGCACTTGAATCGGGTGATCAAAAATATATTGCCCATACCCTAAATACTATAAAGCGGGCTCGTGGAATGAACCAATCTTCAAATGAATCTAGCATTATTCCGTCAGAGCCTTTGGCCTTGAGTGCCCTATCAATGATATTAGAGGAACTTGATTTTAAAGTGAAAATTATTCCGAAGAATAAATCTGTTCACGGTAATCAACCAGCTCATTAATTCGAAGCGACTAAGGATTTATTTTTGTACGCTTGAAAATTATCAGCTATCCAAAAATTGCATAGTCCCAAAAATGATAAATTAAAGAGGGTGATTCAGTAATTCCCGTTAAATATTGTCTTTTTGCAGATGATCACCAATTGTCAATGACCTCAAACAAAGTGACACACTCCACGGAACGTTTTCTCCCGCCTTTTCTTTTTTGGCTTGTGTGTCTAACCCTGAAGACCAACCGTAACACAATCGGTTACATGGCTTGGTGTTAAGGTTCTTCAAGCAAGGTTTCACACTCAATCGCCTTCAACGGTTGCGATCACAATCGATAGAAGACATCCCAACTGTTCATGGTTAGAGTACGGAACAGCGCGACCATCGCGGCCCAGAGATATTTTTTGCGGATCTGTTTTTGGAAAGCTTGCCGGAACATGCCACAGCAGTGCTCGGTCATCTGATCAATCAGAAAAGCCAACATGCCAAGAGACGAAAACACATTGGCGAGATGTGTGTCACCATGTCCATAATTGTGTTCAAAGTTGGAGCCAGCTGTCTTCAGGGTCTGGAAGGTTTCATTCTCGATGCGCCAGCGCGTTCTGCCGGCCCGCATCACGGCCATCACATTGTTTTTGTCAAGCGTAAGATCACTCACCCATGACCATCGTCGTTTCCGACCGTCAGGAGAGATCTCGGTATCGTGGAGAACAGTCACCTCAAGGTCCATGGCTCTCGCATTGAGGGGAACCGCGTTCATCCCGGTGAAGTGATGGGTGATGGTCTTGTTCTTTTCCCGTTTCTTGCGGGTGAGGGAAGAGGTTTGGGTACTGGTTGCAACCCCGTCGAAGAGGACTTTGTGATCACCGGATTTGGCACCCAGGATAAAGCGAAGATCGGGACTCTTCAACTGAGTGATGGTCGGGGCATGGGACGAGAGACCGTCAGCTAGGACCATAGTCTTGAGATGGGGATGATCCTCACGGAAGGATGTGATCAAGCGTTTCATGGCCTTGCGTTCACAGTTATTTAATGACACCCTTGGAGAAACAAGCCGAATTGCTTAGAAAGTCTCAGGAAAGAAAATGGGAAATGGAACCTCTATTTTCACAAATTAAGAATCCACCCTTAGATTCGAATTAACTTAGTGCAACTCCTAGAACAATTTGTTATACTGATAATAAATACTTGTTTGAAAAATTTCTGTTAAACTCAATTTCCAAACTCTATTTGATATATATACCAACAAACCCATGATGTTGCATGGATTGAAAAATGGGCTTTTTGAAACTATCTCTTTGCTATATTCCAGAAATGATGAATAAACTAGAACTTAAGTCGATATTGACAAAAGATAGTATTCCTAATTCGGGTCTGAATTGTTTTGGTGAGGTTAAATGATCAAGTTTTCTCTGTCCTGTGATAGAAACCACATTTTTGACAGCTGGTTTGAATCCAACCAGGCTTATGAGACATTGGTTTCCAAGAAGTTGCTCACATGTCCTATATGCAACTCCAATCATGTGAATAAGAACATCATGGCACCTAATATTGTGGCCAAGGACAAACCTGTTGAAAAAGAAACCACAGCTGTGGCGCAAAAAGAAAGTATTGATCTGCAAAAACCACAGTCAAAGTTTGAAGAAAAACTCATGACCCTAAAAAAGGAAATCGAAAAGAATTCAGAGTATGTTGGGAAGAAATTCGCCGAACAGGCCCGAATGATGTACCATAGCGATACCAAGAAAAAGTCAATTCATGGCGAGGCTTCCCTTAAGGAGGCAAAAGAACTTCTGGACGAAGGTATCCCTGTAACACCATTACCTTGGCCACTGATTTCAGATACCAACTGAAGTTTCTTTCACCTTTTTCTGAACGGGTTGTGAGTTCGGAAAAATTACTCTTAATTTCACCAGACTTTTACAAAAGGTTAAATCAGATTTATTCCAGAAAATGTATTGCTATTGTTAGGAAATATTCAGGATGCTAGATGTACGTAAAAGTGGATAATTGGTCAAGAGAACTGTCGTGACCAAAATTATCATGAAATTCGGTGGAACTTCTGTTGCCAACCTGGAACGCATGCGTGTGGCTGCTTCCTATGTCAAGGAAGAAGTGGATAGGGGAAATGAAGTTATTGTGATCGTTTCGGCCATGGCAGGTGAAACCAACAAATTGGTTGAAACAGTCAATTCCGTGTCGCCCTATTTTGATGCCAGAGAGTATGATGCCGTTGTTTCATCTGGTGAAAACGTAACCGCCGGTATTCTTGCCTTGATCCTACAGGATATGCGAATACCAGCTCGAAGTTGGCAAGGGTGGCAGGTCCCAATTACAACCACATCTTCACATAGTTCCGCGCAAATTATGGATATTGCAACAGACAACCTGAATGCCAAGTTTCAAGAGGGATTAAAGGTCGCGGTTGTCGCTGGTTTTCAGGGAATTAGTCAGGAAAATAGAACGACCACCTTAGGGCGAGGAGGGTCTGATCTGACAGCAGTTGCCTTTGCCGCCAAATTCGATTGCGAAAGATGTGATATATTTACTGATGTTGATGGTATATATACAGCCGATCCAAGAATAGTCTTTAAAGCACGGAAGCTTAATCGGATAGCCTATGATGAGATGCTTGAACTGGCCTCCCTGGGAGCCAAGGTCTTGCAAACCAGATCAGTTCAAATGGCTATGGCCCATCAGGTGCCGGTTTATGTTCGCTCAAGTTTTTCCAGGAAACCTGGCACCCTGGTCTGTAATGAGGATGAGAAGATGGAAAATAGAACGATTTCAGGAATTGCCCATTCCCGTGATGAGGCAAAAATTTCAATAATTTCAGTTGCCGATCGACCTGGTGTTGCTGCAACAATATTTGGTGCCCTCTCTGACAAGGGTATAAATGTTGATATGATT
Source organism: Paracoccaceae bacterium (assembly GCA_022822495.1). Taxonomy (GTDB): domain Bacteria; phylum Pseudomonadota; class Alphaproteobacteria; order Rhodobacterales; family Rhodobacteraceae; genus MPNP01. The sequence goes on along the minus strand of JAJEBQ010000028.1, from coordinate 36,847 downwards.
GTTCAGAATATCTCGGAAAGTGGGCGCACAGATATTACCTTTTCCTGCCCCATTGAGCATGCACCCATAGCCAAGAAATCACTGTTGGATGCCAAAAAAGACAACCTGGCTAATTTTAAGGATATCGTCCTTGATCTGGAGGTTTGCAAAGTCTCGGTCGTTGGTATTGGTATGCGATCGCAATCAGGGGTGGCCGCCAAAATGTTTGCGATCCTGGCCAATGAGGGAATTAATATCAAAGTCATTTCAACATCTGAAATTAAGATTTCAGTCCTGGTAGACAGAAAATACATGGAACTGGCCGTACAGGCCCTCCATGATAAATTTGAACTCCATGCAAATAGGATTACACCGAAATAATGAATACCCAGGACGTAGAAATCTCCTCCCAAGAATTACTCCTCAGACTTAATGACGCCCTGGCTAGTGAGGGTGATGGTCAACAGAGGCTAAATCAGATTGCTGAAATCGTCTCTCAGTCAATGGGAGTTGATGTGTGCTCAATTTACCTTCACAGGGATCCCAAAACCCTTGAACTCTGTGCTACCAAAGGTTTGAATCCTGAGGCAGTACATGTAACCCGCTTAAGGGTAAACGAAGGGCTAGTCGGCAGGGTTTCCAGACTCTCGGAACCTGTGAACTCGCCTGATGCTCCTTCTGAGAAGGGTTTTCGCTATATGGCCGAGACCGGTGAAGAGCGTTATTCCTCCTTTCTTGGTGTCCCCATTCAAAGGTTGGGACAAACTCTGGGTGTTTTGGTCGTTCAAACAAAGGATGCCAGAAAATTTCACTTGAGTGAAGTCAATACTCTGGCTGTCGTTGCCACAGTTTTGGCCGAAATGCGAGAAACCGGTATCATTACCGGTGAAGGAAAGGCCTTATCTGCTCTTCATACCCAACCGGCAAGCTACAAGGGTTTCGTTGCACATGAAGGTTTTGCCGAAGGTAAGGTACTTTTGCATGAACCTAGGGTTGTCATTACAAATCCTGTGACCGATAATCCCAAAAAAGAACTTAAGCGACTGAATGGTGCCATTGAGGAACTTCGGGGTACAGTCGATTACCTGTTGGACTCGCAGACGCAACACTCGATTTCCCTGGAACAACGGGAGGTTCTCGAAACATACAGAATGTTTGCCAATTCATCTGGTTGGTTAACCAGAATGGAAGGAAACATTGCAACAGGATTGTCTGCGGAGGCTTCGGTTGAAAAGGAACAATCAGAAGCCCGTGCCCGGATGGAAAAATCAACTGACCCCTACCTAAAGGATCGGTTTCATGATCTTGATGACCTCTTTAACAGACTGTTGAGAATTCTCACCGGCCAGGGCAGGCATTTAAAGGATGACATTCCTGACAACCCCATCTTGATAGCTAGAAACATAGGTCCTGGTGAGTTGCTTGAATATGGCAGAAACCTCGAGGGGATTGTCCTGGAGGAAGGATCGGTAGGTTCTCATGCCACAATCATCGCAAGAGCCATGGCCATACCATTGGTTATTCACGTAAAGGGAATTACGACAGAAGCCCTGAATGATGATGTCATTTTTATTGACGGTGAAAATCAGTCGGTTCACCTTCGTCCTGATGAATTTGTTGCTGCCTCAATCCATAACCGAATTGAAATGGCCGAAACGGTCAGGGCAACTTATGCCAAAATAAGGCAACTCCCCGCCAGAACGCTGGATGGTACCAATGTTAGGCTGTATATCAATGCTGGTTTAATGGCCGAACTTCCAAATCTCGAACGTTCTGGTGCAGAAGGTGTTGGATTGTTCCGTACCGAATTACGATTTTTGGATACAAACAGGATCCCATCTAGGGAGGAATTAGCCAATCAATATTCTACGGTTTTAGACTCGGCCAAAGGTAAGAGGGTTGTATTTCGTACAGTCGACATTGGCTCCGACAAAATGGTTCCATACTTGAAAAGAGAAGAAGAGCCGAATCCTGCGATGGGGTGGCGTGCGATCAGAATATCTCTGGATAAACCCGGATTACTACAAATGCAGATCCAGGCACTTATACAAGGTGCAAATGGACGGCCACTCAACATTATGTTCCCGATGGTTTCCAGCCTGGAAGAATTTACCCAAGCCAAAGAGCTGTGCGTAAGACAAATCAGCAGATTAAAGAGACTGGGTAAGGTCATACCAGAGCATATTGAAATTGGGGCTATGTTGGAAACTCCATCACTCGCATTTGCTCCCAATTATTTCTATCAATCTGCCGATTTTCTATCCATAGGAGGTAATGACCTGAAGCAGTTTTTCTTTGCTGCTGATCGCCAGAATGAAAGGGTTCGCAGCCGATACCATGCTTTACATCTCAGTTACCTTAAATTCATTGAGTATATCTGTAGCCGATGTAACGAGAATAACACCAAGATTAGCTATTGTGGCGAAGATGCTGGCCGACCAGATATCGCCATTTGTCTTGCTGCTATGGGTGTTACTTCTTTTTCACTTCGTTCGGCAAGTCTTGGTAAAGTCAAGCATTATCTCAGGCAGGTAGATTTGAAAGAAATCAAATCTCAAATCAATAAGGCATACGCTGAGGGTAAAGTCACATTTGATGAAGATATCAAACTAGTCTTAAGCAAGTGTAAAAGTTCCGTTACGTGACTTTCTTCAGGGTCATATCAACTGGGTGGTTTAACCTTCCCTTTAAGCAAATTCCTGGTACCATTGATCAACTCAAGACATAATACCCTATTGGGATCAGTAGGTGGGGGAAACTCAACTGTTCGTAGTACCGAAAATCCAAATTTTGAATAATAGGGTTCATCTCCTACGAGTAGAATGGCTTCCCAACCCAAACTTCTGGCGTTAAAAATACCTTCCCATATCAGATGAGAACCAAATCCTTCACCCTGGCGGATGGGATGCACTGCAATTGGCCCAAGCAGAAGTACGTTTGACTTTGACTGGCCGACCTTGATGGGCCAAAATCTTATAGTACCAGAAATTGATCCATTTTCCTCTCTTGCCACCAATGATAATGCTTTAACAGGTTTGTTTCCGACCCTTAATTGATAAGACGATAGATTGGTTCGTCCCAAGCCAAAAGCATGATCTAGCAGGACCTCAATCTCTGTAAAATCTTCAGGCTCTTCCTTTTCGAACTTCACTATCTACCACCAAAATTAAAAATTACAGTTTTATAACTTGATTGTTTTTCTTGTTTTTTGGCTTACAGAAGAAGCAATGAGTGTTAACCCAAAGAATTTTCTAGTGAATTTGCTCACACTAATCAAAACAATCAACTATGTTATATCAATAAAATCCCAAGGGGAAGACATGCTTAGTTGATGTTATCACTTTTGAGTAAGTTTAAGGTATATCTTCTTCGTATTTCCTCAGTTGGGCTGATTATCATAACTAAATTACTTTAACGAGGATTAACCCTGAGCATTCGTTTTAAAATCTTGGGATTTCTTCCCAAAGCCTTGGCCATGGCATTCTAACCTACCGTTGAGCAAACATAGAATTCAAGCATACTCTTTCCTATTTCAACGTCACCGTCAAGCTGTGTCTCATAAGCTAAGTTTAAATAAGCAATTCGTAACCTTCAATTTTTCTTGGCTAATTTTATTAGTTCATCATCAATGTTTGCGTGCATTTCCTTAACCAATAAACATTTTCTAATTTTTAAAATAAATTGTAGTAAGAGGGTAATAAACTTACAGTTAATTTTAAACTTTGCCGTCCTGTAAACCATGTATTGCCGGAAATAGTTTCTGACACCTAGCAGTTCTTTGATTGTGCCAAATACAATCATGTAATTCCTGTCCGGTTTTATCCATTTTCACAGCCGCAAAGGCTAGATGAGTCAACTAAAGAGATTCAATTTAGATGCTTTCCAATGAGGAGAAAGCTAGATAAATAATTCACTCCGGTGGGCCCGTTCTATTTTGACAACATTTTCCTGAAGAACATCAGCTTCTTTGGCAAAATGCCGCCAGTTGCCAACTGCTGCCGAAACTTTCCCGAGCAATCGTTTCGCTCGAGCCTTTTTAAGTCCACCTACACCAGCAAAAGAAAAGAGGTCATCAAGTTTAAACCCATCCCGTTTACCACCAATACTCATTTGATGCTGTCTTGTTAATCCTGAAGGATTATAGGAGTAGACAACATCAAAAGCAGGCGAAAGGCACCATTCTCCGTTCTTATTCATCAGGAAGGCAATGTTTTTGACATGGTCATCCTGATTCCGTGCAAGTACATTGAAAAATGTGCGAAGAACCTGTTGTTCAATCTCCTCCATTGAAAGACAAAGCCTTCTCATTGTTTGAAGTGCCTGTTCATAGCTATTCGCACCCGAGTAGTTAAAATCAAAATGCATCATTGCTCCAAGAGATTGCATATGAAGTTTGCCCCCACCAGATGTACGGTCAAACCGACGTGTCATGAAATGGGCCCGACCTCCTTCTTCAAACAAACGGCATTCTTGCATCTCAATTCCTGCGGCCTGTGCCATTAGATAATAAGCGTATTCAATACGACCATAACCTTGTGGATCAAGAATCTGATGATCTTTACTACCCGACACACCATCAAATTTAATAAGCCAATGTGAGAAATCCTGTCTAGCCTGAATTTGTCCTGATCGGAATTCTCCAGTGTGGTGATTCCAGGCAATTAACGCCTTTGCACGCGCGCCTCCTGCCGATGCACTTACTCGTAAAATGTCTATAAGCGCTTTCTCATCATTTATTCCTAGTAACTTGCCTTCTAGCTCAATACGATCATCAAGTACACGACTCACTAGGGAGACAAGGGCACCAATCTCAATTATACTGTCATTTCCAACCACATCTTCAATCAAGGGTTTGAACTCAAGAGCACCCATACCACGTGTACCGATGTAACAAAGTCGCTCGACAGGTGTAAAACTTCCAGGTTGACGTCCTTTTGAAGCAAGCCATGTATCGATCAGCGTGTTTCCGAACTTGTCAGGCAAACTGTCGGCAAGTAAGCCAGGTAAACCTTGGAATGTCTCGCTTGACAGGGAAGGGAACTCATAGGGTGTTTCCGCTAGAGGCATTGTCAAAGGTGCAACTTCAAAACCTGAATTTACAAATTTCGGGGTGTACTGAAATACACCAAGAACTCTATCAGAGACCCAGGTTACAGCACCAATATCTCTATCCCAGAGAATAACACGCGCTGTACCGACCATACCTAATTCTCTTTATTATTACCCCAAGTCCATTCTGATAACTTGTCGTGTTTTTTTCTAGCCCTTTGACGTTCTTTACCTTTTAGGTGAACACGGTCAACGGGTCGTATGCCTGGATCAGGCAGTAGTCCATAAAGATGATCTGAGAGATGCAGCGCCTGCATGATCCGAACGAAGGAATCAAGGGATATCGGCCTGCCATTAGCCAAGCGTGTTAGAGTACTTCTTGATATACCAGCTTCTCTTGCAAGTTCATACTGGGGTATGTTACGACTCAAACGGATCTGATCAAGACGTTTGCCGAGAGCCTCCACTACTGTGTTGCTTGATGCAGTTGGAAAATCAATTTTATGCGTCATTTCTGTGCCATTAATTCGAATAAAACTACTTTATGATATAAATATACTTCATTAAATTTAATTACAAAGAATATTTTTTAAAGCTTTAAAAATAAATCATTATATCAAAATATAAATTTTAATGTATCAAATTAGCATCACAATAGTTATTATTAAAATCCCTGTGAGCTGTAGCTGAGCAATCTTAAATAAATGGTAACCACTCAGGCAGGCTCAGAGATAGATTAGTGAAGACCTATCCATTGGAAGAGGCTTGTCTGGCGCGGGTTGGCCATTCCCCCGCCAACCGGGCGATCGGCAACACCATCGCGCTTGCGGTCATAATTGCGAATGGCCCTTCTGCATTTACCAAGGCAGCGCACCATGATAATCTCCATCGATGGGAGGCGTGCAATGCGGTATAGGGCAAGCATTCGCCCTATGACCAAGACAAGGTAAAAAGTAATCCGTCGTTGCTTGATGAACGGAACAGGGTAAGCAATACTCTTGGCGAACCTGTACCGATGGGGGTCGCACAAGTACCATAGGCACCATTTTTTGTATCAAACCCAAATTGATTGCGATGAGTATCGGTTATTCGATACATTTGGACAATTGAAGTGCTCAAATAATTGAAATCAATTTAAGCGTGAGAAAGTCCTGGTTTAAAAATGCCTTATTGCCAAAGGTAATTATGTTTGAGCTGCTTCAGCTGCAAAAATGGTTAACTGAAGTTCCATATCGTCAACCAAGCTATAAATTGGTCTCAAACCTGAGAGTTTTTGACTTTTTGAAAGAATGATGGGTACGCCTTCTCCTCTTTTATCCATGAGATAATTACGATGTCCCTGTTCACTAAGATATGTTGGGAGTGGAGACCTTGCGAGTAGGCTTGTTAGTAGTTCATTACGTGAAGATTGCCGTAATGGCAGACTCTCAATTGTCATGGAGTTGGGAATAGTACCCGGAGAGTTTATTTCTAGGCGGTCAGAGAACATATGCAATCTTATTTTCGACCCATAAATGGAATAGTCCCTATGAGCAACAGCATTCACTAATGCTTCAAAAATTGCCTGCATATCAAATTGTGGAATATCGATACGTCCGGGTTCTTTTTTGGCATAAACCTGCATATTCTTTTTAACGAAATTGCAAGCCTCAACAATTTGTAAATCCAAAGTTCCAAATATATCTCTTGCATCTATTTGATAAGCAGCATTTCGTTCTTTACCCCGGTAAGATACTGCCTGTATAAATGCGTTTGGAAGGTATTCGTGAGGTTTGCTACAAGTCATCAAAATACCACTTACAGTGGGACACATCTTACCCCTTTCATCACGGGTTGAAAGGTTGAGTTTATCCAAAAACTCACCATCTTCTTGGGGTGATTGAGGTGTTTTAAATTTTTCCCATAATTTTTTTTCTAGGCAACTTATTTCAGCGGTAGTTACCGGTTGCTCATCAAAACGTATAATCCTTGTTTGGCTTCTTTGTTGAAATAACCTAGCTAAATTATCAGGTTTCATTAACCGCTTGGAACTACCGATTCTCTGAAAATATCCACTAGGACTTTGATGGACGAATAAACTTTTTTGGATATCAATTCGAACGATTATTCTGGAACCGCTATTTTCATTGTTCAATAAAGGGATTTTACGAATCACACAAACGAGTGGTGGATCAATGCTATCGTTACAAATTTCATCTAGCCAAGCTTCAACTATACTTAACTTATCCTCTGGCAAACCGTTAATCAGTTTTGATTTGTCATCAATACCTAATACAACCACACCATCAGTTGTATTTGCCATCGCAGCCAACTCATCAGCCATACTATCTCGGCTTGGACTTATAACCTTGTTTGCACCAAATCTAAGATCTTTTAATTCAAGTGATGAATCTTCACCCAAATGGATTTGGTTTAATAGTTCTTCGGTGGTTTGAAACATGGCATCTCTACTGCATTATTTTATTAAATCTGTTTTCAAAAGCTATTTGACCACCCTCCATTATATCACAGATTTCGGACCGAACAGTTTGTTCTTCAAGCCCTCCATGTGTAGGTATTCGTACCTGACCTTTAATAAATTTCAATATATTAACTAATTCCGAGTCCCCGTTTACAACAATATTGGGATTATGGGTCGCTATGATCAGTTGCCGCCTAGCTTTTATTGATTGAATTTGTGTAACAATAAGATCATAAATCAGAGCATTATCAAGATCATCTTCTGGCTGATCAATAACTACTGGACCTTCACCATGGCATAATAAAAACGCTAGGATGGCCGCAGCTTTTTGACCGGCCGATCCCTTCTCTAAGTTTTCAAATTTGAAAGGAGAGGCATTTCTTGAAAACTTGACTTGAAGTCTATCCTCAGGCCACCAAGAGTCAAGATGGTCAAATACCTCTGGTTTCGTATTTAGAAGTTGATTTAAACGACTATAAAACTTCCTGTGAACATCAGGGTTGTTACCATTTGCGATATCATGAATACTGGCTTTTATCTCATCTATTTTATCCCCAAATAATACCTCATCTTCCTCTGAGTATAGTTCCCAAAGCAGTCCTTGATTATTATCAGAATCAAATATTGAAGTTTTAAACTCCTTATCTATGCCAAGTATACTTCTGATATCTTCTTCTAACAGTTCCTTGTCGCCAAATTTACTTACATCCATTCGGACATATGGGCTCTCTCCAATAACCTTATCAATAAATGCCTTTCTTTTGTTGAATAGTTCTTCACGTAAAGATTTTAAGGTTTCCAGCGATTCATTTGCTTGATCTTCAACAAGCGATAATTCCAATTGAACATTGTCCAATTGCTTCAAACGATTTTGTAATTGGTTGCGCTTTTGCACTAACTCGCCATAACGAAAAATGTTCAATTGGGTATCATTTTGGTCATTCATGCTAGTTAAATTTTGGTATGCACGATCACTTTCTTTCCAAGTCTCAAACCATTTTGTTCCATTTATTTTTTCTTTGTTCTGGGAAATTAAATCATCAATATCGTCAGCAATCCTGTCAAGAGATTTGCCAATCTTGTCAATTTCACTAGCAAACTCCGCGTAAATTGTTTTTAACTCATTAGTTAATTCGCCTTCCTCAAAAATATGATCTGGGAATTCAGCAAGTTCAACACTTGAAGCAAACCTTCTAATATCTGAAGAAAGATCACTAAGAATTTTGTCGTCGTCCGGTAGGCTATTCTTTTGGCGGGTTCTAATTTGATAATTTTGTAAAATCTGGTCATGGCCTGATTTTTCATACTGCTCAAGGTCGCTTTCAATGTCCACTAAAGTAGCTTGTATTTGTTCCTCTTCATTCAACTGCCGTTGTAACTCCCGTTTTCTTAATCTAATCTGAAAAAAATTGTTTTTGTTTTTCTTCCATTTTGAGTCCCAATTTGCTCTATCTACTTCTGGAGAACGATCTACAAGTTCCAATAACCCTCTTGGGTTTGTTGCAAGTGCGTTTATTTGCTTCTGGCTAAAAAGGTTTATTTCGAAACGCTGTTCAAGATCTCCAGTTTCAATTTCTGACCAGTCACCTTTTTCAGTTTTTTCCTCCAAAACTGGTTTGTTAGTATCAAATTTCCACACCAAACGATATTGTTTTTCATTCCTTTTTAGTTCTAGAATTATGGCTGTATTTTCTAACATCACTCCATCAGGAAAAAGTTTCATAAATTTTTTCAATTCTTCGTGTATTTTAGGAGCTTCTGTAATAAGATTCTTGTCTTTTCCTGAAACTATACGAATTGATTCTAATAGTGTTGATTTTCCGGATCCCCTACCACCTATGATAGTATTTAAATGTGGATGAAAGTGGATTTCGAAAGGTTTTGCTTTATCACGACCACAATGATACATGTTTCGAATACTCATTTTTGAAAAGAATATTCGGGGGTCACTGTTAGGGTCTTTAATTTGGTTTTTGACATTAAATTTGTGATTTATAAACGCCCAGCGCAGACTTTCTATTGATGGTTTAGCCATTTTTATCCAGCTAAAATTGTTACCTATATCTTCTAATTTATGAGCGTCTGATCCCCTTACCTTTGCTAGACGTTGTAAAAGATTATTTAACTCAGGTGCGGCATTATCAAACTTAGTGGGATCGCAGCATTCCACTACAATAACTTCTTCTAGGCTTTCTTTAATTGCTGGATTTTGCGTTTGGGTATTTTCCAGCAAGCCTTTTGGTTTCTCAACATGAGCAGGAATTGCTAATCCACCAGCTTCCTCAATCTTATTAATGGTTTCAACAAAACTTTTATTAGTAGAAGTTACTTGTTCATCCCCTAAACTAGAAGTGATCCCGCAAGCGCCTAGCGCAGCTGATATTTCATTAGTACCTTTTTCAGGATCAAATATGGCAAGTAAATGTATACGGTTAGCACTTTCTTGGACGGTAATTTCTACTCCAGGAAAAATTGTTAAATCTCTATACCAATCTGGTTTATCTTGAGAACTTCGTAAACGATTGTTTTCTTCCTTTAATTTGTTAATCCAATCACCTGTATTATGGTCAGTAATTGCAACACAATCAAGATTTGCAACCATACCTCCTTTCAACCAATTTCTTGGGGTTAGCTCTGAACTTTTATCTTTCCCAGAGAAATCATTAGAAGCAGGAGTATGCGTATGGAAATCAAACTTCCACCATTTGTTTTGTTGTAAATCCGACATATTGGTTACATCCAACTAACTTTGAATAGCTCGTAGGTTACCATACTTTTTTGTACAGAAATTTAATATGTTTACAATTCCAATTTGGTTATCAATTAAATTATCTGGGACCACTATTTTCAAATTCTGACTTGCCATTACCTCCTTCAGTAACAACCAAAATCTGGCTAAACTTATTTGGTATTAAATTCGGCCAATTAAATAAAATGACAAGTTGCCAGATCATATTTCCCTTACCTGATAAGGATAATTTTAAGTCCTTCATGTTTCACTTTTAGCCATATTTTATCAGCAGTTAAAACGGGTCGAGAATATGTAATTCCAGTTGCAAGGCAAATTCTATCACTAAGACTCAGACCATAACTGGTTAGAATTCCAGCTCGCAAGGCTATCTCCTCGTTTACTTCCAATACCTCAATATCAAAATTCTTGAGAGTTGAAATTGCCTTACTCTCTGGTACTCCAAATTGTATGAGTTTTGTTATAACCTCGCTGAGGTTTATTGAACTAATTGCAAAAGGGCCTGGTTTTGAAATTACCTTACTTGCACCGGGTTCATTTTGCAAAACAGCTAGGAGGGCCGAAGCGTCGAGTAACATCAAATTTTACCTGTATTTCGAAATTACTCTTTGCCTGCTTCTCTACGGCGGTCGGCAATCAGTTCATCTGCCATTGATCTTTTTCCAGCCAAATATGGTTTAAGTCTTTCTTGGGCACCCTGAAAGGCCTTTTCCATGGATCGTACACGTAGTTCACCATTTATATGGTCCATCAATACAAGTACACCATCAATTATCCCAGTTTCCTTACGTAGTTTTGAGGGTATAACCAGACGTCCATTAGTACCTACTCTGACTCGTTCAGCAGACATTTAATTCTCAGTTAATGGATTATATTTTTTGTTTGGGGATTATATACTTGTTTCCCCAACTTTCGCTAGCCATCCTTCCTTGCCATGAATCGCCAGTCTTTCTTTGGACGAAAAAATCCTTTTAATATGTTTTCATCGTAGATGCAGGGATAAAAAGGGTTGCTGGTAGGCCGGTGGCTTATGTCATTATAAAAATTCATGACAAGGGTAAACAAGTATATAATCCCCTTTTGTTTGGCAAATAATTCTTTATTGGTAATTTATTAAAATATGGTAATTTTTCAAGTATAATTATTGTGATCACTGCAGTTGACCAATCATTCAACAAGACAAATTTTAAGTCTTATACACCTCTTGCCAAGTAATGGGCCTTCTACTATTAAGACAAAAACTACTTGCTAATTTAATGAAAGGATCACAGGATGAATAGCCCCGTCGTTGGAGTCATTGGTGGATCAGGCCTCTATGAAATAGATATCCTGAAAAACCATAAGTGGATTCAAATTGATACACCATGGGGACCACCTTCTGATGAAATACTTGCCGGTGAAATCAACGGGTTGGAATTTAAGTTTCTACCTCGCCATGGCCGAGGGCATGTCCATACCCCTTCAAGTGTCCCCTATCGTGCAAATATTGATGCCCTAAAGCAACTCGGTGTAACAGATATTTTTTCAATATCAGCTTGTGGCTCCTTCCGTGAGGAAATGAAGCCTGGAGATTTTGTTATCGTTGATCAATTCATTGATCGGACAGTAAATCGGGAAAAAACTTTCTTTGGCCCAGGATGTGTTGCCCATGTCTCAATGGCCCACCCCATTTGTCAAAGATTGGCTTCTATCTGTTGTCAAGCATCTGAAAATATAGGTGTCACAACACACCCCAAAGGGACTTACCTCGCCATGGAAGGGCCTCAATTTTCAACCTTGAGTGAATCAAGATTGTACCGTGATGTCTGGAATTGTGATGTGATTGGCATGACCAATATGCCTGAGGCAAAGTTGGCAAGAGAAGCCGAAATCTGCTACGCAACCATAGCCATGGTTACAGATTATGACTGTTGGCACCCAAATCATGGCGAGATAGACATCGACAAACTTCTTGGTGTTCTGCGAAAGAATACCATCAAGGCAAGTGAATTGATATTGCAACTTCCCGATTTGATAGGTACAGAGAGACCTGTTTGCCCAATGGGGTGCGACAGGGTATTAGACTATTCGATTCTGACTCCTCCAGAAATGCGGACCAAAGAAGCCACCGACAAGTTGGTCAACATCATTGGACGGGTGCATCCGCCATCATAAAAGTTGTAACATTTAAACAAATCACCCGTCTGGCTGTTTTGAAACATGGACTTAAGTGAACGTTCAAAAGGATTGATTATAATCCTGGTTGCAGTCGTATCCTTCGTTCCTGATAGCCTCTTTATCAAGATAATTGATACCTCAACATTCAACCTCTCATTCTGGCGCTCTTTCCTTGTTGGGTCCTGTATCATACTTTTTCTGACTTTAGTTAGGCGTAACAACCCTTTCAAAGAGATTGCTGGGGCAGGATGGGCTGGTTATACGTATATTGTGCTGCTTTCAGTGTCTTCCCTGTTGTTTGTCTATGCCATCAGAACGACTTCGGTTGCCAATACACTATTTATCATCAGTACATCGCCTATGTTTGCCGCTATTGCCAGTAGGATATTGCTGAAAGAACCATTAAACACCCGACTGCTTTGGGCGATTGGCCTGTCAATGTTAGGGATTGGTTTAATCACGAGTGGTTCGCTTACGGTAGACACCAATGCGATTTGGGGAGATCTTACGGCCTTGTTGGTTGCCATCATGATAGCCATAAAACATACCGTTGCCCGAAAAGCAAAAGCATTTTCCATGGTACCTGCAGCGGGTTTGGCTCACCTTTTGCTGGCACTTGCACTGTTCATCTTTGTTGAGGTGACCTTTCTTAGTTCCAGGGATATGATCTACATTCTGATACTAGGCGCCTTCTTTATTCCTTTGGCTACGAGTCTGATGGCAATGGCGCCGAGATACCTTCCTGCCCCGGAAGTCGCTTTGGTCATTTTGCTGGAAGCGATACTTGCTCCTTTGCTGGTTTGGATGGTTTTGGGCGAAGAACCCACACGTTTGGCTATTTTGGGTGGTTCAATTGTTATCGTTGTTTTGGGAGTATATAACTTCTATCAAATCAAATATTCGAGTATCTAAAGCGGTGTTAATTGGATAATTTTAAGTTAAAAATTATGAGGCGTGAATGAATTCGCATTACAGGGTTGTCGTCATTGGTGGCGGCGTTGTAGGGTGTTCAGTCCTTTATCACCTGGCTAAGTTTGGGTGGAAGGACGTAGCCCTTTTGGAACGAACAGTACTTGCCGCTGGTTCCAGTTGGCATGCTGCCGGTGGTTTCCATGCCCTTAATGCTGATCCCAATATAGCTTCTCTACAAGCCTATACCATTGATCTGCTTTCCGAAATTGAAAAGGAATCCGGACAGTCGGTGGGCATGCATATGACTGGAGGCCTGACTCTAGCCGGAACGCAGGACAGGTGGGAATGGCTTCAAAGTGCTTATCGGATATTCCAGACCATGGGTATTGAAGATGTACGACTTGTCACCCCAGAAGAAGCAGGTTCACTTTGCCCTATCATGTCGACCGAGGGAATATTGGGAGGCCTCTGGGCTGACCGGGAAGGATATATAGATACCACGGGGACCGTACAGGCTTATGCCAAGGCTGCGAAAATACATGGGGCGGATGTAATCGAAGGTAACAGAGTACTTGAACTTAATCAGGTTGCAGAGGGATGGCAGGTAGTCACCGAAAAAGGAACGATAATCTCTGAACATGTCGTGAATGCAGCTGGACTGTGGGCCAAGCAAGTGGGTAGAATGGCCGGAATTGAACTCCCCGTTTCTCCCCTTGCCCATCATTATCTGCTTACTGAAACAATCCCTGAAGTCGCTGCCTTGGAGAATGAATTACCCCTGGTAGTTGATTTGGAAGGTTTTACCTATATGCGGCAGGACCAAAATGGAATGCTCTTGGGAATTTACGAAATCAACCATGAGCACTGGATGATGGATGGTGCGCCATGGGATTATGGCATGGAACTCCTTGAAGAGGATTTGGACCGTATAGAGCACGAGTTGGAGTTGGGATTTAACCGCTATCCCGTGTTGCAGAATGCCGGCGTTAAAAACTGGGTTTGCGGAGCCTTTACCTTCTCACCTGATGGCAATCCTCTGGTCGGACCAATTCGGGGTGTTAAGGGTTATTGGAATGCTTGTGCGGTGATGGCCGGCTTTTTGCAAGGAGGTGGGGTTGGCAAATCACTTGCCGAGTGGATGATACAAGGCGAACCCGAAGCGGATGTGTTTGGGATGGATATTGCAAGATATGGTCGTTATGCCGAAAACCGGGAATATATCAAGCAAACCACGGGACAGTTTTATACACGACGGTTTGTAATGACTTATCCCAATGAGCAACTTCCTGCGGGCCGTCCACTTGCCAAAAGCCCCTCCTACGGAGCCATGACTGATGCTGGTGCACAATGGGGAGTGAGTTTTGGTTTGGAAATACCCTTGTATTTTGCCCCAAGCGGTTTTGTTGAACAACCCACCCTAAAGCGATCAAATGCTTACCCAATTGTTGCAAAAGAGTGCCATGAAGTCAGGAACAATGCCGGATTGTTGGATATAAGCGGATTTTCAAGGTTTGAAGTAAGTGGTCCCAAAGCCGGGGAATGGTTGGATAAGATGATGGCATCCCGATTGCCTTCCCCTGGGAAAATCAGGCTTGCTCCAATGCTTTCACCAGAAGGTAAATTGAAAGGCGATTTAACCCTTTTCAACTGGGGAGATGGAACCTGGTGGATCATGGGAAGTTATTATCTTCGCACCTGGCATATGCGATGGTTTCATAATTACCTAATGGATGGGGTTTTGGTAAGAGACATCTCGGATGAGATTCTGGGTTTTGCTGTCTCAGGGCCAAATGCTCGCAAGATTGTACAGAAAGTCACAAGTTGTGATCTCTCGGGCAATGCGTTTGCATTCATGTCCTGTAGGGATATGGATCTAGGGTTAGTCAGGGCAAAGGTCGCACGGCTTTCGGTCGCTGGTGAATTGGGCTATGAAATCAATTGCCCTGTTGCCAGTCATGATACATTGCGGTCGACCCTTCTTGAAGCCGGTAAAGCGGAGGGCATGCAAGAATATGGTTATAATGCCCTTCTGTCCATGCGTCTTGAAAAAAGTTTTGGTATCTGGAGTACTGAATTCACCCAGGCCTACACACCTGGTATGACGGGAATGGACCGTTGGATAGATTGGAACAAAACAGCCTTTATCGGAAGGGAAAAAGCCCTTGAAGAGAAGGAGAAAAATGCTCCCCCAATGGTTTTGATTACAATGGAAATAGATGCCCAGGATGCTGATGCAAGTGGTTATGAACCTGTTTGGAATGGCAATTCAAGAGTTGGTTTTATTACTTCGGGAGGTTATGGTCATACCGTTGACAAATCACTGGCTATGGCGTTGGTTAAACCGGAATTTTCCAACCCTGCTACTGAATTGACTGTTCATGTTGTCGGAGTTGAGCGGTCGGCCCGGGTAATTCCCAATTCGCCTTATGATCCCTCTGGTAAAGCGATGAGGTCATAGTAGTCTATGAGCAGAAAGGCACCCACAAGAAAAAGGAGGCCAAGAAAACCCTCCCTTGGAGGTGGTCCAAGGACGCCAAATTACTGGAACCTGGAAAACCCTTTCCCTCCGGTCAATGTCTTTTCGGAAGAGAGAATAGAGGATATCCATAACAATGCCATGGTTGTCCTTGAGGAGATGGGTATAAAGGTACTCCTCCCAGAAGCAAGAAAGATATACAAACAGGGTGGGTCACTGGTAGATGAAGAAACAGCGATGGTCAGGATTGGGCGTGAGATTATTTGCGAAACACTCAAGACAGCACCTCCAAAATTTAAGTTAAGAGCAGGGGCACGCGCAAGAGACCTTGAAATGAAGCTGGGGACACTAACCTTTCTTCCAGGAGCAGGGGCACCCCACGCCACAGATTTAAAGCGGGGACGAAGACCCTCTAGTCTTGCCGACTATCGGGAATTGGTCATGCTCACCCAATATTTCGATGCTCTGCACATGGTCAACCCTCTTGTCGAAGCACAGGATATTCCCAACAATCTGCGACATTACAGCGTCATAGAGACCCAGTTAACCCTTTCGGACAAATTTCCCAGTGCCTATGCCCGTGGGTCACCGCAAACCATGGATAGCTTTGAGATATTGAAGAATTTCAGAGGACTAACTGATGAGGAATTTCAAGCTGAACCCTGGTGTTATACAATTATAAATACCAATTCGCCTCGGCTTCTTGATATTCCCATGGCCCAAGGAATAATTGATTTTTCATCCTATGGTCAGATGACCGTTGTTACCCCTTTTTGCATGATGGGTGCCATGGCACCAGCTTCGGTTGCAGGAGCCTTGACCTTAAGCCACGCGGAGTGTCTGGCAGGGCTGGCCCTTGCCCAGATCAATAATCCTGGCGCTCCAGTATGTTATGGGGCCTTTGCTTCCAATGTTGATATGAAATCCGGGGCACCAGCATTCGGAACCCCTGAACAGTTTCAGGCCAACCTTGGCTCTGGACAACTGGCGAGAAGAGTTGGTCTTCCCTGGCGTTGCGCAGCCGGTTCTTCGGCCAATATAAACGATGTCCAAGCTGCCAATGAAACCCAAATGAGCCTCTGGAGTTGTATTATGGCAGGATCAACCATGCTTGTGCATTCTGCCGGTTGGATCGAAGGAGGTCTTACGGTTTCCTTTGAAAAACTGATTACCGATATGGAAGTAATCCAAATTATTTCCGAACTTTGTTCCCCGACACCACAAGAAGAGGATGATCTTGCCATGAGAGCTTTATGGGAGGTTCAACCTGGGGGACATTTTTTCGGTTGTCAACATACCATGGACCGTTATCAATCGGCATTTTATGATCCATTGATTGCAGATTGGTCCAACTTTGGCACCTGGACCGAAAAGGGTAAGCAGGATGCAAGTCAAAGAGCCTTAACCATGTGGCAAGAGATTGTATCCAATTTTGTTCCCCCTGAAATAGATCCTGACCGTAAGGCTGAAATGGAAGAATTTATTGCCAAGCGTACGGCTGAAGGTGGAGCTTTTCCGGTTAGCTAAGGTGAGCATGGATCATTACTCAATTTGGTCTTTGATAGCCCAGGGATTAAAGCAAAAACCCGCCTGGAAGCCAGCCTGGAGAAAGGCAAAACCCAAATCATCCTATGAGGTCATAATTATTGGTGGCGGGGGGCACGGGTTGTCCACAGCCTATTATCTTGCCAAAAACCACGGAATCAAGAATGTGGCCATTCTTGAAAAAGGTCCCATTGGTTTGGGAAATACAGGCAGAAACACGACCACCATAAGATCGAATTACTTTTATCCTGAATCAGTGGCCCTTTACGATCTTTCTCTTAGGCTCTATGAAAACCTTTCCAAGGAGTTGAACTTTAACATCATGTTCAGCCAGAGAGGACTGCTGATGGTCGCACATACACCCACCCAAATGGAAATTTGCAACCGGATAGCCAATGCCATGATTCTTAATGGAGTAGATGGCGAATTGTTGTCGGCAAGGCAAGTCTTGGGCTTGATTCCCTTATGGAACAGAAGAGATGATGCAAGGTACAATTGTCATGGTGGTATCATGCAGGGGAGAGGTGGTGTTGCCAGGCATGACGCTGTAGCCTGGGGGTATGCCCGTGCCGCAAGTAATTTTGGTGTGGATATAATAGAAAATTGTATGGTTGATGATTTTTTGCTGGAAGCAGGCCAGGTTGTTGGAGTCAATACCTCAAAAGGGGAAATTAGAGCGGAAAGGATTGGTATTGCCGCTGCTGGTGGAACGCCCTTTCTTGTTCGCAAACTTGGTCAGGATTTACCCATCCTTGATTATGCCCTTCAGGCCTTTGTAACCGAACCCATCAAACCTTGTCTTGATGTCGTGGTACTGTCTTTGGGTACAGGTACCTATGTTCTGCAATCTGATAAGGGGGAAATAGTTTTTGGTGGGGGATTGGACAGAATTCCAACCCACACGCAAAGGGGGAATTTACCCACCCAGGAAACTGTCGTATCCGGATTATTGGAAATGTTCCCCTCTTTTGGACAATTAAAAATGCTTCGACAATGGGCTGGAGTTGTAGATGTTGTGCCTGACAGTTCACCAATTATTGGTCCTATCAACAAACCCGGTGTTTATATCAATTGCGGATGGGGTACGGGTGGGTTTAAGGCCATACCTGCCGGTGGCTGGTTGTTGGCCCATCTCCTTGCCAAGGATGAACACCATTATATCAGCGAACCTTTTGGCCTTGACAGGTTTAAAACCGGTAAGTTAATTGATGAAGCCACAGGTTCTGGAATTGCTCATTAGGAACATTTATGCAATTATTTGAATGTCCGTTTTGTGGCCTGCGAAGCGAGACAGAATTTCATTTTCTTACGGAAGCTGGAAAACAAAGACCAGAACCAGCCGAAGAGGTGTCAGACGAAAAGTGGGCAGATTATTTATATAATCACAAATCGCCACGTGGGAGAACCGCCGAAATTTGGGTTCATATACCCTGTGGGGAGTTTTTCATCCTTGAACGTGATTCCATAACAAGAGAGGTCTTCAGGAGTATTCCTTTAAAGGATTATGAGCAGCTGAAATAATGGTAACTCAACGTAATACTTTTTACTTTACTGACGTATTTGTATTTGGTTTATAGCACTCTCTCGTCAAAATTGACGCGAAATATACCTCAGTGTTGCTATTCGTTGTAATATATTACACTATATTATATTCTGTTGTATTATAGTATAATTTGATACATAGGAAGAAAATTTTATCTGAGGAAACCAAAATGGCAACCGTGAATCTATCTGAAGAATTTTATAAAAGTGCTCAACTGTACGGAAAAATTTATCATCGTTCTATACCTAAGCAGATTGAATATTGGGCAACCATAGGTAAAATTGCCGAAGAAAATCAAGATCTCCCATACAGTTTAATTAAGGACATTATGTTGGCATTGAATGAAATGGAAGATGGTCAGGTTACACCATTCGAGTTCAACTAAATTTCATGAAAATTGTACAAACGAGAACTTTCAAGAAAGCAGTGAAAAGGTTATATGCCAATCAAAAACAGGAACTGGATTTAGCCATAAAGGCCATCATTGAAACCCCTAATTTGGGGCAACGAAAAAAAGGTGATCTTTCAAGTATACTGGTTTATAAATTCGAGATATCAAAACAGCAGAAATTACTTGCTTACATTTACGAGGACCAGACTCCCACACTGACTCTACTAGCTTTTGGACCGCATGAAAATTTTTACCGAGACCGTAAAGCAAAAATTTGATTTTGAAATAAATATGGTTTTTTCAGAACTCGGTTGATATAGCAATCTTCGAAATTTCTTTTCGGTAAAATAGTTTTCGGGCTTATAAGTAATGGGCTTGGACGGTTTCTTATCCTTGTAATTTTCTCGGTTGATTATCAGTTCTACCTACAACCGAGGGTGTAGCAAACCTTTTCCCTTCAAATATTTCCTCAACTGTCAACAACTGCATTTTGGGATAATCAAAACCACCAACCTTTAAATCTCCAGCTTGGGCCATAAACTTTTTGAAGTATTTGAGTTGTCTACGGCTTGGCTTGTTCATGACAATCAAACCTGCCATAAGATCATATTATCATTGTCCAGAATACCTTTCAAGGCCCGAACAGCACCAACGTCCCTCTTCCGATAACGGAAGCACCTCAGAGTGTAACACAGAGTGACCAATCCAAACCCGGCCTCGGCCATAACCAATGCATCACATATAACCACCTTTATGAATGAACTGCATCTGGGACTATTTTTAAATCGTTCTTGAAGTACTTTTGTCACGATTTATCGGACTGTTTTGTGAGGTAGCAATACTTGTTTTGATGACTTGATGAGGAATATTTTTACCCACAATTTTGGACAAAGAACCCAAAATAAATCTCAATAACTTGAAAGAGTTGTTATATTTTGTATACTTATATACATATAGTATATAATTATACTCACCACGATAATATAAATGCGCACATCTATAGATACTGACACAAAAATACAGGATTCCCATATTCCGCTGGATGCACTTAGAGACATCGAGACCAGAAGGCAGTTGTCGCCTTCAGCATTTAGGTTATTCATCAAATTATGCGATCGTTGGGGATGCGTTGAAAACCAACGTTTGGCCTTGTTGGGAGATATCCATCGTCAAACTTACCACAAATGGAAAAGGGAAGGCGTTAAATCCATGAACAGAGATCAACTGGAAAGAATCTCATTGTTTCTTGGTATCCATAAAGGGCTTGGACTTTTGTTTGCCGATCATGACAGTGCTCGAAGGTGGTTTTTCAGTCCAAACCATGATCTGCCATTTGGTGGCATTTCTCCATTTGATCACTTGTTGAAGGGTAGTATTAATCACTTGTATGAAGTCAGGCGCTACATTGATGCCTGGAGGGAAATGAAGTGATGGTGTCAAAATGCCGAATTGGAAAAAAACACATCGGCTTATTTCAGGCAATTACCCTCCAATAGGTATTTTTGATGATCTTACCGAGGATTCGGAGGAATTAAGAGTGGGGTTCATCTTGGAAGCCATGACCAACGATAGACACCTTCTTTTACAAAGTAGAATAAACCTTATCCCAGATAATGAAATTGCTATTGGTAGCACTGCAAGCATTGTTATGGCTGCTTTTCTGCATGCCGATGAGAAAGGGGGCAGATTCAGTTCTGGCAAATTAGGTGCTTGGTATGGATCTCTGGAAATTGAAACAGCCCTTGCTGAAACGTGTTATCATTCAGATAGACGCCTTAGTTTATCCGAGGATGCTTTCCCCTCCAGAATACGAATGAGAGAACTTATCGCTAATGTTGATCAGCAACTGATAGATATTCGAAACAGGCAAACTGACTTTCCTGAATTATACCAACTTGACCCTGACAGATACCAGGGATCACAGGAATGGGCAGATGAATTTAGGTGGCCAAAAACTGCTGAGAAACCTTCAGAAAACGGAATTGTTTACAATAGCATTCGCAAGAAAAATGGTTTCAATATATGTATTTTTTGGCCTACCCGCATCAACCTCCCGATTAACCAAGGTGATCATTACGAATATAATTGGGATAAATTCGGCAAATCAAGAATTTTAAAACTTACAAATATGGATGTTTAAGGGAATTTTATTACTCTCCTAGAAAAAGGATATCATTCCAAAAGAACATGTACTACTTAACAAAAGGCTAAGAATTGATTTCTGCCCAAAGCGAACTAACGGGTAATGCGTAACAGTTATCGCCGAAACTTAGTTTTTTATCGCCAAGATAGAATACAATTCCCTTGAATAACCTGGCTTTCCCTGGACCTGTCATTGCAAACCATTTTAGGTGCTTGAAATCATCCAATACAACCGTGCGTGATGCTTTCACTTCGATACCTACTATACACCCACCTCTTTCCAAAATTATATCTATTTCACGCTTTTTGGAGTTACGCCAGTGATACATGCCGAATTGCCTTGATTGAAACGGTAAAATCCTGAGCAATTCATTGAAAACAAAACTCTCCAACAAACCACCTATGGAACGAGATGAAGGGTTCTCCAATCTGAAGGAAGTTTCATCAAACCGTCGTAATGCACAAACCATACCAGTGTCAATAAAATGGTATTTGGGTTGTTTTTTTTCTTGCTTTGCTTCGCTGGATGTCCAAGCGCCTAGTTTTATTACAAGATTCAACCGGGTCAACAAATCAAGGTATGAATCTAGTGTTTCCCACTTTAAACCAATACTATTTGCCAACTCGTTCCGATTAATTTCTTGCGCGGTTCTAATGGCAATTTGATTTATCAATTGATGAATCTTGTCAGCTTTTCTTATGGTGGTAATTTCAGGTAAATCGCGGTCAACGATTGTTTTTACATAACTGCTATAGAATTTTTCCCGTTCTTCCAATGGTAAAACACGGGGTTCTGGAAATCCTCCTTTCAACAAATAAGCGATATATTCACTACGTGTTAACACTTCCTGAAGTTTGATCTGATTTAATGATGGTTTCTTTTGTAATATCCAGTCAATTATTTTACTTGGGGGTCTCCTTTTGGTTTCAGCTACCGTGAATGGCCAGAGTTGCATTGGAATAACTCTTCCAGGGAGCGAATCCTGAACACCCTTGGTAGCAAACAAATTTGATGATCCGGTAAGGATAAACTGGCCTTTTCTATTGCTGTTATCAACGATACGTTTTATTGGCAAAGCAATTTTTTTTTGATCTTTGCACTTCGTCAATTATTACAGGTTCATACCCTGCAACTTCCTTTAAACTCTCCAATTCCCCCCGTGGGTCAGCTCAATAGCCGTGAGTATTTCATCATCGTCAAGATTGATATAAACGCCCTTCTTGAAAAGGTCTCGAACCATTGTTGTTTTTCCAACCTGCCTTGGTCCAATGATGTTAATAAACCTGTATGACTGTAATGCCTTTTCAAGCAAGTTGCTGAAATGCCTTGGGTAAATTTCTTGACTCATGTATTTCTTGTCCTCACAACCCAAATTTTTTCCACTAAAAGCATCACAATATATCCTTTATATATAGTACATTATATCCGTTATAATCACTGCAATATATCCAATAAAAATATCATAATTTATCCAGTATGGATTCAACAATTTATCCGCTAGAACTACCCTAGAAAAAAATTGCTGGAATTTACAGATATTAAACCACCTCTTGAATTAGGCCTTAAAGTGCTATGCTTACAGTGATTTTAGAGCCTTGAACCAGTTTGATTTAATTGCTTAAAACCTGAAATACTGAGTTATATTACTCTGGGAAATAGAGACAATTATCTCTTAAGGATTAGTCCTACCTAGAAACAGGAAAGAAAATAATCCACTATACATAACCTTTCCATCCCTTGATATTGGTAACAATGAGCAAGTTATTCCTTTGACTCCCTTTTTGGTTCATCTGAACCCAAATATTAATCTTGGGGAGGGATCAAAACACCAGGGTTCATGATGTTATTAGGATCTAGCGTCTGCTTGATTTTCTCAATTGTCCCGACAAAAGCTTGTGATCTGTATTTGGGTATTTCTTCGACCTTTAATCTGCCTGTACCATGTTCAGCAGATGTCGAGCCTTCAAGATCATTAACAATGTTCAGAATGGTTTCTCTTATGTGATCCCTTAGCTCTTTGGTTATGCTTAAATCACTATGCCTCAAAGCAAAAACGTTAAAATGCAGATTGCCATCTCCGATATGCCCGAAACAATTGGTTCTGAAATGACCAATTTGAGCTAATGCAGATTCAGCCCTGGCAACGAAGGTTGGAAGTTTGGATATTGGTAAGGAAATATCATTCGAAACAATGGCTCCAACCAATCGATTGGCTTCAGGTATGAGTTCACGTATAGCCCAGAATTCCATCCGCTGTTGTTCGGAATGAGCTATGACCCCATCAAGTACCAACTCCCTTTCTACCGCCAGACCCGCTACTTCCCCCAATCTCTCATTCAGATCCATGTAAAATTCTGAACCCAAATCAACCAATACCGCCCATCTGGGGATTACTTTAAACGGCAATCTTGTGACCAGCCCAGTCTCCTGGACAAATTCAAAGCCCGTCGCACTGATCAACTCAAACGCTGATATTAGGTTGCCAAAATGCTTTTTGAAAAAAATGAGTAACTCAAGTGCAGTTTCCAGATCTGACACACTTAGAAGAGCTGTTGTTTCTTCCATAGGTTTGGGGAATATTTTCATGGTAGCGGCGGTAATTATCCCCAATGTACCTTCAGATCCGATCAGCAGGTTTTTCAAATCCAATCCAAGATTGTCCTTGTGTAATTTGTTGAGGTTATTCATTATTGTACCATCTGGTAGAACGACTTCAACGCCAAGGCATAGGTCACGGGTATTTCCATAGCGCATAACATGCACTCCTCCGGCATTGGTTGCCAAGTTGCCTCCAATCTGGCAGGACCCTTTGGAAGCAATAGATAGAGGGAAAATATGATCGTATTGCTCAACTTCCTCATGAATGTCCTGGAGAATACATCCCGCTTCTACTGTAACCGTTTGGTCAAGTGGTGATACTTCCCTGATCCTGTTCATGTGGTGCAGGCTTACAACCGCTGGATACTCCGAACCTGTGTAAATCTGCCCTCCAACAAGACCCGTTCCTCCACCAAAGGGGATCACGGGCATTTGTAATATATTGCATTGAACTAGAATTTCGGCAACATCAAAGGTTGTTTCAGGTACAAGTACAATGCCCTCCTTGCAGGTAAACAGCCCTCTTGGTTCTGATTTGTATCTATCTGAAAATTCTGCAAACAAATGTGGTTTTATTTGTTCTTTTAATTTGATAACCTTGTCGCTGGCTGTATTTACCATCTATACCGCAGAGCCCCGCCGATCACCCCTTAAATTGGCATAAATCACATGGTTTTGCCACTTGCCGGCAATCTCCAAGTAGCTTTGCGCAATACCTTCATATTTAAATCCGGAGATCTCAAGTAATCCTCGTGATGCCTTATTAGTTGGAAGGCAGGAAGCTTCAATACGGCTAATATTAATTTCCTCAAAGGCGAAGTGCACAACTGCTTCCAAGGCTTCTCTCATATATCCCCTGCGGGCATAATCCTGTCCTACCCAAAAACCAACAATACCAGAGCGAGACGGTGCTCCGCGCACATGATCCAAAGTTATGCCACCAATAATGGTATTTTCCTTGACCAGTAAAAAAGGAAAGGCCGTTTGGGCAACCATTGATTTTCGAGCCCATTTTACCCTGTTATTAAAGGAAGCACGAGATAAATGATCCTCTTCCCACAGAGGTTCCCATGGTTTAAGAAAGTCCTGGCTTGTTTCCCTTAAAAGGGCCCATTCCTCGTGATCCCTGTTTTGTGGTGGCCTAAGTGTTAACCTCTGGGTAAAGAGTTGGGGACTTTCTGTATTGAATAAGATCACGGTCTCGACTTGCCAATAATGTCCATTCTTGTCGGTGCCTTCGTGATAGGGCCGAAAAGTGCGACACTCAATTCCTGCCCATCCAAAAGAAAATGCGACGCCTCCTTGACTTTTTCCACGGTTACCTTTTCATACTTTTCGATGGTTTCATCAATGGCCATGATTTTGCCCAAGTGGTGAAGCATATACCCCATTCTTTCCACCCGATTGGAAGGATTCTCATATCCCATCAATATGGCAGATTTTATCTGGGCCTTGGCTCGCTTAATCTCTGTTTCCTCAATATTGTCTTGCAAGCTGGCAATTTCACTGGTACAGCAATAACACAACTCTTCAATTTCATTCTCACCGGTAGACGAATGCACCACAAAGAGACCAGTATCAGGTTGTACATTCACCTGGGCCGAAATGGCATAACATAATCCTCTTTTTTCTCGGGCTTCAACGAAAAGACGGGATGAAGAACCACCACCCAACACGCGGGTAAAAATATTGGTTGCTGCCTCAAGGTCATGATTTATTGGTGGGGATTCGCAAGCCAAGACCAATTGAACCTGTTCGATATCTTTTTCTTCCCTGAATTCACCTTCCTGATAATGACACTTGGGATAACTTTCAACATCAACTTTCTTGAGATGTCCAAAGTAACGCTCGGCCATTTCTACCATGTCTTCATGCGTCACAGCACCCGCGGCTGCCAAAATCATATTCTGGGGAAGGTAAAACTGGTTAACAAACTCCACAAGGTTGCTTCTTTGGTAGGAACCCACCAAGTCAGAGGAACCCAAAATTGGTCGCCCTAATGGTTGGTGGGGATAAATGGTTCTTTGTAAACCCTCGAAAACCATTTCTTCAGGATAATCCTTGTATTGCCTGATTTCGTTCAGGATAACGTTACGTTCCTTCTCCATTTCACCTGGATTATAAACCGAATTCAGCAATATATCTGCCAGCAGTTCAACACCGAATGGAACATCTTCTTCAAGGAGCCTTACAAAATACGCCGTTCTGTCCTGGCTGGTGTAGGCATTAATAAATCCGCCAACATCTTCAATTGACTGTGCTATCTGAATTGCGGTTCTTGATGAGGTGCCCTTGAAAGCCATGTGTTCCAGAAAGTGTGCCACACCATTTTGATCTTCCCTTTCGTTCCTGCTACCCGCCAACACATAAATCGCAAGGGCTGAGGACCTTAGCCCTGGCATATGATCCGTGGCCACACGAAATCCGTTGGGCAAAGTTGTTAGGCGTGCTTTCATGGTAAACTCCTGGTTCGAATATACTCCTTTAATTCTTCTTGTGAGTTTGGCATGGCAACGATTCTTTCAGGTTGCTCAAGCGTTTTAGCGAGCATTTCTGGTAAAGCCGGGTTCATGCCACAAGCATCCCTGACAGCATCAGGAAATTTGGCCGGATGAGCTGTCGCAAGCGAAACCACCGAAGCACCTGTCGTACGGTCCAATTCCCTTGCTATTTTAACCCCCACGGCAGTATGAGGACAGATAATATGTCCTGATCCCCGGTGGGTATTGAGAATCTCAGCCCTGGTTTCTTCCTCCGAACATCGCCCTGCCCTAAAATATGTCTTGAGATATATCTGTTCATTCTCGGTAAGATCAAAACCACCCTTTTGCAAGGCCTGCATCTTCGAGACTATGACCTGACTGTTTCTCTGGCAGGCATCAAACAAGACCCTTTCAAAATTGGAACTCACCTGAATATCCATCGAAGGGCTAATCGATGGGACGACTTCCTCCAACTGGTACTGACCGGAATTCAGGGTTCGATAAAGGATATCATTCTGGTTAGCAGCTATAACCAGATGTTCAATTGGCAATCCCATCAATTTGGCACAGTAACCTGCATAAACATCACCAAAATTACCGGTTGGTACGACAAAGGTCACCTTTCTTTGCGGCGCACCCAGGGCAATACCTGCATAGAAATAATATACAATCTGGGCTACTATTCTGGCCCAGTTGATCGAATTTATCGCGGCCAGGTTCACACTTTTTCGAAATTGCCCATCACCAAACAGCCCCTTGACCAAAGCCTGACAATCATCGAAATTGCCATCAATAGCGATGGCCTGGACGTTACTCTCCGAGGGTGTTGTCATTTGTTTTCTTTGAATTTCAGATACTTTCCCCTCGGGATACAAAATAAAGACATCGACCGCAGCAAGACCCTTGAACGCTTCTATGGCTGATGAACCTGTATCGCCACTGGTGGCACCAATTATCACACAGCGTTTGTTCAATCGTGTCAAAACCGTGTCAAACATCCTGCTTACAAGTTGGAGGGCAAAATCCTTGAAGGCCAGCGTTGGTCCGTGGAAAAGTTCGCAAAGAAAGAGATTATCACCAAGTTGAACCAAGGGGCATTTAGCCTCATGGCTTATATGAGCATAAGCGCCTTCAAGCAATTCCCTAAGACAGTCCTCAGAAAAAGCATCACCAACATAGGGGTTAATGATCTGAAAAGCTGTCTGAACATAGGAAGCACCTCGAAGATTGGCTATGTCTTCAAATGCGATTATGGGCCAATCCTCAGGGACATAAAGCCCCCCATCCGGAGCCAGTCCAGAAAGGAGAACACCTTCAAAATCAAGCGCTGGTGAATGACCTCGGGTTGAAATATATCTCACTTCAAGTATTAGCCTTTATTTTGAATATTTTGCTTTCGGGCAATGCGTAAAATCCAATAGATCGTCAAGACACTCCATACAAGGGCCAAACCGAACCATGTGATGGCGTATTCCAGATGATCATTTGGGATACCTTCAGTAGTAACCGGCCAGGGTGTGATATTCTTGTCTTCATTGGTACTTGACCTTGCGACAATCATCAATGGTTCTGTTTTCAGGACACTGGACATTCTTTGCAATTCCCGAGCAAACCAAATATCGTTTTCTGGTTCTGGTGTAAACAGGTTATCCCATTCATCAGGCCAAAGGAGATTACCCTCAATTTCGGAAAATTGGGGATTCTCGTGGTTCTCCTTGAGGTGGGCCGGAATAAAACCCCTGTCCAACAGGATTATTCTGTTTTCAATTGTCAATGGAGATATAACCCGATAACCGGGGCCCCAACTTCTTGTACTGGTCAAATAGTAGAGTGTTTGATCTCCAACGGTCCCCTCGGCATACACCGACAGGAAATTGTCGGTTGTTTCTTGTGGATACGATGGAAGTGGAACTTGTTCCGAATGGATTTTTGCTGTGATGTCAGCAAGAACGGCTCTTTTCCACTCAAGACGCTGGACTTGCCATATCCCCAAACTGAGGAGAACGACACCACCAACCAGTCCCAAAACAAGGGGAAAGGTATACTTACTGCGTCGAAATGAAAAAGACATCCTGCCCCAGGACCTTGCATCCCTGACCGTGATTTGGAACTGGTTCAGACCAATCGAATATTCCTAACCACCCCAAATGTAAACGGCCGCAAATAAAAATAGCCAGACAACGTCAACAAAATGCCAATACCAGGCGGCTGTCTCAAATCCAACATGGGCTTCCGGCGTGAAGTGTCCCTTGAGAGCCCGTAACAAACAAACCAGCAGAAATACCGTTCCAATTATGACGTGAGCGCCATGAAAGCCCGTCGCCATGAAAAACGTTGCTCCATAAATGTTGCCGGAATATGAGAAAGCTGCATGGCTGTACTCATAGGCCTGAAACGCTGTGAAGGCCACACCCAGTATGATGGCATAGATCAAACCCTGAATCAAATCCTTGCGGTTGTTTTCGTGTGCTATGGCATGGTGTGCCCAGGTAGCTGCTGCACCCGAGAGTAGTAATATCAAGGTGTTGATTAGGGGGAGATGCCAAGGATCAAATGTTTCAATTCCAACAGGGGGCCAAACTCCTCCCGAACCTTCTTCCATTGGATACATGGCATGTTTGAAGAAATTCCAGAACCAGGCCGCAAAGAACATGATTTCGGACATGACGAACAAAATAAAACCATATCTAAGACCAATTCTTACAGTCGGTGTATGATCCCCCGTTTGTGACTCTCTTATGACATCGCCCCACCAGGCGACCATGACATAAGCAATCAGGACTATGCCTATCATCATCATCCAGGGTCCGTAATCGTGGAAAAACAGGACGGCACCAAACAGCATTATGAAACCGCCAAGTGCACCCAGAAAGGGCCAGACTGAAGGTTCGATTATATGATAGTCGTGTTCTTTTGCATGTTCCATGTTAATTTATTCCTGATGTAATTAGCTGGAAGACTCACCTTCAACTCTGTGAAATGTATAGGAAAGAGTAATATTTTCTAAATTCTTTGTTTCCGGATTGTTAAGTATTTCCGGATCAACGTAAAATACAACCGGCATTTCTTTACTTTCTCCTGGTGCCAATTCCTGTTCCATAAAGCAAAAACATTGTAATTTTACAAAATATTCACCAGTGGTAAAGGGAAAAACATTAAAAGTTGCCGATCCAGTAATCGTTTCATTCGTAGGGTTATGTGCAATATAATGCATGGTTTTACTTTCGCCCAAATTTACCGTTACCTGATTCTCCGAAGGCTTGAAGTTCCAGGGCATATTACGTTCCAGTGACGCATCAAACCTGACATTCATCGTTTCCTTATGTACTTCACCCTGATTTGAGGTGGCTTGAAGTGGCGTTCCACCAAAGCCGGTTACGCGGCAAAACCAGTCATATAAAGGGACGGAAACAATCACCAGCGTACCCATGAGAGCAATAACCCCAACAAGTTTTATTAAGGTGCTTCTGTTTTTTACATTTGTCATTCTTCTGCCTTCAATAAAGTAGCCCGATAGGAATGGTCAAAACCTTCCACAAGTTGGCCATCCTGTAGCTTGGCAATCGTTATGCCAAAGACCAGTACGATAAATGCAAGGAGACCAAGTGAAACAACGAGATTTCTTGACTTCCTCCTGGTATGCAATTCATGTTCCTTGGAAATGGCCATCAGAACAACTCCGGCCAAGTAATAATTGGGTCCAGATATTTCGCCAGACCTGATTCGACCCCCAGACCAGCAAACAATACAAACAGGTACCAAATGGATAATTTGAACAAACCTCTTTCCTTGCTGTAATTATCTCTGACCGAAACTTCCTTGGTCCGAACCAGGACCTGAGAGGCCTTCAAAATCATCATGACATTAAGGACAACAACCAATCCCAGGGTCAAAGGGCCCCCAACCGAGCTGAAAGAAACCAATAACCCAATCGGAACAAGGGAAAGTGAGTACCAGAATATATTTTTTCTGGTTACCTGTTCGCCCCTGGTTACTGTCAACATAGGAACCTTAGCCAAAGTATATTCTTCCTTGGTTACCAACGCCAGAGCCCAAAAATGTGGTGGTGTCCACAAGAAGATCAAAAGAAAAAGCAGAATAGGTTCAAGAGCGATACCATTGGTCGCAACAGCCCAACCTATCAATGGAGGAAAGGCACCTGCTGCACCACCAATTACGATGTTTTGGGAAGTTCTTCGTTTGAGGTACATGGTATAGATGACAACATAGAAGAATATGGTAAAGGCCAGAATGCCAGCTGCAAGAAAATTGGCCGTAAGGGCCAGCATGAATACAGCAAAACCCGAACACCAAAGCCCAAGTAACCTTGCATCATCGGCCGAAATAGTACCAGTTGGAATGGGCCTGCTTCTGGTCCGTTTCATTACCCGATCAATATCTTCATCCCACCACATATTCAAGGCCCCAGATCCACCTGCACCAATGGCAATGAAGATTAATGAGGCAAATGCCAGAATGGGATGAACACCTACTGGGGCAATGATCATTCCAATGAAAGATGTGAAGATAACCAGAGACATCACCCGAGGTTTCAGCAAGGCAATCACCTCACCGATCCTAACCTCATGGGTTTTGGAAATGACGGCAGTCTCGTTCATACGTTAAATCCAACTAACCAAAGTCACCTAAGAGGATTTTTGTCATACAATAAATCGAAAGATGTCTTACGGAACGGATGCGTAAAGATTCTCATCAATATTCTTTACCCCAGCGAATTCTGAGGTCGCTCGTTGAATCCAGTCATCATAGGTTTCCTGACTTACAACCTTCACAGTAATGGGCATGTAGGTATGATCTTTGCCACAAAGCTCTGAGCACTGACCAAAGTAAATACCTTCTTTTTCGGCCTTAAACCATAACCCTGCCAAACGGCCGGGCACGCCATCCTGCTTGACACCAAAGGCTGGAACGGTCCAGGCATGAATCACATCAGAGGCGGTTACGTACACCACAACGGTTTTGTCCACTGGAATGACCACCGGCTGATCTGTCGCCAACATATATTCATCCATGGAATATCCATGATCTTCAAGAGCATTCTTATCAAGCATGAAACTGTCAAACGCAAAATCATGATCCATGTAATCATAGGTCCAGTACCACTGGTTTCCCGTTGCCTTAATCGTAACATCACCTTCGGGAATAATCTGTTGCTTGAAGAGGATTGGTAAGGAGATAATACCAATGGCCACTAGAATAACGATGGGGATGGTTGTCCAAATAATTTCCAGAGGCGTGTTGTGTGTTACCATTGATGGTGATTTATTACTGGATGCATTGAATCGGATAATCACATATAACAATAATCCTAAGACGAACGCGACAATAATTGTACCGAGGACCAAAAGTATATTGTCAAGCCAAATAGCATCCCTGGCGACTTCAGTGACCGAAGGTTGGAAATTTATTCCATCTGGTATTGGGACGCCAATAATTTCCAACTCCTGGTCAACATCCACTCCTTTGGCTGGAAATGTGAAACCGACAACTGGAAGACTGAAAAGAAACAACTTAAGTCTTTTCAAATGGTTCATCAGGAAATCCTTAAAATAAATCCTTGGTAGTATCTCAAAATTGAGATTGTGGATAATAGATTGGTTAGTTAATTGGTAATCACAAATTCTTTACCATCATGCATAATATAAACTACAGATTTCGTTTTTAAATTCAATTTCAAAATTTTTTCAGGTTACCTTGTTTATTCCCTTCCGCCCCTTCGAAAACAATCTTGATTACCAGCAGTCATTGAAAGTCCTTCAGGCGGTCGTACATGGCGGTGACGATGGAGAATTGTTTCTGGAACGCTCCAAGAGTGAAAAACTTATTCTGGATGATGGCAAGATAAAAGAAGCTGGTTACAACTCGGTTGAGGGTTTTGGCTTGCGTGTTGTCAATGGTATAAAGACAGGTTATTCGCACTCCAATGAATTATCCCTTCAGGCTTTGAAAAACGCTTCTGATTCATTAGCGGTCGTAACCCAGGATGGAACAGGAAAACTCGACAACGCACCAAAACCAACCAATATAAAATTGTACAGTGATATAAGTCCGCTTGAGGCCAATGGCTTTGTCGAGAAGGTTACCTTGCTGAAAGAAATTGATGCCTATGCCCGGGCCTTGAGCAATAGTGTCGTTCAGGTATCGGTTTCACTTGTGACCTCTTTTCAGGAAATGGAAATCCTTACACCTGAAGGGAAGCAGGTTCGCGATAGCCGACCAATGTCTAAACTGAACGTCTCGGTTACAGTTGAATCAGGCACACACAGGGAAACTGGTTCTGCCGGTCAGGGAGGTCGATTTATCGCCCATAGCCTGATCCAGCCAGAAGTGTGGCAGGTACTTGTAAAAGAGGCCCACCGAATAGCCAATGTCAATCTGGACGCTCAAGTGGCTCCTGCCGGTATCATGGATGTCGTTCTGAGCCCGGGATGGCCCGGCATCCTTTTACATGAAGCCATAGGTCATGGTTTGGAAGGTGATTTCAACCGCAAAAAGACCTCTGCCTTTGCCGGTTTAATGGGCAAAAGAATTGCTTCCAAGGGAGTTACAGTTCTTGACGATGGAACCCTACCGGATCAAAGGGGATCAATTTTAGTTGATGATGAGGGAACACCAAGTGAGGCCACGACTCTAATTGAAGATGGGATTCTAGTGGGTTATATGCAGGATCGACAGAACGCCAGATTGATGGGAACCAAATCCACTGGGAATGGACGACGGCAATCATATGCTCATGCCCCTATGCCTCGCATGACCAACACCTATATGCTGTCAGGTAATGATAGCCCCGAGGATATTGTTTCTGGTGTCCGGGATGGCATCCATGCAGTTGGATTTGGTGGCGGCCAAGTTGATATCACGAGCGGAAAATTTGTTTTTTCCTGTGTTGAAGCATACCGGGTAAAGAATGGTCAGCGTAAGGACCCCATAAAAAATGCAACTCTGATTGGCGATGGCCCTACGGTATTGAAAAAAATCAAGGCAATTGGCAACGATATGGCCCTTGATCCAGGAATTGGAACTTGTGGTAAGGATGGTCAGTGGGTACCCGTTTGTGTTGGCCAGCCGTCAATTCTCATTGGAGGATTGACCATTGGCGGTAACTCTTGAACAACAAGGGTAACGAAGTTATTCATTTCTGTCTTTCATACCCGAAAACACAATCTTATCCGTTTGCAATCCTGGTTCGTACAGACGCATAATTATCGCATTCATACGGTTCTTACCCAAACCCGCAGTTTGCTTTTTTGGGGCGTATATACGTTGTTAACATTAAGGGCACCTCTTTTTTTACTATTGCCTGAGATTCCCTGATTTTCAAAAGCCACTTTTCTAAATTTTCTATCCCTGTGACATACAGTTTTTTGTAAAATGTTTGTCCCTCATGCCTTTTCCTGGTCCAATTCACCCTTTGATCGCACCAGGACACACACCTCCCCCTTCCTTTGGACACTCATGACATAATGCGCCCTAGACCGCTTCGGCAACACGCTCCAGATAACTCAACCTCTTGATGGTATAACACAGATTGCCCAAGCCAAGCCAAACCCGAGAACGATTGAGACCCAAACAGTTCATATATCGGGCCTTCCGGTCAGTCCTCATCGCCCGCTGACGAGAACGCAAGGCCCCCGCCTGGCCTTGTGCGTGATTCGGGGCTTGACCCCCTTCTTGCGTAAACCAGAAATGCGTTCCTTCGAACGATACGCACTGTCGGCAGACACCTCATGACCCTTGGGAGGATGAGCATCCAACAGAACCTCAAACACCTGACTGTCGTGCACATGTGCCAGCGACACCCCCCAATTGGTGATCAGCTTTGTCTCCCGATCAACCGCAATGTGATTTTTATAGCCAAAATGAGACACACCATTTTTCTTGAGCCAACGAGCCTCCGAGACTGTGAAAGTATTCAAACGAATTCTTTATAAGATCATTTCTATACCAAGAAAATGCGCTTTTGGGCTGTTTTTTTGCAAACGAAAGTCCCAAAAACAGCGAATACATGTCTCGAAAGGACACCTTAGCTCGGCACATAACAGTTAAAAGTGACTTCCTGTCTCAGGCGCCAGGATACTTTCACAGTCTCCTCCGTGTCCTTCTGACACAACTTATTCGGGTGGTCTTTCCAGTCCGAGGGAACCTCACCGCTCTTGAGCGTCGCATTCTCCTCCCGGCTGTTACGCTGACGGGGAACCTGGACAACCGATGAATCGACCAACGTCCCCGTCTGTAAACGATAGCCATGCGCGGCCAACTGCTCCTTGAACAAAGCAACCAACTCGTCAATACGACCCGACTGGCTTAATTTGTTACGATACTTCCAAAGCGTCTTCTGGTCTGGAACCTGGTCCTTGCTGTGAAGACCCGCAAATTGCTTGAAGGAGGTCCGATCAAGCAACATGTAGTTTAACTGCTCATCACTCAAGCCGTTCATCACCCCAACAGAAGGGAACGGAGAAGAATGAGAGAGTCCCAGGGACGACGGCCCGGACCACGCGTGCGAGGAGGACCAAAGACGTCTTCAAGAAGCGGTCGGAACAGCTCCCAATCTACCAGCTCCTTCATGCTTCGTAGATTGTTGAATTCCTTCAACGCTTGGCGTTGATGATCTTCTTCCAGCACGTGGCGTTTGTCCATGTGAGATCTCCCGGAGTTACATTAAAAAAGGGAATACTGTATTATTTATTGTTGACTTCCATTGAATCACAATACAAACAAAAAGACTAGGAGTTTACGGGTGTTTTATAAAAAAAATATGGTTGAATTAATAAACAGAGGTGCCCTAATGTGAATCCTTAAAGAAGGGAAGGAATTGACAAAGATGCCCACATCCATTCCAGTTGGGAATACTAATTTACACGATGCCAAGTGTAACCAGAAAGATGAGTTCTATACCCAACTTGTCGACATTGAGAATGAGTTGAGGCATTACAGGGAGCATTTCAGAGGTAAAATCGTTTACTGCAACTGCGATGATCCACGGGTCAGCAACTTCTTTCATTACTTCTCCTACAATTTTCAGCATCAGGGACTGAAAAAACTGATCACCACCTGCTACAGGAACCAGCAACGGGATCTCTTTTCACAACATGACAGCGAAAAGGCAATAATGCTGGAATATGATGGGTTTCGTGATGGTGAACGTGTTCCAAGGGCAGAGGATATTGGCATCACACATCTGCGGGGGGATGGTGATTTTCGCAGTAGGGAGTGTATCGAATTACTGAAGCAGGCAGACATCATTGTAACCAATCCGCCGTTTTCACTGTTTCGGGAATATGTCGCCCAACTTGTCAAATACGAGAAAAAATTCCTAATTATTGGTCATCAGAATGCCATCACCTATAAGGAAATATTCCCTCTAATAAAGGAAAACAAACTGTGGTATGGGCCGAGCATAAGCAGTGGCGATCGGGAATTCGGGGTCCCCGACCACTACCCGCTCACTGCGGCATCACATAGAATAGATGCCGGTGGAAGAAAATATGTTCGTGTCAAAGGTGTTCGGTGGTTCACCAATCTTGAACACCAAAAACGGAATGAAGAGTTAATTCTCTACAAGTACTACTCACCTGAAGAGTATCCTACCTATGACAATTATGACGCGATCAACGTGAACAAAACGAAAGACATCCCCGTTGACTATGGTGGAGTGATGGGAGTACCTGTTACCTTCCTGGACAAATTCAACCCTAGTCAGTTTGAGATTTTAGGGTTGGATAGACCACTTATCACCGAGCTAACAGGGAAGCAAAGCAGGTTCAGAATTAATGGCAAGGAAATGTATGCACGTATAGCAATCCGAAACAAAAATCCAGAGCAGGACTAGAAATGGAAATTGAACTTTTGGAAATCACCATCGGCGAACTTGCCAAGGGCTACATTGATGAGGATGATCGTGGGGTCAAGGGATATGATGGAAATCTTGACATCCGCCCTCCCTATCAGCGTGAATTCGTCTACAAGGAAAAGCAGCGCAATGCTGTTATCAATACGGTCCAGCAAGGGTTTCCCCTGAACGTGATGTACTGGGCTGACCGTGGCGAAGACAGAGAAGGATCCCGTTATGAAATCATCGACGGCCAGCAGCGCACCATCTCGATCTGCCAGTATGTGAACAATGATTTCTCGGTCAAAGTCAACCAGGATGATATGACCTTCGATAACCTTCAGACTGACCAGCAACAATCCATTCTGGATTACAAGCTCATGATTTATGTCTGTTCAGGTTCGGCTAGCGAACGACTTAAATGGTATGAAACCATCAATATAGCCGGCGTAACTCTAACCAAACAGGAGCTTCGCAACGCGGTCTATCATGGTTCCTGGGTCTCGGA
>JAJEBQ010000042.1 GCA_022822495.1 Paracoccaceae bacterium | reverse complement strand
AAACGGAACACGGTTCCACGCCAGACCCATAACCTGACAGATCTTGCGACCATCCGGACACAGACGGCTTGGAACACCATAAAGACCACCGCCCCTGGTGTCGTGCAGAAGACTGATCTGCATCCGGTGCAGAGCATCCTGAATCCGTCGGGCACTCATCCGATGCCCACGCACCCTCAACCCATAACGCAGATGCTGGAGACAGCAAAAGGCCATATAACAGATCGCCAGATGAGACCGAACACGGTGCTCTTTCCAATGAGAGATCGAACGAATCCTCAGATCATGCTTGTTGGTTCGAAAGCAGGCTTCAATCTCCGCCAACTGACGGTATTGAACCACCAGATCACGAGGATCACGATCGTGACATCCCCACGCCACAATCCCCTTCAAACCATCCCAGACCGCAATCCGGGCAATCTTCTCCTCACTGATCAGGACCTGACCATTCGGAACATCCAGATACCGGGCATGGCCCCCCACGAACCAAGGACGCCGGGTGCTTGCGCAACCTCGCGAGTTCATCACACTCCTTGAGATCATTGAGGATGGCTTGGGCAATGCCCATGAACTGAGCCAGCTCGTTATCGTTATGGGCGGCACCGAAGTGCCGCACGATCTTTTGTCTGATTTTATCGCCCTCTCTGATCCCTGTGGCCAGTTGGATTTTGATGGTGGTGTTGGGCATTTTATTTTTACGAATGAACATGGGTTTAATGGTGTGGTTGGCATGGGAGATGACAAGGAGACAAAGCAGACAAATATTGCCCATTATATAGACCGCGGCACAACATTGATTTGGCCCAAACACCCCCCATGAAATAGAGGGGCGAAACTTCACAATCAGGCTAAATGTCTGAAGTCAAGGGTAGGAATTGCCATGTCAATCAGGTATTTCCGAGGGTTTTGTCATCTGATGTTATTCTCCTGGCATAAATGTGATTGAAGGTCTCATAAAGTTTTTCCAAGGAGCAACTATCAGGGTGTTTATTTTTTTGATGAATGACCTTGCGGATGTTCAAAGCCAATTATGTTATGAGCAATGTCTATATCTTGGAAGTCAGTGTATGGGCTGTCTTATCAAATTGAACAACAAGACCTTAAACGGTTCGAACAGTTGCTCTAAGTGGTCCGTGTCTTTTGCCTCACGCTTGATTTGTACAAATATTAGCTTCAGAAGATCATAAAACATGAAGGGATCAACCCCGCTTTCCGTAAGTTTTATTTCAAAAGGAAGAAAGACATGTCTTATGGCACTCTTATAGGTACCTTGAATCTGTTTTTTCCTTTCATGAGATAGATTCTCTCCAATCACAAGTATTTCATCCAGATGCGGATATTTTTGCATCGCTAGAAAAGGTGTTATGACCAAATGATTAAACAAAGTCTCCAATCGAGCTTCAAGTGCAGTTAACTCAGCACAATCAAGCTCTATTTTGGCCTTGAATTGGGTAGCGTAATGTAACAAGGCAGCAAAAATTAAATCTTCCTTGTTTTCAAAGGAATTATAGACCGTTTGTCTTGCCACTCCAGCTTTTGATGCAATCTCTGCCATAGATGTTTTGCTTACACTGTAATGTGCAAACAAATCAAAGGCTGTTTCTGCGATCTTTACATCTCTCTCGGACATAACTTCAAAATTAGTAAAATATTGTCTATATGTCAAAATTCTATTGACATAAATACTATACTTGTCTAAGTGTTCAACCAGAAAGATGAAATTTTCGTTACCCTGAATAATTGATTTATGTACATAGAGAGGTAGATCACGATGGAAACCAGCCTAACAATCAACGGGCAGAAACATGAAGTCAATGTTCCCGAGTGGACCCCTTTACTTTGGGCTCTTCGGGATGAATTGAAACTGACAGGAACCAAGTTTGGTTGCGGTGTAGCTTACTGTGGAGCGTGTACAGTTCATGTGGATGGCCAACCTGTAAGATCATGCCAGACATATGTTGAGGATGTCGCAGACGCAGAAATTACCACAATTGAAGGTGTTGATTCGGATGTCGCTAAAGCCGTACACCAAGCTTGGAACGAATTGAATGTAGCCCAGTGCGGTTATTGTCAATCGGGCCAAATTATGTCGGCCATTGGCCTGCTTTCAGAAAATCCCAAGCCGAGTGTCGAAGACATAGACAGCTATATGTGGGGTAACGCCTGTAGATGCGCTACTTACCAACGTATTCGTGCCGCCATAAAAAGCGCATCAGAAATTCTGGAGGGTTAATAAATGTCAGTAAAATTATCACGTCGATCTTTCTTGAAATCAGTCTCGGCAACTGCTTCAGCGACTCTGCTGGTGGGTTTTACACCTGCCAGAATATTAGCTTCCGGTCACCACGCAGGCGAGTTCACACCATTCATTCGAATTTCTGATTCGGGTACGGTAACCGCCATCATTAAACATTTTGAATGTGGTCAGGGAGCAGCAACAGGGTTGGCCACACTGATAGCCGAAGAAATGAACATGCCTCTGGATCAGGTTGAAATTGATTTCGCTCCTGCTGATGGTAAAAAATATGCCAACCTTCTTTTTGGTGCCCAGGGAACGGGTGGCTCAACCGCCATGGCCAATTCGTTTATGCAATATCGAACTGCGGGTGCTGCGGCACGTGAAATGCTGATTAACGCTGCCGCTGAGGAATGGGGGGTGTCTCCGAACATGGTAACACTTGCCGATGGACAACTCTCTGCAAGCGGCAAGAATGCTTCTATCGGTGAGTTTGTAGCGACCGCTTCTCAAATGGAGGTTCCAGCCGAACCACAACTCAAGGACCCAGCGGAATTTGTGCTTATTGGTAATCCCAACACAAATCGTCGAGACAATGGCCCTAAGACTGATGGTACTGCCCAATATGCAATGGATGTTCATCTTGATGGCCAGATTGTAGCGGTAATGTTAAGAAGTCCCCGTGCAGGGGGGATCATGGTTTCTATGGATGATAGTGACGCCAAGGAAGTTCCAGGCTTTATACGTAGTGCAGCGTTGCCAACAGGTACTGGCGCTGTTGTTTATGCCCAAAACACCTGGGCGGCTTTTCAATCCAGAGATGCAATTTCAGCTGAATGGGATTTTTCCAACGCTGACAATAGGAGCTCTGACCAGATCAAGGCTGATCTCTTGGCAGCGGTGAACACGGACGCCGAATTTGATGCCAAGGGAACACCAACCGATGCCACTCAGGGCATTGAGAATGCTGCGCAGGTTATCAGCAGGGAATTTTTTCTACCATACCTTGCCCACTCTCCGATGGAACCGCTCACCTGTACTATCGCGCCAACCGAAACTGGAGTGATCTTGTATGATGGCTGTCAAATGCCAAGCGGAGCCCAAGCGGCCCTTTCCGCTGTGTTGCAAATTCCACCTGAGAATGTTGAAGTAAAGACTCTTTATGCCGGTGGAACTTTTGGTCGTCGGGCGACCATGACAGCAGACTATCATGTTGAAGCAGCTTTAGCATTTGCCTTTAACGGTGGACAGGGACCAGTAAAACTTGTCTGGTCACGTGAAGATGATCTCAAGGGAGGATATTACCGACCAGCCGTAGCCCATAAGGTAACCGTTGGTCTCAATGAGGAAGGTCGAATAATCGGATGGGACCACCGTATTGCTGGCAAACCAATTTTCAAGGGCTCGCCTTGGGAAGCCTTTATTGTTCAAAATGGAGTCGATAACAGTTCGGTTGAAGGAACCCGTGATACACTTTACGAATTTGATGGCC
The DNA here is from genome assembly GCA_022822495.1 of Paracoccaceae bacterium. GTDB lineage: Bacteria > Pseudomonadota > Alphaproteobacteria > Rhodobacterales > Rhodobacteraceae > MPNP01. The sequence goes on along the minus strand of JAJEBQ010000042.1, from coordinate 66,272 downwards.
ATTATGTGGGTCTTACTGATGACACCTCACCAATCACTGTGAATTGGTGGCGGTCAGTCGGGCACAGCCATACCGCATATGTCATGGAAAGCATGATGGACCTGGCGGCAGAAGCAGCTGGCCAGGATCCGGTTGAATATCGATTGTCTTACCTGAAATCCGGCACAGCTGATCAGAATCGACTTGCAGGAGTTCTGAATTTGGCGGCCAGCAAATCAAGTTGGGGAGAACCGCTTCCTGCTGGTCGATATCGTGGGATTGCAGCCCATAAATCCTTTGGTTCCTATGTAGCAGAGGTCGTCGAGATTTCGGGTGATGTGGAGAATGGTGTTGTCATCGAAAAGGTAACATGTGCGGTAGATTGCGGGATTGCTGTGAATCCAGACATTGTGGTCGCTCAAATGGAAAGTGCTATAGGTTATGGCATTGGTCATGTAATGCGAAATGAAATCACATTTACCGATGGTGAGGTTGATCAGTGGAATTTCCCGGACTATGAACCGTTGCGTATTCACGATATTAAGGCCATAGAAACGCATATAGTTCCGTCAACTTTACCACCAACGGGTGTAGGTGAACCTGGCACTCCTCCTTCTGGTCCCGCATTAGCCAATGCAATTGCTGCCATGGGAACCAGGGTTACACATTTGCCGATGACTTCAAATGGTGTGAGTTTTTTCTGATTGCTTATCAGCCATTTAAACTCAATGAACCAAGGCTGAATTGTATCAAAACAATTCAGCCTTGCATATGTTTCGATTAGGCGACTTATCTGTTTTGTTAATTTGCCCATATAGATTTATTCCTTCAGTAAGATCTGTAACGCAAATAAAGCAGGAATTATTTTCGAAAACCATTACAGATTGGTGAAGGTTCAAGGGGAAAACTTTCATAATCTCATTCTCCCATATATACATGAAAGTTTTTCATGGCTCCTGTTGATAGGAGTAGCGTTATTTTGAGGTGAAACAAGGGAGTAACATTTATTAATACCTTGCGTCAGTTGATTAATTTATTCTGCAACATCCCTTGAAAATTAAGACCACTGCCATTAACCGTCTACTGACGGTTTGGATTCTCGAGGCGGTCTATGAATCAAGAAACACTGCTTCGTTGTTGATATTCAGCCCACTATCGGCAATCCCTGAACAAATGGAGGCAAGTATCTTGAAGAAATTTCTTTGGCGGAGTGCCGCTTGTAAAGGTGGCTCCAATAGCCATGCTGCATCTTTTTATACCGATGGAATCTCCAGGTTGAGAGGAGATGCCTTTGAGGGGTGTTCAATCATGACCCCGCCGGCGGTGAAGGGCAAGATCACACCTGCCCGACAGTACCAGGAACTTCAAGATATCTGGACCAATTGTGCCAAAACGTGTTCACAGTTCGTCGGCTCTCTATCTTGTAAGCCGTTGCTGGAATCAAAGGGTCTGGGATGAACAGCCGCTCCTTTCTCGTTGCCAAAGATCTGGAATATTATAGTCGGAGTGGTAATGTCTTGTTGGAAGGTGCTTCATTCGAGTTGGACAAGGGTGCCATTCTGTCTATTGCCGGTCCTAACGGTGCTGGTAAGACGACCCTGTTAAACCTGCTTTGTGGAGCAAAAGAATCTGTCCATGGTGATGTCCAAGTCAATGGGCAAACCCTCAGAAAATTGTCTGTCAGGGAACGCGCACGCATGATTTCTGTGGTCGGTCAGCAAGAGATACCCGACGGCAGGTTATACCTCAGGGATTATGTTGCCCTCGGTCAGATACCCATTTGGGCTGACCGTTCCGAGGAACAACATGGAGCTGAACTTACCAGAATTCTTGATCTGACCGGACTTGCTGCCATGGCAGATAAACGGATGGCTGTCCTGTCGGGGGGTGAACGCCAGCGCGCCCATATCGCGCGTGCATTTGCACAGAATCCATCATTGTTGTTTCTTGATGAACCTACCAACCATCTCGATCCAGACGCCAAAGGGCGCGTGCTTTCCCTTGTCGTGGAAATGGGAATCACGGTTGTAATGGTGGTCCACGATTTGGTCATGATTCCCGAATTCGCGACCCATGTTGCCTTGATGAAATCAACCCGGCTTACCGACTTTGGTCCTGTTCAGGAGGTGCTGACGCCCGAACGAGTCCGCGCCACATTTGGTGTTGATTATCTGCGTTTTCATCACGAGGGGCGTGTAATTCCGGCATTGGATATCCGAAAAACTTCAATCTCAATTTAAGGGAATTATATGCCAAAGTGCCATAATTTTGTGCTTGTTGTTTTATTTATTTCTCCTGTTTTATTTGTTTAAAAACATGCTTGGCTATTACCCCTCCCCCTTTTTTTATCCTAATTTCCCTTTTAACTTTACAAGTTCCTAAAGTATATCCCGAATCTTTGGAAGATAATTCCCCAATTTAACGAGAGGAAAATTATGTTGAAACGCGTCATATGTATGACAACCATAGTTATAGCTATGGCAACCAGTACATCTGCGAATGAGGTTACAGTTGACAACTGCGGCAAACCGCTGGTTTTTGAAACTTACCCGCAGCGACTAGTTATTCATGACATGAACATGACCGACATGGCCTTTGCACTTGGTCTGCAGGACAAGATTGTAGGCCTTACCGGTATAACCGGCTGGTACAAAACAAGTCCGGACTTTGACACGCTACGCGGCGATATTCCCGAAATCGCGCCAAAACACCCTACAATCGAGAATTTGGTCGCGGTTGAACCGGATCTTTTCTTTGCCGGTTGGTATTATGGTATGCAACCAGGTGGTGATGTGACCCCTGATACACTGGAACCTTTTGGTATCAAAACTTTGATCCTGACAGAAAGTTGCATTCATCTGGATAAGAACCGCCCCGAGGCTAGTATGGATTTACTATTTGGTGATGTTCTACGTCTGGGAAAGGTTATGAATGTGGAGAGCAAGGCTGAGGAGTTGGTAACGGGTTGGAAAGAAGAACTGACTGCAATTGAGGTGCAAACCGCTGATTTACCCAAACCCCGTGTTTTCCTTTTGGATGGCCCAGCGGATGCTCCGTTTACTGCTGGCAAATTTGCCACTGTAAGTGCCATGATTGCTGCAGCAGGTGGTTTAAACATCACCGATGATATGGACACAAGTTGGGGGCGAACATCGTGGGAGGCTGTCGCAGCTGCCAACCCGGAATTTCTTGTCCTCCTTGATTATCAAACAGGCAATGGTGCGGTCGACACATTCAAGTGGCTACAAGATCATCCGGTGATGTCCCAGACGGATGCGGTCAAGCAAAACCGTTGGATTGGTTTGAGGTACGAAGAAATCACACCTGGTCCGGCGAACATTCAGGCGATCTCAAAAATGGTACAAGCCATGCATCAAGGTCAAAATTAACATGGACCGGCTGGGATTTTTGCTTTTAATGGGGGTGGCTGTACTGGTTGCCCTTTTTCTGGGTTCTATCATATATGGAACGACACCCATACCGATTTCTGATGTATTTGGTGCTATCGGTTTAGGCTTGGGATTGATTGATGGTGATATGACTCCGCTTCATCGGATTGTTTATGACCTGCGTTTACCCAGGGCTCTGTTTGCTGCAGTTATCGGGGCCGGCTTGGGTATTGTTGGTGTTGTTCTGCAGACCACTACACGCAATGATCTCGCTGATCCTTTTCTGTTCGGCCTGTCCTCAGGTGCGGCCGCTGGAGCGGTTTTTGTGATCACCGTAACTGGGGATGTACTCGGGTTCTGGACACTGCCTTTAGCCGCGTTTTGTGGTGGTCTTGTCGCATCCGGCATCGTGTTGGCAATTGTACATGCGCTGCGTACAAGTGCACCTGAAAAGCTTATTCTGGCAGGGCTTGCTGTTTCTTTTCTGTTCTCTGCAATCACCAGTTACCTAATTTTCGCTGGGGATAGCCGTGCCGCTCATTCGGTTATCTTCTGGATGCTGGGTGGGTTGGGCCTTGCCAGGTGGGAAACCTTCCCCCTGGTCTGCACTGGCTTGTTGTTAATTCTAATTTATTCATTTTATCGCAGACGATGGTTGGATGCTCTCCTGACCGGAGACCTAACCGCGACGACCCTTGGTGTGCCAGTGCGAGGATTGCGTTTCAGCATGTTTATTGTCGCTGCTCTTGGAACGGCTGTGTTTGTATCCGTGGCGGGTGTAATCGGCTTTGTTGGCCTAATGGTACCGCATTTAGCCCGCGGTATCGCTGGACCGCTACACAGCCAGTTGTTACCAACGGCTGCAATTGTCGGGGCAGCACTGTTGACAGGTTCCGATATCCTCAGCAGGCTGATACTTGCACCACAAGAACTCCCAGTCGGAATTGTCACCACTTCCATTGGGTCGATTTTTGTGTTCTTATTACTGTTGAACTCTAACCCCAATAAATAAAGTACCTTACACAAACTAGATCGAAAACTGTTGCAATGAAAGTTTTCAAACTGCGTTTCAATCTAGTGTGTAAGTAACGATTATCAGCTATTATATCACCTATAAATAAAACCTGGCAGTAGCCTTTGGGCAGGGTTTTATAGTGCAGCAGATGATGAGTAAACCAGTCATGATTATATCGCGTTCACCTTACCAAGACAGAGCGTTAAGCTCATCAACGACTTGTTGATTGTGACAGAGGAGGTCGGTCCAAATTCAACCGCTGGTATTGGGTAAAAATACAATCGTTAGTGACAATTACCATTAACGTGTGCTTCCCATCAGGGAAGTATAACCTTACTTGGCGGTTAGATTTACAGCCTTTAACGACTATTAACGAAAATCCAAAAAAATTATAGCCAAGGCCTTGTGAGGGAATAATTCTCTTCAAACTTGTCGATATGGGATACTTTCTCCATGGTAAGGCCGATGTCATCAAGACCTTCAAGGAGACATTTTTTCTTGAAACTGTCAATTTCAAAGGGAATCCTGATCCCATCCGGGGTCGTAATTTCCTGATTTTCAAGGTCAATTGTCAGTCTGGCATTCGAGCCGGATTCGGCAAAGTCCATCAACCTGTCCACCTGCTCCTTGGGCAGGGTAATTGGTAGAATACCGTTCTTGAAGCAATTGTTGTAGAATATGTCTGCAATGCCAGTAGAAATTACGCATTTGATACCATAATCAAGAAGAGCCCAGGGAGCATGCTCTCTTGATGAACCGCATCCAAAGTTGTCACCGGCAATAATTATTTCAGCATCCTTCCAGGCTTTTTTATTCAAAACAAAGTCAGGATTCTCCTTACCTTCCAGATCATACCTCATTTCAAAAAACAGGCTGATACCCAGACCAGTTCTTTTAACAGTCTTGAGAAACTGCTTCGGAATAATCATGTCGGTATCGATATTGACCAGAGGCATCGGAGCCGCAATACCAGTAAATTGTTCAAACTTTTTCATTTTTTACCTCAAGCTTTTTCGTGGATACCAAAATTTACATGAACTGACGAACATCGGTGAGTTTACCAGTAACCGCTGCGGCTGCAGCCATGGCTGGGCTCACCAGATGGGTTCGGCCTCCTCGTCCTTGACGGCCTTCAAAATTGCGGTTAGAAGTAGACGCACATCGTTCACCAGGGGTCAATTGATCGGGGTTCATTCCCAGGCACATGGAGCATCCTGCCATTCTCCATTCGAAACCAGCATCAACCAATTGTTGCGCAATACCTTCCTTTTCGGCTTGCTCTCTTACCAGTCCTGACCCCGGGACAATCATTGCTCTGAGGCCAGATTTTACTCTCTTTCCCCGCATGATTTTGGCAACTTCCCGAAGATCTTCAATCCTGCCGTTGGTGCACGATCCAATGAAAACAGTATTTATATTGATCTCAGAAAGTTTTGTACCAGGCTTTAAACCCATATAATCAAGACTTCTTTTTACAGCCTCAGCCTTGAGACCATCAAAATCATCCGGGGCCGGAACGAATTGATCAATGGGTAAAACATCCTCCGGGCTTGTGCCCCAAGTTACAACTGGTGAAATCGATTCACCGGCAATAACAACTTCCTTATCGAATTTTGCCCCATCATCTGTATAAAGAGATTGCCAGAAGGTTTTCGCTATTTCAAAAGATGTTCCCTTGGGTGAATAGGGTCGAGATTTCAAATACTCAAAAGCCTTTTCATCGGGGGCAATCAAGCCTGCTCTTGCGCCACCCTCAATGGCCATGTTACAGACGGTCATCCGACCTTCCATTGAGAGGCTTTGTATTACATTCCCACAGTATTCAATAACATGTCCTGTTGCTCCGGCGGTACCTGTTTTGCCAATTATCGACAGGGTTACATCCTTTGCTGTCACACCAAATCCCAAAGAACCTGTAATTTCGACCTTCATATTTTTTGATTTTTTCTGGATGAGAGTCTGTGTGGCCAGAACATGTTCCACTTCACTTGTTCCAATACCGTGTGCCAAGGCTCCAAAAGCACCATGTGTCGCTGTATGGCTATCCCCACAAACAATCGTCATTCCGGGTTGGGTTAAGCCTTGCTCAGGACCAATAATATGCACTATACCCTGGCGTATGTCATTAACTCCAAAGTACTGGATGCCGAACTCTTTGGCATTTTTCTCCATCGCTTCAACCTGAATACGACTCTCTTCATTCTCAATTCCCTTTTCTCTGCCAATATCCGTGGGAACATTATGATCAGAAACTGCAACGGTTTTATTTGGAGCACGAACCTTGCGATTGGCCATCCTTAGGCCATCAAAAGCTTGGGGGCTTGTTACCTCGTGAACGAGGTGCATATCAATGTAAATCAGGCAAGTACCATCGTCCGACAGGTGAACGACATGGTCATCCCAAATCTTATCGTATAGGGTTCTAGGTTGTGACATTTCTTTCATCCTCAATGTTACATGTTCACAATATCGTGAAATTCAGGTTGCCGGTAATGGTCTATCAAAAATAGTAGGAATTTGATAAAATGCAATTTTACAAGTAACTTGTATAGAGTAAAAAAAACTAATATTTCATAACCGGTATAATACGGAAAGGGCAACCGAAGTGTGTGCCTTGGTTAGGTTTGATTACCGGTTCGAGTTCTGATTAAATGATCAAGACAGCAATCAAATTGTATTCTAGAGCAGTTAGAGGCAGAGTGGTGAAAGTAAATCTCATAATATGTTTTACTTTTTGGGTAGCATTTTCAGTTCCAGTGTTTGCCCAAAGTGAAATCGAAGGTATTGATCAGATTGATGATTGGATTGTTTACAAAACAACCCAGTCCAGTGAACAGTTGCACTGTGGAATCATGGCCCAGCCCTCCAGTAGCACATACACACGCAACGGCGAAAAGGTACAAGTAAACCGCGGGAATACACGCCTTTCGGTGTCAATTTTGGGAGGACGAAGTGGTACCGAGTTGGTTTCCGTGGAAGCAGGTTTCAACATCAAGCGAAAATCTTCGGTTTCCTTGAAAGTAGACGGTCGGGGTTATACCCTGCACTTGGACCCTGAAGACAAAATTTTGACATATGCATGGCCATTGTATTCCGATGATGATAAAATCGTTTATGCTTTGAAGCAAGGAAGGGAAGCAACAGTAACAATGGTTTCGGCAAAAGGAACCACTGTCGTAGATACATATTCGCTCAAAGGTGTGACTGCTGGGCTTAAACGGGCAGCCGTTGCCTGCCGTTAATCACCTTTGGTCTCAAAGGGAACTCTGGATTGAGGGGGTCTGGGTTAATCTATGAGCCAAATTGATGTCGTTAAAGAAAACTTGATTGGTTTGAACCGACCAGAATTATCCGAAACATTGATTCGCCTCGGTGTCCCAAAAAGTAAATTAAAGATGCGGGTCGAGCAGTTGTGGAACTGGATATATGTCAGGGGATGTAGAGATTTCTGGGATATGTCCAATCTAGCGAAAGAATTCCGTGATTTGCTGGCTCAAAACCTAACCCTTGAAGTGCCTGATTGCAAGGTAAGAAAAATCAGTGTTGATGGGACTAGAAAATACTTGTTCAAGGGGGATAATGGCCATGAGTTTGAAACGGTATATATCCCGGAAGAAGGTCGTGGAACCTTGTGTGTTTCCTCGCAAGTTGGATGTACGTTGAACTGTACATTTTGTCATACCGGTACCCAAGCTTGGGTAAGGAATTTGACAATCGCCGAGATAGTCGGTCAGATCATGGCTGTAAGGGATGATCTGAATGAGTGGCCAAAAGAGGGCAGTACATACAAATCGGAACAAAGGTTGATTTCAAATGTAGTTTTAATGGGTATGGGTGAACCCTTATACAATTTCGAAAATGTTCGTGATGCAATGAAAATTGTCATGGATGGTGACGGGTTGAGTATTTCAAGAAGGCGAATCACTCTTTCTACTGCAGGTGTGGTTCCGGGAATAAAACGAGCTGGCGAGGAAATCGGATGTCGTCTTGCGATTTCCTTTCATGCAACAACGGACGAAATAAGGGATAAAATTGTTCCAATAAACAGAAAATGGAATATTGCCACTCTGCTGGATGCTCTCAGAAACTATCCCAGAGTAACCAATTCTGACCGAATAACCTTTGAATATGTGATGTTAAAAAATCTGAATGATAGCGATGAGGATGCCCATCGGCTGGTTTCGCTGATCAGAAACATTCCGTCCAAGGTCAATCTCATACCCTTTAATTCCTGGCCCGGTTCAAATTTTGAACGTTCTACACCAGAACGAATAGCAAACTTTGCGCAAATAATATATAATTCGGGGTATCCTTCACCTGTCCGAACACCAAGAGGAGAAGATATTATGGCTGCGTGTGGACAATTAAAATCAGAAACCGAACGCTTGCGAAGGAAACCGGTTTCAGTCAAATGAGAAAAAAACGAACAATAAGATAGGGGATTTTAATGCAGAAAATTTCAAGAATTTTGGAATGGAAATTTTGCAATATTTTCCGTAATGATTCATTCTCCTTGTTAATACGTACGGTTATATTACTGGTATGTGTTTCATTTATCTCTTCTTGTGAAATGACCAAGAAATCAAAAGCATATTCGTCCAGGGCAGTCACAAAACTGGAAGTTGACAAATCAGAACGTGAACTTCGAGTCTATAGTGGGACTAAAGTGATCGAAACCATGGATATTGGTCTTGGTTTTAGTCCGGCTGGGCACAAAAAAAGAGAGGGTGATGGAAAAACCCCACAAGGCCGATATTACATCAACCGTAAAAACCCCTACAGCGCCTTTCATTTGTCGTTAGGTATATCTTATCCCAATGCGCATGACAGAAAACAAGCCTGGAACAATGGGTATTCACCCGGAGGAGATATTATGATCCATGGCCTTCCTAATGATGGTTCAAAACCCTCCAGGCAGGATTGGACGTGGGGATGCATTGCTGTATCGAACGCCGAAATTGAGCATCTCTATAGAATAGTTGATGTTGGTACACCCATCATCATTTACGAATAGCTAGAAGATCAAGTATCTTAACCTGAAAGGACAAGTTACGTGTCGGTAAAGCTTTGTCCCAATTTGATGGTCTCCGGGATCCCTATTTCTTTGAAGTTTTATACCAAGGTTCTGGGTTTTTCAGTTTCCTTCCTAATCGATTCTGAAAGGCAGGAAACCAAAGATCCGCACAAGGCAGTTTTCGGATTACTTGTTCATGATCAAGCGGAGCTAATGCTTCAGGACAAGCAAAGTCTTGCCGAAGAGTTGCCCGTTTTTGAGGCTCAAGTTGAGTTGAACTCAACTTCAACCCTTTACCTGCGGGGCATTGATCCAGATACCGTTTTGGGTAGATTAGAGAAGAAAGCTGTAATCAAGGGACCGTTCAAGCAATGGTATGGCATGAAGGAATTGTATTTCTATGACCCAGATGGATATATTCTCTGTGTTGGGAAACAATTTTTCGATTGATCTATGTTCGCTCCGTTTTTCAACAGGGGGATTAAACTCAAAAGTGACGTAATTTAGTGTTCATATGCAGGTTGGTCCAAGCTTGCGTGAACATTATATCTGTCTACTATGTAACATTTTACAGTGGAAACACCGGTGATAAGCAACACAACGATTTATGTCTCGCTCGTGACCACTTTAATTTCGTTCAACTCAGCAGGTGCAGAAATCTTTTAGGTTGCCGAAGGCAAAATGCTTAACGCCCGCGATTGAGCTGGTGCCAATTATTCGAAAGTCATGCAACTCACATCGGGAGCACGAATGCAGGAACTTGGAGAAGAGTATTGTTCGAAGATGGCCAGGAGGTTTGGGTACATAACGGGTATATCGTCGCCCATTCTAAAAATATCTAGGATAGAAAAGCACAACCGGTCATTGCATCGTGCAGGCTTAGAGACAGTCGCAGCCTGAATGACTCTCCCCATGGATATACTATAGTGGATGATCTTGCATGCGCCGGCAGTGAGTCACAGTGTTTTTAGGCCCGCCCGGTGGACTGCGGAGTTGCCGGTTCCTGTAGTGATCGTGACAATAACAGGGAGAGGTCGCAAATCACAGCTAAGAAAAAATGGCGTTATGGGGACAAGGTCTGGGTCGGATTCAGTGTGTATCTACCCAGAGAATCCCAAACCGGCACTAAAGTAAGGACAACCGTCGGAAAGATCCGCCAGAAAAAAAAGGGGGGGGGGGTAACAGCCCTACGAGTAAGGCCGGTAGGTTAAAGAGTTTCCTTCCCGTCATGCAGATGGAGATGGAGGGCAATAGGTGCTGCATGTCTATGTATACTTTATCAGGTTCAGTTGATGGCGTAAGTGACAAGTGAAAGGATTTCGAACTGATTTCAGGTTCAGACATGCTCGGATATCATCCTGAATTTTAACACCACCCACGGAAATGAAAGGCTTGCGACTTATGTAAATGGCCAGTTGTTGGCCGAGATAAGAGACAGGATTGAATTCAATGCTAAGATTTATTACTTTAAGCACAGAATATACCGATCATTTGTAAATAGACACAGCGAACCAATGCCAACTCAGATTCTTTGCATTGACGAGGTAAAAGTAGGTACGACAATGAACAGCGTAATGGTGATAAGGGACCACCCTGTATATTGATGAAAATCTTAATATGTCAGCTGGGTGTAATACCGGGTTAATATCTAATAAGAGAAGATATGGTAAATAAAGGGCTGGTCTAGAGTTTGAGGATTTGGATACAAAAGTGCCATTAGGGTTTAATTAAAATGCGTCATAATGAACGCTCCCAGAGCAGCTGCAAAAACCGGAATAAATAGTTGTAACATCCATTTAGCAGTATCTAGTCTGCTTTTGGCCAAAAGTTCTTTCGTTACCATTGAGTCTTTAATATTTCTAATTCTCTCATCAAATTTCCCAACTTCAACCCTTAGATCAGTTACATCTCGTTCATAGTATTTATCAGGACTTGGAGTATCCTTATCTGATTGGTTCATTGATCACTTTCAGCATTTTCAAGCCATTCCCACAAAGATTGTCAGGTAAAACCAGTATATGAACCGTTTAATTTGAATACTGCTCCTCTTACTCCTTGATCTTCTTTCTCTTTCGTTAGTGCTGCTGCACTAGCTACCGAACTAGTAAGCTCCTTACAAGCAACCAAAATCACACCATTAATTAGTTGGAAAGCATTTGGATAAGTTTCAAGCAGCAACGAATGCACCTTTTCGTGACCTTCCGCCAATACAACAGCAAATATATTTTGCGACATTAAAAATTCCTTAATTTACACTTTGTATCCTCAACAACTATAACTTGTTGAAATGCAGTATGAACCACCTCTTCCAGTTATGCTTTTTTGGGCTGATTTTTCATGTAATTTTTTAAAAGGAAAAGTTATGTTTACGGACAATTTTTGGGAATACTTTGCAATATCATATGCTCTTACAGAACTTACTTGATTAATTTTTGGAATTCCTTTCCCCTAAATGTGATACATAAGTATTTGTTCGTCAACTTTGAGATTGAAATGTATCATATACCACAGGACATTCAACAAGTATAAGAAAATTTAAGCCTTCCCAATCCAGATAAACAGTTCATGCCCTTTTGACGCACGACATATTGTGTAATGTGAATTTGGCCAAAGAACAACTCTGGATGTAATTTTCTAAAATCCTTTTCGTTAGGTCCCAACCAGCATTACCCACCAAATCCTGCCATCACTGTCTTGGTGCCAACCAACTCCCATTCTCTTCGCTTGGGGGTCTAGGATGTTCTGACGAGCTTCTTCTTCATTTAACCAAGCACCTAATATGTCCAGTGGGACCTCAAATGACTCGGCAATATTTTCACCAACCAGGTCGCCTTCGAAACCAGCTCTGCTTACCCTCGTTACGGGGGAAGAACGATCAGATCCAAAGTGCCAGGGGCGGTTTTGAAAACTCATGTCCCTTGCGTGGGTAAACGCGGCGGCATTAAGTTCTGATGAATATCTTAGACGTGGAACATCAGTTGTAACCCTGATGTTGTTTATTGCCTCCAGCATTCTTCCCGGGATTAGTCTTGCCTGCCTATTGTCTATCCGATAGATTTTTGCATAGGCATTGCTGTCATCTCTAGGGAGATTACTTACATCCGTACAGGCAAATAGAAAACCCAGTGTTAGAAGTAATAATACAACCCTTGTTAGTATTTTTGCCAATGGAATAACCCTGATATTGTTCACTTATTTTTTTGCTTTAACAATCTTGTAAATAGTAAAAAATCGTGATATTGTGAACCATATAAAAAAATTACGAGACATTTACTTGTTTTTGGCTCAAACTGAATTTAGTTTGGGTCCAAGAGGGGGAGGTGTTGCCATGGTTCTTGGTTAAGGGTAAATTGAGTTATGAGCAGATCAATCAGTAGAAGACAATTTGGCAAATCTTTGGGAGCAGGCCTTGGGGTCGCCTTGCTTGGTGGTCAGAGTGTAGTTGGCCAGAAACGACTTAGAAATATATCCGGTTTCCGGTACGAGGTTTGGGAAGATTACTTTTCCAACCTGAGACATGGGGCCATACTTGCCGATACTCAAAAAAGGGTATTGCATTATTGGTCTGAGGATGAAACGATTTATCATTTGTTTCCTGTCAGTGTGCCGCTAACCCCTGAGCTAACACGGTTAGGGTATACCGAAGTTATCAACAAGAAGGAAAATCCTAGTTGGACACCCACGCAGGACATGTTGGCAAGAAATCCAGATTGGCCTACATATATGCCCCCCGGACCAGATAATCCGATGGGAACGCATGCTCTGTATCTTTCTTGGCAATATTACCGAATTCATGGTACCCACGATACCCGAAAAATTGGGCGCCGGGCCTCGCAGGGGTGTATAGGACTTTATAATGAGGATATTGCAACGCTCTTTGATTTGTCCGAAATCGGTACCCAGGTATTGCTTATATAATCTCAGATTATAGTTTCTAAAAATCTACTTCACTTGGAGCGGTTTTCATATTGCGACTGACCAATAAGGGGTATTTTTTAAGATTGAAAGGCATTGAAAATTCGTTGTTTTGGATAGATTGAAGTCTGTCGGAGAGGATTGGCTAAATCAAAAAGTAACATTCCGGTGATTGAATTTTAATTTATCAAAAAAAATTGGAGGTCGTTTGAATTTTTGGTTTAAATCTGTATTCTTGTCTCTATCTATGACGAACAATTACAAAAATAACTATTGTTTGCTTGTTGTTTAAAATAAAGTTTAGGAGGCTTGTATGAAAAAACTGGTTCTTGCAGTAGCGTTATCGGGATTGGCTTTTGGAGCCAGCGCTGGAGGTTTGGATGATGCCGACACTTCAGATGAAATGGCTGCTGATCCTGAGATGATGGAACCTGAGGTAGATGAACCCTCTGAAGGAGGTGGCGGTTTTAACATGCTAGCCCTCCTCTTGGTAGCTCTGCTCGCAGCAGTTGCACTTTAAATAAAGAATACTGTTGATCCCACTTGGGCAAAATATTAATTTTGTCCAAGTGATTCCTAGGGCTCTTGGCTCAAGGTGTTGCGTTGCATTCTTAATCCTTCTTTGAAAGTGGGATATGTGAGTTCGTATTTCAGGGCGGACTTTATTTTTTGATTCCTGACTTTTTTTGATTCCGAATAAAAGCTTCTTGCCATTTCACTCAACTCGGCTTCTTCAAACCTGATCCCACGAGGTTTTGGTATTCCCATTAAATCAGCAGCAAAGTCAATAACCCGATCGGCCCGCTCGGGCAGGTCATCGCAAAGATTGAAAATTCCATGGGAATCAGGGTTAAGAATTGCTTTGCACACAACCCCGGCTATATCCTCAGCATGAATTCGGTTAAAACAATGGTCCGGTTTAACTATTTTTCGCCTATTGCCTTTTCTTAGCTGTTCCATTGGGCCTCTATCAGGTCCGTAAATACCAGCCAGTCGGAAGGTAAATAGCGGAATATTCAATCGATTGGCAAATTCATACCAGGCATTTTCGGCTTGAACCCTTAATTTCCCCCTGGTCGTGGTTGGATTAACCGGTGTACTTTCTTCAACCCAACCACCACCATGGTCCCCATAGACGGCTGTGGTAGAAAAATAACCTATCCATTTCAGATTGGCAAAGTGTTCACATTGTGTGTGTTCCAAATAATCCAGTACAATCTCACCATTCTGTCGGGGAGGGATGGAAACGAGCCAATGGGTTGAAGTTTTGAGGGCTTCATCAAGTGGAGTGCCGGGCCAAATAACTCCGCTTATTCCATGTTTTTCGAGAATTTCCCTGGAAGCAGATGTTCTCGTTGTACCCGTTACTTTCCATTTCCCAGAACCTAAAAGGTTAAGGGCTGTATAGGTTGAGCTATACCCACAACCAAAACACAACAAATGACGCATTATATATTTCCCACTGTAAAGAGTGTATTATTGTTAGATTTGATCACGTGAGATAACCAACTGTTTTTCTGCCCACCTGGCCGCATCAGCCACAGTCGGATCAGGATCAGTTTTGAGTTTTAGAGCCTCTGGTAATAATTCCCCGAGATTTGAATTTCCAATTGCATAGAGGACATTTCTTACAAATCTGTTTCGTCCAATACGTTTGACCGGTCCCCCACGGAACAATTCCCTAAATTCCTGATCATTCAAGCGGGCAAGTTTTTTCAAGGAGGGTGATTGCAATTCATCTCTGGCATGATACCGTGTTTCTTTGCCGAGTTTGGCAAATTTGTTCCAGGGGCATATCTGAAGGCAATCATCACAACCAAAGATTCTGTTCCCAAGACTTTTTCGAAGATGTTCTGGTACCGGGCCTTTATGTTCAATGGTGAGATAGGAAATACATTTCGTTGCATCCAACTGGTAGGGTTTAGGGAAAGCATTGGTTGGGCAAATATCCAGACATCTGCGACAACTCCCACAGTGGTCACCCTCGGGTTCATCCGGGGTTAATTCCAGGGTTGAAAATATGGCACCCAAAAAAAACCAGTTGCCAATTTTACGGTTGATAAGGTTCGTATGTTTACCTTGCCATCCAATTCCAGCAGCTTGTCCCAAAGGCTTCTCCATCACCGGGGCCGTATCAACGAAGACTTTTATTTCAGTTCGCGGTTTTTGCTGAATAAGCCACCTTCCAATTCTTTTCAGTCTTTTCTTGATTAAATTGTGATAGTCTTTGTTCCTGGCATAAAGGGCTATCGTTCCCTTGTCCACATTCTTGAGATTAGCAATTGAGTTGGCAGGTTGCGAGTAGGAATCAGCAAGCATAATTATGGAGCGAGCCTCAGGCCATAAACGAAAGGGATTACTCCGCCATTCAGATCGCTTTTCCATCCATTCCATGGTTCCATGGTAATTTGACGATAGAAACTGGTATAACCTCGGTCTGGCAAGCGGAATGGAAGTTGGCACACATATACCTACATCATCAAAGCCTTCCTTAAAGGCCTGTCGCTTCAATTCCTGCTTTAGGTCAATCAAAATCTACATTCGCATAGTGAAGGGGAGGAAAATAACCTGGTACATGGTCTGACAGAATTGGTTTGAAGGCCCGTCTTGATTTGATCCTTGAATACCACCCCTTGATTTCTTCGAAATCCTTATGGTTCCAGTCAATATCTCCGACATAATCCAGGCAGGAAAGATGTGCTGCCACTGTAAAATCAGCCAAGGAAAGCTTGTTGCCCGCAATCCATCTTCGATGCATAACCAGGAACTTCAGATATTTGGCATGGTTCTTAAGGTTGACCAATCCGAATTTTACGCGTCTTTCGTCCGGCGACCCCCTTTGTTGGACTCTTCGCATCATCCTTTCAAATAACAGCACAGAGGTTACCTCCCTGTTAAACTTCTCATCAAAGAAGAATATGAGGCGGCGCATCTCACATTGTTCTTTTGGATCATCTGGAATCAATGGTATGGTATCTTCTGGTGCAATGGCTTCAAGATATTCACAAATCGCCTGACTATCGGCAAAAACATCTACGCCATTGCGAAGTGCCGGAACCTTTCTGGCAGGGTTAAGTTTCTTAAATGCCACTCGCCTTTCCCAATACCGTTCCTCCCGCAATACGAAATCAAATTTCTTTTCTGCCAAGACAAGTCGAACCTTCCGGCAAAATGGTGACAGGGGGTAATGATAGAGTATGTAGGAATTTTCCATCATGAGAAGTATCTAAATTCAGTCTGTGCATCATCAAGTAGTCATTCGGTTGATTTCTAACCAGACCAATACTTGAAAGAAGTAATAAAATTTACTGAAATTAGAGGAGGAAATTCAACCTGTTTTTACAGGAATGTGTGATTGGAGGAAAATAAATTGGGTCTAAATGATAACCTTCCCCAGAAAAACCATGGGGAAGGTGAAATTTTATGCGTTTTGTTGTTTATGCCCTAGGGGCGGCTTGCTTTTGAGATTTCTTGGCTTTCGAAACCGGTGTCTTTAGTTCGGGTTGTGTTGCTTCTGTTACTTCTGGAGCCGCTTCAACCTCATTTTGTCGCAAATAAATATTAAGAGTTTCTTTTTGTGCCTGCTGAATCAAGTCGGCGTAATTCATCAGATATTTTGTTGCGGTTTCACCGGTTGTTGTCGCCATCTTGATCATTACTTGTGACAATTGCTCGGGATTATTGAATTCGGCAACAATTTGACCCAAACCATCAACAAGTTCCTGATGCATTTTTTTCGAATACTCGGCATTATTCTCGGCGATGGAAAAAGAGAAATTAAGCAGGTTTTGGTTCAAATCTTCTGTTTTAGCCAGATTGCTGGGAATTTGGGCGAGGGCATCGTACGCTGTCATTCTGAAGTCCTTATGATATGATTTAAAAGAAAAAATAAATTGATTTCCAATGGTGATTGACAATTAATGCTGCATTGCAGAAAATCAAGATGGAAATATATTTTTTCTTGTTTGTATTGGAACCTGATAATTCGGTAATTAAAAATTTCGATGAAATGCATTGTTTAAGAAAGGCAACAATTTTGGAAAAAATCATCCATGGATGACGTCTATCTCAATCCTTCACCACACGTTTCGGACGAGATCAAGAAAACCACATGCTACATGTGTGCTTGCAGATGCGGTATAGATGTTCATCTCAGAGACGGCCGGGTAAGATATATCCAGGGCAATCGTGATCATCCAGTTAACAGGGGCGTTCTTTGCGCCAAGGGTTCAGCTGGTATGCTTCATCTTGAATCCCCTGCAAGGTTAAATGCTCCCCTATTGCGAATTGGCGAGAGAGGCGAAGGAAAGTTCAAGAAAATTTCATGGGATGAGGCCATGACCCTCGCAACGGAATGGTTGGGGGAAGTGAGATCAACAGATCCAAGAAAATTGGCCTTTTTTACCGGCAGAGATCAAAGCCAATCGCTCACCGGGTGGTGGGCTCAACAGTTTGGAACCCCCAACCATGCTGCTCATGGAGGTTTCTGTTCAGTCAATATGGCCGCTGGAGGGATTTATTCTATTGGTGGTTCCTTCTGGGAATTTGGCCAACCTGATTGGGGTGCATGCAAATTGGTAATGCTTTTTGGTGTGGCCGAAGATCATGATTCAAATCCAATAAAAATGGGACTATCTGCTATCCGCAGGAATGGCGGCAAGATAATCGCAGTCAATCCGGTCAGAACGGGATATTCGGCCATAGCTGATACTTGGGTTGGAATTAATCCCGGAACAGACGGGCTGTTGGTGCTTTCAATCGTAGGTGAATTGCTCAGATCCGGCTGTATTGATGTTGACAGTTTGCGTTATCATACCAATGCGCCTTGGCTGGTCAATATCTCCAAAGGATCTAACAGGGGACTTTTTGTCAGGGATAACCAGGGTCATCCCCAGATAGTCGACAGTCGTGACAATAAACTCACCTCACATCTGGATCAAAATGCCCAACCTTTGTTATCAGAAACGATAACCACCTCCTATGGTTCCGAAGCAACGACCGTTTTCAATTTGATGGTAGAAAAATACCTGCAGCCGGAATATCATCCTTCAAGGGTAAGTGCCAAGACCGGAGTTCCAGCCTCAGTCATAGAGGGATTGGCCAGAGAACTGTATGAAGTTGCCATTGAGCAAGCAGAAGAAATCAATCATCCCTGGCAGGATATTTACGGCCGGGAACACAAGACAATCAAAAAGCGGCCAGTCGCACTTCATGCCATGCGCGGTATTTCGGCACATTCCAATGGTTTCCAAACCTGCCGAGCGCTCCATTTGCTCCAAATGCTGCTTGGAACCATTGATGCGCCTGGGGGGACACGCTACAAACCACCCTACCCGAAACCATACAGCATTCATCCTTCACCGGCCAAATATGAGGGCCCTGACACGCCATTATCCGGACCGCCTCTGGGGTATCCCAAAGGTCCTGAAGATCTTCTGGTCGAATCTGACGGTACACCCCAGCGAATTGACAAGGCTTATTCTTGGGAGGCCCCTCTGGCTGCCCATGGTATGATGCACTCCGTCATATCCAATGCTGCTGCCGGGGAGCCCTATCCGATAGAAGTGTTATTTTTGTACATGGCGAACATGGCCTGGAACTCATCCATGAATACTCCCTCCACCATGGATGATTTAACAGCCAAAAACACAGATGGGACTTACAAGATTCCAAAGATTATTGTTTCAGATGCGTTTTCATCTGAAATGATTTCCTTTGCCGATCTGGTTCTTCCGGATACAACCTATTTTGAACGCCATGATGGAATTTCATTGCTTGACCGGCCTATTGGGGAACCTGATTTGGTCGCCGATGCAATCAGGTATCCTGTCGTTGAATTAACCAGGGATGTAAGACCCTTTCAGGATGTACTTATAGATCTGGGGAGCCGGTTGAATTTACCTGGTTTTGTTGATGAACACAATCATGCCAAATGGCAAAATTATGCTCATTACCTTGCCAATCACGAAAGAAAAAAAGGCATAGGTCCGTTGGCAGGATGGCGTGGTGTTAATGGCGAAAATATCGGAAGAGGGGAGCCAAATCCTTATCAAATCAGGAAGTATATCGAAAATGGAAGTTTCTGGTCTGCCGAGATTCCCAAGAGATGTCATTATTTCAAAAACATAAATCGGGATTATCAGGATTGGGCTGTGGCCATGGGGTTTTATGATTCCCCAAGCCCATTTAAACTGGAGATTTATTCTGAGACCATGCGTAAATTCCAAATGGCGGGAGAAGGTGTTGGCCAACATCTTCCACCAGAAGAATTAAAATCTCGTATAGCTGACTCTTTTGATCCCTTTCCCTATTGGTATCCTCCTGGCAAGGTTTCAGAAGATGAATTTCCCTACCATGCCATAACGCAAAGGCCCATGGCCATGTATCATTCCTGGGGGTCATTAAATCCATGGCTTCGTCAAATACATTCAGAGAATCGTCTCTTTGTACCTGAATCGATATGCTTGGAGGAAAATTTACAGGAGAATGATTGGGTTTGGGTTGAGTCACCAACCAACAGAATTCGAGTTCAGATTAAACCCATGAAGGCGGTCAATTCAAAGACCCTCTGGACTTGGAATGCCATTGGAAAAAGATCTGGTGCCTGGAATCTATCACCCAACTCGCCTGAAACAACCAAGGGATTTTTACTGAATCATTTGATTTCTGAGTTGCTACCAGAACAACCAGATGGGTACCGATGGGCTAATTCCGATCCAATTACCGGTCAGGCCGCCTGGTATGATCTAAGGGTAAAAATATATCGAGCAAATCCAGGCGAGGAAGGCATCTACCCAGAGTTTCGGCCTCAGGAAAATCCACCAGATGCCAGCTCAAGGCCTTCAACTCTCAGATATGGGAAGGAATGGACAGCATGACTTCACTTCCAAAATCGACTGAGCGTAAACTCGGGCTGGTCATTGATTTGGATGTCTGTGTGGGATGTCATGCTTGTGTTACCAACTGCAAAGCTTGGAATACCAGTGGGTATGGTGCGCCATTAGCTGATGAATCTCCCTATGGCAATGATCCTTCCGGTGTATGGTTAAATAGAATTCACAGTTTTGAAACTGAGAAGGGTGAGATGAACGCTCTGGTTCATTTTCCCAAAAGTTGTTTGCATTGCGATGATGCTCCATGTGTAACCGTTTGTCCGACAGGTGCTTCCTACAAACGGGTTTCTGATGGTATCGTTCTTGTCGACGAAGCGAAGTGTATGGGGTGTGGATTATGTGCATGGGCCTGCCCCTATGGAGCAAGAGAAATGGATCCCACCGAGGGGGTCATGAAGAAATGCACCTTGTGTGTTGATCGGATATACAATAAGAACCTTCCAGAAGAGGACAGGGAACCAGCCTGTGTTAGAACATGCCCTACCAATGCGAGGTTTTTTGGTGATCTGTCAGATCCTGATTCAGAGGTTTCCAAACTGGTAGCAAATCGAGAGGCAGTAGATTTGATGCCCGAACAGGAAACAAATCCCGTAAACCAATATCTTCTTCCCACTGAAAGATATGGTGCCGAACAACTTGGGAGTCCTGATTTCAATCTTGCTTCCCTTGCAACCCAGAAACCCGGTGGGATTCTTTCCTGGATAGATAACCTGTTCAACGGAAATTAGGCTCAATACCTTGCACCCTGCCGTATCAATCATAGTCTTTTCCACCTTTTCGGGGGTAGGTTTTGGTATTTGCTTCTGGCTGGGTGTTCTCGGGCCTAATGCTAATGCGCAAACCGTGATCATTGCTGGCTTCTTTGGTTTGGTTTTGGCTGTTATAGGCTTACTTAGTTCTCTTTTTCATCTACGAAGACCTGCGCGGGCAGTAAGGGCCTTGTCCCAATGGCGATCCTCATGGTTATCAAGGGAAGGCGTTATGGCCATAGTAACGCTTAGTTGCGTTTTTCTGTTCTTAGTTGGTCGCTTTTTCAATTTATTTATAGACCTTGTTACAATCCTTGCCGTGCTCATGTCCCTGCTATCTTTGGCAACCGTTTATTCCACGGCAATGATTTATACACAATTGAAAGCGATACCGGCCTGGCACACAATATTGACACCACTCGTATATATTGGTTTTGCCCTGCTTAGTGGTATGGCCTTTATATTCAGTTTCATGTCCAGCCTGCTAGGGGATGGAATGCTGCTGGTGAATCTTGTCCTGCTTCTTGGGAGTTGGGGTATCTGGTTTTTGTGGGTTTTACGAAGTGATCGTATTGGTTTGGGATCTTCCAATGTTGAAACAGCAACTGGTTTGGGTAAATTCGGCAATATTACACCCTTTGAGCCACCGCATCTGGGCCCCAACTACCTGACAAGGGAAATGGGGTATACACTTCCCCGGAGCAAATCAAGACTATTGAGAGCAACTACGTTGACCATTGGTTTGGTCATACCGTTATTGCTTTTTTGTTTTATATTTTTTTCATCCATACCCTGGTTGGTAGAAGTTTTCAAGTTTCTGTATTTTTGTTCTGCTTTTGCAGGGATATTTATATCTCGGTGGTTGTTTTTCGCCGAAGCACGTCACACCACCATGCTTTATTACCGCAAGGAATAAACACGGTCGCGCTACCGATTGATAGGGAGAGTTATAAAGCATTTAATCAGGATTATCAAAGTTTGACATGAGATGTTGAGGTTGGTATGGATAATTTATACAATTTAATTTTTGGGGTTATATACAATAGTTAGGTAGTCTCCGACTATTTTTCTTTTTGTCTAATATATATTGATCTCCGATGAATTCACTTTCCTTTGCAGAAAGGGTCGAATTTTATCGGTTTGGCGCTGGACTTCAACTCGACCCAAAACAACGTTCAGACCTAGGGCAGTTCATGACACCTATTTGCATCGGAAGGTTTATGGCAAGCTTATTTGAAAACCTAACCGGTGATCTACGTATATTGGATCCTGGTGCAGGAGTTGGATCCTTAACAGCTACTTTAGTTGAACGATTATGTGAAGCAAAGGTAAAACCCCGAAGTACATCTCTAACCTGTTACGAAATTGAACCCTCACTAACAAGCTACCTTCGAAATACACTTGAAGAGGTATCAATGTACTTTGATCTGAACCAACTTGAGTTGCGAACAACAATTCACGAGAAGGACTTTATTGTGGATAGTGGGATTGGTATGAAACCAGATTTGTTTCAACCAGAAGCAGGTAAAGCGACATATACTCATGTCATAATGAACCCACCATACAAAAAAATCACTTCATCGTCAGTACACCGGTCTGCTCTAAGGAAGGCAGGTATTGAAACGACCAACCTTTATACCGGATTTATGTTTCTGGCTACGCGTGCGCTTGAACAAGGAGGGGAGTTAGTTGCAATTGTCCCCAGGTCATTTTGTAACGGCCCATATTTTAAAGAATTTCGAGAAAATTTTTTTTCTGAAATGTTGTTGCGACATATACATATTTTCGAGAAACGCAATATTGCCTTTAAAGGAGACGGAGTACTTCAAGAAAACATCATTTTACATGCTATAAAGAAAAGAAAACCTTCAGAAGTAAAAATTACGACAAGTAAGGGTTGTGCATTCAGAGCAGATGGCATCAAAGGTAAATATGTCACGAAAGAGATGACTCATCATACTGTTCCTTACACATCTGTAATACGTCCTTCTGATCCAGACAAGTTTGTTCACATCACCTCAAACGATTTAGAACAAATCATCGTTGATTGCATGGACCACTTTACAGCAAAGTTAGATGATCTTGGCGTCAGGGTTTCAACTGGCCCTGTGATTGATTTTCGTCTCAAATCGGAGTTATCAATGAATCTTGAAGAGGGGACCGTTCCGCTCTTATATGCCCAACATTTCCGAGGCAGGAAACTTGAATGGCCTAAAGCTATGCGTAAGCCAAACGCAATTAGAGTTTCAAAGAACAGCCGTAAATGGTTATGGGAAAACAAGGGGCACTTTGTCGTAACTCGTAGGTTCACAACTAAAGAAGAACGACGCCGTATTGTTGCAACAGTCTACGGTTCCGAACTACCAGGGAGTCTCATTGGTTTTGAAAACCACCTGAATGTATACCATGTGGACGGAGTTGGCCTCCCACTCAATTTGGCAAGAGGAATTGCTATCTTCCTTAACAGCACTCTAGTTGATCGTTTTTTTCGCCAATTTAACGGGCATACTCAGGTAAATGCCACCGATCTCAGGTCCCTCAGATATCCAGATAAGAAGGTCCTTGTACGTATTGGAAAAGAAGATGCTTCTGTTCTTTCCCAAAATGAAATTGATACAATAATTGAAGAGGAACTGCAGAATATGACAAAAGATGTTGATAAGTTTCGAGTAAAGAAAAAGATTGATGAAGCCCTTACAATTCTAAAAGATCTAAATATGCCAAAGGCACAGCAGAATGAACGATCTGCACTCACTCTACTTGCTTTATTGGGTATGCATTCATCTAGTTCATGGAATAATATTGAAAGACCACTCATAGGTATTTCTTCTTTAATGGATTCCATACGGCAACACTTTGGTAAAGAGTATGCTCCAAATACAAGAGAGACCATCCGGCAAGAAACGATACACCAGTTTGTTGATACCGGTATTGCCCTTCACAATCCTGATAATCCAGGTAGACCAACTAACAGTCCTGATACATGTTACCAGATTAGTAGTGAGGCTTTTCAGTTGATCCAATCCTTTGGAACTGATTTGTAGAAAAAAGCTGCGAACCTACAGGAAGAAAGGCCATGCACTTGCGACCAAATACGCAAAGTCCAGGGAGATGCAAATGATCCCTGTGGTCATTACAGATAAAACAGAGATTACACTTAGTCCAGGCGAACACAGCGAACTGATTAAGAATATCATCAATGAGTTTGCTCCACGATTTGCTCCTGGTTCTGAGGTCATCTATATTGGTGATGCAGATAATAAAATGAAATATGTTCAGGAAGAACGCCTTTCTCAGCTAGGTGTCATAATTGATAAGCATGGAAAAATGCCTGATGTGGCACTCTATTTTGAGGACAAGGAATGGCTTTTTCTGATTGAATCTGTAACTAGTCATGGTCCTGTAGATGCGAAGCGATATGGGGAGTTGTCATCACTTTTCAAGGATTCCAAGCTTGGTCTTGTATATGTGACTGCTTTCCCTGACCGAAGAGTAATGGGACGATTTTTGAGTGATATTTCGTGGGAAACCGAAGTTTGGTGTGCCGACGCACCTTCCCACCTGATTCACTTTAACGGCGAACGGTTTCTTGGACCCTATGATCTAGAATAGAATCATAGGGGCAGGACTGTTGTATATAGATACCACGGGCTTGACAATCACCCAGCCGATTAAGCAAAATCAGCTAACGAGCGGAGAGGCCTCCTGAGCAAGAGACCCTTTCAAATCTTAAACCTCAAGAATTTCTTAAAGACTCCCACAATCTACAAACCCTTATGTCTAGAAAGAGAAGAGATACACCATAAGAAGAGAAGGAGTATCGGTATACCTGCTGTACCCAAAGTGTTCGGTTGCTACCACCGAACTGGTGTAACACGCACCAAATTTTCAGACGCTTTCTAAACGACCAAAAACTGTGGACTGGAAAAAGTGAGGTGGAAAAATCAGAGAAATGACTGGTCAGGTACATAAGCACAAAAAACGACCTTCTCGCAAAGAGAAGGTCGTTGAGTAACATCACCAAATAAAGGGAGGAGGTAAGGCGATTGAACTGATAATATAATAAAAAAAACTAATTACAAGAAAAATATTTCTTATAGTAAGAAATTGATGGTTGATGAGTTTCTTATCTGAATGTAGGAACCTACCTATCAGAAAAAGCACTGAAGTGCTTTCCAAATTGGATAAAAATATTGTTATCTGATGTGGGTTTCAGTCCGAGATAACATCACTAACGCACCGATTTGAACAACAAACCGTAAAATGGTTAGGCAATGAGTTGACTCTCAAACTCCGTGATGGGTACTGGAATCCTTGAAAGCATCTCCTTGGGACAGATTTGCAGGAATTTCTCTCCCTCAATTTCCCAATTGTTCAAGATTTTGTTTCCCAAAACACTTTCGGTTTCTCGAACATGTTGACTTATCAATTCAAATAATTGATTTTTCCAAAACGGTACCGTAACAGGGCAAGAAACCAATGAATCATAATTGATCATCTGTTGTGCCTTCCCGTCTCTATCATAGAGATAGACCATACCACCGGTCATACCGGCCCCAAAGTTAATACCAACTTTCCCAAGGATAACTGCAGTTCCACCTGTCATATATTCACAGCCATTAGCGCCACAACCTTCTACGACAACAATGGCACCAGAGTTGCGGACGCAGAATCTTTCACCAGCTCGACCGGCGACGAACATATGACCATTTGTCGCACCGTAAAGGACGGTATTTCCGATGATGGTATTCTCGGCCGCAACCAGTTTTGAAGAATTCGGAGGCCTCACAACAATTGTCCCCCCCGATAATCCCTTGCCGACATAATCATTGGCATCGCCAAAAGTGACGATTTTTAAACCGTTTACAATAAAAGCACCCAATGATTGTCCAGCAGAACCAGTGAGATTAATCGTCAGGTGATCGCGCTGGAGCGAATTGTTCATGCCAAAACGCTTGACAATACGGTACGAAGTCTTTGCGCCAATAGTCCTCTGAGTGTTTTGAACATCATAGGAAAGTTGCATTTTTTCCCCTTCCTGAAGGAAGGCTTTGGCATCCGAATAAATTTCAGCATCGAGGGTTTCCTTAACTTCATTTCTTACCTTTTCTGACCTTTGGCCAACACGGATGTTATCATCAATCTTGACCAAAAGGGGATTAAGATCCAAATCGACCAGATAGTCAGAACCTTTTGATACCTGATATAACAAATCCGTACGACCTATGGCCTCATCCAGCGATTTGAGACCTAAATCTGCGAGTATTTCCCTCACTTCACGGGCATAAAAGGTTATCAAATTGACAACTTTGTAAACTTCACCAGTAAACTTTTCTCGCAATCTCTCATCCTGGGTACAAACTCCAACTGGGCAAGTATTGGATTGACATTGCCTGACCATCAAACACCCCATGGATATGAGAGCTGCTGTCCCAATGCCAAATTCTTCGGCCCCCAACAAAGCTGCAATAACAATATCCCTGCCTGTTCTTAGACCGCCGTCAGTTCGAAGAATCACTCTGTCCCGAAGATTGTTGAGCGTCAAAACCTGGTGGGTTTCGGCAAGACCAATTTCCCAGGGTAAGCCAGCATATTTGATTGATGTTGCCGGTGACGCACCAGTCCCCCCGGAATGGCCGGAAACAAGAATAACATCAGCTTTGGCCTTGGCGACACCAGCTGCAATGGTTCCAATGCCTGAAGATGAAACCAGTTTGACACATACCTTGGCCAAAGGGTTGATCTGCTTCAGATCATAAATCAATTGGGAAAGATCCTCAATTGAGTAGATATCATGATGTGGCGGTGGTGAAATCAGGGTTACCCCTTGGGTCGAATGCCTCAATTTGGCAATAAGGGCAGTAACTTTCATACCTGGAAGTTGACCTCCTTCACCCGGTTTGGCCCCTTGGGCTATTTTGATTTCAAGCTCGTCACAATTACTCAAATATTCGGCCGTTACACCAAACCTGCCACTCGCAACCTGTTTTATTCTTGCGCAGGGATTGTCGCCGTTGGCATCAGGGATAGCATGTGCGGGATCTTCGCCACCTTCACCAGAATCCGACTTGGCGCCAATCCTGTTCATGGCGACATTCAAGGTTCTATGAGCCTCAGGACTTAATGCACCCAGAGACATGCCAGGTGTTACAAATCTCTTCCTGATCGAGGTTATGGATTCAACTTCATCCAAATGAACTTTTTGCTCATCCTCTGAAATCTTTAGGAGATCTCTCAAATTCAAAGGAGGGCTGTCATTCATGGTTTTGGAATACACTTTCCAAAGGTCATACCTGTCCTGATCACAGGCAGTTTGAAGCAATCGCATACCTCTTGCCTGCCAGGCATGGGCTTCACCGGAGTTCCTTTGTTTGTAAAAACCTCCCACTGGAAGAATGGTCATGTTCCCAGTCCAGCTTTTGCGGTGCTGCTCCACCAGTTTTTTATATAATCCCCTCAAACCTATGCCTGAGATCCTGCTTGGCATGCCAGGAAAATATCTCGTAACCATGGCTCTTGAAAGACCGATAGCTTCGAAATTCAAGCCTCCCCGATACGATGAAATCACGGATATGCCCATTTTCGACATAATTTTCAGCAACCCCTGGTTGATCGCTTCCCTAAAGTTGTCAACGGCACCCTCTAGCGTATTATCCAGTAAATTGCGCTCAATCCTGTTGGCCAGGATGTCCTGAACCAGATAGGCGTTGACGGTGGTTGCGCCACAAGCAATCAGAACGGCAAAGTAGTGCGCATCCAGACACTCACCAGATCTTACATTTATCGTTGTGAAGGTACGTAACCCCTTGGTTGTCAACCAACTGTGAACTGCGCTTGTTGCAAGGATCATGGGCAAGGGAATTCGGTCCGGCCCTTGATTCATGTCTGTCAATACAAGATGAGAAAATCCTGAACAAACCTTGTCTTCGGCTTCCTGGAGAACCCGGTGAAGGTTCTTTTTCAGATTCGTGGAGCCATCATCAATGTTGAAGGTGCAATCAATTTCTGCCACCCCATCACCAAAATAATCCATGGTGGTGTCAAACATGGCATTACTGAGGAAGGGTGAATCCAGATAGGCAGTAGCGACAGAATCGGTTTTTTCATCAAGGACATTATTAAGGTTGCCAAACCGAGTAATCAGGCTCATGACCCTGCTTTCTCGCAAAGAATCTATGGGTGGGTTGGTAACTTGGCTGAAATTCTGCCTGAAATAATGACTCATTGGTCGATATTGTTTAGATAAAACAGCGGGTGGCGTATCATCCCCCATTGAAGCGACAGCTTCCTTGCCTGTTTCAGCCATGGGTGTCAGAATTGTCTCGATATCTTCAAGTGTCAAGCCCGCCATGCTTTGCCTTTTCCGTAATTCTTCACCGGTAAAAAGGATTTTTTCGGGGATATCTTTCAGTTGTTCATCAAGTTTGACAATCTTGTTGGTCAAGCCTCCAAAGTCCTGACTGCCGGCAAGTTTCTGCTTGAGTTCATAATCGTGATAAAGTTTTTGTTCCTCCAAATCGACAGCCACCATGTGCCCCGGACCAAGGGCCCCTTTTTCAATGATATCGGTTTCATCAATAGGAACCATACCAGTTTCTGATCCGGCAATAAGAAGATTGTCTTTGGTAACCGTATAGCGAAAAGGTCTTAATCCATTCCTGTCACAACCAGCAACAACCCATCGGCCATCGGCCATGGCCAAGGCTGCAGGGCCATCCCAGGGTTCCATTATCGCATTGCAATAGTGATACATGTTTCTCCATTCTTCGGGCATGAAATCCTGCTTTTTTGACCATGCTTCAGGCACCAGAATGGATTTTGTCATGGGTGCATTTCTGCCGGCCCGTACCATAACCTCAAAAACCGCATCAAGAGCGGCAGAATCTGATGAACCTTGTGGGACAATAGGCTTAATATCCTCCTCAAAATCGCCAAAGCTGTCTGATACCATCTTTATCTCATGACTTTTGAGCCAGTTGAGATTTCCTTTTAGAGTGTTGATTTCCCCGTTGTGGGCCATCATTCGGAAGGGTTGCGCCAGCCACCATTGGGGGAATGTATTGGTAGAATATCTTTGATGATACAGTGCAAAGGCTGAGGCGAAGTCGGGATCCTTTAAATCGGGGTAGAACTCTGCAACCTGCTCGGCAAGCATCATACCCTTGTACACAATCGTTTTACTGGAGAGTGAGCAAATGTACATACCACTTATTTGGGCCTCACTTACAGCACGCTCGATTCGGCG
Organism: Paracoccaceae bacterium; assembly: GCA_022822495.1. Lineage (GTDB taxonomy): Bacteria > Pseudomonadota > Alphaproteobacteria > Rhodobacterales > Rhodobacteraceae > MPNP01. The sequence goes on along the minus strand of JAJEBQ010000042.1, from coordinate 37,073 downwards.
ACGAATGATGTAGAGGTTTCTTTCGAACTCTTCTTCCGTGAGGTTTCGGCCATCAGCTATGAGAATTTGTTCTATTTCTGGCCTGGTTGCACCAGCTTTTTCTCCAAGAACGCTTGTGTTTACAGGGACATGACGCCACCCATAGATGGTATGACCCATATTGAAAATTTCTGCTTCAACAATGGTTCGGCAGGTTTCCTGGGCGCCAAAATCTGTTCTGGGTAAAAAGACCATGCCGACGGCCAGTCTCTTTTCCTGGCCCAACTCATGCCCTGCCCGCTTGATTTGCTTACGGAAGAATTCCCGGGGAATCTGTGTCGCAATGCCTGCGCCATCACCGGTCTTGCCATCCGCATCAACGGCCCCTCGGTGCCAGACTGCTTGCAAGGACATGATCCCGTATTCCACAACTCTTCTTGAGGGTTTGGCATCAATTGATACAACCAGCCCTACACCACAGGCGTCATGCTCATCTTCACGACGATATAATCCCTTCAAGGCACGTTGCTCCTGAACTGTTCTTTGCTGTAGATATAATTGTTCTTGTGTGGTGGTCATTTTAGTTCCGTCATTCCCATAAAATCTTATAAAATCCCCTGTTTCGCCTTCGAATGGTTTTAGGCAGCCTGTGCCAACAATGTATTTTGGAATTGTTTGAGGATGGTATCCGCCGCTTCACGTCCATCACGAATGGCCCATACGACAAGGCTTGCACCCCTGACTATATCACCACCTGCGAAAACACCTGAGAGATTGGTTTCGTGGGTTCTGAAATTGGTTTTTATGGTTCCCCATCCTGTTACCTGTAATTCTGGTGCATCCCAATCCCGGGGCAGGTTTTCCGGCTCAAAACCAAGAGCCTTGATTACCAGATCGGCCTTGTCATCAAAATCTGCCTCTGGTATGGGTACAGGTGTTCTTCGGCCGGTCGCATCACGATCAGAAAGCCTCATTTTCTTGGCCAGCACCTTTTCTACGCTCTCTTTACCCGAGAAGCCTTTTGGTGCTGTCAACCATATGAACTCAACACCCTCCTCCTGGGCATTAAGAACCTCTCTTCGAGAACCAGGCATATTCTCCTGGTCTCTGCGATAGTAGCATTTGACTGATTTTGCACCCTGTCTGACAGCTGTACGCACACAATCCATGGCGGTGTCCCCACCGCCAATAACAACAACATTCTTACCTTGTGCATTAAGCATTCCAGACTCAAAATCGGCAACTGTATCGCCGAAGCTCTTGCGGTTGGAGGCGGTCAGATAATCTATTGCTTGTACGATGCCGTCGAGTCCTATACCGGGACATTTGATATCGCGTGACTTGTAGACTCCGGTTGCGACCAGAACAGAATCGTATTTGGCCCTGATTTCAGGGAATTTAATGTCTTGCCCTACACGACAATTGAGCTGGAATTCAACACCGCCATCAACCAGTTGGTTTATTCTTTTCATCACCACGGATTTTTCCAACTTGAAGCCGGGTATCCCGTAGGTGAGTAAGCCTCCAGGTCGATCATGCTGGTCAAAAATGACAACTTTAATGCCATGTCGTCGCAATACATCAGCGGCAGCAAGACCAGCGGGACCGGCCCCAATGATACCGACTGAATACTCATGTTCAATGGCAGGTTTGATGGCCTCCACCCAACCCCTTTCCCAAGCCAGGTCGGTGAGGTACTTTTCAATGGAGCCAATAGTAACTGTTCCATGTCCGGCCTGTTCAATGACGCAATTACCTTCACATAATCTGTCTTGTGGGCAAATCCGGCCACAGATTTCAGGGAAGGTATTGGTTTCCTGGCTCAGGAAATAAGCCTCTTTCAATCTTCCTTCGGCTGATAATTTGAGCCAGTCTGGAATGTTGTTATGGAGCGGGCAGTGGGTTTGGCAATAGGGAACTCCGCACTGTGAGCATCGACTTGCCTGGACAGCCGCTGCTTCTGGGGAATAATCCCGATATATTTCATCAAAGTCCGCAACTCTTTCACCCTTGATTCTTTTGGTGGGCATTTCCGAGGGAACCTCGACAAAATTAAGCATTTCTAATTTGGACATATCCTTTTCCAATAATTACAGGGGTATACCATGATAATCACCTGAAAAATAAAATAAAGACAGTAATTATGACCTAATATGGGTAAAAATGTAATTAAAATACAAAGTATTATCAAGAGGAAAGAAATTTTAGGTCATACTATATTACCTTATAACGATATTTGTAACTTTCCGTTTCTTTCTTATTGGTTTCCTCGTGACGAGTGAGTAATAAGAAGGTCAAACAAAAAAATGCTCGTTCGAAAGTGATTGAGCCAGAATTTTAGTTGGTGTATGGAATGTGTTCGAATTTATTCCATACAAGAACATTAGTGTGTATAAGTTTCAGAAATGTTGTCATTTCACCTCATTCTTGTGTCCGTCATTCAAGGAGTAACTGAGTTTCTCCCGGTTTCATCATCAGGTCACCTGGTCTTGATCCCCACCCTCACCAGTGCAGGAGATCAAACTTTGACCATTGATGTTGCGGCGCACATTGGTACTCTTTTGGCGGTTATCATTTATTTCAGACACGAAGTTAAGAAACTGTTAAATGGTTTCCGTGATTTATGTCAGGGTCAATTCAGCACATCCAATGCATTATTATTTCTATTACTGGTGGTAGCAACTATTCCCGTTGTTATTGTCGGTCTGATAATTTACTTTCTGGATATTACCATTCTCTTCCGAAGTTTTGAGGTTGTTGGATCAACAACCCTTATATTTGGAATAGTTCTATATGTTTGTGACCGTATGCACAAAAACGATCTTGTTCTTGCCAATTTTACTCTGAAGCATGCTTGGATCTTGGGACTTTTTCAAATCTTGGCCCTTGTTCCTGGAACGTCACGGTCCGGCATAGTTATTTCGGGTGCAAGATTATTGGGTTTTTCAAGAAGAGAATCGGTGCGGGTCGCTATGCTCATGTCAATACCAACAATTATCGCCGCAGGTACACTGTCAGCTGTTGATCTGGTCGACAATCCAGTTCCTGGGTTATTTTATGATAGTCTGATTGTGATTACAATTTCATTTATATCAGCTTTGGGCGCTTTGGCTGTTATGATGCGTCTGTTGAAGCATGTCAGCTTTACACCCTTTGTAATTTATCGAATTATTTTGGGCTCAACCTTGCTGTATATAAGCCTCTAACCAAGATCAATTTACCTACCTCTATACATCATGATTCTTGCGGACCATGTCGGAAGATTCATGAATGGCCGTGAACTGGCCTGCAGGACGATAGCTGTAGAGGTAATTTTCCAAAACACTTTCCATGGATATTGGTTCAATCGCCAAATCACTTAATGTCAAAGTGTTGCCAGTTACAACGTTGTCACTTCTCAATTGTTGGATTTGATCTCTGGTAAGAAGAGAGTTTTCCACCAAGCCACCACTCAGCATTTGTACCATGTCCAGTCCCCAAGCGAGAGGAGAACACAACTCAGCAGGCAGGGCAAGAACAAGTCGTCGTCTACGAATGACTGACAACATTAAATCGATAAGTTCTTTCAAGGTCAGGGTTTCACTACCACCCAATTCGTAGATACCCTTAATATCTTTGGACAATACGGCTCTTTCCACTGCCTTGGCAACATCGTCTACGTAAATGGGTTGAAATCTGGTATTGGCACCGGGAAGAGGCAATACAGGGGATAGCCTTGCCATGGCTGCAAACTTGTTAAAAAATTCGTCGCCGTTGCCAAAGATAACAGATGGTCGAAATATCGTACTGGCAGGAAAATTCCTTTGTACAGCTTCCTCTCCAGCAGCCTTGGTTCGGGCATAGGCACTTGGACTTTCCGATGTTGATCCCAAGGCTGAGATATGAACCAACTTATCAACACCCATTTCGGATGAAAATCGTGCTATTCTTTCGGCTGCTTCAACATGGATTTGATGGAATTTCTGTTTCCCGACCTGGTTGAGAATACCAACGCAATTGATGACCGTATCGGATCCCTGAATGGCCTCAGCGACAGAACTGTCGTATCGAACGTTGGCTAAAACAGGTTCTATTTGGCCCGGCGGGCCATATACTCTGACAAAGCCTGCTTCATTTGGTCTTCTTACAGCGACCCTGATACGCAAATCCCTTGCCGCAAGTCGCTGGGTAATATGACGACCCAAAAATCCGGTACCTCCAAAAACAGTTGCAATTTTCATCATTTCTCCACGTCAATCCATCAACGGTTGCAAAAGAAAACACTTATCCACAATAACTTAATATTATATTCTTGATTCAGATTATTCCAGTGCCATTTATGGTGAGCAATGTTGGGTTTTCTACATACATTTCTCACGATTTGGTACATCTCGCAATAAATCGAATATTGTTTCAGCAATTTTATACTTGGAAAATATCAGCCAATAAATTATTGCTTGGAATAATAAGCCCAGATGGCGGAATTGGTAGACGCGCTAGTTTCAGGTACTAGTACCCGAAAGGGTGTGGAGGTTCGAGTCCTCTTCTGGGCACCAATTTGGCGAAGTTATTACCGTACCGGCTAACAATTGTTTTCGCGGTAAGTGGGGAGTGAACACCCAAGTAAACGTTAAGGAAATTTGAATTGCAATTTAAACTATACCAGAAAGATCTGCCGGATGATTTTGATCCAGGTTCGATTTTGGCCGTAGACACAGAAACCATGGGTCTGAATATTTTTCGAGACCGACTTTGCTTGGTGCAAATGAGAAGTGAAGCAGGTCAGGTTGTCCTTGTCCAAATCCATAAAGGACAAACCAAAGCCCCCAATTTGACCTCCATTTTGACGGATCCCAAAGTCGTAAAGATTTTTCACTTTGCACGTGCCGATATGGCAATGCTGAAGTACTACCTTGGTGTTTTGGTGGAACCGGTTTATTGTACAAAAATAGCGTCGCAATTAACACGAACAAATGTCCAATCCCACGGTTTAAAGGCCCTTGTTCAGGATTTGTTGGGAGTTGAGATATCAAAACAACAACAAGGTTCAGACTGGGGGGCAGAACAGTTGACCCAGGATCAGATATATTATGCTGCTTCTGATGTTCTTTATCTTCATGCGATTAAAGATAAACTTGATCAAAGATTAATTCGTGAAGATAGGATGCACCTTGCTGTAAGCTGCTTTAAGTTTCTACCCACCATCATTGATTTGGATATAGAAGGTTGGAGTGGTGATATTTTTGCACACTAGACCGCATGCAATTTTCAATTAGGACAGTTTTATGAAGAGGGGTGAGATTCCTGCCAAGGGAGAATACCTTGGACAGGGCAAGGCAGTCATAAAGAGTGAAATACAGGCCCTTTCACAATTGTTGGAAAACCTGGGTGACGACTTTGCACAAGCAGTGGAAATTCTTGCCAATACCAAGGGGAGAATTATTGTCTCGGGAATGGGAAAATCCGGTCATATTGCCAGAAAAATTGCTGCCACCCTATCGTCAACGGGTAAACCAGCTCACTTTGTACACCCCGCTGAAGCAAGTCACGGTGATTTGGGGATGTTGGCGCAAGGAGATACGGTCTTAATTCTGTCAAATTCAGGCGAGACACCAGAGCTAGATCATTTGATTTCCTATATCAAGAGGTTCTCTATCCCTACCATAGGAGTTGCAAGTGAGGCTGAAAGTACCCTAATCAAGAATTCGACAGTAGGTATTGTTCTACCCAAAACAGGTGAAGCCTGCGATACAGGTGTGGTTCCCTCCAATTCGACGATTATGCTCCTTGCCCTCGGAGATGCTTTGGCCATTACTCTGATGAAATCTACGAATTTTACCGTCGAATCCTTTCGGGAGTTTCATCCAGGTGGTCAACTTGGGGCTCGACTATCTAAGGTAGGTTCAATCATGCATGCCGGGTCTGATATCCCCCTGGTTACACAAAATACCCCTATGGCAGAAACTTTGATAATCATGACAAAAAAAGGATTTGGTGTTGCCGGGATAGTTTCTGCTTCAGGACATCTTCTGGGAATTATTACGGATGGAGACTTGCGTCGACATATGGAGGGATTGCTCAACTGTCGTTCAGATGAAGTCATGACCCCAAACCCCATAACCATCTCGCCAGATTCCCTGGCAGAGGAAGCGTTGGCTTTGATGAACAATAAGGGTGTTACCTGTCTTTTTGTTGTGAACCCAAATAAGGATTCGACGGTCGTGGGTATCCTTCACATACATGATTGTCTTCGATTGGGGGTTGTTTGATTTGGGGATTATATATTTGTTTCCCCAACTTTCCCTAACCATCATTCCTTGCCATGAATCACCAGTCTTTCTTTGAGCGAAAAAAATCCTTTTAATATGTTTTTATCGTAGATGCAGGGATAAAAAGGGTTGCTGGTAGGCCGGTGGCTTATGTCGTTATAAAAATTCATGACATGGGTAAACAAGTATATAATCCCCATATTTTGGGTAAAAAATACACGACATTGAAAAAAACTTGCAATTGATGCCAATAAAAATCCCCAAAATTTATTGTTTGGTATTGCTGAAATATATGATTTTTAGCAATATAACCTGAATAATAATTTCATTGAGCAGTTTTTTGCGTTATATATCAGATCAATTCTTAGGATGAGTATTAAATTTTGGAGTTCCAATTGATCGTATCTTCTTATCGCATTGTTTGGTTTTTTGTCCTGCTGACAACACCCTTTCTGGCCTTTTCGCAAGGTACTGAATCTTCTGACAACACAGGCCCTTGTAAGGGGAGTCCAGAACTTAATGTATCTTCAAACAATATTAACATGGACCAAAGGACCATGACCTTTTTCCTCGAGGGAGATATTTTTGTAACTGGGAAGGGGTTTTGCTTCACAACTGATAGTAAAGTTACCCTTAGAACAAAGGAAGACTCTCCATCCGAAATTGATGAGTTTGAGATTTCAGGTCCCTTTGAACTTACCTTGGCCAAGGAGGAACAAACAAAAATTACTGCTAACAAGGGCAATTACCTGGATGTAGTGAGCAAGTTTGTCTTTGAAGGTGATGTCGTTTTCACTGATTTTTACGAAAATGTCAATGAAACCTTGTCAGCTGACAGGGGTGAATATTTGCTTGACAGTGACAACTTTAAGGTGGACCATAATGTCGTCCTTAAAATTGATAACATAGAGATAGAATCTGACCATGCAGAATATATTTCTACAGAGAATATGGCAAGATTTACCTCGCAGGTTAAAATGGTAAACAATGATCCCGCCCAACCCTCGGAAATCAATTCCGATGTGGCCGAATACTTGTTTGATCAAAAGACTCTCATCCTGATTTCCAATGTATCAGGTAATTATGGCCCCAGCAATTTTGCCGGCAGAGACCGACTAGTCTACAATTGGTCCTCAGAATAGATTTGATAACACATTAAACTGAAACAATTACGGTGGAAGATACCTCACAACAAACATCAGATTCCTCCAAATGCCTTTCAGTCAATAATTTGACGACTAGAGTTCACAAAAGAGATATTGTCCGGGATGTTTCCCTAAACGTTTATCCAGGTGAGATCGTGGGATTGCTTGGACCCAATGGAGCAGGCAAGTCAACCTTTTTCAGTTCCATTTCAGGGTTGCGTTTCCCGCGTAACGGAAGCGTTTATATTGATGGTATTAATGTTTCCAATATGCCCCTTTACCGCAGGGCCAAATTTGGTTTGGGCTTGCTGCCGCAAGAAGCTTCCATATTTCAGGGGTTGACAGTTGAACAAAACGTAATGGCTGCCCTGGAGGTTAAGTATAAGAACAAGACCAAGCGCAATCAACTTCTTGAAAACCTGTTAAATACCTTTGCCATTGGGGAGATACGTACTTCAAAGGGTTCCAATCTGTCCGGTGGACAAAGGAGAAGAGTTGAGTTCGCCAGATGTTTTGCCTGTCAACCTAAATATATCCTGCTTGATGAACCATTTGCTGGCCTTGATCCAATTATTGTCCAAGAAATAACCAAGAACATCAGAACCCTTGTTTCCTTCGGTGTGGGGATCATGATTATTGATCATAACATTCTTGCCACGCTTGCAGTTGTTGATCATGTTTATATTTTGCTTGACGGGAAAATAATAACCCATGGAACTCCGGAAGAGGTAAGTTCAAATCAGGTTGTACGAGAACATTACCTGGGCCATGACTTCAAGCTGGACTACCAGATCCAGTATCAGGGCTTTCGTGAAGACTCAATTGGTTAAAAGGATGCCCAAGAAAATTAAGAAGAGCGAAGCTGTAATTTTTCTAAAATCTATTTTCATATCTTCGCAGATTGTATTAGAATGCTAGGCAATCAAATGAAAAATTTCCTCACATTTCCAGAATTGTTATGAAAGTAGTCCTGCGAACGGATGAAGTTTTCAGTGCAGGATTTTTTCCTGAACATTCGGTGTTGGGTTTAGTTCTTTTTTCGAGTAGGAAATTCTATGCAAATCATGATTAGTGGTCGTCACCTGGATGTTGGTGATGCCCTTAAGGAATATGTTCACGAGTACATCAACACGGCGGAAGCAAAATATGCCGAACGTCCAACCGATGCCAAGATTACTTTTACCAGAAATGGTAGTAACTATGAATGCGAGGTGAATATGCATTTGTCAACAGGCATATCAACCATTGCGAGTGCTGAATCACATGATATTTACATGTCCTTTAACAGGTCCTATGCTAAAATGGAAAAGCAATTGAGAAGGTATAAAAGAAAGTTGAAAGAGCATCACTAGAATCATATTGCTTTTAGTTCAAAATTTAATATATCCTACCCGCCTGATAGCAACCAATTTCGACTGTACGGATTGGTAAACCTTCCAACAAAGGCAATAACTTTATGCTTAATCTAGCAATTAAGTGAAGATAATTTTTATCACGTTTGTGGTTTGAGATTTTTTCGAGCATTAGAAAAATGCAAAGAGATCATTAATGGAAATAAAGGAAATTCTTTCACCTGAAGCGGTAGTCTTTATACCGAAGGATGAGACACCCAAGAAGGATGAGTTGTTACGTGTGGTAGCAGAGGTTGCCAGTAATGTTTACGGTTTGAACAAGACATCATCGCTTGAGGGATTGAAGACAAGAGAATTGGCATCTTCAACAGGTATGGGGCAGGGGATTGCCTTACCACATGCCAGATCTGATGATTATAAAGATATTGTTGGGATATTTATCAGGTTGGAAAGTCCAATTGAATTTGATTCGATTGATAACATTCCAGTTGATTTGGTGTTTGGTATGTTTGCCCCCAACAATTCGAGCATTGTATATTTGAAATCCCTAAGTGGAGTAGCAAGAAAACTCAGAGAAGAAGGCACTCAAAAACTCCTTCGATCAACCAAAAACCCCGAAGAACTCCTTTCCATACTTACGAAACCATCATGATCGCAGATTTTCCCGTGCAAATAAAATCACAAGGCATTTCACTCAGAAATATCAGTAACTACTAAGGTGGTTATTACTAACCCTTAAAATTTTTCTTCTAGTTGACTTCTGATAGTCTGGTTGTTTATTCCCAATGCTGATAATGAACCATAAATCAATATCAGGCAGTAAAAAATACCGGTTTCGTGACAGATATTGCTCACCTTACGCCGTCCTCAGTCGTTACCGTTCGCAGCGACATTATCGTCAAGCTGGACAGACAGGTTGGGCATTTGGAGGAAAAACTTTCTCAAGCCACCCACAAGATCAACCTGTTGACGGAAGAGCATATCCGACTGCAAACGGAGAACGCCGAAGCAAGAGCTAAGAATATCCTTTTGGAAGCCCGTATTATGGAGCTTGAACATCGCCTTGACAAGACCGTCGTAACAGAAATGTTGATATCGCATTTACGATTCGACACGTCTTACCGCTCGGATGGGGACATATCCTCCTCACCTGCGAATGCTGATGGCCCAATATCAAGGCATCACGGGCTTGGCGTAGGATTCTGCTGCCAGAATCGACCCACAACTGAACTCTGTTTCATTCTCAGACCAGTCCCACAGCTTTTCCATAATGGCCTTGTCATGGGCATAAAGTTCTAGGGAGCCGTGGGCGACCGGACCAATCATTACCATGCGACCTGTGAGACCATAGAGGGATCGCTGTTCCAAGCCTTTCTCGGTTGCGTGCATTACTTCTGGAAGGGTACCCTTTTCGGCCGATTGAACCATGGGTGACTTGGATATAACGAACCACAAGGCCACCACTTGTGCTTATGAGCGATGTTGCAGGTGCCTAGGGATGACAGACGTAGACCGGAACGACTCTGCCTGCCGCCTTGACTCGATCTTGCAGTTCGTAGGCAAACATCATCTGCGCTAGTTTGCCTTGGCAGTAGAACGGGTTGGCGCTGTAATTCTTGTCCCAATTCATGTCGTTGAACTTGATTGTCTTCAGCCCCATCCTGTAACCAAGACCAGCGACCATAGTGATTGGTCCCAAGCTGGATTTCGAACCCATAAATTGTCAGCTTCTGTGCCGGTACCTACATTATGGATGCGTTGCAAATGAGTGCGTCAATCTTAGGCATTGACAATGTGCATATTTCGCCATCCCGAATTGTGCACATGTAAGCGTGTGTCGTATTAAGGGAGATTCTCCTGGCGGTGCGGAGATTCTTTTACCTGATCCTGCTGATCAGGGGGTGGATGTTAATACCTGAAGAAAAAGACCTGCCATACCGATAATCAAGACAATAACTCCCAATGTCATCCCCATAATCCATTTGCTCTGGGTATGAATTCTATTCACGACAGTTGTGTTGTTGCGTTCAATAGCAGTATTGTGGCGTTCAATGTCAGTCCGCATATCCTTCAATGTCCCGTCAATATCCGCCCGCATGGTTTTCAATGTCCCGTCAATATCCGCCCGCATGGTTTTCAATGTCCCGTCAATATTAGCTTCCATGATCTTAATATCCTTCTTTAGAAGTTCTATTCGCTGTTCAAGTTCTCGATTGTCCGGTTCTTCTGTCATAATGGAATAATATAGATTTGTTTATCCGGCGAGTCAATTCGAAATTTAGAGCACCTCTTTTTTATCATTGTTTGAGATTCCCTGATTTTCAAAAGTCGCTTTTTTAAATTCTCTACCCCCTTGAACTTTCATTTTTTTGTAAATTTTTCATCAATCCAGTTATTTTGTCGCTCAATAAACCCTTTGATGCCATCTTGATACACACCTCTCCTTTCCTTTGGACGATCTCGACATAATGTGCCCTAGGGTGTGACGGCATCTCGTTGCAAAGAACACAACCACTTGATGTTGTAACACAGAGTACTCAAGCCCATCCATACTCGGGACCAGTTGAGACCCAGATAGGTCATAGAAAAAGCCTTACGGTCATTCCTTACCGCTCCAACGACATGCTCAACACGGCATCGAACCTTCTTATAGGAAGGATTCAACGCCATCTGACGAGAACTCAAGAGATTCCAACGCCTGGCCTTGTAAGTGATCCGGGGTTTGAATCCCTACTTCTGTAAATCCACAATGCGTTCCACCGAACGATACGCACGGACCGCAGAGACCTCATAACCCTTGGGGGATGAGCATCCAGCAACAAGTCAAACGAGACTGTGAAAGTATTCTAGTGCCTAAGGCAGGAAGTCACTTTTAACTGTTATTTGCCGAGCTAAGGTGTCCTTCCGAGACATGTATTTGTTGTTTTTGGGACTTTCGTTTGCAAAAAACAGCCCAAAGGCGCCTTTTCTTAGTGTGCAAATGACCTTTTAAAGAATTCATTTGAATATTTTCACAGTCTCAAACACCTGGCTGTCGTGAACATGCACAAGGGAAACTTCCCAATGGTCGATCACCTTCGTCTCCCGATCAACGGCGATATGATTCTTGTCGTCAAAATGAGTAACACCATTTTTCTGAGCCAGCGTGCACCCGTGTCCTTCTGTCACAATGTGCTCGGGTGATTCTTTCAGTCAGAGGGAAAACCACCACAAAGTCAAAAAGAGCGTAAGAGAAAACTGAAAAGAGGTGATGAGTATGAACAAACATCAATCAAAAGGGCTGGGTAGTTTGTAGGGATCAGGTAAATCATAGGGACTATTGTTCTCTTTTTCAGGTTCTGAGCTTATGGATTTTTCATTCTCATTTTGTTTCACTTTGTGTTTTTCCAAAAGTGGACCTGGATCTATTCCTGATATTTGGGCCATACTGTGGATATCCAAACACTTAAATCCGTTTGGCAAAACGGCCCCCTCTCCCTTTGGATCAAAAAAGGGTGAAATCAGGTATTTTGTGTGCACATCAGCATTAAGAATCTCGCTTTGCAAGCCTTTTGCATCTGGCTTTAGAACCTTAAGAAACTCTTCGAAATTCCTTTCTGTGCGCTTCATTTTATGTGCTGATGCATTACGCCTGCACTCCCCCAGAAAGAGTTCTTGTCGCCCATTTTGTTCAAATATTCCAAGAACATCAATATCCCATTCCTTGTTGTTAGTATATTGAACCCCCGAAGTGCTCCAGCGGTGACCAGGCAATTCTCGCAACCATTCTGCAACAAATCGTTCAAACATATGACCCTCCAGGTTCTCCAACCATTTCAGGCGCATAGTCAAGCCAGGTTGCGGTTCATTTTCCAGAGGCAATTGCTTCATCGGTTTAAAAAGATCGCGGAAAGTGTTGAGTTGGTATAAGCTGTTATTTTCAGCAATATGCCAAATTGGTTCTCCTTTTTGCCAAATATCGAAGCGGTGTATGTGACAAGTTCGAGGTGTTGCTCAAGGTCAAATAAGGCACGATGTAGTTTACTGCCGTCATTTCCTCTAAATTCTTTCAGAAAATCAAAAAAATGAACACCTAAAGAAGGTTTGAGTGCCATCCATGCCAACACATCACGCAGACCTTCAGAAAGTTTCACGACTGCCTTACTATCGAAACACTCCTCTGGTTCATCAAGAATCTCTCGTTCAACTTTCAGAAAAGCTAAACGCCATTCATGTTCATCCGTGATGGTGGAAAAGTCATTAAGCCGTGAGAAACGTTCATCAACAGCAAACCGATTCCAGTAACAAGGAATGCCTCCATAAACTGTCCATAGCGTTAAGAATCTTCCTGGGTGAGTAAGCCAGTTTTGTTCTGCCGCCATTTCCAGGATAGTTGAAACCTTCCATTGTCTTAAACGAACTAAAGGTAAGGTCCTTTGGTAAAGTGGTTTATCACTGCGTAACATCCGCAAAATAAATTGTTGATGCGAGCCGGTGATAATCAGGTGACCTGGGGGTCTGGGTTTCCCATCAAGATTCAAACTGTCAAAACTATCAATCATCAATTTGAGTGAACCTTCAATTCCTGTATTTTTTACGTTATGGAATTCATCCAAAACGACAGTGATCCCTTTTTTGATAAGATGTGAAACTATATCTACAAACCGTCCTTGAGCGTTTTTTGTAGACCAACGCCCTATAGGCCACTTAGGAATGTCATCTAAATTATGGGCAAGATTATTAAGTTCGAGTTCTGTCTCAAGTATTGCAACACATGCTGAAGCGCCGCCAAACTCAGGTAATTAGGCTATCAAAATTGGTATATTATTTCCACTCCTCCTCTTGGCTTCAAGTAACAAAGATGACTTGCCAATACCCCTTCTTCCCAAGATGTTATGAGCACCGAACTTACGTACCCCGGTATTTTCTTTTTCGAGTTGCAAAATAAATTGGACTTTTTCCAACGCCGTCTTTCTTCCGTAGAACTTCCATTCACGAATTGCCATATCTATTCATTTCCTAATCTGAAAGTAATGGTGACCAATATATTCCGAACACTTCAATCATTTTACTATTTATTCAATCAAACAAATACCTGTATTGTAGTACCATAACATTATAGGTTCGCCATTTTATCGCTTTGGGCATAGAGTTCCTTGATAATTTTATCAAGAACAGAGACATTAACATTTTCTTCCAGCCTTTGAGGTCCCATTAGTCCCAGAGAGTGTTTCATGTTCACAATTTTGGTCTTGGCAGTCCCTCTAGGAAAACGCCAACACAATTTCTTTCGCCCATCGGTTACACCAAAAGTTTTATAGGCGTAATCACGCAACGACACGTCCTCAGGTGTGGTCGAAAATTCCCATAATTCATCCGAACATAGTTTGAGGTACAATTTTTGACTTATCGTTCCCCCAGTGGTTCGAAATATCCCAACAAGAGGGGCCCCATCAGATGTAGGACCTGTCAAGTCCCGAGCAAGGATATTCCTAATTTCTTCTGATAAAGGGAACCATTCTCCTAAAGCTTGAACTTCGTTTGGTAACTGGTTCCCAAAAATCAACACCGTTGAAGCAAGGCCAAGAATCTCTGGATCAAAATCATTAACAAACTGGGATGCCAATGTAATCCGGAAGTTCCGCTTCCTACCCTCACGGGCATCTCTGATTAACTGGGTATTGATTTCCCTGACACCACTGGCCCGGTGATACTCATCAATGCACAAAATCTTGGGTTGTCCTTTATCTGATCTGGCTTTGGTCAAATGATAATCAGCATAACATTCCGGAACAAACTCACTTTTCAGCATGGCAAGAATTTCATCATCATCAATCCCCCACTCGCGAATGGCGACATGACGGGCCAGCATAAACATCAAGGACGAACGTCTTTGCGAATCCAGTTCCAGGTTTGGGCCAAGCACCTCGGCCAGATCAATGGCGACAACTCTGGCCGCTCCCAGGTCAAATTTTGTGGTTTTGGTAAAGATAGGGAAATCTCTCACCGCTTCGGAAAACCTTATCTGCAGATGGGAAATCAAAGAGCTCATCGCCTTTTCATTTTGATATTCCTCCTGGGTATTCAAATTGTTAATAGAGGGGGAATGAATAATCTGAATCAGGTCTGGTAAAATTGGCACAGCCCTGGTTTGGGCAAGACTTGCCTCGTTATGGTAACCTTGGCTAAACAACCAATCGGTTACTTCCCACCATGAGGTATGGTCACTGCCCTCAAATCCATTTTTTTCCAGTAAGTTATCAATTGTTACTACTTCGCCAAGGTAATATCTCTTTGGCGATTCCCAATCAGAATAATGCTCATAAGCCTTTTCGATAATCAGCCCCAGAAACCCCTCCAGATCAATGGTTGAACTGTACGCGGAATCCTTGACGAGAATTGTGAGGAAATTGATTAGAAAGTTGCGATGGTTACTCAACGGTTGCCGAAATCCCAATGGTGTATCAAAGGGATTTATGGCCTGTTCAGCCAAGAGTTTGAATACCAAATGAATGGCCTCATTTTTTCGTCCTTCAGGCAAGGCCTCCTGTAAAATCCTGATCAGACCAAGAGAAGAATTTCCAACATCGACAATAACCATTTTGGGAAGCCCTACTTGGATTGAATCAAGCGAAGACCCATCCAAAATACTACCTAAATTCAAAGCATTGAGAGCAACAGATTTGCCCATACCTGAAGAACCTATGAGGATTTCTATCCAGCTACTCTGAAGCGTTGAGCCTCGCTTGTATGGCCAGGCAACACCATCGGGTTTTTGAAACATTATTTCTCCCATGGACCAAGGGCTTGTCTGCCTTGCCAATGGGAAAAGGATCAAAGCATCGCCAATGGGTGCCAACACTTCCGGGGCTGTACTGACAGGTCCGAAACCAGGGACAGTACCGAGTATGGTAGCAACAGGGTCACCGGTAATTATATCGGTGGACATATTACCCCATTGTTCCACCAAACTCTTCAAAAAGTCAAGGTTTTTTCGAAGCAGGTCAATATCTCTGTTTGCCACCCAGGATGCGAAGCCAATTCTAAGCCTAATCAAATCATCAGGGTTGGGTTCATCTTCACTGAGATGCTCAAATGCCCTTCGTATGTTTCTGTGTTTCATTGGGTTGGTAAAACCAAAGAATTTCACATACTGTTCCTTGACCTTCAGTACCTTCGGTTTGAGACCATCGAACTTGAATGAACACCTGAAGGGTATTTCTGGATGGGTATCAGCTATGGCCTGAACGAGATCATTGAATGGCGAGATAAATTCAGGCAGAAGAGCAATATCAAACCCGCCAAAAACTGTACCCCCGAGGGCAACAAGGTTTTGTTCAAGAATGTAGACATCTTCTCTTGATAACTCCCAGTCAATGGAATTCTGATGACCAGAACGATTGACAGTATGGCGCTTAAGGTGATCTTTTTCATGACCTGGTGACACAACTCGTTGGGGATAAAGGCCATTTCCTACATGGTGAAGGTACTTGTTTATGTCCAAAAGTTTCATGGCATACCCCTTCGAAGACAAATCCCTGGCCAAACAATCTACCATGGAGAGGTGATTTTCATAAGAATCGTACTTTTGCGGGGTAGATTCTAATTTGGATGAGGAATTTTTGTTGGCTTCATTTTTTCTCTTAATGAGAGGACTCCATGTATAGAGGGTAAGGAGAGTGGTTTCGCGGGTAAAGTCGTTCCCATGGAGTTGAAATTGATTCTCCAGAAGTTCCTCCAGGTTCAAACCCATCCGAAGGCACATTTGATTTCTGATTTTCTTGAGCGTTACCAAATCGGACCTCAAATCTTCCTGACTCCTGATAAATGTGATTTCAAAAGAATGGAGGCCATGCTTCAGAAAAGGGATAAAGAAATACCTTAACTGGGAAAGAATTTCAGAATGTGAAAGATCTCCGGGGGTACTGGATTGTGTTCCGAAGTCAATCATTGAAGCTAGGGTTCCATCCTTTAGGCAAAGGGTCCTCTTGTCCTCAACTGCTTCGAGAGGGATCAGGTCCATCAATGAAGGGTGAGCTATATCTCCAGCGATTTTGGCCAATCTATCGGTCAGGCCGGCCATGAAATCAAGCATAGAGATTCTCCAGGCTCTTATTCAAGGCATTGAAGCAAATTCTTTTTTCACAGGCCATCAATCCAATAAGGGAATCATATTTCCAAAGCCAGTCTCCCTTGCCATGATGCATTAAGTACTGTATTTTTTGAGACCCTCCTGGACCTTTGAATTGTTTTAGCCCATCATTGAGGTCCAGCCCCTTTTCTTTCAGCTTGTGTCTTTGGGTATAGGTAAGAGCTATTCCCATAGTTGCCAATTCATTGCCAAGTTGATTTAAACCGGCAATATCTTTTGGCCCTAAAAATTTAATGACACCACCAGCAGCCGATAAGACCGTATAATTTTTGGCATGTAAAATGTCGATAATGGGAAGCATCTGAATGCGGTCTTCCGCAGCCATCCAGGCGTAACTATTCCCTTTGTTTCGATGTGAGGAGTTGTAGGCCAAACCCTGAAACAGGAATTGGGCAATTATGGCTGCTGTCCACGAAGCTTTAGCATATTTTACCCCTCCACAAATACTGCCAAGTTGATCAAAACTCAGAAGATAATTTGAACCTAGGGGAGATGATTTCTGCCAGCCCGGTCCAACAAAAATGCTTTCAACCAGGAAGGTGCCATATTGTCTGAGAATTTTAACCTCCTTGAAGGTAAAGGCAGTACGACCCAATTTTCCAGGACTGCTTAACCAGCTATTTACCCAAGGTAAAATGAGGTTATTCTCGAGATTGAATTTCCCGAACAGGATCAAGGGCTCTTTAATCTTTTCAAGCAATCTGAACCTCGCATTGGTTAATTCAACACTAGACCTGTCAAGGTTGATTTTTTGCCACTTACCTTCAATGGGCATGTGCATTCTTGCCAGTTTGTTCAAATAGTAAAATCTGGGGAAACTAGCAGTCATAACAGGGAGGTCCGCATTTTCCAACTTTGGGGTTAATGTTCCAAATCTTCCAAATAACGTTAGGTCTTCCATTACTTGAGGAGCCAAGCCATAACCTCGCAATTGTTTATGGTCTCGGTAGAAAAATTGTCGATTTATTGCTTGGAGGATACTTGTACTGGAAGTTAATTCGGGAATGAACTCTTCCATCCATTCTTTGTTTGTTAATCTGAAACCATATTGCATTTTAAACAACATGCATGTCAGAAGTAAAATTCGGTTCAAAATCCAACTCATCATCCGATATTGAGATTCTCCCATAGCAGGGTTCAAGCCCCACTCAGCCGCAATTTCATCAATGGAAATACCCAGCCAATCAGCTGCAAGGAGAACATGACAATCAAAATCTCCATACAGTATTGTCTTGGCTTCAAGAACATTGAGGAACCAAATACCAGGAGGGATGTTCAATAATCCCGTTTTCGAGTTTAACTTGTACGAAAGTGTATCTGTTTGTGCCCAAAGCCTTTCATCGGCTGATTTAAAAATGATCCCCGGCGTTGAAATCATTTTTTAAGTGAATACGAGTTATTCATCAATACACTCTTCAGCTTCATGGAGTTTTTCAAACACAGTGGGTTTGAAGTTGCATAGGTTTCCCAGGTATTCGAGATGATTCTCCTCTTGCCAAAATTGCATTTTGGCCGCTGATGCCAAGTCTATAAAGTTCCCCTCCAACCAATAACTCAAAGATGCAGATGGCCTATCCAGTTTAGCATCGGTACCAGTTACTGCCTTGGGCCAAAAGCGCACAAAACGATCAAGCATTCTGACCTTTTTCCAAAAGCTATACTCCTCACCAAATCGGCGGGCGGTCAGGAGTGATTCAAAAAACCCCTCCGGGTCCGAACTTCCCAATAAAAACGCTAGAATGGCTTCCCTACGATTAACCCTGTCAATAATCCTTCCGGCAGATTGATGAAATTCGGGCAAGGCATCCCGAGAAGTCGAGAAAAATACCGTCCAGGCCATCCGATTCACCATTTTCTGGGGTATATCAGGTAACCAGAAAATTCTTAAACGGCCTCGTAGGGAAGCCCAAATCGGATGCTTTAGATTATGGCAGAAGGGACAAATCATTTGCAATTCACTGACAGAACATGCTGGTTTGTGAACCCGGTGATCTATTTCCATGAATTCAGGTATCCTTACTTTGCATATATGGCATGTCCAGTCGTCCCTATTGATGCATTTGCTGATTTCTGCACACGATGTTCCATTTAATTTCGCATGAAATCTTGAACCATACGATGCTTCCTCGTAACCGGCCTTGAGCATTTGTTCTAACGTGCCAGGCATGAGGATCAGTTGATATTTCTGAGCGACCCGTCAACTGACACATTCGCTGTACCATTGCCAAACAAAGAACCGATGCCAACGCCTAATGTCGTCGGAATGGCAACCATAGCTGCACCAACAAAGACGAGGGTGAAGGCGGTTGATAATCTGGCTGAAGGATCATTTGGGTTAACGGCATGTTGTCTGAATTTAAGCAGGCCAAGCAAGGCTATGCCAATACCCAGTATAAATGCAGCAGCTCCGATCAAGTCAGCGATATCGCCCACCTGACTTTGAAGCTCGGAAGCCATGTCCCCAATATTGTTCACTTGGGCCAAGGTATAATTTGCCCAAAGCAGAAAAATGGAAATTGAAATAACCATCATTGATCGTTGTCGCATGTTTTCACCTATTCAAAGAAACTCACGTTGGGACTGAATCTGAGATCCTGATGCAAACTATGTGCACTTTGGTGAAAGTTGTCGGGTTTTTTGAGGACAAAACAAAGTTTACTGTTGATAAAGTTTACGCTTGGCTCTCCGACCCATTCTTATCTCGTTAGAATACCCAGAGACTTTTCCAGGCAAGGCTTTGGGACATCCAGAACTTGTTACAAACGAGTAATTTTACCCCCTATTTCGTATCATTTTCAGATTTTTGGTTGGCTTGAATTACCCCCTGGAAGCAGGAATGTACTCCCAAATTTTATTTGTGTGTAGGTATCCAGAATGGTTAAAAATCAAAAAAAGGTCTTGTCCGAATACAAAACCAGACACGATTTTTGGAAGAATGACGAAATCAAGATATTAACTGATCTTTGGATGCAGGATGTGCCTGCAAAATATATATCAAGGGTCTTGAAGCGATCACCCAATGCCATTGAGGTTAAAGCCATGCGAGTAGGCTTGAAACCTCGAAGAACTGAACGTGCACTCGTTCAGAGTGCCAAAGAGAACAAGGCCAGAATGCGCAGGTGTATGTCCTGTAATATTCTCTTTTATTCAACTCATATTGGGAATCGGATTTGTACCCAGTGCAAGGAACATCCAATATGGATGTCTGGGAATGACCTGCAAGTAAACCTTGCTGATATTGAGAATTAACTTGGATTAGTGCAAGAAAGTGTCTAGGATGAAGAATTTTTCTGAGCAGACCGTTAATGCCAAAAATCAGTCAAAGATCTATAGATGAGGTTCTCGGTAAAGTAGCACTTCATGAAGTTATTGCTCAAGAAGCAGGTGTCATTTTCAAACCAACCAATGACGGATACAAAGGCCTTTGTCCTTTTCACCGGGAAAAAACACCATCCTTCATGGTCTATAATGGCCCCATTCCAACATACATCTGCTTTGGTGCTGGCTGTGGCGAGAAGGGGAATGTCCTTACCTTTCTCATGAAGTGGAAGGGCTTTGGTTTCAGGGAAGCCTTTGATTATGCGAGAGAGTGGGCCAAGATACCTCCAGAAGAGCATACGTCAGCAAACTACAAGCCACCCCCGCCTGCTCAAGAGTCGGTATGTCTCATACCATGGAATTTACCTCCTATAAGCTCGGGGATAGAACTACCGGTGGTAGGAAAGCCAGTACTTGTATTTAACCCGGGAAAGGGGACAACGCAGATCAATTCTCCTTCCCATGTCCATGTATACCGAAGTGCATCCGGTGCCCCCTTATTGATTGTGCTAAGATTTCAGCGAAAAGACGGAGGGAAATATTTTCATCAAGTAACTTGGAAGAAGGGTGGTATACCTACTCATCCCCAACTTAAGGGACATTGGTATCAACTGGCCTTCGAACCCAATATGCGTCGACCTCTTTATGGGTTGGAGGATATACCTCAATGGCAGCAGATAAAGGGTCAATATATTCTCTTTGTCGAAGGTGAGAAAACAAGGGATGCAGCAGCCAGAATGCTTGCCATAGAGCGCTTGGGCATCCTGGTACTTTGTAATCTGGGAAGTACAGGTGCAGTCAATAAAATCGACTGGGCAGAGTTGATGGAATCCATCAGATCATGTTCTTCTAGGGAAAAACCACTGAGTGTAATCCTGTGGCCCGATGCTGATGTTGTCCTGGAGAAATTTGATGGTACCACTATCAATCCCCAAGATAAATTCGTTTCTAAATGGCAAGCCGAAATTCTCAAGGCCCTAGACGAATATGGACTGGATAAAGATGCAATTGTGTTAAGAAGGGTTCAACCTGAAAGGGGCAGGGAGTCTGGTTGGGATTTGGCCGATGCTTTTGAAGAAGGATGGACAAAAAACGATTTTATCAGTTGGTATCTTACCCATAGCACCTTGATGAATGATAGGGTTCAAAGTACAGAAATATGAGGGAATTATATATAAAAGTGCCATCATCCCATTAACCCCTTATCAAATCAAGTACGTACCGACTCCAACCTTTCAACGCAATGACAAATAGAAGGTCAAAAATGATTACCATATACAGCACTTAAAATATTAGGAATTAGGATAGGGTTGTAACACGGAGTTTATCCATGTTCGAGATAGGGTATTAATTTATGAAAAGATTATGGCACTTTTGTATATAATTCCCTATTTTTCCGGTCAATGACTAAGATAAGGATTATTAAACTGAGGTTTTTCAGCTAAAAAATCAGTTTAATAGAGGTACTCTTAAGTAAGATTTAACCCCTATTTTTTCTCCATATATCAATCATCTGAGGTTAACATATGAATAATCCAAAAGAATTTTGGTTAGAGATGTTAAAACATGATTTCGGGGACCAAACTTGGAACACCTATATGCATCACAGATGCCAATCAAAAATTTCCACCTTGGGTTTTGATTTTCTAAACGAGTTTGGTTCGCGCTTTGAATTGCGTGATTATCAGACTATGAAGCCTTTTTTTGATAACCTGGAAAAGCAATATGGTCGTCCAAACTTTCCAAAAGAAGATTATCAATGCTTTGTAGATTTTTCAAAAATTGATTTTCCCTCCGATATAACGTTGTCAGGTCTAGCTTTTATTGGAGTATCATTTAGAAATACTAAATTTCAAGGAAAGGTTGATTTTCGCAATTCAATTTTCGTTCTTGATACAGCATTCAACAATTCTAAATTTAGCGATCATTCATCGGATGAAACAAACAAAGGAATGGATTTTGCGGAGGCTGCTTTTTTTGGCAAGGTAAGATTTTACGATTGCCAGTTTTCTGGTGTGACTAATTTCAACAATACCGAATTTCATAAAGCTGTGTATTTTAATAATTCTAAGTTTGGTGACCTTGGTACGAATCTAGGTACTGAAGTTCGTGAATGTACTTTTACCAAATCGAAATTTATGGGGATTGCTAATTTCAACAATACCGAATTTAACACTGTTACAAGTTTTGAAGAATGTCAGTTTAATCAAAATGCAGATTTTTCGAATTCAGTTTTCGGAGAAAATTCCCTAAACATTAATGCCGTAAGTTCATTTGCAAAATCAACATTTAAGGGGGACGCGATTTTCAGAAATACGAATTTTAAGGGGGACTCAAACTTCAAACGGGCAATATTTTCTGGTAAGGCTAATTTCAAGAGTTCCAAGTTTCAATTTGATGTTGATTTCGACAAGGCAAAATTTGATGATACGACAAACTTTCGTCAAGCCATATTCTCCAGACCCCCACGCTTCTATGAAACAGAATTTCACCCCGATTTAGATTTTGTAAATGTAGATTGGAAGGGAACAGAAAGATCATATCACGATACATCAAATAATTTTTTCGATATCCATGATGCAATTCGAATTTGGGACAGGCTTGCGTTGGTTATGGGAAAATTTGAGAGGCTTTCAGAAAAGCAACAATTTTACAAGTTAAAAATGCGCGCCATTCGAAAGAGAGATGGAAATACGTTACTTACCTTTTTAAACTGGTTGTTTGAAAAGATTGATTATGGCTGGAGTGTGAAAAAGGCCGCTGGCTATTGGTTTCTCCACATTCTACTGGGCGGGGTATTGTTATTTATACCAGGGTGCTTTACAGAATTTTCTTTTTTAATTTTTTTGAAATGCATGTTTACAAGTTTTGCTAATGCTCATGCTTTTCTTGGATTAACAGCGGTGGAAGTTGGTTTCCTATTTGAAGTAAAAGAATCTATAAAACATGCTTATGTAACCGAAAAGGGATATTTTAATTCTGTTGGAGCAATACAAACAATTCTTGGACCAATCCTACTATTTTTTGTTTTGCTTTCACTTAGAAACAGGTTTAGATTACTTTAATTTTTCTGCGATATAGAAATATCCAGATCTAGCAACAATCAGAAAATGCTGATTAGTTCACTATACCGACAAAAATTCAGAAACCCTGAAGATGTCTGAATCATTGAGTAGTTCTACCCGGTATTAAATTTAGAGAACAATGTACATAAGTGCCATAAATTCCCAATAACACCTCTTTTCAACCTAGGAATGCCAACCATATTGAAAACTGAAAAGGAATTTTTATGGTGACTATTCAGCACCCCTTTTATGAAGTTGTCTTTTAGGCAGGAATGCCACCCGATGCAATGGCCTTATCGATGACAAGGTCTCACAAGGTGATGGTCGCTTGTTGTCAATAACGCTCGAAAACACCCCACAATTACGGATGAATAATGGGCCACTCCCAGGTAAAAAGGGCTTGCTTGACTGCCTGAACGGGGATATCCACCTCAAGCCTTTTGACAAGATCGTCCGGTGCAGTGCAAAGCGTTTCCAGCATGTTCCAGCCCTGCTTGCGGGCGGTCGCAAGAACCGTCCTGATGAGGGTACGGTTGATGGCTTTCTGACTGCTGCGGAAACGCCCCGATATCTTCTGCTGGACCTTTCCCATCCGAACCGCCAATTCGGCCATGGTGTTCGTGGCGGGAACCTGTGGATTGCGGGTGAACAGGAGGACGGAATCACGGTGATCTCTCAGGCGTAGCAACAGATTGTATCCCTTGCGCCGCTTTATCCTTCCCCGCCGGCCCTTCGATGGCAACCGCGGCAGTGATTCGTGGTACCGAAAACCCTCTTCGACACTCCGGTCCCCCGGGGTTGCGTCCCTTCACAGGGGAGCGTTTCGGTGCCGGGGGTTTCTTCAACCCGTCACTTGACGGAGGTTTGCTGCTGGTGGTACTGTTCAGGCCAAGATGGCGTTCCAATTCGGATATCAACATCGCCTGCCTCGCTACGGTGTTCTCCAATTCCCGTATCCTTGCATCCCTGACAGCAAGGACTTCAACCAAATCCTGCACATCCGTCGTAGGAAAAAAAGGGAAACGTAACGTCATCGGTCTGGATCAAAAACCACTGCTAACGAATTGTTTACCTCAAGGACATGCGTTGGACTTGCGGACTTTACCGTCTTGTCATGGCCAACAAGTGGGCTTCACTTTCAGAATGTCAACAGGAACAATCCAATCCTGCAGATTATTGAAAATATTGGGCACCTGAATAGTTACGAACAAGAAACGCTTAAACAGGTATGTTAGCGAGTTTGTTGGTAAACATAACCAGAGACCTCAAGGGACTGTAAACCAAATGACAGGTGTTGTTTCTGGTATGGCTGGCAAGAGACTGCGTTATTCGGATTTGATTGCTGATAATGGTTTGGATAGCGTTGCTAGGAGTATATAATCAGGCAAGGAAATAGAAGAATGAAAAGCAAAGAAGATAAACCTGAGGTAAGGGTTAAGTTATTTGACTATCAACCCAAGAAACTAGAACTTGAAGAAGAGTTTTTTATTGATGCACCCCCGGGGGAATTGGCGAGGGCTGTATTGAGACAGGTTAAGGTTGCTGAAGAAGACAGTAACTAGCAGGTGTTTGATCGAATCAGAAGCATATTGCCCTTGCCTACCCGCCATTGTCCTTATGGAGCTTGAACCACCTAGAGGTATTGCTTGGCATTTCGATTTGTATAACTATTATGATCATAAAATGATCAGAAAATGACCTAATGCCTACAAAGAATACCACCTCAACTTTGCACGCTGCCAAGAAAAACAAGAGCGATGAATTCTATACTCAACTTGTTGATATCGAGAACGAGTTGAGGTATTACAAGGAGCATTTTCAGGGCAAAATCGTTTACTGCAACTGTGATGATCCACGGGTCAGCAACTTCTTCCATTACTTCTCCTATAATTTCCAGCATCTGGAACTGAAGAAACTGATCACCACCTGTTACAAGAATCAGCAACGGGATCTCTTTTCACAGCATGATTGCGAACAGGCCATCAAGCTGGAATATGATGGATTTCGGAAAGGAGACCGAACTCCCAACACAGACGACATTGGGATCATACCTCTGCAGGGTGATGGTGACTTTCGCAATAAGGAATGTATTGAGTTGTTGAAAGAAGCTGATATTGTGGTGACCAACCCGCCTTTCTCACTGTTTCGAGAGTATGTTGGCCAGTTGATGGAACACAACAAGAAATTCATTATTATAGGGAATCTAAACGCCATCACCTACAAGGAAATATTCTCCTTGATCATGAATAATAGTATATGGTTGGGACCAAGCATTAGCAGCGGTGACAGAACATTTGGTGTGCCAAATCACTACCCACTTAAGGCCGCAACAGCATGGGAGGACGCCAGAGGAAATAAGTTCATCAAAGTTAAGGGAGTTCGATGGTATACAAATCTCGACCACAAAAAACGTCACGAGGAGCTGGTCCTCTACAAGCACTATTCACTTGAAGACTATCCTCATTACGACAATTATGACGCCGCTAACGTCGACAAAACAAAAGATATACCCGTTGACTATGATGGTGTGATGGGGGTACCAATCACTTTCCTAGACAAGTTCAACCCGGATCAGTTTGAAATATTGGGATTGTCACAAAAGGTTGGATTTGGGTTAAACAGTAACAAATTCTATGACAATTATGAAGAAACCAGACAAGATGGAACGAAAACAGGAAGCTCAGGGAAGAAGACCAATGGTAATCCTGTAATGAAAGGAAAGCCCAAAAAGGGAAATTATTATACGGATGGCAAGGATACCGTTTATTCTTTGTATGGGAGAATATTTATTCGTAACAAAAATCTTAAATAGGGTTTATCATGGACATTAACCTTCTGGAAATCACCATAGCAGAACTCGCTGAAGGTTACAGCGATAACGGAGAAGCAGGAGTTAGAGGGTATAAAGAAAATCTCGACATCAGACCTCCATACCAACGTGAATTCATCTATAATGAAAAAGAACGCAATGCTGTCATCAACACTGTCCGCCTGGGATTCCCCCTGAATGTGATGTACTGGGCTGACAGGGGTGAAGGTTGTGATGGTACTCGCTATGAAATCATAGATGGACAGCAGCGGACCATTTCAATTTGTCAGTATGCAAACAATGAATTCTCCATTAACGGCCTGGCCTTTCATAACCTACAAACTGATGAAAAGGATCAAATTCTAAACTACCCTCTCATGGTCTATGCGTGCAAGGGAACGGACAGTGAAAAACTTGACTGGTTCAGGATTATCAACATTGCTGGTAAGGTATTGACCAACCAGGAGCTTCGCAATGCGGTCTATCATGGTTCCTGGGTCTCGGATGCCAAAAGATATTTCAGTCGGCAAGGAATTGGAGCACAAGACATCGGCAAGAATTACCTTGTGGGATCGACCATCCGGCAGGAGTATCTGGAAACAGCGATCAAATGGATCAATGACGAGAAGGTGGAAGAGTACATGTCTGCCCATCAGCATGACAGGAACGCTGTGACCCTATGGAACCATTTTCAGTCGGTTATCAATTGGACTAAAGCAACCTTCACAACCTATCGCAAGGAGATGAAGGGAGTAAACTGGGGAAAACTCTACAATGAATTCAAGGATGGTGATTATGATCCTGTTTTTCTTGAGAAGCGCATCTCAAATCTCATGGAAGATGAAGATGTAACAAACAAGAAAGGAATATACGCCTATCTTCTTACCGGTAGGGAAAAGCATCTCAATATAAGAGCCTTTACTGATAAAATGAAGCGAGAAGCCTATGAGAGGCAAAAGGGGATCTGTCCAATCTGCAAGAAAGAATACAAGTTTGAAGAAATGGAGGCAGATCACAGAGAACCTTGGTCAAAGGGAGGCCCAACGACTGCCGACAACTGTCAGATGATCTCTAAACAGTGCAACCGAGAAAAGGGTGCAAAATGATGGTGTTGGGGTTTAAGCCAATTTCATGATTTAGATATAAGGTTTGGCACTTTTGTATATAAGTCCCAAATATAACCCCTAGAAGTTTTGGGCGATGTGATGCTCTACCTTGGCCAGGAAATCAGACTCGTCCGAAGGACCGATGGCCAATTCTGAAACCCCCCAAACCCTCAAATCAAGTTTGTGACGACTATCCTGCAAGGTATCGGATGGATTGTCCTCCTTGATGATTTCAAGGTGAAGGGTTGACGATGTTCCAACGCATTTGATTAGTGGCATGACTTCCTCAAGAAAGCCCACACCGGATATTATTGATGGGGTATGATTTTCCTTGTTCCGAATTACTCGCGGTAACACTTTCCTGCCCAGATATGATTTCCCAAATTTAGGTTTGATAATCTGTTCACTAAAATTTATATATGCTTCTCTGGGGGTCAATCCGCCAAAACAAACGTTGGTATCATCCTTGGTGTCTTCAAAATGAAAAATCGGCAAATCTTTGGCCAAACCATAATGTTTGTGCGTTTCAATTTTAAGGATATCAGACAGTGCAAAATGATCACCATAAAAATGCATTGACAAGGATATTCCAGCTCTGTTTTTCCCGGTTCTTGGTAGCCCTGAAATTAAAAATAGTAGAGGGATAGATGTGGGCATTGAAGTAATGATAAATGTGTATTTAGGTGAAATTTCGGGCTAACGGCAATTTGTCACGCGTTTTAGGTTAGTGAGTCTCTGGCATGATGTCAAAAATCAAAAAGGCCATTTTCCCTGTTGCCGGCTTGGGGACAAGGTTTTTGCCTGCTACCAAGTCTATCCCCAAGGAAATCATGACACTTGTGGACCGACCCTTGATTCAGTATTCATTGGATGAAGCGAGAGCGGCAGGTATAGAGGAGTTTATTTTCGTAACCTCAAGGGGGAAAGGTGCCTTGGAAGATTATTTCGACCGCTCACCCATCCTGGAAAACCACTTGCACAAAAAGGGAAAGAAGGAACTTCTACAGATCGTTAGGGATACGACCTTCGACAGTGGCACCATTGCCTATATTCGACAACATTATCCACATGGGCTAGGCCACGCTGTTTGGTGTGCAAGACAACTTATCGGTGATGAACCGTTTGTGGTCATATTGACTGACGATGTTATCATTTCGAAAGAGCCTGTTCTTAGCCAAATGATTAATGCTTATGAAAGCCATGGTGGAACTATGGTGGGTCTCTCCAGAGTTCCATGGGAAAATGTTTCCAATTACGGCATTGTCGAACCGGAGTCTTCGGGTGACAAAATCTTACGTTTGAAGGGTTTGGTTGAAAAACCGAAGCAAGAGAAGGCACCTTCCAATCTTGCCATCATTGGACGTTACATTCTTACCCCGAGAATTTTTGAAGATCTGGCAAAGACTCCACCGGATGCCAATGGAGAAATTCAGATTACTGAAGCTATCGCCAAGGGTACGACCAACTCCCCTGGTGTTTATGGATATATCTTTGAGGGACAACGCTTTGATTGTGGCAACAAGATGGGATTTTTACAGGCAGGTATTGCACTTGCACTCCAACGCCCAGAACTCAGGGATGAATTGCAGGACTTCCTAAAATCACTGGAATGAAATAAATTTCCTGGCAAAGCCCCTTTTGAAACGCTTATCCAACCGGATAAAGCAGTTTTCAATCAAAGTATCATTTCTTCGGAGCAAACTCGTTTTATTTTCAACTTAAACCGATTTTAGCGACCTGAACAATGTTGGTTGTACCGGAAACATTGAATGGAACGCCAGCTGTAATAATGATCTGATCTTCACCTTGGCCAAAATCAGCAAACCTGGCCACAGAAGTAGCTATTTCAACAGCACCATCAAATCCATGGGTCTTTTCTGTGATTTCACAATGACCACCCCATAGCAAACATAATCTTCGGGCATATTTCTCGAATGGTGTCATAACAATAATGGGAACTCTTGGTTTCTCACGGGCAACCAATCTCGCGGTGGTCCCGGAATGAGTAAAACAACAAATCGCTTTAACATCGGCCGTTTCCGCGATTTGGCGGGCAGCCAGAGTAATGGCATCCGGAACGGTTTTTCTTATTCCAGTACGTGATGCCTCAAGGACCTCTCTGTAAGTTGGATCTTTTTCGACCGAAATAGCGACGTTGTTCATGGTCTGAATTGATTCTACCGGGAAATTTCCCACCGCAGATTCTGCCGACAGCATAACCGCATCTGCTCCTTCATAGATGGCTGTGGCAACATCGGAAACTTCAGCACGTGTAGGAGTAGAACTGGCGATCATACTTTCAAGCATTTGGGTCGCAACAATCACCGGCTTTGCCGCACTACGACACTTCCTTGTAAGACGCTTTTGTATTGGTGGAACGGTATGAATGGGTAATTCAACGCCAAGATCACCCCGTGCAATCATAATGCCATCTGAAGCTTCCAGGATGGCGTCAAAATTTTCAACTGCAGCCGGTTTCTCAATCTTGGTCATAATGGCTGCCCGACCCCGTACAAGTGATCTCGCTTCCTTGACATCCTTGCTGCTTTGAACAAAAGACAGGGCCAGCCAGTCGATACCGAGTTCACAGGCAAATTGTAAATCCTTGCGATCCTTTTTTGATAAGGCTGCCAAGGGTATAATAACATCAGGTACATTGACCCCCTTGTTGTCAGAAATCTCCCCGCCTTCAATGACTTCAACATTGGCATAATCTTCACCACACTCAAGCACGTTCAACCTGATTTTACCATCGTTCACCAGCAAGGTGGAATTGGGCTTTATGGCCTTGAAAATCTCTGGATGTGGTAGGCAAACCCTATGTTTATCACCTTCTTTGGGATCAAGGTCCAGGCGAAAATGCTCTTTTTCTTCAAGCATTTCACTGCCTCCCTTGAAGGTACCTATTCTCAGCTTGGGGCCTTGTAAATCGGCAAGGACGCCGATGGGACGCTTAAATTCATTTTCAATTTCGCGTATAATGCCATGCAGTTCCTTGATGGCTTTGTGGTCTCCATGGCTCATGTTCAGGCGGAACACATCCGCGCCGGCGGTGAACATCGCCTTGATGATGTCATAATTATTTGAGGCCGGACCCAAGGTGGCAACTATTTTAAGATTTCGTGATCGTTTCAAGGTATCTTCCTATTATCTGGTATAACCATCGATCCTGGCGTTATATGGATGGCAGGCATTCTAAAGTTATATCTGTTGATTGCAACCAGGGAAAAATGGCAAAACTCCTGCCCAAGTAAACTTTGCAATGATCGGGTTATAATCAAGACTATTCATGTAATTGTCTTAATTTTTTCACAAAGGACACTATTTATCCTGAACTTTCAACTAGATTTTTGCCAGGTGTTGCTGCCTGGAATGGTCTGCAAATTATGTAGAAGGATTTGGGTTAATGAAATTCACACTTGGATGGCTTAAGGATCACTTGGAATCAGAGTGTACAATAAACGAAATCAGCGAAGCACTGACAGACCTTGGTCTTGAGGTTGAGGAAGTTGAAAATCCTGGAGAGAAATTTCAAAACTTTACTGTTTGCAAAGTCAAGGAAGCTAGACAGCATCCGAACGCAGATCGACTAAAGGTTTGTACAGTTGAGGTTTGGACTGAAGGACCTGCCGGCAAAACGGAACTGGTAGAGGTCGTTTGTGGTGCTCCCAATGCGAGAACCGGTCTGGTTGGAATATTTGCCCCCTTGGGATCGATCATTCCCGGAACCGGTCTGGTCTTAAAAAAAGGAAAAATTCGGGGAGTGGAGAGTTGTGGAATGCTTTGTTCGGAACGAGAAATGCAACTTTCCGATGAACATGACGGCATAATTGATTTGCCACAAGATACTCCGCTTGGAACAAAATTTGCGGATGTTTATGACCTGAATGATCCCGTTGTTGAAATAGCAGTAACACCCAATCGTCCAGATGCCCTTGGAATCAGGGGGATAGCACGTGATTTGGCAGCAAGAGGTTTGGGTAAGCTCAAAGATGTGGATTTCCCCACCATCAAGGGTGAGTTTACGTCCTCAATCGGGATAAAAATCGATGAAACAGCCAAAGCAAAAGAATGTCCATTGTTCATGGGGCGTGTGATCAAAGGGGTCAAAAATGGCCCTTCACCCCATTGGTTACAAAAAAGACTACAGGATATTGGCTTGCGACCCATCTCAACTCTGGTTGATATAACCAATTATATTACCTATGAGCACAACCGCCCCCTTCATGTTTTTGATGCAGACAAGGTCAAAGGGGATTTAAGCGTGCACTTCGCCAATGGCGGGGAAACGATTATGGCACTGGATGGTGAAACCCATACCTTCCAAAAGGGTATGATGATTATTTCTGATGCGAATGGACCAGAAAGTATCGCAGGCATCATGGGGGGAGAGGCAACAGGATGTACTGAAGAAACGGTTAATGTTTTTGTCGAGAGTGCCTTGTGGGACCCCATTCTTACTGCCGAATCCGGCCGCAAACTGAAAATAGTATCTGATGCCCGATACCGGTTCGAAAGAGGTGTTGATCCGATGTTCACCCAGAAGGGATTGGATCTCGCAACAAGGATGATTATTGATCTATGCGGAGGCACACCATCGGAAATCGTTTATGATGGTGAATTCCCGGATACGAGTAAACGCCTTGAACTTCATACCAATCGAGTTGAAGAAGTGTTGGGTATGCAAGTGGATGTTGACAACCAACTGTGGTTTCTGGCAAAGTTGGGTTTCGAACCACAAATTGAGGGAGATTATATCAAGGTCCAGGTGCCCTCATGGCGCCCGGACATAGGAGGTTCAATTGATCTTGTTGAGGAAATTGGACGCATGGCATCCCTTACCAAATTACAAGGGTCTCCGTTACCTTTACCTCCGGCAGGGGTAACTGGTTTGACACTTACCCCCTTCCAAAAAAGAGAACAGATCGTACGACGAACACTTGGAGGGTTGGGTTATAACGAATGTGTAACCTATTCCTTTGTTGATCATGAGACCGCTCAGTATTTCCAGGGAGATACCCCACTCGTTGCCCTTGAGAATCCTATTTCTTCGGAAATGGATGTGATGCGGCCGGATCTACTACCAGGTTTGTTGAAGGCTGTCGTGAAAAACCAGGCACGGGGGAACAATGACCTCGCACTCTTCGAAATCGGACCTATCTTTTACGGACCTCAGCCTGAGGAACAATATATTCAGGTGTGTGGCTTGATAGTCGGATCAATAAGCAGCCTTTCACCACATCAACTGGCGAGAGATGTGGATATCTATGATGCCAAGGCGGATATGGAGCAGTTACTCAATGCCATTGGTAAGGGGACCAGGTTCAGGTTGGTAAGGCACCAGCAAAATGGTTACCATCCCGTTCGCACCGGCGGAGTTTTTCTACGACCAGGCGACCCATTGGGGTGGTATGGCGAAATCCATCCGCGGGTAAAACGAAATCTAAAAATCAATGGTAAAGTAGTTTGTTTTTCACTACTCCTTGAGAAAGTGCCCTTTCCACGTAAAGCTAAAATCACTCGCGAAGCCATAAAATTCAATGATTTTCAACCGATCGAGAGGGACTTCTCCTTTATTGTCGACAATAAGTTGGAAGCCCAGATCATAATAAGTGCTATCAATGGATCACCCTTTCGCCAATATATAAATGCGGTCGATATCTTTGATGAATTTGTTGGGCCACAAGCTGAAGAACAGTTTTCCGATGGCAAGAAATCCCTGGCTTTTCGAGTTAAGTTTTACCCGGAAGACACAAAGGGTCAGGATGACTTCATCAAGCAGGTAACCAATGATATTGAACGACGAGTTACGAAAGTAACCAAAGGAATCTTGCGTCAGCTTTAAAGCCTTAGTAAGGAGATTAGTTTGTTTCGAAATCCGAAGTGTTAAGGAACTGAGCCTCTGATCCAAGACCAGGAAACAAATTTGCCTCGGTACCCGTCATAAAGACCTGTGAATTGAGATTGATAATTTCGGTGATAAGTACCGATCTGTGCTTGGGATCAAGGTGAGCGACAACTTCATCAAAGAGTACTATGGGAGGTTGGCCAAAAGTTTTGGCCAAGGCTCGGGCGTTACCGATGACAATGGATAGCAGGATAAGCTTTTGTTCACCCGTAGAACAGGATTGGGCAGCA
Organism: Paracoccaceae bacterium; assembly: GCA_022822495.1. GTDB lineage: Bacteria > Pseudomonadota > Alphaproteobacteria > Rhodobacterales > Rhodobacteraceae > MPNP01. Next base: position 3,782 of record JAJEBQ010000042.1, on the reverse strand, counting down.
CGGCCGGTGATGCCATGATTCACTTTCAAATCCGCTCTATGTGGACCTTCAAGGGTCTTGCCAACAACCAAATCCCTGCTTCTGTTTGTAGACCACCGCTCTTGCAAGGCATCTTTATCGGACATGTCAAATTCATGGTTTTTTGGTTCTGTTTGACTTAAACCAAGAATTGCTGCTGGGAAAAGCGGGGAGTTCAACGATTGAAAATGGTTGAGATGAATTAGTGTTTCCAACCGATTTTTAGTGATTTGGCTACCTAGGGCCGCCATTTGGGATTCAATGGCATTAAACCAAGAGTTATCAACATTTCTTTCCCTAAGCAACAAATTCCGTTCCCGTAAAGCTTTGGCGTATTTGTTTATCAGTAGTGGGTGATCAGGAAAAAATCCCATGGTCAACCGATCAAGAAATCGCCTGCGTCCCTCAGGCCCCTCAACCCATAACCGGTCCATCAAGGGGGTAACCCAAATGATCTTTAGAAGTTTGTTGAGCTCAATCTGACGGACAGGTTTGTCATTAATCAGCACCTTTCTGGTTTTATCTTCTACCAAATGTGTTGCGAGCCATAATATTTCGGTAGGATTGGTAGTAATCTCTATGGTCACTTTCCAAGGGAAAGGTTTGTCATGTGACCTAAGTTGAGCAGTTTGGGCGTTTCGCAACCCCTTACCAGGTGAGAACAGAGACAGCGCCTCAAGTATGGATGTTTTGCCGGATCCATTTTTCCCAGCCAGAACGACGATTTGTTTGAAGTCAGCAATATCAAGACTTCCGAAACAACGAAAATTCCTTAAGCCTAACTTGGATATTTTAAAGGAGAGCAAATCGGGATATGTTTTTTGGCAAAGGTACTAACAAAACAATTCAAGGTGTGGCAAGCAATGATCAGTATTTAAACGGTCTGAGGCATGATGACAAACAGAGCATCCTCATCACCTTGCTTCCGTAATTTGATGGCACTGGTCCCATCTCTGATGGTAAATACAGCGATACCATCACCCAAAACTTCTAAAGGTCCTGTCAAATGGTTGGCCACGAATTTCATGACTAGGGTATCACCCGGGTAGGATACAGGCATTTCTGTCTCTGCTATACCCCTGCCCATTGAGGTTACCTTTAACTTGAGTGTTTCATTGGTAAGAGTTATGACAACAACTTCGTTCGGATCTGATGAAACAGTCATGACTTTTTTCAATGCCTGCAACAGTTCCGTAATCTCAAGGGAAAGGATAAGATTGGATTCGGGTGGGATTAATCTATGATAATCCGGAAAGTCCCCGTTAATGAGAAGTGAAGTGAATTGTTTGCCGTTACTCACAAAACGGATCTTTTGTTCCGTGTAATGAACGGTTATATTCCCCTTTGGTTCAAAATATCTGGTTAGGGTGTTGACGGCTTTCTCAGGAATGATCACCCCCTTGAAATCCTCCATTGCAGTTGGTTTTGAGGTAGAGGTCATGGCCATTTTGAAGCCATCAGTTGCTACGGCGTCAAGACATTCTTGTTCTTTTTTCTTGTTAATATTAAGAAAAACACCTTTCAGGTATTTCCGTTGCTCTTCTCTGGAAATGGCAAATTTCGTGGTGTTAAGCAACTTTAAAAGGTTGGAGGCATCTATCGTGAAAGATCCCTCAAACTCTTCATTGGCCAAAACAGGAAAATCTTCTGCCGCCAGAGTCTGCAATTCGTAATTGGATGAGCCGGATATAACGGTGAGTTTCAACTTTATAGGGTCAAACTCAAGTATACAGGTTTCACTTTTTTCAAGTGCCCTGGCGATTTGAGCCAGTGTTCTGGCTGAAACGGTTATAGAACCTTCCTGTTCTGCAAGTGCAGGAACTGTGACCTGTAACTCACAGGTTCTATCTGTTGTGGTAAATCGGACTGTCGAGGAACCTACTTCAATCAGCACAAAAGAATCAATCGGAGATACGACTTTTTGAATGATAATCGACTGAACCTGATTGGCAACCTGGTCCAATACTTCAACCCCCATACTAAATTTCATATTTTTTTCTCCAATTATTAAACACACTTCAAAGACGACATAAATGTTGGGAATCAAACACTCAACATCTCAAAGTCAAAAATAAGAATTTGCCAATTCGTTAAAGTATCCAAGAACTATTTCTTGCCGTTTTGTAATAAATTACTTTGGTCTTACCATATACCATTATAGTGGGGTTGTTTCAACCCGAACGGAAATCCTCAATTCAAAGGTAATTCCTGGCCGATGAAGCCCTATTTATAGAGAACAAACGGTTGCAGAAACATCCCCTTGCGTCGAGTAGGAGAAGTGTACGATAATTAAGGGCACCTCTATTAATTAATTCGGCCACATTTTTTTATAAAACACCCCTCAATTCCTGGCCTATTTGTTTGTGTTGTGATTCAATAGAAGCCAACACTAAATACATTATTCCCTTTTTAATGTAAAACCAGGAGATTTCACATGGAAAAACGTCACTTGCTGGAAGAAGATCATCAACACTAGGCGTTGAAGGAATTCAACAATCTGCAAAGCATGAAGGAGATGGTAGACTGGGAATCGTTCCGACCACTTCTTGAAGAGGTCTTTGGTCCTCCTCGTATGCGCCGTCCTTGAGACTCTTTCATTATTCTCCGTTCCCTACTGTTGGGTGTGATGAACGGCCTAAGATGAGCAGTTACAATACATGCTGCGTGACCGTACCTCCTTCAAGCAATTTGCGGGTCTTCACAGCAAGGATCAAGTACTAGACCAGAAAACGCTTTGGACGTATCGCAACAGGTTGAGCACGTCGAGTCGTCTTGATGCGTTTGTTGGGGTGTTCAAGGCTCCGTTGGCGGGTCATGGGTATCGTTTGCCGACGGGGACGTTGGTGGATTCATCGGTTGTTCAGGTTCCCCGTCAACGCAACAGCCGGGAGGAGAATGTGACGCTTAAGAGTGGCGAGGTTCCCACCGACTGGAATGACCGCCCGAACCTGCTGTATCAGAAGGATAAGAATGCACGCTGGTTCAAGAAGCATGGTGTTTCTCATTTCGGCTATAAAAATCATATCGCGGTTGATCGGGCGACGAAGGTGATTACCAATTGGGAGGTGTCCCCGGCGCCTGTCCACAACAGTCAGGTATTTGAGGTTCTGTTGGATGCTCATCCTCCCAAGGGGCATGAGGTCTCGCCGACAGTGCCTATCGTTCGAAGGAAAGACTTTCTGGTTTGCGCAAGAAGGAATTCAAGCCCCGGATCACGTACAAGGCTAGGCGTGGGAGGCCCTTGAGTTCTTATCAGATTGCTCTGAACCGTTCCTATGCGAAGGTACGGTGTCGTGTTGCGCATGTTTTTTGGGCGATAAGGAATGACTGGAATGCTCGTTCTATGAACTGTCCTGGGGCTTAACCGGTCGCGGGTTTGGATTGGCTTGAGCAATCTGTGTTACACCATCAAGAGGGCGTATTATGTCATGGTTGTCCAAAGGAAGGGAGAGGTGTGTGTTCTGGTGTCATAAAAAGGTTCATGGAGCATCAAAATAACCGGATTGATGAAAATTTTACAAAAAACTATATGTCACAGGGATAGAAAATTGAGAAAAGTGGCTTTTGAAAATCAGGGACTCTCAGGTGATCTTAAAAAAAGAGGTGCCCTTAATAATAAAGCGCTTTAGCCGTGTAACAAGTCACGTCTAATTTTTCCAATGGAATACTCCAAATCCTTGTCACGCTTCATTAATTCTTCAATCTTGTTTATCGAGTGAATAATTGTGGTGCGGTCCCGGTCAAAACAGGAACCTATATGGGGT
>JAJEBQ010000007.1 GCA_022822495.1 Paracoccaceae bacterium | reverse complement strand
GTTGTACGCTCCCAAAGCATGATCAACCCGGTCACCAAGAATCCCTATCGACAATATAAATGGAGCATTAATAGAACCAACACACTTATCCATGTCAGTTCTATCCTGATCATGGATTTTGATGATTTTTAACTTGAACCTCTTCTTGCTTGCTTCAGATAAAGAGTCCAGGTCCCCGATGATCAACTCGGGTTCAGACCCAAAATCAAGGATGATTTCTGCGCCCCCATCCATACCAATCAAAAAGGGGGCATGTTTAACAGCTAAATTATACTCTTTGCGGGTACAAGACCCGCCGCCGACAAGGGTTACGCCATGATTAATCGTTTCAGTGAATGTATCAGTTTGCAATTTATTCCAATACTCCCGGCCAATTTTTATCTCCACTTTCAATAAAATTGACCATATTCCGACGCCAAATTCTTTCTACCCGCTTGCTGTAATTCAGATATAATTTCCCTTCATGGATGGTAAAAGCATCTGGCTCGGTAGTGGCGGTATAACCTTTAGCAACTGCGTAGGCACAATACCCGCCATACTGCGGTGCATATTCCTCCGGTTTGGCTATGAACTTGTCGAGATTTTCCTGCGAGATAAACTTCCAGGTAGCTCCCATCCACTCATATGAATACTCATCACGACCCTCATTGGCTGAAATTTTTTCAATATATGCAACAGGGTCATAGCCATTGATTGCAATTCCATTTTCTGTGTAAATCGGTGGTTCCATCGCGCCAGCACCTGAAGCGGTTAGGCCTATTAAAACAAAAATGGATATGATGATTTTTCTGAGCATATTTCCTCCGTCATGCTTAATCTTTAACACGCTAGGTATGCGACAACATTTACACCAATCTTGATCGCTTTATTGCAGCTTCAATAAACCCAGCAAACAATGGGTGAGGTGAAAAAGGTTGTGATTTCAGCTCAGGATGGAATTGCACTCCAACAAACCACGGATGATTTTTGATTTCCATAATTTCCGGTAAATTACCATCAGGTGATAATCCCGAGAATACCACACCTTCTTTTTCAAGCCTGTCTTTATATTTTATGTCAACTTCATACCGATGTCGATGACGTTCAGAGATTTCGTTGCTCCCATATATTTCTGCAACGAGACTGCCCTCGGTTAACATCGCCGGATAGGCTCCCAATCGCATGGTGGCACCCATTTCATCATTGGAAGTCCGCGTAACCTTTTCCCCATTTTGAATCCATTTTTTCAAATAGAATATCACCGGTGTCAATTCTTCCACAGAATTTTCAATTCCTTCCAGGGAAAACTCTTCAGAACCTGCGCTGTCAATACCCAGCACATCGCGCACCAACTCAATAACGGCCATTTGCATCCCCAGGCAAATACCAAAGTAGGGAATACGATTTCTCCTTGCAAATCCAGCCGCCTTTATTTTTCCTTCCGATCCCCTTTTACCAAAGCCACCGGGAATAAGGATAGCGTGACACCCGGTCAGATATGGTGCCGGATCTTCCTCTTCGAAAACCTCTGCCTGGATCCATTTGGTTTCCACTTCGACATGATTGGCAATACCACCGTGAGTAAGAGCTTCGCTGATTGATTTATAGGCGTCATCCAAACCAGTGTATTTGCCAACAATTGCCACACGAACCTTGCCCTCAGGATTAGCTATCCTGTTTTTAACCTCATACCATTTTTTCAGATTCGCCTCCGGAACATTCTCAAGCCCAAAAGCATTCAAAACAGCCAAATCCAGACCCTGTTCGTGATAGAGTGTCGGTGCTTCGTAAATTGATTTCAGGTCAGGTGAAGAAATGACCGCATTCTGTTTCACATTACAAAAAAGGGCAATTTTATTCCTTTCCTTGTCAGGTATGGGCAAATTGGAGCGACAAACAAGGATATCAGGTGAAATACCAATGGATCTTAGTTCCTTGACCGAGTGTTGTGTTGGTTTGGTTTTGATCTCATTACAAACATCAAGATAAGGGATTAGGGTTACATGAATAAACACACAATTATTTGTACCTTTATCTTGGGCAAATTGACGAATCGCCTCAAAGAACGGCAATCCTTCTATATCGCCTACAGTCCCCCCCAATTCACAAAGCATGAAGTCGGTATTCTCAAATTCCTGCGATATAAAGCGTTTAATTTCATCAGTTACGTGCGGAATCACTTGAATTGTATCACCCAGATATTCCCCCTGTCTTTCCTTCTCCAGAACACTTTGATAAATTCGACCTGATGATGTTGAATCCAAGGCACTTGCTGCCACTCCAGTGAAACGTTCATAATGACCAATATCAAGATCAGTTTCAGCGCCATCATCAGTGACAAAAACTTCTCCGTGCTCAAATGGACTTAAGGTTCCGGGATCAACATTGAGATACGGGTCTAATTTCCTTAGTCTAACACCATAGCCCCTTGCTTGAAGTAAGGCCCCCAAAGCCGCTGATGTCAAACCTTTACCAAGCGAGGAAACAACTCCTCCAGTAATAAAAATATATCTAGTCAAATGAGGAAAATCTCCCGTAAATCGTATATCCTTTTTCAGGATAACTCCATAATATCCACGGGTTTATTATCTAACGATTATATGAAAATAAAATCAAGTATTTAGTGATTTATTTATCCAAGATGAATTTCATAACCCGGAAACTCCTATCAATCAGGCTCCCTGAAATTATTGTACTACTCAGTTTTCGGAGGAAGAGCTGGTTCGTCCGTACCTGAAGGTGATAGTAATTCATCTGGATCAAGTTGCAATGTTGGGCTACCTTCGTTCGATTCGACACCTAATCTTTCAACAACCGAGTCTCTGGATTGATCACTTGCCGTCAAGATGGTAAGCGACATGGATGTGACCAGAAACAATATTGCAAATAACCAGGTTAATTTACCGAGTCCGGTAATTGATCCTCTGCCCGAGAGCATATTTCCGCCCCCACCTATACCCAATCCGCCACCTTCTGATCTTTGCAGAAGCACTATCCCTATCAGAATAAGCGCCAGTATTAAATGTATGACCAGAACAATGTTACTCATTTAAGATTAACCTATTGGAATTAAGCTAGTGAACTTGGAAAGTAGTCAACAGGATACCATTTTCAAGGAGAAGTGTCCCCTTAATGGGTTAAAAAATATATTTGAAGGCTAGCATAAACCGAATCAGGAGAATTTTGTTGCAAAATATTGTTGTTGTAGGCCTTCAATGGGGTGATGAAGGTAAAGGAAAAATAGTTGATTGGTTGGCCGAAAAGGCTGATGTGGTCGTACGTTTCCAAGGTGGTCAGAACGCTGGTCATACCATTAAAACAGCTGATCAGACATTTAAACTCTCACAACTACCCTCAGGTATCCTTAGACCAGAAAAAGTTGGTGTCATTGGCAGTGGTGTGGTCCTTGATCCTTTCAGTCTGATCCAGGAAATTGAGAGTGTCGAAAATCAGGGTATCCGAATCACAACCGAGAACCTGGTAATTGCTGAGAATACGACATTACTTTTACCCCTACACATTGAGATGGATAAAATAAGAGAAGAGAGATCCGGAACAACAAAGATTGGTACAACCGGTAAGGGTATAGGACCAGCTTATGAAGACAGAGTTGGAAGAAGAGCTGTAAAAGCAGGATATTTGAGCGATTTGGATGAATTAGACAAGGCTCTTGATAAACTTATAAACCACCATAATGTCTTGCGCAGGGGGCTAAATGTCCCTGAAATAGGAAAGGAAGGACTTATTGAAAAGCTTCATAAAGTTGCCCCGGTCATAAGCAAGTATACCAAATCAACCTGGTGGATATATGAAAATCTCATTCAATCAGGTAATCGAGTTTTATATGAAGGGGCTCAGGGAACTTTTCTGGATATCGATCATGGCACCTACCCATATGTAACTTCATCTTCTACAGTAGCTGGAAATGCCGCTACAGGTTCCGGTGTAGGTCCCAAGGATTTGGGGTTTGTTCTTGGCATCTGTAAAGCCTATCAAACACGCGTGGGCGAGGGTCCCTTCCCAACCGAACTCTTTGATCACGAAGGTCAAACCTTGGCCTCAAAGGGGCATGAATTTGGGACTGTGACCGGGCGTCCTCGAAGATGTGGCTGGATTGATACCGTTATGATCAAAATGGCCTGTGCTTTATCCGGTGTTAATGGGATTGCCCTTATGAAAATGGATGTACTTGATGAATTTGATGAAATCAAGATCGGTGTTGGTTACCATTTGGGAAAAGAAAAATTGGATTATTTGCCTTATCAATTAGGTCAGCAGCAAAAACTGGAACCTATTTACGAGACTATGCCTGGATGGCAACAATCGACTTGTGGAATAAGAAATAAAGAAGATTTGCCCCCAAATGCCCAAAAATACATAAGAAGATTGGAAACTCTTATCGGATGCCCCATTGTATTAGTATCCAATTCTCCGATCAGAGAAGATACAATCAATTATTCGCCTCTAATTCAAACCTATCTTCAGTAAATATTCAATTTATGATTGCACTACCGTACAAATTACGTCGAAAACTGACTGTCATATACCTGTTGATTATTCTTCCGGTCTATGTCGGACTTGCCGTCGCATTTATGTTAAGTTTTGGTGAGCGTTTGCCGTTTCTGCTTGAGTTGATTTTATATATCTTCTTTGGACTGATCTGGATTGTTCCCATGAAATTCATTGCCAAAGGTGTAGGTAAGGAAGAGCCTAATGAAACTTGATTGGGCAATTGAGTGACTGCTTATGTTCAAATCTTTTTTTGAAAAATATTCAAAACCTGAAACCAAACCTCTGACCGCCGATGATTTCCACCTTGCTTTAACTGTATTGCTTGTTCGGGTCGCACGGGCCGATAACAATTACACCGAAGAAGAGCAGCACCATATTGCTGAATTAATATCCGAATGCTGCAACATTCCCCTGCTTGAAGCAACTGAATTACGCAGGGAAGCTGAAAAAATTGAGGCCTTGACCCAGGATTCTGTCCAATTTACGCGTATTGTAAAGCAAAAAATACCTTTTGAACAAAGGGAAGAAATTCTGGAGCTATTGTGGGAACTTGTCCTATCTGATGGTACCAGAGATTATGGCGAGGATGGTTTGCTCAGATTGTTGGCAAATCTATTGGGTGTCACCGACCGTGACAGTGCCTTGGCTAGGCAAAGAGTCAAAAATCGAATGTCCAGAAACTATTCAGCATCAGAATAAAGTTGATAACTTTTTTCCAAGGCTATGGGAAAAACTTCTTCAAGATAGTCCAAATCCTTTTTGGTGCCAGCAGATATTCGAATGCATCTATCCTGTGGTGCAGCCAGAGGCATTCGTACAAAAATATCCCTGTTTACCAGTTCTGCCAGCAGTATCCTGGCAAATTGACCATCTTTACCTCCATCAACAGCCACAAAATTGGTACCTGATTCAAGTGCTTTCAGACCATTTTTCTCAGCAAGAAATCCAATTCTATCTTTGGCTTTGTCAACCTTGTTAACAATGTTTCTCAGATTTTCCTGGTCGGCAAGGGAGATAAGGGCACCAACTTGTGAAACACGGCACATACCGAAATGATTCCTGACACGGTTAAAGGCTGAAATTAGATTTTCCTCACCGAGAGCATAACCAACTCTCATACCAGCCATCCCATAGGCCTTTGAAAAGGTTCGAAAACGAATCAATCTGGGGTCATCAATTTCCAAGGGTAATTCAGCCTCAGATGGAGCAAACTCGATATAGGCTTCATCCAATACCAAAAGCGATTCTTGGGGCAGAGAGTCAAGCATTTCTGAGATCTCGTCTCTCCTATTCCACGTACCCATAGGGTTGTCAGGATTAGCAAGGTAAATAAGGGCTGGTCTGACCTTTTGAGCCATCGCAGCTAGGGAACGGCAGTTTTCACGATCATTGACATATGGTACAGAAATCAACTCTCCCCCATAACCAACCACATGATAGTTAAACGTTGGATAAGCACCGACAGAGGTTACAACCTTTCTTCCAGGTTCAACAAACATTCTGACCAAGTACCCCAACAAACCGTCAATGCCCTCGCCAACCATGACATTGGTGGGGTGAATATCATAAAATTTTGCCAATGCATGACGCAAATCATGATTTTCTGGGTCTCCATATTGCCACCCTTCAGAAACAACCTCCTGCATTGCCTTGATTGCTTTTGGTGACGGGCCGAAGACATTTTCATTGGCTCCTATTCTAGCCCGGAACGCCTTCCCCCGAGATCTCTCAAGGGCCTCCGGTCCAACGAAGGGGACAGATTCGGGCAAAGCGTCCATTAATGGTGTAAATTTTATCACTTTAATTCCAATTCTCTTAATCAGGTACCTGGTTCGAAAATCTATATCGTAAGTTGGGCTTTTAGGGTCACAATAATCTAAAAAAATATGTAACTACTCAGGTAGTCATAAGTAACCCTTAAAGATATTTTTTCCCAGGGCTATCGCTTTTGAGACCGTTCATCTTGAGGAAGAGGTTCAGCCAAACTGATGAGTTTCAACGCATAATTGTGATTCCATCCTGCTTTTTTAAGTCTTCCCAGAATGGATGGAGCCTCTTATCTCCAGCCAAACGAGCCCAATTGAGGACAAACCTTCGCATGACCGCCAAGCTCTCCGCCCCCAGCCCCGTACGGTTGCGAAGGTCATCTTCGTTCATGGTGACCTCAAGAACCCATTGTGTCCCGGTTAAAAAAGCATGAACCCGATGTAAAGGTGACGATCGGGTGCATCGGAAACAGAAGGCCGTCAAGCGTTGCCATCAATGGCAAGGACATCCTCACGGCCAGCCCCAAGAGAGGGCTTCATGGGCGCGGCCAAACCGAGCCCTGTCGGGACAGGTTTCACCATCCGAGAGGACGGTCAATAGGGCCCTCATCAGCATGTCATGAAGATCATGGCGCGGGGCAGGACGACATCGGGGATCCGTCATCCCCTCAAAAACATGGGAATCATTCGGCATCTTTTGAGCCTCAATAGAATGGTGTCATTTTTGAGACCGTAGGGGATTAAATCACCAAAAGAGGAAATCAAAATTTTAAAAGCGATGACCCTGTGTTAACCACTTTTGGGGCCACTACTAGGCGATATACCCCGACACCTGTGCCATTGATGATATAAGCAAGAAATTGAAAAACTGTTACAGAATCTGTGAGGCGGTTTAGCTGAGATGAATTTGTGTTACACGAATTCCTTTCGGAGATCACAAACTGTTCTATACAGAATCGGTAGATGATCAGTGATTATGTCCCAAACATCTTCATTGTCTACTTTATGATAACCATGTGTCAACACATTACGGAAATCCACAACATTCCTAAGATTTATTATCCTTGCAGCTAAATCAGGTTCCTGTTGGTCAAGTTGATTCAGGGCCTCACCTATAATTGTAAAACAACGCTCAACTGCTCTTCTTATAATCGTGCTTTCAAGATATGCCTGCATATCCATGTCTGAAGTATATTCTACTATTTCTTCACTTGCCTCAATTACATCATCAAGCAATACCCTAGGATCACGCTTCATAGACTACTTCAATATCTTCTTCAATCGAAAGCTTCAAATAATGATTGCTGATCGTCCCTTTTCTGGTCAGATCAACTCGCCTTCCCAGCGCTGCTTGTAGGTCCTCTCGCAATTTCAACCTACGATTAGCCAATCCGGGCAATAGTGGAGGTTGGTACTCCACCAAAAAATCGGCATCACTTTTCTTCGGATCAAAATCCGTTCCCCTGGCCGCCGACCCAAACACTTCAAGTCGAACTACATCGTATTTCCTGCAGATTTCAGCGATCTCTGCCTTTTTGTTGGCAATAGCCTGATGCATAACTTGACTCTCTAACTAAAATCAACTCATAATATTAATATATAATGGATTGAGGCTCATGGACAAGAAAAATTTCTACCAGCTATAACTTCATATGTTTTTCTAGGATCGGTGCTTAGCTCCAAGAGTGTTGAAATTGTAGATTTACTCCTAAAGCTTGCCTATCGCCTCTCCATTTAGTTTCGGGCACCTAATCGTTCATGATGGTAAATACAGATGTGACAAGATTTTGTAGTCATTTTTTTCAAATTAGGGCCCAAAACTCCTGCCCTTTTGCGTTTATAGTGAGTCATACGAAATGAGCTGGAATTCCTAATGGCTAAGAAGGCAAAATAAAATAACCTTAAATAGTAAGTTAAATGAAGGAGAATCTTATACAAGCCAATCTATCGCTAACAAGAGTTTCTTATTTTGTCGCAATAACAGATTTACACCCTTGTCAACCAAGTATCTAGACAAAAAAGTTTTAAGGTATATTAGTGGCTACCTGAGTGGTTACAAAAATATAAGGAAATGAATTGATAGGGATGCTCTTAATCAAAAATCTGACAGGTGAATTGGTTCACAAGTTACCTTACCCTTTGTAATAGAAGAACTTGAAATGACACATACCCTTAAAATGCCATTTTATAGAAACGAGAAGTCTTGAGAATTGATTTTGATTATACCGATTGATACTTAAAGCTCATCTGGAAAAAATGATTACTTGATACCATTACTTTGAGAGGAAATTTACTTGAAGTTAGGAATATTGAAAGCAGGTCCCGTCAGTCCTGATTTGTACAGTAAGTTTGGTGATTATTCCTCCTCATTTGAACAATTGCTGGGTTCAGATCTTTTTGACATTCAAGGATGGGATATATTCGAATCCAGTTTTCCAGAATCCATTAATCAATGTGATGGTTGGCTAATTTCTGGTTCGAAGTATGGAGTATACGATAATCTCGAATGGATTCCCATCCTGGAAGACTTTATCCGATCTTGTTTTGCGGCGAGCAAACCTTTGATTGGAGTGTGTTTCGGCCACCAGGCCATGGCCCAGGCATTAGGTGGCAAGGTAACAAAATTTGAGGGTGGCTGGTGTGTTGGAAGGACAAGATATATTTACCAGGGAGAACAGATCCATCTGAACTCATGGCATCAGGACCAGATTGTTGTTCTTCCCCCAGGTGCGAAAGTCTTGGGGCAAAATGATTTTTGTAGATACGCCTTTTTAAGCTATGGCCCTAAAGCATTTAGTTTGCAGCCTCATCCGGAATTTCCACACGAATATGTAAAGGGATTGATAGAATTTCGAGGCAAGAATGTTGTGCCAGAGAATCTGTTGAACGCAGCGAAACAGGGGCTTGGACAGAAGGTTAATAGCGAAATGATTGCCAATCATATTAAAGGTGTTCTCGGTAAGAGTGATTTTTCATGAATTTCGACCTGGTCTAATCGACTTGGGTGTGAATTCATAATCAGAGTTTGCTCAGTTTTTCTTGCAACTCACTCATTTGCTTTTTTAATTCAACAAGCTCTTCATTGTTCTCATTAGTTGATTGATCAACTTCCTTTTCCTCGTTTCTGGGAAGTACCATAAAGGGAAACATAGTGGCCAAAAGCTCCTGTTGGGTGGCTTGAAATTCCTTCAGACTCTTGATGGGATCAGACGCATTTTGGAAATTTTCCATTATTTGATTCTGACTCTTGCTAAGCATATCGTAGGAAGCTTCAAGAAACTTTGGTATGAGAGCCAACGTCTGTTCGTTATAGGAACGAACCATGCTTTGGAGCGTTTCCAATGGTAATACCGGCAGTTCTCTGGATTCGTTTTCAACTATGATTCTAACCATGTACTCTCTCGTTAGATCTTCACCCGTTACCTTATCCAGGATTTTTATATCACGGCCGGTTTTGATTATTTCAGATACTTCTTCAAGAGTTGTATATTCGCTGTTTTCTGTATTGTAGAGCCTGCGACTGGCATACCTCTTTATCAACAGTGGTTCCGTGCCTTCAGTCATAACTAACCTTATTGGTTTCGCGGAAAATAGATTAAATCGTATAGTGAATATACTCGCCAGGAGCAGGCCCTAAATTCCTGGTGGTTTTAGTGATGGAATCAACCTCAAGAGTTTTTCCTGATCTTGTAGACAACCATTTTTCCCATGCAGGCCACCAACTTTCTTTATGGTATTCTGCATTTTCCTTCCACTCCTCTAGTGATGAAGGATTCTTTGCGTTGGTATAATGACCATATTTGATCTTGGTTGGAGGATTTACGATCCCAGCCACATGCCCTGATTCCGCCAGAAAAAACGTTTTACTGCGGCTTTTCATCTGTTTGATACCATCAAATGAAACCTTCCAATCCACAAGATGATCGGACTCACAAGCAACTGCAGATAGAGGTATGGTAATATCCTTGAGGGATAATTTCACACCCTTCAACTCATACTCGCCTTTGGAAAACAAATTTCTGCGGATGATGTCATGAAAATATTCCCTAGCCATCCTTCCCGGTAAATTGGTTGAATCTCCATTCCAATGTAAAAGGTCAAATGCCTTGGGAGGCTCTCCGAGCAAATAACTTCTGATAGCAGGTCCATAGACAAGATCATTGGCCCGAAGATATGAAAACGCATTGGACATTTGCTTACCGGGCAAATACCCAGTCTCCTGAATGATTTCATCGACTCCCTTGATGAAATCATCGCCCAGGAAAATACCCAACTCACCTATATCCGTAAAATCAGTCAAAGCTGTAAAAAAAGTGGCTGTACGTACCTTATCAGTATTTGTTTTCGTCATGTATGCCAGAGCCAAAGCAAGGAGTGTTCCTCCAATACAATATCCTATGGCATTTATCTGTTTGGATTCCGTATATTTACAGACTTCATCAATAGCTGTTATACACCCGTCCAATGTGTATGTATCCATACCCACATCTCGGTGTGTGCGGTCCGGGTTAATCCAACTTACGACAAACAGTTGATACCCCTGTTCGACAACCCATCTGATGAAACTGTTGTCAGGTCGCAGGTCTAGAATGTAGTATTTGTTTATCCAGGGTGGAACAATGATCAGTGGAATTTCCTTCACTTTTTCAGTTCTTGGATGATAGTGTAACAATTCAAAAAGTTCGTTCCTGAATACAACCTCACCCTCGGTTGTGGCAAGATTTTCTCCCACCTTGAATGCATCAGGATCACTTAATGTTACCTGGAGGTCACCGTTATTCTTTTCGAGATCCCCAACCAAATTCTCGAGACCGTTCACAAGCGATTGGCCCTCCGTTTTTATTGCTTTATCAAGTGCTTCAGGATTCGTCGCAAGAAAATTGGCTGGGCTTAAGAGATCAGTTATTTGCTGGGTAAAAAAGTCAATTCTTTTCCGGTCCGAATCACTCAAGCCCTCCATGTTCTCGAAATAACGCGTAATCATCTGGGTGTTGAGAAAATAATGATCTTTGATGAACTTGAAATACGGCGTATCCCACAGTTCATTTTTGAATCTCTTGTCTTTCGTCTCGGATTTTGGAGGTGGTTCGGCACTCTTAGGGAAATCCAAAAAGGGGGAGCGTGCTTCCATCCATAAATTGAGCGATTGGCTCCAATAGGATACCTGGTTTTCAAAAACTTTTGCTGGGTTTGAAATCATGTCTGTAAAAGAGGCAAGACCAGCCCTTGCTACCAATTCTTGATCAACCTGCATGAATTTCTGATTTTGGTTATTCCTGTTGGAAAGCACCTCAATTAAACGCTTACTTAATTCTTCAATGCGTTGGACATTTTTCTGATATTTTTCAGATTGTTCACCTGTGGGTGGCATCTTGTTAATTCCGTTTTCTTCAACTACAAATAATACGTAACATAAATAAGTAACTAATTTTTGGACTCAAGGTTAGAGGGGTTATGCATGCGAAGCCATTATGCTTACGATAGTACGGAAAGTGTCCGATTAGCTTTTGAATGGATGGGAGCATCCGCAAAAACGTTTTGGTCATTTCCCTACTTTGGTTTTTCCAGCAGTTTCATACCAAAAACCTTTTCTTCATGGGGCAAGGTGGTAGAACGCGCTTTCAGCCGCATGGCCGTAAAACCTGATTGGAACATTACCAGCACAGTGTCTGATCATATTGAATATTTGGTCACCGATGATGTTTTACTGGATAAACCTTTTGGGAAACTCCTTCATTTTCGGGTCATTGACCGTACGAGGTTACCTCGCAAGGTACTGATAATTGCCCCCATGTCTGGACATTATCCTACATTGTTACGCAAAACTGTAAGAAGTTTGCTGCCGGATTGTGAAGTTTACATTACAGAATGGAAGAATGCTCGGGATATTCCCGTCTCGGAAGGAAAATTTGATGTCGAGGACTTTACCGAATATGTCAAGGAGTTTATCCTTTTCATGGGACCAGACACTCATGTCGTTTCCGTTTGTCAACCAGTCCCATCGACCTTGGCTGCAACGGCACTGATTGCCGAAGATGCACCTGACAAGCAACCTCGATCACTGATTTTGTTCGGTGGTCCTGTCGATCCAAATGCGGCACCTACAGAAGTTACTGATTTTGGTAATACCGTCACCATGGGACAATTGGAACATCTGTTTATCCAAAATGTTGGTTCTGGTTATAGCGGTGTGGGCAGGCTTGTATTTCCAGGAATAATTCAACTCTGTTCATTCATGTCAATGAATGCCGACACCCATTCGCAAGCCTTTATGAATCAAATCCTGAGAACTGCACGTGGCGAAGCTACGGACCATGACCGCTATAATGATTTCTATGATGAATATTTGGCCGTCATGGACATGACAGCTGAATTCTATCTCTCAACAGTTCAGAGAATTTTCAAAAACCGTGAAATTGCCAGGAATTGCTTTACGGTAAAGGGACGTAAAGTCGATCTGGCCAAAATCACTCGTACGGCGGTCAAGACTGTGGAAGGTGAGAACGATAATATCTCTGCCCCCGGTCAATGCTCAGTTGCATTGCAACTTCTAACCGGTTTGCCCGAGGAAAAAAAAGCAAGCCACATTGAGCCTGATGCCGGGCATTATGGAATATTCTCCGGCAAGGCATGGTTGCATAACATACGTCCTTTAGTTCTTGATTTTATGCAAAAAACCAACCTGCCTCAAACATCACAATAGTGCGAAAATTCACTAATTTTTGATTGCATTTGCAAACTTTTCCCAACTTTCATTTAACTGGGTTATACCAATACCCCCTTTTTGACGAGCTGCTTTGATGACAAAACTTTCTCCCCGGAGGAGTTTGCCAATAGCTTCTGGAATCTTGTCGACAATTTGCCTGGGGATAACCTTTGTGCCATGTTTGCTAGCATGAACCAAATCTTCATCAGTCACCTTGAGACCAAAAATTTCGACCGGCTGTGCCCTATATCAACCAAGTGAGCAAAAGCATGGCTGATACCAACCGAACCAGCATAAATGGGTAATCCCTTGACGAGTTCGCCCAAGTCCCTAACCTGCCTACTGGTAATGACACCTTCCAAGCCAAAACCTCTATGAATGGCAGAATTAACCTCTCCCCACCACGCACCATAAGTATCAGGATAATCCAAATCCTCCATCACCAAAACGGAAGGTTTGCTTGAAGAATTCAGATAACGATAATAGTCCGTTCTTTTTTGCTTAAGTTGCTCCTGGCTGGCTTTCAAGGGTTCCCGTGCTCGAATCGTTGCGGTCAAGGCTCAACCCACGCTTGATCTTGTATTGTGCTCCGTGGTTACAAATGGTTTTGTGTATAATTTCGAAAGTCCCTTGCCCCTAAAGCAACTTCAATGGCATTGATTATTGTTGGCATATCATAATCTTTAATGAATTCTAATGCTTTTGTGTCATTATAATGTTAGCCATCCTTTCAAGGCCTGATTAAATTGCCTTTTTTCTTCTAACATAACCATGTGTCCAGACTCTCTAATACTAAAAAGTTCAGCATGCGGAATAAGATCCTTCATTGCATAATGATACTCTGGTGGGCAAAGTTTATCCTCTTCACCATATATCAAAGCCAATGGAATTTTGAGATTCTCAATGGTGGAGGTTTGATCTGGCCTGTTGATAAGCGCTTTGGATTGCTGCACGAACACTTCCGGCCCCAAATCCATAGCCATGACCATAATGAACTTCAGATACAGGTCCTTATAGGGGCTTTCATAAAGATAGGAAGGTTTCATCTCATCCCTGACTACTTTTTTCAAACACCCTTTCATGACGGCCTTAATCCTGGATCTCCTGATTTCAGCTATGGCGGGTTTTTCGGCAAGATGATTGGTTGCAATCAAAGCCAAACGAGAAACTCTGCCAGGGGCAAGACGATACATTTCCATCGCCACAATTCCGCCCATTGAATGGCCTGCAAGTGCAAAATGTTTTGGGCAAGCCTCAAGGGTTCTTATTGCAATTTCGGTGATGCTGTCAAGCCCGGTTATGAGTGGAACAAAGACTTCCAGCTCTTTGAATTCTGTTGCGATCTGGTCGAAAAACACCCTGTGATCACACATGTGACCTGGAAGCAAGACTAACGGTTCGGAATTCATGTAACCATTTTGGCACCCATGGCAAGACTTGCCAATTTGGAATACGCGATTGCAGGATCAACGGCACCAAATCCCGCAAACGTTCCAAAGCCACAATCCGAACCGGCCATTAATCTCTCTTTCGGAACAAACTCAAGAAATCTCTCAATCCTTTGTTTTACAACTTGTGGATGTTCAACAAAATTGGTTGTGGAATCAATTACCCCTGGAATCAGTACCTTATCGTCCGGTATTTCGGTAAATCTGTCCCTGAATACCACCCACTCATGGGCATGCCTTGGATTGGAAGTTTCAAAGAGCAGATATTTGGCATTGACTTTCATAAAGGTCGAGAACATCTTGTCCATGCTTATATCACAGGTATGTGGGCCTTCATAATTGCCCCAGCAGATATGGACTCTAACCTGTTCCGAATT
The DNA here is from genome assembly GCA_022822495.1 of Paracoccaceae bacterium. Classification (GTDB taxonomy): domain Bacteria; phylum Pseudomonadota; class Alphaproteobacteria; order Rhodobacterales; family Rhodobacteraceae; genus MPNP01. Next base: position 55,684 of record JAJEBQ010000007.1, on the reverse strand, counting down.
GATACCAGATAACGCTTCATTCAGAACCTCAACATTTTGTTCGGCAACTTGCAGGAACTCATCATCTGTCAAATCGTTAAACAACATATGTCGTGACAGTGCCAGATCAGGACAATCCAGCTGAAGAAGCAATCCGTTGTCAACGATGATCTTGTACTCCTCTTTCATAACTTGTCCAAGTTCATGAAGATATTCTTCCCTTGAGGTGTAATAATTATTAGGTAGAAACAAACTGATTACTCCTGGAGAGGCTGCATTCATGAACCCTCCCCTAGCGCCAGCTGCCTTGATCCCCAACTTTAAATTATTAATGTCCTTATGAAGTTCATCCTGTCCTTTGGATTCTATTTTGCCAACACAACAGGGGCGGGAATATTTGGGTGTTCCTCCTGCCTTGGCAAGTCTTTCAAGGTATGATGGGTATTGCAGTAAATCTGCTGGTGGTTGTCTCGGTGCATCTCCAGCAAAGCCTTCGTATCGGTCCTTGACATAGGTCGCATAGGAAATTTTTGATGTTTCGCCATCAGAAACGATGTCTATACCAGCATTTACCTGCTTTTTTACCGTATTAATGGCGGCTTTTTTCATGACTTCATCAAATTCTTCCTGGGACAGATCTTCTCCTTTTTCTCTGGCAAAGAGAAAATCCATGACCTCCTTACTCCGAGGCAAACTCCCAACATGGGTGGTAAGTATTGTCATTGTTTCTGATTAAACTGAATTTAAGAATCGGGTGGAAATTGCCAGGTTGCTCCAGCCGGGTCATCAGTCCCTCTAACTCTGAAAAGACCTGCCTCACCAGATACCGTCGATTCAACACATCTCTTACCACCTTTAGGAAGCAAGGAAACATCTCCAGGGGCCAGAATTTGCTTGGAATCCTCCCAGCATATTTTCCAATGGCCTTCGGTTACCAAGAGGACCTCACTATGAGCGGTCGAATAAGTTTCTGCTTTCGTTTTGTGTGATAGAAAACTCACTTCAAAACCCGGTTTGTCGACAAGCATACCGTCTTGAGCAATAACTTGAGCTGGGGTCCCATAAGACAGGGCCAACATATCCCATTTTCGAGCGACATGATTCGAAATAACCAAGTCTGTTGTAGGTTCAACAAATTGCTGTAATTCTTTCTCGGTTAGCCTAGGCATAGGCTTAATTCCCTCGGGTAGAGATTCACCTTTTTTGGAATCATACAGTTTGCCTGTTTCAGCAAGGATTAAACCATGGTCTTTGGCTTCTTCAATTACTTGTGGGGCCCATACCACGCCTCCACCAGCATCATCGCCACCAAGTATAGCCAAAAGCATGCCATATTCCTGACCGATATTTTCAAACCCCCGAAAGATCCCTGTCGGAATGTTGATTATATCCCCTGTTTCAAGAATGACTTCTCCAGCAGTGCCATAGCGTCCCCAAAAGAATCTCCATCTTCCTTTTAGGGCTATGAAAACCTCAGCAGTATGGTGTGAATGAAGCGAGTTCCGGCATTTTGGGGGTTGCCCAGCTGCTCCTATATTATATCCTGGTGTATCAACGATGTGAACATGCTGATCCGGATTCTCAGAAACACCCCCGCCAATAATGGTAAAATTCTCCTTCAAATTGGATCCCGGGGTATGAGTATCAATAAATGCTGTTCGACAAGGGATAAACTCGCCATGGCGAACGGTTTTTATTGTTTGATTTTTATTCTTCATCATCCTCTTCATCAATATCTAAACCATAATCCAGATCATCATTGTCATCACCCAAATCGTAGTTAATATCAGTATCCAGTTCCCCTAAGCCGATTTGTTTCCAGATGGAGACATAATCTAACAGAATAAAATCTCTGGTTATACCAGAATGACCAAATTCAGTGTGACAGATGCCCATAATATCAACAATTTGACCGCTGGGGGGACCAAACAAACCATAACCACTATGTTCGCCTCGAAGGCGCCATCGAACAGCCGACCTAGGAGGTTTCCCATCTTCAATCTGACCAATACGATGATCAATACAAAAATCAGAATCTGGAAACGATGCTCTTAATGATATCCAGAATTTTTCTGCCTCATCAATTCCATGGACCGTTTTTCCTTCACCCAACTCCAACTGGCAGGAGCGATCATACATCTTCGCAACAATTGAAACCTCACCACTCATTACTTTTTGCAGTATTTCCTCATACATCAAGCCAGGTTTGGCATTATTCCCTGTACCCATATATGGACCATCTAACTCGGCTCCCAGGAGATCTTCATCATCTATCAGGGGATGACGAATAAATTGATCTCGTTCATAAGACAAACCCAATTGCTTGTAGATTGCACCCTGGTCCCGTACCAACCATTCATCATTAATTACCCAACCGAACTCAGGATGCTTGACCGCATGACAGTCGGCAATGGTCCGATAGACCACTTCCTTGTTGGTTGGCGTGCCATACTTTCCACTTCCGAGATGAGTTGCCTTGGACAAGATGCGATGTGAGGAATACCAGCTGTTCTTGTCAATTTGAGTCCAAATGACATCTTCACCGAGCAAAACTCTGTCGGGAAATTCTGCCAATGTTTCACGGGTTGCCCTGATAACCGTATCATTTCCTTCAATGACACCATCTGCGGACCGCACTATGGTATCTCGATGATAATAATCCCGTATTTTGTTTATTCCTCTTTCTTCCCATATTTCATAGGTAATTCCCAAGATATAATCAGGGAATGTAACGTAATTTGGTGTATTTTTATTCATAATTTACTGCCTTAGTCTGTTTTCTGTTGAACCCCTTAAAACCAATTCTCCCTCGATTTTTACATGGGTGGGTTTTGCATAATCATTTTCGATCAAATTCATTAATCCCCTAATTGTTGCTTGAATCATCTTGTTAATCGGCTGCCTGACTGTGGTAAGATTATACGCAGGCCAAGCTGATAACGGAACATCATCATATCCTACGATGGAAACATCTTCTGGGACTTTCAATCCCATTTCGTATCTAACAGTATCCATCACGGAGAATGCCATGTGGTCATTTCCGACAAATATTGCATCAGGCGAATTAGGCATTTTTGAGAATAAGGTTTTTGTGGCTTTGATGGCCATTTTCTGATTGTACATGCCATCAATGATACCTACTGGGTTGATACCAAATTTCTTGAGTGCATATTTAAACCCTTCTGCCCGTTCCTTACCTGTGGATGTTTCAACCCATCCCGAAACATGTGCCAGTCTTCGGCATCCAGTTGCAATTAAATACTCAGTTGCTTTTTGCCCTCCTTTAAAATTAGCAGAAGTAACGTAAGACAAGGATCGGTTTGCCTGTCTTCTGTTAAACAACATGATTGGTATGTTTTGTTTCTTGCACCTATCAGCCAAACTATGTGACAGCGAAACGGAAGCTGCAATAATACCATCCACTTGATAGTCAATCAGCTCATCAACGACTTTTTGGGCTTCTTTCTCGGAATCGTTCGAAGCGAAAAAAACGAGAATATGATAGCCTTTTTCCTTCAAAGCCCTGGATAGTTTTTCCAGAGCATCAGGATAGAACTGGTTTTCAAGATAGCCAACAACCAAAGCGATAATTCTTGATCTGCCTGTTATGAGTGATCGGGCCAGAATATTGGGTCTGTAATCCAATTCATTAGCCGCCTTGAGCACCTTGTTTGCCATTACCGGAGATACCGAAGCTCCCTCAGTAAAGGTTCGGCTTACGGCGGACTGGCTAACACCAGCTTTCCTGGCGACATCAAGTGAAGTAACTTTACTCATTTCTCTGACTTAATGGCGATTTCATGAATATTCTATCCTGCTGTCCAACCGCCATCAATGACAATGTTGGTTCCCGTAACCAAAGAGGAGGCATCGGAAGCAAGAAAAACAACTGCTCCCATTATATCCTCAAGCTTGCCCAATCGCCCGAGTTTGATTTTTGATTTAATCCACGCAACCTTGTCGTGGTCCTTCAACGTATCTCTTGTTAATTCTGTCTTGATGAAGGTTGGACAAATACTATTGACCCTTATTTTGGTGTCTGCCCACTCTATGGCCATGGCCTTGGTCATACCTTCAACAGCATGCTTGGAAGCACAATAAACCGTCCGATCCAAACCTCCTACCAATCCCATTTGGCTTGAAATTTGAATTATGGAACCTCCACCCAATTCCACCATTCCCCGTGCGGCTTCGGTTGCAACGAAATAAGCCCCCCTTGCATTGACATCCATGACCCTGTCAAAATCTGCATCATTTGCTTCAAATGCTGAGGTATGACGAGCCATACCAGCTGAGTTGACAAGAATATTGAAGGGGCCAAACTCTTGAAAGAAATTTTTTATCTCCTGAACGCTCGAAACATCAAGTTTATAACCTGATACCTTGAAGCCCAGAGCATTAAATTCTGCAACCACACTAGCGATTTTGCCTGTATTCCTGGAACACATCATCACCTTGGCACCTGCTTCGGCCAGTGCAGAGGTGCAAGCCAACCCAATCCCCTGGCTACCACCGACCACGAGGGCTTTTTTGTTATCCAACCTGAATGAGGGTGTTTTGGGGATACTCATTTCTTCGTTAAATCCAATGTCGTACTAAACAACTGAAGGCGGTTTCCCATACGGTATATTTAACCCTCCATACCTGCGCAACCTGAGATTCGCCTGTTCAGCATGCCCGACAAATCCCTCCAAGTGACAGAGCCTTGAACAATACTCTCCCACGAAAGTTGCGGCTTCATCACTGACGATCTTTTGATAACTGTGCGTTTTCAAAAATTTGCCTACCCATAATCCTCCAGTATACTTTCCAGCACCCTTGGTTGGAAGAGTATGATTAGTGCCTATGACCTTGTCGCCATTAGCAACGTTTGTTCTTGGACCCAAAAACAGTGCGCCATAGGAAGTCATCTTCTCCAGAAACCAATCGTCCCGATCAGTCATTACCTGAACATGTTCAGAAGCCAACTCATTAGCTACCTGTAACATCTCTTCATAGGTATCACAAAGGAATACCTGGCCGTAATTTTGCCAGCTTTGGCCAGCCAGATTTGCTGTTGGCAGAATATCCAAGATTCGGTCGATTTCCTTCAGCGTACCCTCGGCCAGATTTCGACTGTTGGTTACCAGCACCGCAGGTGAGTTGATCCCATGTTCAGCCTGTCCCAACAAATCAGTTGCACATACTTCAGCATCAACCGTTTCATCCGCGATGATCATGGTTTCAGTAGGTCCGGCAAACAAGTCAATCCCTATTGGGCCAAATACCTGCCGTTTGGCTTCAGCTACAAAGGCATTACCTGGTCCAACAACCATATCAACAGGTGAAACCGATTCCGTACCAAAGGCTAACATACCAATTGCCTGGGCACCTCCGACAATGTAGATTTCATGTGCACCACCAAAATGAATGGCTGCAATTACCGCTGGTATAAGTCTCCCCTCATAAGGCGGTGTTGATGCTACTATTCTAGGCACTCCAGCAACTGATGCAGTCAACACCGACATGTGGGCCGAAGCAACCATAGGGTATTTACCACCTGGAACATAACACCCCACTGATTGAACCGGTATGTTTTTATGTCCAAGTATGACCCCGGGTATTGGCTCAACTTCAATATCCTGCAGGGCATTTTTCTGTGCTTGGGCAAATTCCCTGACTTGGGTTTGAGCAAATTTAATGTCATGAATGACCTGATCAGACAATTGATCTACACAAGACTTGATTTCCATCTTGGAAAGACGAAAAGAAGGTGGCGAATAATTATCCAGCTTTTTGGAATACTCCCTGACAGCCTTATCCCCTTTATCGTTTATGTCATTCAAAATCCCAGATACTATTTCACGGGTTGTCTTATCATTCTGGCTCTTTTGAGCTTCTGAAATACCATCCTTTAATAATTCTATGCTCAACTCAATTTTCCTCCCTTATTGGTTTGGGAGGCTTTTTGTTTCCTAAATCAAACTCCTCCCAACCTTCTCCGTTAAATATGTCAACTCCGATTTGCTTAAGTACAAATGGGAAGTCAACCATAACCCAATTATCCACTATTTTCTTATTCACCACTTTCCAAAAATCCATATATCTGATTTCTACTTTTTTACCTGTCGGTTTAAAACCCATAAATTCGCCAGTATGAATGGCCTCCTGACGGCCAAATGCTGCACCCCACTCGCCCATAAATAAACGTGCTTCATCAATACAGACTTTATCTGAAAAGGCTGCCTGGAATGGTTTTTGCCAATTTTCCTGGAACTCCCTCAAGCCATTCTTGGTCCCACATCCATAATTCCCCATCCATCTGAAATCTTCAGCAAAAAAATCACCTATATCCTCTATTCGATGATCATTCAAACCATCTACCATTTCCGTAATGACCGCTCTCGTCTCGGCGGTCTTCGAAAAATCTGTGTTCCTTGTCAGAACAGCTTGCTGAGGACGTTTACCGGCCAAGATTAACTCTCTTTTTCCTTTACAACCATTGTACACACCCTAACCCTTAACAGCACCGGCCGTCAAACCACTGACAATCTGCCTTTGAAATACCATAACCAATAAAAAGAGAGGTGCGGTAATGGAAACGGCGGCAGCAACTGCTTCGACCTGATCTGTTGTTGTTGTCTCTCGGTTAAAGTAACCCGCGATGGCCGGAACCATAGTCTGGTTTTGGGCGTCAAGAAGAAGAGAAGTTACCAAAAAATCATTATAGGCCAAAAGAAAACTGAACAAGCCGGTGGTAATGACCCCGGGCCACATGATTGGCATGATGACCCACCTGAAAGCTTGAAAATGTGTACATCCATCAACACGAGCAGATTCATCAAGTTCCGTGGGAATATTTTGAAAAAACGATCGTAACATCCAAATTGTAAAGGGTTGGTTAATCGCCACAAGTACCATGATAACAGCCAGGGGCTGGCCATAAAATGTTGGGGCATGTTCACCAAGTATGGGTCTGAGATATTCGGCTGAATTAACAAAAACTGGTAAATAACCGGATACCAGAACGGAATGAGGAAGAGCCCTAAAGATAAGCGCTGCGATTAAAATCCAAAAGGCCATGTTTGAACCAGACCGGGCCAAACCATAACCGGCAAGGGCGCCGACTGTAAGTGAAATTGTCACAACCCCAGTCGTAACAATCAGTGAATTAATGAAATTTCTGTAGAATTCATTATCAACCCAGACAGCTTGATAATGCTCTGTCGTGAAGCCAATCAAGGGGGTTCCCAGGAAACCAGTAAAACCATTGACAAAGGAAAGCACAGGAGGGACCAATACACCAAAAACAATAACCACTCCCAAAGCTATGGCCAAAGATCCAATCAACCATCCAAAGACTGAGAGGTTGGCGGGTATTAATTGTTTGATCCACTTCGGAAGCAAGTTTATGGAAAAACGATAGATCAGATATATGACCCCTAGACCAATGATAATATCGAAAATTGACAAACCTTTGCCACTTGCCCGAGTTGACGGTCCAAAGATGACACTCAATGGGTTTGATGCAAATGAATCGAGAGGTTCCTTGAAACTCATTACCGCAATCCAAAATATGGGAAAAGCTGCAATCAGACACCAGCACACAATAAACCCAACAGTTGTCATCCTCAGGCCCAGAGACATTTGCAATGCTTTAGGGATTGTCATTACAATACCCTTGATTTATGGTCATTCCAAGTCTTTCGAAGAAGAGGTATTAACAAAATAACAATCCCAACCATTGTCAACATTGAACTGGCCGATGCTCTTGAAATGGCACGATTTCCAGATTCATCCGGTACGAGAAAATCATAAGTAAGCCATTGCAAGGAAATCACATGGGCCTGTGAAGAGAACCCAACAATTTCTTCAAAGACCCTGTAACTATCCATCAAATGGATTAGGGAAACAAAAACAATCAGAGGCATAAGGTGAGGGATAACGACATATCGCAAACGTTCAAACCGACTTGCACCGTCAATGATAGCACTCTCAAGGGTATCATTGTTTACTGTTTGTAAACCGGCATAAAAAACAACAAACGCGAACGGAGCGACATGCCAGACCCGATAAAACAACATCATCATTTCAATCGTCCAGGCCTGGGCAAACATTGCAATGTCAATTTGCAACCACCATTCAAGCATGGCCGTGAGGATACCATCACCGATAAACAACCACCGGATCGATAGGGCTCCTATAACTGGGGTGATAATGAAGGGTAGTAAGGAAACGAAAATAATCTGCCCCTTGATTGATTTGGCCAGACTATTAACACTAAGGGCAATGACCAGGCCCAGACCAATAACCAAGGGTAGGGAAATAAGGGTAAAGGTAAGGGTAAATCTGAGGGCCTTCCAAAAATCAATTGCCATCAAACCAGACCAACTGAATTGCTTGACAGCATTCCAAGCCTGGCTTGGCTTGAGAATATTGGTGTAACTTTCCCATCCGACAAAAAGTGTTCTTTCAAGAGCTTTGCCATCTTCACCCAAAACTGGACGCGTCGCAGTCTCGGTCACACAAGTTGATGTACCAAAGCCCGGTGTACAGGACTCTATTTCAATGGTTTCAAATATGGTTTGGGTGTTATAGAAACTTTGAATAAATACGTTCACCAATGGGATTGCTATAAAGCACAGCATGAGTAGCAGTGAGGGACCGGCAAAAGCAGCAAAAACTCTGAACTTCACCCAAAAGTTTCCTTGTTTTTAAACCAAAAACCGGAGGTGGCAAATCCACCTCCGAATACATTTCAACTATTGTATTAAGCCTGCTTCTCTGGCACCTACAAGGTATTCATTCTCAATATCAGCCAAAGTGGTTGCAGCATCTTTTTCACCGGTAACATAGGCTGCAAGACCATTACCCAGGGCATTAAAAATAATACCAAATTCTGTACTTGCTGGATAGGGAGCGGCACCATTAGCGGCTGTTGCAAACGCTCCGGCAGCACTCTTACCGGGAACAAACCCATCAATGATCCAAATGGCAGCATCGTTATTAGCCTGAACCATTTCAGAATCCATTCCTTCCATGATCAACTGGAAGGCTGCTTCTGCTTCTTCATCAGTAATATTGGCAGCAATAACGGTTCCATCCCACCATAAGGTTGAGGCTGGTCGCACAGACCCCATGGGAGCTGAAGCCATTGTTACCTTTCCGACCACCTGACTCTCTGCTTCATCATCCATCGCTGCAGCTCTACTCGCCCACAAATTGGCCATGGCAATCTTGCCCTGCTGGAATTGTTGTTGGACATACGTTGAATCTGAAACCAGAATTTCTGGGTCCATAAACTCTTTCAAGCGCCCCATGGTTGCAAGAACCTGCATACCGGTTTCATTGTTGATTGTTGGCATTAAATCAGCGCCAATAAGGGCTTCTCCTTCACCCAGAAACAGATTTACAAAATCCAGTGCAATGTTAAAACCCGTTTTCCAAGTTGCACCAAGCGGATAATCCACGACACCCGCATCAGCAATTTGGGCTGCTGCTGCCAAAACCTCATCATAGGTTGTTGGTTCCGCAATTCCCAGATCATCGAGAATATCTTGACGGTACATCAGGTGTTGGGCGTTAACCATCATGGCGATAGCGACAACTTGACCATTTTGTCTGATCAACTGGTTTTCTGACAGATGACTGCCATGTTTGGCAACGAGATCATCAAGCGGACGTACAAGATTATTGTTTACCAGCGGAACCAAGGTTGAGTTTGATACGCCACCTATATGATAAAGCGAAGGGTCAGCGGCAAAAGCTTCAACTTGCTTGTCTCTGAACTCCTGGTCCAATTCGGCCTGAAAATTACCACATTCGGCCATTGCATCAGTTACTGCCTTCCAAGCCTCGAATCCGGCTGAAAGTGATTTGATTTCTATTTGATTGTCGTGCGCACAAGCCGCCCATAAGGATCCGGGCAACATAAGTGCTGTTATAATCGCGGCACAAAATTTCTTCATGTATTTCCTCCTTTTCCACCCAAGTTTTTTAACTCGGGAGATTAATGACCCTGGGGTCGTTTAAATTTCGGTTTTTAATTAACCGATATAACATTACCAGATGCCCTTTCGAACATTTGGCAAATAGGTGCAGGTACAGAAATGGATACTCTGTCGCCTATTTCTGCCCTGTAATCTTTCCTTGCTTTGACCGATACCAGTGTATTGGCTATTTTCACGGTCAGCATTGTGGCATCCCCCAATAACTCAATGGTGAAAATGGGAGCGTTTATGTCGCCTTCCTCCTCCACAAGGCCCGCATCTTCGGCTCGAAATCCCATAGTTACGTTGCCATCGGGATACGGCAATTCTGCAATTCTTATTCCTTCCGCTTGAAAAACCTTGTTGGTTATGACCCCATCAACAAGGTTCATGGCCGGTGACCCGATAAAGCCTGCAACAAAAGTATTGGCAGGACGGTCATAGATTTGCTCGGGCGTCCCCACCTGCTGCACGACCCCTTTATTCATGACCACAACCCTATCAGCCAAGGTCATGGCTTCGATTTGATCATGGGTGACATAAACAGTTGTAACCTGCAATTCATGACTTAAGTTCTTGATTTGTGCCCGGGTTGATACGCGTAGTTTGGCATCAAGATTTGAAAGAGGCTCATCCATCAGAAACACATTAGGTTCTCTTACAATGGCACGAGCAAGGGCAACCCTTTGTCTTTGTCCACCTGATAATTCTGCTGGTTTGCGATGCAAAAATTCCATAAGTTCAACCATGGTTGCTGCTCGATTGACCCTCTCCTCATGCGTCGTGGGATCAATTTTCCGGACTTTCAATGGGAATCTGATGTTTTCATAAACATTCATGTTTGGGTAAAGGCCATAGGATTGAAAGACCATCGCCACATCGCGGTCTTTGGGGTCCAGGTCATTAACCACCGTGCCGTCAATGACTACTTCTCCCTCGCTTACCTCCTCCAATCCGGCAATCATTCTCATCGTTGTTGTTTTGCCACATCCCGAGGGACCAAGGAGTACTAAAAACTCCCTGTCTGCTATGGTTAAATCAAATTTTTCAACTCCAATAAAGCTACCCCATTTTTTGGTAACATTTCGCAGTTGAATCTCTGCCATGGACCCCTGACCTTTCCCCGGACTATCGTACAATTTTATAATAATTGCATACGATTGCAAAGTAGTTCTGTAATCTAAATTTTCACAAAAATCAAACGTTTTCTGATTTATTTTTTAAAAAAAATTATTATTCCTTTCGTGCGATTGTCAATATTCGACACTTTATCATTCAGACAAGATTAAATTTTATGGAAACCAAGAGGTTCAAGATTTATGCCGCAGCCCTCTCTCCAGTTGATTCTTTGGGCAACCTCAAGTCAGGTAAGCTTGGCGAGTTTTGCCAATATTTAATCAATGAAGGTGGATGTGATGGTGTTGCCCCGTTCGGGACAACAGGTGAAGGAAACAGTCTGCCTTTTCATACTCGTAAAAACCTTCCACGATTATTCTCACAATTGGGTTTTCATCATTCAGAAATGCTTTTTGGTGTTGGTTGCCCAGCATTGCATGACACTGTTGAACTTATCAATAAATCACTTGAATATGGCTACACACAAGTTCTCGTTTTACCCCCTTACTATTATAAAGACCTGAACCCTGAAGGCATCTACTCCTATTTTTCAAAACTGGTCGAAACAGTCAATAACCCCGATGTGAGGATACATCTTTATCACTTTCCCCAAATGAGCATGGTCGCCATTCCCCCCGACATAGTTCAAAGGCTTTTCAAGGATTACAAGCCCATGATTTGTGGATTGAAGGATTCCTCTGGCAACTTTGAGCAAACCAGAGCATTTGTGGAAGCCACCGGAGGTAAGGAAGCAGGATTTTATGTTTACCCATCATCTGAGGAATATATTCCCGAGGCCATCCAGATAGGATGTGCTGGGGTTATTTCCGGTTCCTTGAATGCTTTTGGGAAATATACCCGAGATGCATTAAATGAAGGTGACGTCTTGGATCAACCATTCAAACAAGTTGTTGCAGCTCGACATTTGACCCAGAGATTCCCTCTTATACCAGCCATGAAAACATATCAGGCGGTCCTGAACAAAGACCGGTCTTGGGAAAATGTTTGCCCTCCATTAGTTCCCTTGTCAGTCGAGGAGAAAAAGCGTTTTGTGTTTGGATTGGAAGAATTAGGTTTATTACCCCAGTAATGAAACAGCTATAACTGTCTCTGATTCACAAATCTCAACTTGTCACCGAAACCCTTGATTCGGGGTTATCGAATTTCCCCAATTGATCAATTTTTGTGATTGGAAATGAAGACCCAATCTTTAGGATATGGCAGTTCATCAACTCTTTTTGGCATGATCAAAAGCCACACTGGACGCACCCAAAACACCAGCCAAATTTCCTTTTGTGGCCTGCACAAAAGTGAGACTCTTGTAGTAATCTTCTATCCCAACAGATTTGGCCCGTTCAAGCAACTTGTCAACAAATCCCTGACCTGCAGCACTCCACCCACCTCCAAAGGCAAATCTATGAGGTGCAAAAATCTGCACAACATTACAAACCCAAAGACCTAACCAATCAGCGGTTTGATTTAATTTCTTGATACAGGTTGGATCTCCTTGTATGGATCCATCAATAATGTGTCTAACAGTAGGGTGTCTGTTTTCTGTCTTATAAACTCTGGCAAGATAACTGTCTGGATTTTCCTGTGCCAATTGGATTGCATCACGGCTGATCGCTACACCAGATGCCACCGACTCGATACAACCCCAACATCCTTTACGACATTGATACGTCAGGTTTTTGTCAACGATCATATGTCCTATATCCCCCAATGTGCCATTACCAGTTGTTAATACATGACCATTCTCAATAAATGTTAACCCTATCCCGGTTCCCAAGGTAGCAAGTAGAAAGCGTTTTGATCCTTGGCCTGATCCATAGCGATACTCTCCAACACCGGCAAAAGTGGCATCATTTTCAACCCAGACTGGTAATTGGAGTTTTTCCTCAAGGTAATCGGCTAGGGGGAAGCGGTTTAGGAAAGGTAAGTTACAAATGTCTGTTGCCCTGTTCCCGTTGATCACATGTCCAGGCACGCCGACACCAATTGCTTGCAACTGGCAATCTCTATACTCATCCGCCCATGAAGTGATTTTGGCTACATAAGCTTCCAGGAGTTGTTCAGGTTTGTTAACTTCCTTAAGTTTTAAAACTTCGTTGACAATGATATTCCCATCGGGATCAACAAGACCTATTTTGGTACTACCACCGCCTATATCAATTCCAATGGACACTGGTTTTAGATCCATTGGCTTTCTCCCAACAATTCACTTTGATTTTGTTTGCCCATAAATCACTTTGTCAAAAAATTTAGGGGATTATATACCTGTTTCCCCAACTGCCCCTAGCTATCATTCCTTGCCGTGAATCACCAGTCCTTTTTTGGCGGTTGCTTCATGATTGACTTTGCGACATTTTGGGGAGTGTCCTTTATGGTATCAAATTCCTGAATATTTTTTGAAAATAATTCGATTAAGTGGTCCCGTACCCCCTTAATCTTCCCCTTGTATAAGTATTGCAATATTTTCGAAGTAGAGCGTGGACATGATCCCATGGGTCCGGATGTTGATTATCTTGCAAAGGATCTGAGTAAACCTCTAGTGCTTGGTCGGAACTTGAATTAATTGTAATGCGTCTAACATCTCTTGCATATGCAAGACCGAATCCAAGGGTTCTTGATGTGACAATGAACGAAGATTACTTACGCAACCGTACGGGTCCGGGACCGGAGAACTTGGCGGTCATGCGAAGATTAGCCCTCAATCTGGCCCGTTTGGCCGCAGACAAGAGGACTCCATCCATTCGGGGAAGGCTTAAAAAAGCCGGATGGAATCACAATTATACGTTGAAACTCATCAGTTTGGCTGAACTTTTACCTGAAAATGGGGCAGTTCAAAAGCGATGGCCCTGGAAATGCCCTTAATAATATTGCACCTTACTAATATTTTCTACAAGACCTTTAGGATTCTTCGTTTTTATTGAAGAATTCCAAGGATCACTAATAGTGCTTTAGCGTCCCAAATCTGCTAATTTGCTATATAACTACCTACAATGTAGGTTGATTTAACACGTCCACGAGCTTCGTAAGTTCCTCCATCTTCATAAAGTTGTCCATAAAGACCAGTTTTATCATTTTCTTGAAAACTCGTAAAACTGCCATCGCTCATAAGGTCAATATTATAGCTTGAATAGGGATTATCTTCATTATTAAAATAAACTCCTCCGCTCATTTCAAATGAATTGTCATCTATGTCAACGTCAACATCTAATTTAATTGTAGGATCACTTAGCCCATCATAACCAGGGTTGATTACACCCTCTATTGCACCTTCATAAGTAGCACGAAAATTAGCATTTATTTCTTGCTTATTAGCTGATGGAAGAAAGGAAGTATCTGATGGATCGAAGGTATTCCATGCTGTCCCCCACTCTCCTAATGGAATACTAGTATTTCCTGTGGGTCCATCTGATGGACCATCATCAGTAGTTTCAGTTTCACTATCCGTTTCATCTTCTTCAGGAGTATCTCCAGAACTATCAGTATTTTCAGGAACAGTAGCATCGGGAGTATTTATAGATATCTCATTACCCCCCCCCCCACACAACCTGCGATTAAAAACATTGTAATTACCAATAAATATTTCATTTCTAAACCTTAATAAAAAAAATATTGTGTTTCATTTTGTTTCTCCCATTCTTCATCCGTCTATTTTAGTAATTATGCGCCTCCATTAATTCAACACCTTTACTTAAAAAAACCATTAAAGCAACCCAATACCAGGGCTATCGCTTTTGAACTGCCCCATTTTCAGGTAAAAGTCCAGCCAAACTGATGAGTTTCAATGCATAATTGTGATTCCATCCGGCTTTTTTAAGTCTTCCCCGAATGGATGGAGTCCTCTTGTCTACGGCCAAACGGGCCAGATTGAGGGCCAACCTTCGCATGACCGCCAAGGTCTCCGGCCTTGGACCCGTACGGTTGCCTCGGAAAAGGAATGCCGCAAAGCTTTGCCATCAAGAGCAATCACATCGTCAGCTTCATCGGGAAGCCGAGCCTTGAGACGATCACTCCAGTCAACCGAGAGACGGGTCAGGGTACGGCCAAGTTCCTGGGGGTTGAGGCAATTGAAGAGATCAGAGAAGGCCTCATGGCTGGGGAGGCCATGCTTCAGGGTCATGAAACGACGAAGAAAAACTTTCTTTTCGCGGCCAAATTGAGCCATGTCGGTACAGGTTTCAGCGCCCGTGAGGACGGTCAATAGGGCCATCATCAGCATGTCATGAAGATCATGGCGGGTTGCGTTACGACATCGGGGATCCGTAATCCCTTCAAAAACATGGGAATAATTCGGCATCTTTTTAGCCTCAAAATAAGGTTGTTTATTTTGAGACCGTATAGGAGTAAATAACCAAAAGAGGAAATAAAAATTTTAAAAGCGATTATCCTGGTTTTTCAAGTGTTTTTTGAAAAAATGGGGAAACAGGTATATAATCCCCAAAATTTATTTACTACTATCATAAGGTTTATGATATAGGTGAGTTTTTGACTGTGATAATGTGTATTTATTTTCCCTGATGGGTGAACATAAGCAAATGGCGAGGTTTCACGATTTTGAGCAAATCTTTATCCAAACATGAAATAAGGATTGTCGGACACAAACGGAGTCACTGTAAACAAAACAAAATTAACAACTAACTTTTGATTATGGCTAATTACAAATTATTAAATTCAGTACACTATCCCGAAAACCTCAAATCCTTTAATTCTGCCGAGTTGAGGCAACTCGCTGATGAAATCAGAAATGAAGTCTTGGATGTGGTTTCTGAAACAGGTGGACATTTAGGTGCCAGTCTGGGAGTGGTGGAACTGACGGTTGCACTACATAAGGTTTTTGATACACCCAACGATATCATTATTTGGGATGTGGGTCATCAGGCGTATCCCCACAAAATAATAACGGGCCGAAGAAACAGATTGCGGACAATCCGCCAAGGTGGAGGACTATCCGGCTTTACCAAGCGTTCGGAGAGTGAGTATGATCCCTTTGGGACAGCACATGCATCAACATCGATTTCAGCCGGTTTGGGATTTTCTGTTGCCTACCACATGCAAAACAAAACAAGGTATGTTATCGCTGTCATAGGAGATGGCGCTTTGACAGGCGGAATGGCCTATGAGGCAATTAACCATGCAGGGTCTCTGGGTTATAAATTAATTGTAGTCGTGAACGACAACGAAATGTCGATCGACCCACCGGTTGGAGCTTTGTCAAGCCATCTTTCCGATTTGGCCAATGGAGATACCGAAAGTGTTGCACAACAAAAACAACCCAATAATAAAACTTCAATTTTTGAACAGCTTGGGTTTGAGTATAGAGGGACAGTTGACGGCCACAATATAGATGACCTTGTTTCAGAGTTCGAAAGTGTCCGAGATGCCGAAGAGCAAAAGCCTGTAATTGTTCATATCCTTACTGAAAAGGGTAAAGGTTATGAACCGGCTGAAAAATCTGCAGACAAGTTTCATGGAGTGGGACAATTTGACCGGGAAACTGGTAAGTCTCAAAAGAAACTTGCCAATGTTCCATCGTTTACAAAGATTTTTTCTGACAGTTTGATTAAAGAAGCCCAACTGGATACTACGATCGTGGGAATTACTGCAGCTATGCCAAGCGGCACCGGTTTAAAAAGTTTTGCCAACATCTTTCCTGACAGAACGTTTGATGTAGGCCTTGCTGAGCAACATGGGGTAACTTTTGCAGCAGGCTTGGCAGCAGGGGGGATGAAGCCCTTCGTGGCTATTTACTCAACTTTTTTGCAACGGGCTTACGATCAGATAGTCCATGATGTTGCCATCCAGAATTTGCCAGTACGGTTTGCCATTGACAGGGCCGGTTATGTTGGTGCTGATGGACAAACTCACTGTGGTGCCTTTGATGTCGCCTATCTGGGATGTTTGCCTAATTTTATTCTTATGGCTCCCGCTGATGAGGCTGAGTTAATGCATATGGTTGCCACAGCTGTTGCGATGGATGAACATCCCATAGCATTCAGGTACCCAAGAGGTTCGGGCTTGGGAGTTGAACTTCCCATGAGAGGTGAAATTCTTCCAATCGGCAAGGGAAGAATTCTCAGTGAAGGAACACAGGTTGCCTTATTATCCTATGGCTTACCTTTGGAAGAATGTCTTATTGCCAAAGATCAATTGGAAAATTTGAATATATCCACAACTGTCGTTGACGCACGATTTGCCAAGCCACTTGATAAGGACCTTATCTGTTATTTGGCGTCTCATCACGAGTTGTTGATCACCATTGAGGAGGGATCAATTGGAGGGTTTGCATCGCAGGTGCTCTCACTTCTCATTGAGAATGGCTTTATGGATTCATCATTGAAATTACGATCAATGTATATGCCTGATTTGTTTTTGGACCAGGATAAGCCTGAAAACCAAAGAGAAGTCGCCAGATTGAATCATACTCATATAGTGGAAAAAGTTATTTCGTCTCTGGAAGATTCTTCTGTACAGAATTTCTTTGACAGTTTTGCTCTCTCCTCAGTGAGTTAGTCCACCTTAAATTGCCTTGGACATTGTAAGACACTACAAGTTGACCCAAGCACAATTCTGCCTGGAACTCGCAATGCTGGCAAAGACAAACTCCATACCCTCAACACCTTCCTCTATTCCCGGATAGTCAACTTCCGATGGTATATCTAGTTTGTTATCAACTGCATAAATCGCCCTTGCCGCTTCCAGGTAAAGATTAGCAAAGGCTTCATGATATCCTTCGGGATGACCGGCTGGTATATTGGTAATCCTTCGGGATGCTATCGTCGTTTCTGCACTCCCCCTTGTTATGAGTTGTTTGGGACTGTCCAGTTGAAACAACCATAATTTTGAGGGATCTGTATGCGACCACTCCAGACTGCCATTATCACCATATATTTTGAAATTAAGGCTGTTTTCATGACCGATGGCAGCCTGCGAAGCCCAAATCAACCCTATTGCATCATTCTCCAGCCGTAGATTTACTATGGCGTTGTCGTCAACCTTTCTATTCTTAACAAAGGATTTCAATTCGGCTGATAGTGATTTAACCTTGAGACCGGTTACAAACCGAAGCATATGGTAAGCATGTGTACCTATATCCGCAATAGTACCTCCCTCACCTGATCGGGCTGGATCGGTTCGCCACTGAAATTGCTTTTGATCAGTATTTTCTATTGGTGTCGCTAGATGACCCTGCGGGTATTCAACTTTTGCCATTTTTATTGAGCCAATATCACCTCGAGCAATCCTTGCCTTGGCCTCTCTCACCAGGGGGTAACCAGTATAACAATAGGTCATCATAAACACTCGTCCTGATCCTTGCACCACGGTTTGAATTTTTCTTGCCTCTTCCAGAGTGTTCGTTAAGGGCTTATCACAAATCACATGAATGCCCTTACTGATAAAGGACTGGATAGGTCCACTATGCAAGTGATTAGGGGTGGTAATAACCACAACCCTGATACCATCCGGTCGTTCACTTTCCCGCAGAGCCATTTCATCATAAGAAAGATAGTTTCTATCTGGCGAAACACCCCATTCCAAGGCAGATTCCAGTGAAATTTCCGGGTTGGACGAAAATACTCCAGCACAAAGTTTAAATCGATCAAACATTTCTGCCGAGGTACGGTGAACTTTCCCAATTCCACCTGTCTTGCCCCCACCAACCATTCCAAATCGAATAGGTTCTTTATGATAAGTCAATCTTCAATCTCCTTCTTCTTTCTGCCCATTCTGGATACAGAGAAACTTCAGGTAATCATACATAATTGGCACCTGTCACAAAATTTATTGTCTGTGTGTTAATTCTTCTTTACTTCAAGTAAGCAAAACATCTGCAAGAAAAACAATTTTGAACACTTTATACAAGAATCATGTCGGGGATTTGAGAAAAAATGGATTTTGACTTAACCGAAGAACAGGAAATGATTGTTTCAACAGTCAGGGAATTCGTTGAAACCGAGATATATCCACATGAAAATAAAATTGATAGAACGGGAGTGGTACCAAGAGAACTTGGCATGGAAATTGCAAGAAAATGTCGGGAAATTGGTTTCTTTGCTTGTAATCTTCCTGAGGAAGTTGGTGGGGGCGGCTTAAACCATCTTGATTTCACCTTGGTAGAGAGAGAATTGGGGCGTGGTACCCAAGGGTTAACAGTATTTTTTGGCCGCCCTTCTGGCATATTGATGGGGTGTACAAAGGAACAGAGGGAAAAATATTTGTATCCTGCTGTCAAAGGGAAAAAGTTTGATGCTCTGGCCATGACCGAACCTGATGCGGGATCAGATGTAAGAGGTATGCTCTGTGCAGGTATACCCGATGGACCTGACTGGATCGTCAACGGAGCAAAGCATTTCATATCACATGCTGATATTGCCGATTTTGTTATTGTTTTTATCGCTACCGGCGAAGAGGACACACCCCGTGGTCCCAAGAAGAAAATAACTGCCTTTCTTGTAGACAGGGATACCAAGGGGTTTGAAATAGCCAAGGGATACAATTCTGTCTCTCACCGAGGCTACCAAAATTGTATTCTGCGATTTGATGATTGTCGGTTACCTGCCACACAAATTCTTGGCGAAGTTCACAGAGGTTTTGAATTGGCTGAAACCTGGCTGTATGCAACTAGACTAACGGTTGCAGCAACCAGTGTTGGTAGAGCTCGTAGAGCTTTTGAACTGACTCTCCCCTATACAGCTGAACGAAAACAGTTCGGACAACAAATCGGCAAGTTTCAGGGTGTTAGCTTTAAACTAGCCGACATGATTACGTCAATTGATGCGGCAGATTTACTCACCCTATCAGCTGCCTGGAGACTGGACCGAGGTCTTACATCCAACAGGGAAATCGCAAGTGCAAAATTATACGCAACCGAGATGTTGGCGCAAGTTACAGATGAATGCATCCAAATCCATGGTGGAATGGGACTAATGGATGATTTACCATTTGCGAGATTTTGGCGTGATGCGAGAGTTGAGCGTATTTGGGATGGAACTTCCGAAATTCAAAGACACATCATTGGACGAGACCTGCTTCGTCCTCTCGGTGGTTAAGTGAAATGGCTGCCCTGGATAGAATCTTTCGACCGAAAACCATCGCTGCAGTTGGCGGAAATTGGGCAGAAAGAGTGGTTGAACAATGTTTGCTTGGAGAATTTGCGGGCAAGATTTGGCCGATTAATCCAAACCGTGAAACCATGCATGGTGTTCCATGCTTACCTTCAATTAAGGATGTACCTGAACCACCCGACTGCACATTCGTAGGGGTCAACAGGGAGCAGTCAATTTCAACTCTGGAGCATTTAGCTAAAGTAGGTGGTGGTGGAGCTGTCTGCTTTGCCTCAGGTTTTGCTGAGATAGCTTGTGAGGATAATAGGGGCAATAAATATCAGGAGGATCTCGTCAAGGCCTCTGGTACCATGCCCTTCCTGGGACCTAACTGCTATGGGTTTGTAAATTATCTTGATGGCATTGCAATCTGGCCAGATGTCCACGGCGGCAAAAGGCAAGATTCGGGTGTGGCAATTCTTTGCCAAAGTTCCAACATTGCAATCAACATTACCATGCAAACAAGAGGACTGCCAATCGGGTATGTTATAACCACCGGCAATCAGGCTAATATCAGCATGGCTTCAATTGCTTTAGGTCTTCTTGATGATCCAAGAGTTACCGCGATTGGAATGTATATTGAAGGGTTTGGTGATATCAGGGAATTTGAACATCTGACCCATCTGGCCAAAGCAAAACAAATTCCACTCGTTGTTCTCAAAGTTGGCAATAGTGAACAGGCAACATCACTAACCCTATCTCATACCAGTTCTTTGGCTGGGTCTTATGCAGGTTCGACAGCATTGTTAAAACGGTTGGGAATAGGCCAGGTAACCACAATACCTGAGATGATTGAAACCCTGAAAATTCTTCACTTGGGAGGTCCTCTCAAAGGGAGAAAAATCGCCTCCATGTCCTGCTCAGGAGGGGAAGCGTGCCTGATAGCTGATTTGGGTTACAAATTGAACCTGAATTATACCAAATTGGATAAAAACCAGATTGAATCTTTAAAAAGTGTTCTTGGGGGTAAGGTTCATTTGGCTAACCCGCTTGATTACCATACATATTTATGGGGTAATGAAGAAGAATTGTTTAAGGTTTTCCTTACCATGATGAGTGGTGATTACGATATGGTATATTTGGTTATGGATTTCCCCCGCTCTGATCGATGCCAGGCTCAGGGTTGGAATGAAACATTGCAGGCTTTCATCAGGGCAAAAAATTCAACCAATTCCCGAGCAGCAATTGTTTCTGTCCTGCCAGAAAATCTGTCTGAAAAACAATGCGAATATCTATATTCAAATGAAATTATTCCCCTTTGTGGTATGAGCGAAGCTTTGAAGGCTTCAGAAATTTGTGCAGATATTGCAGAATCCTGGAACACCCCTACCCCCTTGCCCATAATCTTGGGTCCCAGCAAGATTAAAAATATATCCACCGCCGAAGAAATTGTTATTCGCCAGAAACTCTCAAACTTCGGAGTTTCTTTCCCAATGTGCTACCATTATTCCGACTTATTGGATCTTGAAACCAATCTTGCGGCATTTGAATATCCCGTTGTCCTAAAGAAATCGGGCCTGATACATAAATCTGAAAATGAAGGTGTGGTTCTGAACCTGAACACTAAGGACTCCTTGTTGGAAGTTGCCAGGAGGATTAACTCCCCACAAGGATTTTTGGTTGAACAACAAATAACCAATAGTATTGCTGAAATATTGATTGGAGTTTCAAATGATTTTACCACCGGTTTGATGTTAACTCTTGCCAGTGGCGGGATATACTCTGAATTATGGAATGATACTCATCATCTTTTACTGCCAACCTCAAAAGAGGAAATTGAAAGTGGATTGAAGGAATTGAAGATATGGCCATTACTTGAAGGGTACCGAGGTCAACCAGAGGCTGATATAGAGTATTTGGTGAAAACAATAACTGCCGTGGCTAATTTCGCCGGTCAGAATCATACAACTTTGGTTGAGTTTGAAATCAATCCGTTTATTTCATTGACCCAGGGCGGTTATGCCGTTGATATTCTGGCACGATTTACTGATGAAGGGGACTGAAATGACAGAAAAGCCTATTAAAACACATATTGATGGTGGCATTCTTGAAGTAACGATTGATCGGCCGAAAGCAAATGCTATTGATCTCAAGACGAGCCGATTAATGGGTCAAGTTTTCATGGATTTCAGAGATAACCCTGATCTGAGAGTAGCTATTGTTCGGGCCGGAGGTGATAAGTTTTTTTGTGCAGGTTGGGACTTAAAGGCTTCAACGGAAGGAGACGCCGTGGATGGAGATTATGGTATAGGCGGATTTGGGGGCATTCAAGAGCTTGGTAATCTCAACAAACCTTTAATCTGTGCCGTTAACGGAATTTGCTGTGGTGGAGGTTTGGAGATTGCATTATCCTGCGATTTGATCCTTGCCAGTCGTAATGCCACCTTTGCTTTACCTGAAATCCGCGCCGGTGTGGTTGCCGATGCCGCTTCGCTTAAACTACCGAAGCGGATACCCTACCATGTGGCAATGGACCTACTTTTAACTGGCCGATGGTTCGATACAGATGAGGCCTTAAAGTGGGGCATTATCAAAGAAGTTGTACCTTTCGAACACCTCCATGAAAAAACTTGGGAACTTGCAAAATTGCTGGCATCTGGCCCACCACTTGTCTATGCGGCTACCAAGGAAATCGTAAGGGAGGCAGAAAACCTCCGTTTTCAGGACGCTCTGAATCGGATAACAAAACGTCAACTGGTGACCGTTGACAAGTTATACTCCAGTGAGGACCAGAAAGAGGGGGCACGAGCCTTTGTAGAAAAAAGAGATCCTGTTTGGAAAGGAAAATAGATCATGAAGGCCACTGGTTTGGTGCAACCATATTGGTAATATTCTTACCAAGAATCAAAACCAATAATCACAAGTTGCTCAACGATCGGAATGCCAAAGTGGGTGAGGGACAGGATCTTTTCGGGTAAAGAAATATTTCCTGAATATTTCCATGTAATTCATATACAAATAGCCTTCATTTCTCTTCAGGTATCTTTCCCGGTTTTCATCAAACATTATAGGTAATTTGTACCATGGTATCTCTGGTTGCATATGATGAACCAGATGAAAGTTGTTATTGAGAAACAAAAATGCCATCAAGCCCCGATCATCGATAACTACGGTTCTTCCTCTGGGTTGATTGTGGGCGCGATGTTCCAGGTAGGTACGGATTTTGAGCAAACCAAGTCCAAGATAGGCAGATAAAAAATACAGCTCTAAAGGCATACTCCCGAAAACCCACAACCAGGTCAAAATTGGAATTATACCAAAAAAGTGAAGAATCCAGGCTTTGGTTATATGTCCTTCACCAGCTTTTGCTTGTTTGAAGTCATCTCTAAGAAATATCACTTGGGATATAAGTGGCCCGATTAATATTCGGCCTAACAGGGTATTGTTGAATAACAAAATTCTTTGGTTGGTCCGTGGTAACCTGCACCAGACTTCTGGGTCGAGATAATTGGTTTCAGGGTCCTCATACGGATCTGTCAAATTAGGATCATAATGATGCTTGAGATGACTATCCCGAAACCTTTGATAAGGGATGTAAAGCCCCATAGCTGGAAAGACCAAAGCCTCACTCCACCAGCGACTGGAAAGGGGATGACCATGGATTACCTCATGTTGAAGAGAAGAATGCAAGGTTATTGCCAAGGTAAGAGACACGAAACCAAGGACTGCTGAAAATTCATAAAGCAACGTGGTACTCATTCCCCAAACACAATAACAAAGTAGCATAACCAAGAGGGTCGGCCATTCAATTATACGAGTGCCGGGAGTGTTCATATCCGATAATTACCAACTAATAAAGACATCCTAATCCCATAACGTATCTTGCTTTTTGTCGAATAAGTTAGTGTGTCAGCTTTTGATGATACCCTCTTCAAGCCACGAATCAAATATTTCCAACGCTTTATCAGAAAACTCCTGATCGTTAATATGACAGTTAATTTCAGTTAACTGTACGGGAGGCTTGCAAGAATTCCTAAACTCCTTGATGAGGGCTTGTCGTGCCTCTGGGTTATAGAAGGGTTGTCCTTCTTTATCCCAACCCTGAATCCCTTCTTTCGGCATAATAAAATGTACGGGAGCTTTTGATTGCGAAACCCGTTTGCAAATTTCCCTAGCCACCATACACCTTTCCTCTGCATTCAAACCACCCGAACATAAGAGGCGGTTATGGGTATGAAATTCACGACCCTCAAAATTATCTGGTGGGTCTTGCCAAGTCGGGAAATCAATGAGATCAATACAACCCGGAGCCACTATTTGGGGTGTATTCGAAATTCCTGCTCCCAACAT
This sequence comes from Paracoccaceae bacterium, assembly GCA_022822495.1. Classification (GTDB taxonomy): domain Bacteria; phylum Pseudomonadota; class Alphaproteobacteria; order Rhodobacterales; family Rhodobacteraceae; genus MPNP01. The sequence goes on along the minus strand of JAJEBQ010000007.1, from coordinate 31,221 downwards.
TCTATTGTCACCGGCACTTATAACAGATCCAAAAACATGATTGGTCATCTCCTGCGGAGCAAAATCCATAACACAGGAGAACACTCCATTCCTGGCCAGATTATCAAACGCCATTCCTCCCATACCTGTGGCATGAAATACAGCAAGTTCAAATCCTCGTTTTACAATCTCAGGATAGATTTTCATCATGTATTTTAATACGGATGATCCAAAACTTGTCATGCCGACAACAGGTTTACTCTTGCTCCATGGTTTTGAAGCCTTGGCAGCTCCCAATACTGCACCTGCCGCAAGCCTAAGGGAAGATTTGCAAATTGAATTCAAGCCGTATAACCCACCGGCCCAAAGAGTCATTTGAATGTCTGCAGCCAACCTCGTCGGAGTTATCATTGGCGAGTATGAAACTGTGGAAACAACTTGTTTAGGAACTCCAATTGGAAGGGTTTGGCACACTTCCAGCCCCAAGTCCGTGCCCATAGACCCCCCCAAAATGATTACTCCATGCATCTTGTTTTGGGTATAAAGATCAAGAGCATATTTGGAGGCCCCCTTTGCCATGGCTTGCATGGCATGGTTTTCATCGTTGAAGGCAATGAGTTCAGGAATTGAACTGCCTCCATTAATCGCTACTTCCTCCTTCGTAATATCGACTTTCGAAGCAGGTTCTCCCAAAACACCCACATCCATGCGGATTACACCTCCACCATGGGTTCTAATACAATCTGTAATAAAGGATAGTTCGCTGTCCTTGGTATCGTAGGTACCAATGATCAGTATTGTTTTTTGTTCTTCTGACATTTCTTCGCTATAAATTATATAATTGAAACAAAATCCGGCCTAGCGAACACTCGTTTTTCAAGGAAAAAATCACTTACTGTAATACCGAGAGTCCATTACATAAATTCAGTTTAATTTGTATCAGAAAAACTTATTCCAATTTCAAGGTATATTTTCTTACTTTATATGAATAGAGATTTTCTTGCCTGACTACACCTTCAGATCAAAACTATTTTCTATAAATTCTGGTAAGATTTTGTACTTAGCGAAATTACTTGAAGGTAGTTGTTAACAAGCACATCTCACACTATCTAAGTCTGGTGAAAAAACAGCCTCCATATTGTGAATTTGTGGCCATGATAGCCTTGCTGTGGTCAATGGTTGCATTTTCCACAGATGCCATGTTACCGTCTTTTCCAGCAATTGGCGAAGAATTAGGTCTGGTTGACATAAATCATGCACAATTGGTTATCATAGTATTTGTAGCTGGTTCAGGTTTGGGTCAACTTGTAATGGGTCCTCTTTCTGATTCATTTGGCCGAAAACCCGTTACCTACGCAGGAATTATTCTATTTGCCTTGGCAAGCGCTTGGTCCTTCTTTACTGATTCCTTTTATGGTCTTCTACTTTCACGATTTGTTCAGGGTTTGGGTGTATCGGCACCAAGAACAGTAACTCAGGCATTGATTCGAGATCTCTATACCGGCAGGGATATGGCCCGCGTCATTTCTCTTGCCATGATGCTATTTGTGCTGGTGCCAGCAGTGGCACCATTTATTGGGCAAACCATAATGGTGTCTTTTGGTTGGCGTTTTATCTTCGTATCATTTCAAATCATGGCTCTCATTGCCCTGCTATGGTTTATGATCAGACAACCAGAAACCCATCCTCTATCTAAACGATCAAAATTCAAGCCGAGAAATATATACATTTCTGCTATTGAGGTGTTTTCGAATCTCAGAGTAATTATTTGTACGATCAGCCTTTCGCTTGGATTTACCTGTATCTTTGCTTACCTCGTCTCGGCCCAGCAGGTATACGTAACCTGGCTCGGTGCAGGTCATGATTTTCCGCTTTACTTTGCCATCGTTGCCATTTTTTCAGGTACCGCAAGTTTTCTGAATGCTGCTCTGGTTTTACGACTGGGTATGTGGGCTCTATCAACTTTTGGTTATCTTGCCATCTGCATGCTGTCAATATGTTGCTTGTTGCTTGTGTTATTGGGTAATTTTTCTGATGCCTGGTTGTTGTGGATATTCATCATCTGGTCCTCCAGTATGTTTTTCCTGCTTGGTTTGTGTTTGGCTAATCTTCATGCACTAGCTCTGGAACCCATGGGACATATAGCGGGCATGGCAGCATCTATAATCGGCGCTGTTTCTACGTTGACCTGCGTTGTATTTGCAATTCCAATTGGGCAAATGTTTGACGGTACAGGAACACCCCTGATTGTCAGTGTAGCCATTTGTTCCGGAGTTGCTTTCCTTGCCAATATGGTTCTGAAAATTGACAAGTTTAAATTGAACCTTAAGGACTAAGATTGCGTTCTGAATTCAAATGTGAAATTACGTTTTCATAACTCCTGCAAAATAATTGGCTTCAATCTTCCTTTTTTCGAGCAGGTGACATCAGTTGAAGATCTCTTAATACTTTGCCGCGGTCATCAAGCATGTGCCTCCTACGATTAAACATGAGTCTCCCAAATTTGCCAGATGCTTTCCGGTAGGTCCATTTTCTTTCCTTTCTTGGCTTCCATTCTTTGATGACACGCAAGAAGTGGATGAGAAGGATAACGACCAAAACGATAAATATTATAGAGGCAATTGGTCTGTCGATAAAATCAAGCGGTTCTTTTACACGACTCATCGAACTTCTAAACTTAACCTCCATAATACCACCCAGAACCATGCCCAAAATTATTGGAATTATGGGAAGATCAAGTCTCCTTAATACATAGCCCAACAATCCAAATACCGCTGCCATGGCACAATCAGAAGGATTGTTTCTTAGAGAATAAACGCCGACAAATCCCAAAGCCAGAATACAAACACCGAGATAGCGATTGGGTATTCTAACCAATTGAACCAGGAAATTGGTGGCAAACATCAAGAAAATCACAACCACAATATTCAGAATCAATAGAGCCAGATAAAGAGCCGTTACAAAATCCAATTGATAAAGAAACAAGCCAGGGCCTGGTATTACATTATGAACATAGAATACAGAGAGCATCATTGCGGTCAATGCTTCACCCGGTATTCCCAAAGCCAATAGAGGTATCATGGCCGCTCCCGGAACTGCATTGTTTGCTGTTTCAGAGGCAATAAGTCCTTCCGATGAGCCATGGCCAAAAGCTTTCGGTCGTTTGGACATGCGCTCCGCTGTTGTATAAGACATAAATTGGGCCGTAAACTCTCCAACACCAGGAATAATACCCATTACAACACCAAAAACGCCTGAAATTCCTGCTATGACAGGATGACGGGATAATTCCTTGAAGCCCTGAAATAAATTTCCGCGTACTTTGTTCACCCTGATTTTTACATCATCACCACTCATCAGGAAATATGCTTGGCTAATCGCAAACAATCCCAAAACAACAACGATGAGATCAATACCATTGGCTAACCAACTTTGATCAAATGTATACCTACTGGTATATTTGACTGGCTCAAGGCCTACCGAATTCAGGAAAATCCCGAAACACGCCAACATTCCCGCAGCCAGCATATTTTCCTTATGGGCAATAACGACCAGTACAAGCCCAAGTACTGCTGCTAGAAAAATCTCTCTGGAACCAAACAATGGTGCAACTTTGGCGAGTATGGGTGCAACCAAAATCAAACATATTACAGAAAAAATTCCACCGAAGAAGGAAGCCGCGTAGGCCAAACTTAATGCTCTGCGCGCTTCACCCCGTGTTGTCATTGGGTACCCTTCATATGTGGTTAAGGCATTTACAGGCGTTCCTGGAGTATTAATTAGAATGGCGGGAATCGCACCTCCATACATACTGGAACCATAAATCCCAAGCAGTAATGTTAACCCAACGATGGGTTCCATCGAAAAAGTTGCTGGTAAAAGAATGGCAATTGCGACCGCCGGCCCAACACCAGGAATAGCACCGATAATTACGCCTCCGATCGAGCCACACAGGATTGCTATCGCAACATCCCATCTAGACAGAACTTCTAACCCCAACAATACATTTTCCATGGTGCTTACCGCTTAAAAATTTAAAATTAAAAAATTGCGGACATTCTCAGGGAACATTTCATACAAAGCAGCACCTGGAATTTTAACTTCCAGGAGCACCTTGAAGAAAACCACTACTGCGAAAACAAAAAGTGCTCCACAATAGAAATAAAATGGACGGCGGTAACCCTGACGATAAATCATGGGTAAAACAAATATCAGGGTTGATGGTAGATAACCTATTAAGGGGACCAGCAGAACATAGGCCATAAACCATAACACAAATTCAAAACCGCGAACCCAGAGAGTTGCTTCCTTCAGGTCCATTTTCTCAAACTTTCGCCGTGGCAAACGCCATAAATGGAAAACACCAAAAATGACCATCCCAGTTATGGAAATGATTGGCCAAAACCCTGGCTGGGTATGCCAAGTGGCAGATTCTACGCGGGTAGTTTGGTAGGGGAGTAGAAGAAACAGAACGAGCGCAAACCCCAGAAAACAAACGGCAAAGACAGATTGACCCCTTGTCGGTTTTGGAGGTGTTATTAATTTCAGTTCAAGCATTTCATTCCCAAAGGCGGAAATCAACAAATCTACGTCTTGTCCTGACTATCTACCAGGATTCTCTGATTTGAATTTTCCAACGCAATTATTACTCCATATTGGAGAAATTCAGGGTACGAAACTCATACCCTGAACTTTAACAATTTAATTTGCGAGGATTTCGTCAATTTTAGCCAAAGTTTCTATGTCTGCGGCAATTCTGGCGGCTGATTCTTCAGCATTCTGCCAATAAACGATCGCTCCAGTATTTGTGGAGTGTTCCATAGCTTTTTCACCTTGAACAGATTCCATAGCCACCGCTTCAATCTTGTCCCGAACGTCTTGTGGTGTGTCCTTGGTTACAAAGAGGCCATTCCACAAGGAAATATTCAGTTGTGGTTCCAGCTCACCGATCGTTGGTGCATCTGGAGTTATTGCGATTCTGTCATCCGTGATGGAAGCCAGTACGGTTATCCCCTTCAAACAGGGAAACACCAACTGAAGTGTGGTGTTAATGACATCAGCATCACCTGAAGCAAGTGTGTTGCAATCAATGGCATCAAATGCCGCATCAGAAGAATAGCTCCAACCGTTCACTGTTGCAAAAGCCTTGGTAACCTGTGTAGGGGCAAGCACATCACCGAAATGAGCTAGGGTTACATCATTTGACTTTGCATATTCCCCTAATTCTTCCATCGTTTGGTAGGGTGAATCCTTGGAGGTTGCTATAATAAACGGATAGGTCAGGAAGATGCCAATCGGATCAAATTTGGCTGGTGTAAGTTCGTCAATACCGATCTGATGACCCAAGGTTGGAACACCGATTACAAAAGAACCGATAACAGTTCCATCACCAGGGGCTTGGGCAACTTCTATGGCACCCGGGAAAGGCCCTCCACCTCCGCCTGGTTTGTTGACTACACCAGCCGAAACTCCATAAGTTGACTCAAAATCATCAGCTATAATTCTCGTCAGGACATCTTCAGAATCACCCGGAGGGAATGGGACAATAAATGTAACTGGTTTGTCTGGATATTCGGCACTGGCCATCCCCATGCTTAGAATGATCCCTCCAATCACGCTCAATACTCTAAAAACACACTTCATATCATTTCTCCTTTTCTTTGGTTTCTGATTTGCAACCAATATGGATTGCTTTAGGGGCCGCATATTATCAAAAAATTAGTTGCAACAAAAACTATTTATTTGAAGCACTATCACTGAAGATGCTCAGTGGCATACCCTAATAATCCAGAACTGTTAGAATCAACCCGTCCAAATTGTCATTTACCTTTATTTGACATGATAATCGACTGTTTTTCGTCCTTTCAGCTTCAGTGAAATCCAACATGTCATCTTCGGTATCGTTCGGAGGGCCTACCAGGGCAAAATCTTCATCTGAAAGTACAACATGGCACGTAGCACAAGCCATGTTGCCCCCACATTCTCCTAATACTCTTGGAACATTATTGTCAACGGCCGCCTCCATGAGGGAAATGCCGTTTTTTACTTCAGCGGTAATTTCGTCAGTTTCAGAGGTTTTCCATGTAATTGTTGGCATAAGTATCTTTAACCTAAATATAGTAAATGTAAAAATCTCGCATCTCATCACCTTCAAGATCTTTGGTCTTTTTGAACTCCTTAATCTTCATACTAAGGTGATTTTGTACGATTAATGAACCTATTGCTTCCGATAGATCAGTATCTTTTTCCAAATCATTAATGGCTCTTCGTAAATCCTGTGCAACTCTGATTTTTGCATCTGTACGATCAAAGCAATCACCGGTCTCAGGAGCTTGCAAATCATAATTCTTTTCGTAACCTAGGCGAGCTGCTTGCAATACAGCTGTTGCAGCGATGTAGGGATTGGCTGTAAAATCTGCCATTCGATGCTCAATTCGGGCTTTTTCTCCACCTTCCATGGAGATCCTGGCTGTGACCCCGCGATGATCACCACCCCAATTTTGCCAATAGCCGGCGAGACATCCTTGCTGTAAACGCGCATAAGAGTTGGCCGAGGGAGCCAGAATGCCTGCCAGACCCCGGTGATGTTTCATTAAACCAGCCAGACAACCTCTACTCAATTCATTGAGATGATCTGGGCCGCCGAATTCTCCTTCCGAAAGGGCATTTTTACCATCCTTGTCGTTGAAGGAAAAATTAATATGCATCCCTGAACCACCTGCCGTGGGAATTGGTTTGGGCATGAAGGTCAACAACACACCATACTCTAGAGCGATTTCCCTTGCCATGAGACGAAACAAGAACATGTCATCCATAGCCTTGAGAGCATCGTCAAACCTGAGGCAGAATTCGAATTGGGGAGAATCAAATTCTGCAGTGATCATTTCCATATGGAAACCCATTTCATGGGATTTCTCCCAAATGGCATTGGTAAATCGCAGTGGGTCAGTGTATGCCCCCGTACCATAGACAACTGCCCCTGGAGTTCCATAGGGTGTTAATTCACCATCAGAACTTTGTGTGAAGGCAAAAGCTTCCAATTCAATCCCGATCTTGGGGGTTAGCCCATGCTTTTTCCAATCGCTGATAGCCCGCTTCAAGGCAGCACGACCACACAGCTCAAGTGGTTCGCCATGATGATCGAAAAGATCCCCAATAACTACCTTTGTTTTATGTTCCCAGCATTCCCGGATATCTGATCCCTTATACCTTGCTTCCATGTCTGGAAGACCATCCATTTTCATGGAACCCGGAGCGTCAATTAACTCTTTATCAAATTGAACGCCGAATACTGATCGGCAGAATCTGGCCAAACCATCCTGATTCCCCATGTATTGAACATACTTTCCCCTGGGTATGCTTAAATTGTCACAAAACAATAGCCTTAGACGAACATCGGACAATTTACTACACCTCTTTCCTTGACTGGGCAAACAACCTTAAATTCTTTGCATTGATATTAATTATTTAAACCCTTTATGGAAAAATTTTAATTTAATTGGATTGTAACCGGAAGATGCTTGATCCCTCCAATAAAATTTGACCGCAGGAACCTGACCGGCCCGCTCAATTCTACTTTGGATACACGCTTACAGAATTCCTGCATTAGAATTTTGACTTCCAATCTTGCCAGCCAGATACCCAAACAGACATGAGGACCTCCTTGTCCAAATGCCATATGCCTGTTTGGTGACCGGTACAAGTCCACCCTGAAGGGTTTATCAAAAACCGTTTCATCCCTGTTGCCTGAAACAAACCAGTAAAGTACCTTATCACCCTTTCTGATCCTTTTACCATGTATTTCAAAGTCTTGGCAAGCTGTTCGCCTGAAATACATGGTTGGGGAAGCCCATCTGATGATTTCATCAGGTGCTGTTTCCCAAACTTCCTTTTTGCCTTTCCTCAACTGTTCCAACAACTCCGGTTGTTGACTGAATGCATGAATGGCGGCAGCGATGGAATATCTTGTCGTGTCATTGCCGGCAGCAACGAGCAGGCAGAAAAAATTCCTGAATTCGTTCTCTGATATCACCGATCCATCCTTGGCAGGTTTCAAAATCATATGAAGGATACCCTCGGTATCTCCCTCCATTTCTTTCTCCTGCATAATTTTTTTCGCATATTCATAAAGCTCCAGACCAGCGGGAGAGTTGAACGGCATCATCCGAAATTCATCGGTATCCATTTTATCCAGTAAATGTTTGGTAAATTCTGGATCGGTATTGGCGATTAATTCATCTCCTTTGGAAACAAGCCATTCAAGGTCGCACTCAGGTAGGCCAATTATTCGTCCAAGCATCCTCATGGGTAATTGTCGTGCGATCTCCTTGGTAGCGTCAAACTCCTTTCTTGGGAGAACCTTATCCAAAATATCAATGCAGATTTCCCTAATCTGCTCTTCATATTGATAAATGACCGTTCGTGTAAATGCACCTGCAACCTTAATGCGCGTTTTGGTATGTTCGGGGGGATCAGTTTCCTGAAAGGTTCTACGAGCCAAATATTCTTCGTAGGATTGATCCTCCATGCGAATACCTTGAGCAGAGGACAACAATTTATACTTGCCATTCAGTTTCCAAATATCATCAAAACGGGTTACATTCCAAAACCCCCTACCCTGATCCCAATCAGTCCATTCTATTGGTGATTCTCTCCTCATTCTGGCAAATGTATTATGGGGAGGACCATTCACAAAGCTGTCATAATCTGCTAGATTTGCTTTTCCATTGTCTTCTGGAAACCAGACTGTCAAGATATATCTCCCATCAGGCTTCTACTCTCAACATTTAGACCCTGGCAATCAGCCGCTGGTCCTTCTGTGGATGAACCGCATGCCATAATATGGGAAAAGAGAGATCAAACATTAAAAAGGACACCTCTAGTTATTAATTCAACTGCACTTTTTATAAACACCAGTAAACTCCGGGTCTATTTGTTTGTGTTGTGATTCAATTGTAGTCAACAACAAATACATTATTTCCAGGATTTTCTCACGCTTAATTTAATTCTCCCCGTTTTATCCATTGTGCTGGTTCTCTTTTTGAATTGAACGCCAAGCTTGACACAAATACTTTGCGAACGATACAACGGACTGGTGTGGGGCTTTATCTGCATCTGGAGATACAGGTTTCCCGGGCGATATCATAAAGTGTTATGTCGCACACGAAAGCGTCACGTACCCCCGGTTTGTGATCACCTTCATGCAACGCCGATGTGCTGATCCATTGCAGGCCTTTGAGAATCATCTTCTTTTCTTTCCAAACCGTCTCTTGGTGAAGGAGCCAAGCCGGGATCATCATCCTTTCTGCCCCGGGGAGGGCCGGGACACACCGTCCCTGCAGACACGGGAGACATCCTCAAGCAGGGGCTTCGGCCTGGTTCTGTCTGGGCGGTGTGACACCAAGTGCTGGTGGAACGTGTGCTACCTCCATTGAGCCAATGGGGCGTCGTGTCGGGACGGGCGGAGGAAGGACATCAAGTCAATCTATGACACCACAAAAGACCGGGAAAGGGAAAAGGGCGCAGCCCGGCTGAAAAAGCGTGAAAAAATTTGTTTCACTACTGCCGAAATAAGGTGAACAATTGGAATTGGATTATTGTGAAAAGCAACACCGGATCAAAACGCTGGTGACGATCGCAAAACCATTGCCAAGGCCGAGCAACAGCAGCAGTCAACCCGACAGGAAAAAGAGGAAACCGCAGCAAAGTGGCTGAAACTCGTGATGGGATCTGGGTGGGCATCAGTGGACTCGTCCCGTCGTCTCCTGATCAATGAATGAAGTTTGATCAGAAGGGGATGCGGGAACAAAGCCAATCCGAAGTAGGGAAACGGGAAGAGAAGAATTGTCCTTGCCAAAAAACCTTATTGTGATTATTATGCTCAAGACCCAGACCAGTATGCAGGGATTATTGACATGGACACACCGGATATGAAAGGCCTGGAGGATTTCGCCGAGAGCTCGGACCGGGATTCGGCACCCTTCTTTGTCGGGAGAGAAGGTGTTCTCCAAAACATCAATTATACCTGGCAATCCCGAATGAAGAAATGGCGGCAAGGGAACGAATCCGTTTTTTCCTCCGCCACCCGAGTTGTCCAGGGAGCACCGGGTGCAGGCAAAACATCACTGGGACAGCATTTGAAGTCCATTTGGGGGAGGGAGGGAACGAAAAACGGCACCCCCATAGTCGTTACCCTCAGCACGGAAGCCTTGAATACCCCCCTGATTGTCTTCAAGAGCATCTGCGAGAAAATCAAGCCGGATGCCCTCGGCAAACTCACAACCGTCAAAACTGTCCAGAGAACAACCGGTGGAGGTCTCAATACCTTTGCCAAGGCCGAGCGCCAGCATCAGTCAACCAGAAAGGAAAGGGATGACCCACCAGCGGAGTGGCTGGACCTGCGACTGGCCCTAGGTGATCATCAATGGACACGTCCCGTCTGTCTTTTGATCGATGAAGCCCAAACCCTGGACCATGCCGGCCTCAAATTTCTTAAAACCATGCATACCGGGGCCCACCTCCTACCCGTATTTGCCCTTCTCCTGGGTTTGGGTAGCACCCGTACAGTCCTGATCAAGGGTGGGCTCAGCCGCCCTGAAAGCGGATCCGTCCACACGCTTCCTTCATTGGCGCGTGAGGAAACGGAGGAATTGTGCAAACGTTATTTCAGGGCTTTCGGTATCAAGGGATCCCTACAGCTGAAAAGAACCGTATCCATTCGTCTTCATGCCTGGTCGGATGGCTGGCCCTCGCACATGCACAACGCCCTCAAGGGGCTGTCGCAAGAGCTGCTCCGGGTCAAGGGGGATCTCGGGAAAGTCGATCCGGAACAAAGTCTTGACCAGGCCCGGATATACAGGCAGGAATATTATTGCGACCGCTTGGGCGATCTCTTCCGGACATCGGAAATATTCCTGGGACAATTCATGGCAACCGTTCCCCCCGATGGTTCCATAATGGGAAAGGATATCCTGCCTCTGATCCAGGGTGCCCAGAAGGAAGCCATCCGTCTCGGTGACCAGACCATGGCCAAACATTCCGCCGTCTCCCTTTTCCAGCGGCTCTTGCACCAGGGTTTCCTCCAACCCGACCACGGTAACACCTATGTCTGCCCGATTCCCTCCCTGAGGAGATGGTGCCTGGAACAGGCCGGAATGGAAATCCCTCAAGACCTGAAACCTGATGGGGAGACCGAGGGCTAACCAGACTTGCCATCACCTTCCCTTGAGCCAAGAATGTCATGTCCCAAAAAAAATTGTTATTTCTCACAATAAATCGTCACGTAACCCCGGTTTTTTATCACATTAATTCAACGCCGAAGTGCTGATACATTGAATGCCTTTGAGAATCATCCACTTTCCTTTCCAAGTCGTCTCTTTTTGAAGGAGCCAAGCCGGAGGGGAACAGAAGAGTCGCCAGGGAACAACGCTGCTCCGTTCGGAGACGCCTGATCATGTTGAGGACCATGTCCCCCAGGCCTGTGCCCATTGTGGTCACACTCTGGACCTTTGTCTTAGTGGTCACTTATGTATATATTCCCCAAAAAAAGAGGTACCCAAAATACATTTTCTCTTCCGAAGGATTATTCAAAAAAGCAATTCACCGTACCAAGAGGGCCAAAGTCAGCAACAAATTCACTCTTGGATGGAGCTTCGATGGGTCGTATAAAACTGCCTGCCATGATTATGTCACCCTTTTTGATGGTGCTGTTGTATTCGGCTAGTCTCCTAGCCAACCAAAGTACACTGGTCATCGGATCATCCAGAATACCCGCACCCAAACCTGTTTCTTCCACCACCCCGTTACGTTTGATTATTCCCCCTATCCATCTGAGATCAATATCTTTAAGACAAAACCTTTTGTCAGCTAGGACTATACCCGCATTGGCGGCATTATCGGCAATGGTATCACAGACATTTCTATAGGTTTTTGTTACCGGGTTATAACGCACAACTCTTGTTTCCAGAATTTCCAGTGCTGGAACAATACAATCAGTTGCAGCGATGATATTGTCCCTGGTTAAATCAGAATTGGACAGGTCCTTGGCCATAATAAAGGCAATTTCAGCCTCAATCCTGGGTTCAAAAAAAGTACCAGCGGGAATCCTGACTCCATTCGGAAAATACATGTCATCGAAAATTACCCCACTATCGGGGGTTTCAATTTTTAACGCCATTTGCATGGCACGTGAGGTCAATCCAATTTTCCAACCGATTTGTTTTCTGCCGTCGTTTAATTTAAGTTTAACCAACGCATCTTGGATGGCATAAGCTTCATCAATGGTAAAGCCCGGATGCCTGTTAGAGATCAAATCAATCTGCTTCTTGTTTTTTTCGGCTTGGTACAAGTCCTTCGCAGCCGTTTCAACCTGTTTTCTATTCAACCTTTTTCCTTGACTATTTGATTTCTAAGACAGCCCAAACCTTCGGCCTTGATTTCGAGTGTATCACCTTCCGCAAGGAATAAGGGGGGATTACGGAAACTACCGTTTCCAGTCGGTGTACCAGTTAAAATGATATCTCCGGGATCAAGGGTTGTGAAGGTGGTAATATACTCAATGATTCTGGCAAAGCTAAAAATCATTCTACCGGTTCTGTCTTGTTGCATAACCTCACCATTAAGCCTTGATTCAAGACTAATATCGGCAAGTTGATCATGGTTGGTATATGGTATGAACCATGGACCCATTGAGCCAGATTTTTCAAAATTCTTGCCCTGCGTCACATTAAACTTGCCATGCCTCATCCAATCACGGATTGATCCTTCATTGGCAAGGCTCATACCAGCAATGCAATCCAGTGCCCGTTCTATTGACACTCGCCTGGATTTTTTACCAATCACGATGACGATTTCAGCCTCAAAGTCAAGTTTATCAGATTCTCTGGGAATTAGTATGGGGCAATTGTGACCTACTAGGGAGCGAGGGAATCTAACAAAGAGTGAGGGATTTTGTGGGGGTGGATTTTGATCGTTGAATTCTTCATTCCGACCCGGATAATTGACCCCAACACAAATAATCTTTCCTGGATCAGGTATGGGAATATCAAATTCAATCTCATCAAAAGAATAACTTTCGTCTCGCTTGCGGGCAACTTCTTCCAATTTATCAAGGCCTTCATCAGCGATAACATTTTTTAATGATTGCCATTGTGGGAAACTTGAGGAAAGCTCAATAACGCCTGACTTTGTAGCCTTTCCGTAATATTGCTTACCAGCCCTGGAAAAAGTTACATACTGCATCGGAATTCTCTTCAAGGAGCGATTATTGGTGTCCCGGCATGTAATGGTTCACAAACTTCGGCACCTTCAAATAAGCTACCCTCCTCAAACCAGGATCGGGGAGCCGGTTGACCCCAAAGTGTCTGTCGGGTGGGGTCCTTGAGATCCCATTTTATGGGTTCATGATCCGGGTCAAGTGTTTGATAGTCGCAACAATACAATTCGATTCTGTGACCGTCTGGATCCCTAATGTAAAGGAAAAATGCGTTGGAGATACCGTGTCGGCCAGGCCCTCTTTCAATATTTTCGAGATAACCACTGGTGGACATGATATCTAGGATGTCAATAATATTGAGAGGATTCATTAAAAAGAAGGCCATGTGATGTAATCTTGGCCCACGCCCATTGGTGAAAGCTACATCATGTACTGTGCCCTTTCGATGCAGCCAGGCTGCCCACATACGACCCGATTCCTCATCCTCGGTATATTCTGTTAACCTGAAACCCAAATCGTTATAAAAGGTTGCTGATGCGTCAACATCGGTGGAAAACATATTGACATGATCAATGCGCAGGGGCTTGGCTCCCTTATAGAGTTTGTACTGTTGATGGATAGTCGGTAAAAGGTCCATTTTGGAATAGAATTCCAATGGCATTCCCAGATTGTCTCTAACCTTAAGAACTTTCCTGATTGATGTCCTTTCAATCCAACTTACCTCTTGAGCTAAATTCTGGAAATAACTTTCAATTCGAGCCAAATCCTGATCATCATAAACCTTGAACCCAATGCCCCTACATTGGGCCGTAGAACCCTTGGTAAGTATAACCGAATGGTGTTCCCTTTCTTCCATACAACGAAGGAAAATCTGATTTTCAGTTCGTTCAGTTACAACCAAACCCAAGAGGTCGGAATAGAATTTTTCAGATGCACTCAGGTCAGTTACCTCCAAATCAACATAACTTAACCTGATTATATTAAATTCTGGATAGAGTACGGGTGAAAATTTGGGCATAAATATCCTTAACTTTCGATACCTAATTTCGGTATTCTATGATTTCCTAGGGCGAAACCCACATGTTTTTGTTCCATATAAAATTCGAACGACCAATCTCCTCCATCCCGGCCGATGCCACTATCCTTGATACCTCCGAAAGGTGTTGGAAGATGCCTTACATTTTCGGAGTTGACCCAGATCATTCCGGCTTCCAGAGCATTTGATACCCGCATGGAGCGGGCCAGATTATTGGTCCAGATGTACCCTGTAAGCCCGTATCTGACACTATTGGCAATGCGGATCGCCTCTTCCTCATCCTGAAACTGGATAGCAGTCAGAACAGGCCCAAAAATCTCTTCTTGGGAAATTCGCATATCACCCGAGGCCTCGGTGAAAAGGGTCGGTTCAACGTACCAACCTTCATTGCCAATACGAGCACCCCCGGCTGCTATTTTGACCCCCTCATCTTTTGCCACCTGGAAATATGACAACACTTTTTCCATGTGAACCTTGTGTATTAGGGGGCCGATTTCAGTTCGTGGGTCGAGCGGATTACCAACCTTAATATTCTTCACTCGGGTGGTTAGTTTTGAAATAAATTCTTCAGCAATGGAAGACTGAACAAGAAGGCGGGAAGAAGATGTACACCGTTCTCCATTCAGGGAATAAATCATAAAAATGACAGCATCAAGGGCCCGGTCAAGATCTGCATCATCAAAGACAATTACCGGGTTTTTCCCACCCAGTTCAAAATGTACTCTCTTCAGGGTATCTGCTCCCTGCCTCATGATCGCACTTCCTGTTTTACTCTCCCCAACAAAGGCAATCGCTTTGATATCCTGGTGCTCGGTCAGGGCGACACCAGCGTCCTCACCAAACCCGTTGACAAGATTCCACACACCTTTTGGCAACCCCGCTTCATCGGCAATTTCCATCAGTAAACTCGCCGTCATGGGAGAAAATTCCGCGGGTTTATGTACCACCGTACACCCAGTTGCCAAAGCGGGCGCAATTTTCCAGGTCGAGAGCATAAATGGTGTATTCCAGGGGGTTATAATTCCCACGGGGCCTATTGGAACTCGGGTTGTTACATTCAACAGAGTTGGCGAAGGTAAGGACTTGCCGTCCCTAGCCTGGAGTGCCATGTCGGCATAATAACGAAAGTTTTCTGCTCCCCGTAGTGCTGCCTTTGACATGAACCTAATAGCTTGGCCGGTATCCCAGCTTTCACAAAGAGCAATTTCTTCAGCCCTGGAGATGATGAGATCGGCAATCTTGTGGAGGATGTTTTTTCTGGTCTTGGCATCTATATCACGCCACCCGGGAAAGGCTTCTTTGGCGGCTAAGGTAGCTTGGTTAACATCTTCAGAATTCCCTTTGGCAACTGAACAGATAAAACTGTTGTCAACCGGTGAGTAATTAGCGAACGTTTCACCTGAGCTTGAAGGAGCAGGTTGACCGTTGATATTGTTGCCTATACCCTCTTTTTTGAATCTCGTCAGAAAAGGCTGTAGAATCTTTATGTTGGTTTCCAAATTATTCATGGTTTTTACGAGCTAGATATTCTCTTATTGAACTTTTCTTGGGACTTAGTGAATCATTAATGTGATTCATTTCCATGGAGAGAGAGAAAGAATGATTTTTTAAACAAGGTTCCATGTATTCTTCTACAATCTTGAAGATCTCGTTTACGGCTTTTTCTCTAACCTTGAATGGCCGCCCTTCCCTTATTCGGGCAACAATATCTAAAAAGCCATGTTCATATCCACCATCAGCTATCGAATAATTGTCGCACCTGACGGCTCGAACTCTAACACCGGGCATTGGAAACACTCCAGTATCAATGGCTGCCTTGCGTAAGACATCACAGAATTCCTTCAAGTCGATCCACTCTTCGACATTGGCTGAGTGTTCTACCGTAAAATGAGGCAACAAATTCTCCCTTCGCTACATTGAGTTCCTAAATCTATGCAATGGACAGCCCCTCGGAGAAGGCATATAGCATATGATCTATCTCAGTCGAGGAAATTACTAGTGGAGGTGACATTAATATTTTGTGACCAGCTATCCTGACATTGACCCCGGAATCATATATTTTTTGATGAATTTGTGCCATAGTTTTGTTGTCAACCGGAGTTTTTTCTGATTGGTCAGAAACAAGCTCCAAACCGGTCATCAGCCCTTTACCTCCGCGAACATCCCCAATTATGTCAAACTTTTTGGATAACTCACATAACCCTTCGTATAGTTGTTTACCTCTTGCTTTCGCATTGTCCTTGAGTTTCAATCTTTTGGTCTCTTCCAGACAAGCTATGCCGGCAGCAGCTCCAACAGGATGTCCGGTGTAGGTATAACCATGACCAATAGCACCAGTTTCTTTCGATGAATTTTCAAATGTTTCAGCTATTTCTTCTGAAACCAAGGTAGCACCATACGGGAAATATCCCGATGTTATTCCTTTGGCCACGGTCATCATATCAGGTTTGATATCCCACAGCCTTGACCCAGTCCATTCGCCGCTACGGCCAAATCCGGTTATGACTTCATCCGAAATAAACAGAACCCCGTATTTGGCACAAATCTCCCTTGCTTTTTTGAAAAATCCGTCGGGTGGAACAATCAATCCTCCAGCCCCTTGAATGGGCTCCATGATAAAAGCCGCAACTGTACCACTACCTTGGAACTGAATTTCATTTTCCAGGCTACCAAGGCACAGGTTTGAAAGTCTCTCTGGATCACTTTCATTGAAAGGATTTTGATAGGTGTGGGGGGAAGGTATATGATAGCATCCGGGTAATAGTGGTTCATAAGATTCTCTGAATCGGGTATTCCCATTGACACTAGCACCTCCAAAATGGGTGCCGTGATATCCCAATTTTACACTGATGAACTTGGTGCGGTTCGCTTCACCTTTGATCTTGTGGTATTGCCTGGCCAATCGTAAGGCTGTATCAACACTGTCTGAACCACCTGAAGTAAAAAAAGATCGGGCCATACCTTCAGGTTTAAAAAATTCCTTCAGAAGGTAGGACAACTCAATGACTTTGTCATTCGAACTTCCTTTGAAGGTCGAGTAGTAAGGCAGGGTGTCAAGTTGCCTGATGATGGCGTCTTTGACCTTTTGATTCGAATACCCCAAATTAACATTCCACAGCCCCCCAACGGCATCAATAACTTCGTTACCCTCAATATCCTTTATTTTTACTCCACTGGAAGAAACAAATATGGGGGGAGGATTCTCTAAATCGTCAGCAGGATGACCCATCGGATGCCAATTAAACTTGGCATTATTTTCTCGCAAAAAATTGGAATCAAACATGATTTACCTCAACTAATATTTTTGGGGTATGGTAATTCATATATGTGCTACCGGTTTATCTTAATACCTGGTAATACACAAAGCATCTCAAACAAGAGTTGTGAACCGATGAGAGCCGTATTTCCTGTTGTATCATAGGGTGGAGAGACCTCTACGAGATCACCTCCCACCAAATTCATACCCAAACAACCTCTAACCACTTCGAGCCCTTGGATGGTTGTCAAACCTCCCAATTCAACTGTGCCTGTACCTGGAGCAAAGGCGGGATCAAGACTGTCAATATCAAAAGATAAATACACAGGTGTCGGTCCGACTTTATGGCGAATTTCACTCATGAGGGGTGTAAGGGACTGATGCCAACACATCTCTGCTGTATGGACTTCAAATCCTTTATTCCTGCCCCAGTTGTAATCTTCTGGTGAATATCCAGAACCCCGCAATCCGATCTGGAAAGTTTTTTCAGGAATAATCAAATTTTCTTCAACAGCACGTCGGAAAGGGGTTCCATGGGCAACTTTTTCACCAAACATGGCTTCGGATGTATCAGCATGTGCATCGACATGGACCAGTGCTACCGGGCCATATTTTTTTGCAAATGACCTTAAGACTGGGTACGTAAGGGTGTGATCACCTCCAAGAATCAATGGTATGGTTTCACAGGCCAAAATATGATCTATTTCATCAGTGATAATGTCACAGGTAGCATGTAAATTGAAGGTGTTAACGGCTATGTCGCCATAATCCACAACTTGAAACGATTCAAAAGGTGCTGCACCTGTGCCCATATTGTATGGCCTGATCAGGCAACTTTCGGTCCTGATTTGTCTGGGACCATGTCGAGTACCTGCTCTGTTTGAAGCACCAATATCCATTGGTACGCCTACGAAACAAACATCAACACGGGTTAAATCACTACTGACTGGCAGTCTCATCATGGAAGCCAAACCTCCAAACCTTGGCATATCATTTGCCCCTAAAGGTTGGTTAAATTTTGACATGTTTGACATACTTACTCTCTACGCTCCAAAAAATTAAACGGCACAAGATTTTGATCCAAAAAGCACGTAATTTCGGATGGGTTGGATCGGTTCTATTACAATATTCATAATTAATTCAGCAATTATATATACCGTTTGTTTCATACCATCGTGGTTAAACCAACAAACCCTTAACCCAACAAGAAATACAATAAGTTTGTTTCAACAAAAAATTCAAATAAATTATTTGGTCACCTCCTTCAATAGGTGCCTCCCCTTATGAATTTTTTTCTTCTTGTGCTTTGGATTGTAGGTAATTTTGTAAAGAGCTGAGGTTACTAATCCCGCAGGAACAGCAAGAACCCCCATACCAGACATTACAATGATTGAGGTGAATATCTTCCCACCAAGCGTAATCGGATACAAATCTCCATATCCTACTGTGGCCAGAGTTATGAGGGCCCACCAAAGGCATGCAACAATTGAAGAAAATCCGTCCGGTTGCACTTCATGTTCAAAGTGCCAAATACCCGCAGCTGAAATCAATAGAACAAGGGATGATGCAAACAGAAATATTACGAACTCCTCCTTCATATCAAGTAAGGCATCCCCAAAGCGTACCATGGCGTTATCATAACGGGATAGTTTCATTATACGGAAAATTCTAAGCAACCTGAAAACTCTCAGAATACGCATGTCAACAATCCCAAGGGTTAGGATGAATGGGACAAGGGCTAAAAAATCTATGATGCCAAAGAAACTAAATATGTAAGCGGTTTTTTTTGGTGCAGTAAAGACCCGTAGAAGGTACTCCAGTGAAAATAACCCCAGAACTACAAATTCTATGCTTCTTAACAGGGATTTTAACCCTTCGGATAAATTGGGCATGGAATCAACAATCAGAAACAGGATAGAAAGTACAATGAGTACAATAATGGACCATTCAAAAAATCGTCCTACTTTGGTATCGTGTCGTTGAACTAAATCAGTAAGGCTAGTCATGTGATGTGTCCTTCCTTTCAAAAAATTCTGCAAGAATACCATTTTTCTAGAAATCCTTGGGGGTTATCTAGTGGTTCAATTCATACAAATAGTACCCTTTATATTTTCAGAAAAAGCCGGTCAGAACTTGGTTTAAAGTCATTATATTAGGATCGCCTTGTATTTGGATTGTGCACTAGCCCCGATAATTTGTGTAACAATCGTGATAAAAACAATTTACCGGTTTTACCGGATTTGAAAATTATCATCATATATTTGTTTGGTGTGATTCTCTTCGACAATTATAGAAATAAATGGGAACCTTTAGGCAAAATTATAAACTTTATATCGAATAAATGAGCACTCTGTCTGAAGCTTTTTTGCAATCTTTCCAGCTAATTTTTTATCTGGATGACACCCTTGTGGAAGTTGTTTTACTTTCGCTATCGGTAACCTTCAAAGCTGTTTCTCTCGCCTGTTTTATTGGTTTTCCACTCGGTACTGCCCTAGCGGTACTATCATTCCCAGGTCAGAAAACACTTGTTGTTCTGTTTAACTCCTTCATGGGACTTCCCCCCGTCGTGGTCGGATTGGTGGTTTATTTGATTTTATCTGCCAGCGGTCCCCTTGGACCATTGGGATTATTGTATACACCAGCTGCCATGATTATTGCCCAGACAATTCTGGTAACTCCTATAATCGTGGCACATTCAAGACAGATAATAGTCCTCTTGGCTGAAGAATATGATGAAACACTCAGATCAATGCAGGCGACCCGAATGGACATTATGTGTACGCTCTTATGGGACTCACGTTTCTCCTTGTTTACAACCGTTTTAGCTGGCTTGGGCAGAGCGTTCTCAGAAGTCGGTGCTGTTATGATCGTCGGGGGGAATATAAATCATTTCACCAGAATTATGACGACGGCAATTGCTCTTCAAACAGCTCGTGGTGATCTTGCTCTAGCTTTGGGGTTGGGTATCATATTACTCGTACTCACAATCTCCATAAACGCTCTTGCTTATTGGCTAAAATCTACATGGGAAAGACATTCCTATGCATAAAACAAGAATCCTGGATCTTTCAGAGTTCTCTGAACAGAAGAATAAAAAGGCGTCCATTATCTGCTCTTCCCTGACCTTTCAAAAGGGCGAAAAAACGATTCTTTCGGATTTATCTGTTACCTTTCCACGCAATGGAATAAGTGTCATCATGGGACCTAATGGAGCAGGCAAATCCGTACTGTTGAGAACCATAATCGGGTTGCTTACACCCAATTCGGGTTGTGTCCTACTTAATCCCGAGTATGCCGGACGAACAGCCCTTGTTTTTCAACGACCTGTGTTGATCAGAAGAACAGTGTACGGTAATCTTCATCACGCCTTGGGAATTGCAGGTGTCCCAAGGAAAGAAAGAAGGAAGCGAATAGAAGAACTCATTGCCATTGGTGGCCTGACAGGTTTCGAAAATCATCCCGCAAGATCCCTTTCAGGCGGTGAACAACAGAGATTGCAAATGGTAAGAGCCCTATCCTCAAACCCCAAACTTATCCTGCTTGATGAACCTTCAGCGAGTCTTGATCCTCAGTCTACACTGGCCATTGAAGAAATTATCAAGTCAACATCAGAAAAGGGAGTGAAACTTGTTCTGGTAACACATGATATAGGCCAAGCGAAAAGGTTGGCCGATGATGTTACCTTTATTCACAAGGGTAAAATTCTTGAGCAAAATATATCTCCTGATTATTTCAATTCTCCCTCTACGCCAGAAGTCAAATCATACCTTGCAGGGGACCTGTTGGTTTGATTATGAGTGTCCTAAAATGGGTTGTCCTAACCTGCGTACTGGTTGGTTATCAGGTTCAGGCATCTGAAGATTTTATTCTATTGCAATCGACCACCTCAACACAAAATTCGGGGCTATACGAATATTTGTTGCCTGGCTTTGAAAAAACACATGGAATTAAGGTTAAGGTCGTAGCAGTTGGCACTGGCCAAGCACTTTATAATGGGTCAAGGTGCAATGGGGATGTTGTTATTGTGCATTCGCCCGAGGATGAAAAAATATTTGTTGAATCTGGTTATGGCATAAATCCTCATGATCTTATGTATAACCGATTTGTCTTTGTGGGTCCTCGTTCCGACCCTGTTGGATTAAAAGAAGAACATTCGCTGCAAGGAGTAATAAACAAATTAGGTCAGGGACTGGCACCATTCATTTCGCGTGGCGACGATAGTGGCACCCATAAAAAGGAACTTTCGCTTTGGAGAAATGAAAATGTTTGGTCTCGTGGAGATTGGTATTTGGAAGTTGGATCAGGGATGGGTGCAACATTGAATATAGCCATTGGTCTTGATGGTTATACCCTTACAGATCTCGGTACCTGGCTAAGTTTTTCCAACAAATCCAATCATGAGATACTCTATTCCGGGGGAGCGGAACTCTTCAATCAATATGGGATTATCCTGGTTGACCCCGAGCATTGTCCGAACGCAAATATAGAAAAAGCCAATCAATTTCTGCAATGGATGATTTCACCTGAAGGTCAACAATTGATAGCTCGTTACAAGATTAACGGCCAGCAATTGTTTTTTCCAAACGCCAAGCCAAAAAAAATTCAATGAATGATAAGCCAAAAACGACCTACCAAATAGGAGGATCAGAAATTGGCCATTTTCGATAAATGTAGGAACAATAAATGTGAAGCGTCTTGGCAAAAACTCATTGGGAGATTGGTGGGGCCAGCATCAATCAGCAAGCAATCAGGTTCAGGTTCCTCACAACGATCTTTATGTTGCTCAACTGAGATACTTGTTTATGTCCTTAATGGATTGATCAATGATTGTCCGTCGATCATCACCACCCATACTTTTGAAAATAACTTCCGACGCTGCATCAACAGCAAGATCTATCGCCCGGTTTCTAATATCAGTAATCGCTTTTGCTTCACTTGCTCGAATCTGTTCTCGTGATGTTTGAATCTTTCTGTCAACAAGCCCCCTGATCATATTCTCGGCCTCAGCAAGAGCAAGTTCCTTATTTCTTTCTGCCTGTTCCTTTATTCGGTGTGCCTGTTGTTCAGCCTCTTCCTGTTTCTTAATCAGGTTTTCATAAAGTTTTTGGGCATCCTCCTTGACAGAAGACGCTTCGGCAAGTTGACTTTCAATCTTGGCTATTTGACCATCAATCAATTTGGCTACAAATTTCGGTGCCTTGAAATAAATGATTGCAGCAATAAAGATGACAAACGAAATGGATACGACAAAGTCCGTATTACCCAGGGAAAAGAATGGACCAGTTGCCGCCTGCAGGGGATTGCCCATTCCAATGATAAGTGGAACTGGGGAAAGAATGTACTTATTCATCCGCCCTCCCCTGAGCCTTGGTATCAACGACACCAGAAATTTCATCCAATATTCCCCGTTTGGGAACAATCTGATTGACGATCTCCACCGCCGCCTCGTTGGCTATTTCGCGGATATTCGTGATGGCTTCTTTCTTGATAGCTGCAATTCTTTCTTCAGCCACTTCAACTTCGGCCTTTACTGAAACTTCGGCCTCTTCCAAGGCACGGTTTTGCATCTCCAGAATTTCATTCCTGGTTTCTGATGTCTTCCCTTCCGAATACCTCTTGGCTTCAGCCAGTGTCTCAGTTATAGAATTTTCCAACCCTTCAATCTTTTCGTTCAGTTTGCGAGCGTCTTCCAAATCGACCTGAATTCGTTTTTCGCGTTGTGATACTATCTGGCTAATACGGGGAAGAGCTACACTTCGAACCACTATAAAGATCGCAATCAGAAAAACGACCAACCATAAAATCTGGTTGGGAAACGAGGAAAATTCCAATTGTGGAATTCCTGCCTGTTCAGTCACATTATTTTCAGTCGCCACAAATCACATTCCCGAAAAAATCGAAAATAATTGTTATCAATGATAACTTTAGAGAGCAAACATCAACAACAGAGCTACGAGAAAGGAAAAGATACCAAATGCTTCCGCAAAGGCTATGCCAATAAACAGCATGGCTGTCTGGGATTGAGCCGCCGAAGGATTCCTCAAAGCTCCTGCCAAATAATTTCCCGCCACATGACCAACACCAATGGCTGCACCACCCATACCTGTACAGGCCAGACCAGCACCAATGAGAGCTCCCATTGTATTCAAATCACCTTCCATAATCTACTCCTTAGTTTAGATTTGACACGTTAAATTTAATGTTGAGGATGCAATGCATCCTTCAGATAAACACAAGTTAAAATTGTAAATACATACGCCTGGATAAATGCTACCAGCAATTCCAGGCCATAAACAGCCGAAATGGCAATGATTGGTACAAATGAACCGATCCCCATAACCCCTGCAAAGGCTGCAAAAACCTTTATCATCGCATGACCAGCCATCATATTCCCAGCCAACCTGATCGAGTGACTGATTGGTCTAACAAAATAAGACATGATTTCAATCACTGCCAGAACAGGCCTGAGAGGTAAAGGTGCTGATGATATCCAGAACAGACCTAGAAACCCTAATCCATGTTTGACGAAACCTATTACGGTAACTGAAATAAACACAACCAAAGCAAGCGTAGCAGTTACTGCTATATGAGAAGTCGGGGTAAAACTCATGGGAATAAGTCCCAAAACGTTTGAAAAAATGACAAACATGAAAGCAGTCATGATATAGGGAAAGTACGGCAAAGCATCACGACCCGCGACATCCTGAACCATATTTCTGACGAAACCGTAAATCAGTTCTACAACCATCTGAAAACGGTCCGGAACATAAGCCCTGTTGCGAGTGCCGACAATCAGAAAAATAATGATCCCCAAAAGGGTAATACCCATCCACATCGCGGTGTTACTGAATGAATACCACATCAATGGACCATCACCCAAAACCGGCTTGACCAGAAATTGATCCATCGGGTGAATTTCTAAACTCTTTTCTGCCTCAGTGTCTGTTGCCATTTCACTCTAATATGGATCACTCGGAACAATTGGTTCAGATACAATCCAACAAAAAATTACTTATCTCTCATTTCCTTTGCAGTTCTTAACATCAAGTTAATTCCTGCTCCAAAACCTAATAATGTAAATATGACCATATTTAAAGGTTTTGTATCAAATAAAATATCCAATCCATACCCGATTATAAATCCCAAACCAACACCAACCACAAGATCAACAACCATTCGCCAGCCCATACTGGCCTGTGAAATTGGACTGTCCTTCTTCTCAGGTGGCTTAATCTCCTCTTCCAAATTTTTTATTCTTTCCTGAAGTGATTTTTTTTGATCCCTGTCGTCGGAGCCATCTGTTTTCATTTGTCTCAACTTTGTCCAAAAATCCGTGTGATCTGTTCGCTAGCCTTTGTCCTGTGGTCCTCCTTGATATGTGCCAGGACTGTTTTCAAAGCAATAACCAAAATGCCCAAATCATCAGTGTATCCGACACCGACCAAAAAATCAGGAATTGCATCTGTTGGGATGATGAAATAACCCAAAGAACCTAAAATGGTTGCTTTTGCCGAAGCAGGTGTATCAGAATCAATGAGGCAATAGTACAGGACAAAAACATGATATATTGCCTTTTCGCCCGCAGCTTGGGCAAATTTGCTTATTTTTTCGAAAAGGGAATCATCACTATATTCGTCCTCATAGTTGGTTTTCAGAACCTTGCTTGAAATTTTATTACCGGATTTTGAGTCAAATTCTTCAATAAGGCTCCTGAGAGTTTCGCTATCTTGGTTGTTGTTCCTGATAACTTCATCCTGCAAACCCTCGTTGCTCTTTATTATTTCATGCCAAAACTCCTCTCCTACATCTTTCTTGGAGGGTTCTGCTTTCTTTAATTTCTTATCGAAGAACTTCACAGTTAACTCATTACTTCAAAATTATCCTGTTCAAGGTGATGCACAAAGATGTTTTGTGACCCCGAATGTTTCAAGATTACATTTATTCGTATTCAAATAGAAACTTTAATTCGTTTCCAGATACTCAATCAAGGTAGGTGTATTATCTGGGTACGATTGTCTTAATGCCTGTTTTAACTCGGAAAGGTCATGAACCCTTGCATATGGCATGCCATAAGCTTGGGCGATCTTATTAAAATCTGGGGGCGTTGGATCTACCCCAATGGGATCAATTCCATGGTCGATCATATAATTTTTGATTTCACCATACCCGTGATTATTGAAAACGATAAATATGACCGGGACATTCTCATCCACTGCTGTGCCAAGCTCCGCGAGGGAAAACTGAAATCCTCCATCCCCCACAAGGCATACGACCGATGCCTTAGAAGTAGCAAGGGAAGTACCAATTGAAGCCGGGATAGAGTAACCCAGTGCGCCATAGCCGGTAGCGGCATTAAACCAGCCGTTATCTTGATGAATTTGGCAATAGAGGTTGCCGGCGTAGGCTATCTGGGTTGAATCACCGATCAAATAGCAACTTGGTATTTCCTGCTGGATTGTATGGATTATTTCGATGTAATGCCTATCCTTCTCAGACAATTCTTTCATGGTTTCTTGAAGACATCCTTGTGCACGCTCAATACCACTTGTTTTTGTTTTTTGATTAGGAAGACATGCAAGAAGTGCTTCAACAAAACACCCAACATCCGAACGTATTGATAGTTGTGCATTTGGTCCTCTCAATAATCTATCACTGTCAATATCCACATCAATCAGGTTTTTGAATTTTATTTTTGGAAGGTGTTTATAAATTTCGTAATCTGTGGGTCCCATTTCAGTTCCCAAGGCAAGAACCAGATCTGATTCTTCCAATAATTTCCTAGCGCTGCTTAGGGAAGGACTTACCGGAACGGACAATTCGTGTCCTTTCCCAATACCTCTTGCATTTACAGTGCTGAGTAGAGGTGCATCAAGCTTTTCGGCAAGTTTAATAATCTGATCGCCCGCTTTGGACGCCCCACCTCCAGCAATGATTGTAATACCCTTAGCCTTTCGAATGGCTTTTACAACTCCTTCAATCTCTGTTGGACCAGCTGATATTGTTTCAGTGGGATTGGCAACATTGGCATTACTAATTGCTGTTTCAAATACATTCAGGGGAAGTTCTATAATTACGGGTCCTGGTCGATAGTTCAGATGCCTGTTGAAGGCTTCATTCAACACTTCTGGCAGGAGTTGAGGATCATCAAGTCTATGGTGGTAGACGGCCAACTCATTCAGTAAACCCGATTGGTCCGGCAATTCGTGGAGGCGGCCATAATCATGCTTGGTCTCTGGTTCCGGGTTAATTGTTGAAAACACAACCATCGGTATGGAATCTGCTCTGGCTTGAGCCATGGGAGTCAGGGCATTGGTAATTCCAGGTCCAGTGATCAAAAAGCAGACACCAGGCTTTCCAGTTACCCTGGCGTAACCATCAGCCATAAATCCGGCACCTTGTTCATGCCTTGGTGTGATATGGCGAATCTTTGAGAGTTTTAAATATCTGTACAATTCTACTGTGTGGACGCCGGGTATACCAAAAACAAATTCTACTTTCTGATCTTCCAGGCAGGAAATCAAGGCCTTCCCCAAGGGGATCCTGGTTTTTGAAAGTGTTGGATTAGTCATGGTCTGAATGCACTAAACCTTAACAAAGGAGTTGATTCTTTTACAGGCCTCCATCAGCAATGCATCTTCTACGGTTAAACTTACTCGAATAAACGATGTAGCGTTACTGCCGAAAGAATTGCCTGGCATCACAGCAACTTTTTTGTTCTTGAGAAGTTTCCATGCAAATTCTTCACCCTCCATACCTGTTCCGGCAACATCAATGAGCAAGAACATGCCTGAACTTGGTAAAAAGGGGTTTATCTGCGGCGACGGTGCAAGAGCATCTACAATCAACTTTGCACGATGGACATATGAAGCACCCATACGGTCCACGAAATCACTTGATGAGTTCAAGGCAAAAGCGGTTGCATCTGCAATGAAGGGTACACCTCCAAAAAGCATGGTTTCGGCAAGTGCAATTAATTTCTTGCAAAATTCTTCGGGTCCCACAACCCATCCACTTCTGAATCCCGGGACGCCATAGGTTTTTGAAACTGATGCCACACTAATCACACGGTTCCGATAATTCTCTTCGCTTAAAGGTGAATAGAATTCTCCCTTGTAAACAAGGTTTTCATATACCTCATCAGCCAATATCCATAGATTATATTTTTCACAAACCCGGCATATGGCCTGTACTTCTGACCTGGAAAGAACGGAGCCCGTTGGATTGTTCGGATTATTGAGGAGAAGTAAACGGCTATCATCCCTGATTTCCCTTTCCAGATCTGCGGCCTGCATTCTGAACCCATGCTCCTGTCTTAAGGGAACCGAGAGGCGTTTGGCACCCGTGGCCGCAATTAAACCTTCATAGGTCGCATAATAGGGGTCACCTACCAGGACTGAATCTTGCTGCCCAACCAATCCCAATAAAGTAGCAAATATCGCTGTTTGTGTTCCCGGGAAATAAATTACATTCTCTTCATTGACACTGTAGCCTCTGGATTTGGTGTATTTGTCTGCTATTGCCTTAAGGGTATCAGGTTCGCCACGACCATATGAATATTTGGTTCTACCTGAGTAAAGTGCAGAAACAAGGGCTTCAAGGATCGCCCTGTCCGGAGGTAAATCCGGTTCGCCAATCGTTAGTTCAATTACCGGTTCACCAAGGGCTTTTAATCTCCTTGTTTCAAAATGGAGTTTCCATTTTTCTGATCCAAGTTTCATCAGGCGGTCAGTTATTGGAGCGTATCGCATGCTAACTCTTCCAACCTCTAGAAATTACGCAATGGAATAGGTTACTTTTGACTTCAGTTTGTTTGACAAAATTAAAAATTAAAACTTAACCTATTAAGCAGAAAATTTGTGATTTTGAACCCTAATTGTAAGGGAGTCGAAGCTATCAGATCAAGATAAACTTTCTGACACAGTACATTAGATATGGCCAATAATAATACCGAAATACAACCAATAATCTTGGCAGGAGGATGGGGTACAAGACTATGGCCCCTTTCCAGAAAAAAACTGCCTAAACAATTTCTCCCAATCGTTGGAAGCAAATCATTTTTTCAGCAAACCCTTGAAAGAGTTAGGGGATTGGGCAAGGCTGGCTTGTCAGTCCGTGACCCTTTTATCCTGTGTTTAGAAGATTATCGCTTTTTTGCATTAGAGCAAAGCAGGAATATAGGCATAGAACCAAAGCTGATTCTAACCGAAAAGACTCCGAAAAATACTCTCCCTTCCCTTATCTTGGCTGCTCTACAGATTATGGAAATTAATAACCACTCCAACATGCTTATCATCCCTGCTGATGGTCATTTTTCCGATAATGAAGCTTTCAACCAAGCCATAAGTATTGCTGTTGAGTGGTCACAAAAATACAAAATTGTTTCATTTGGTGTTACCCCTGAAAGCTATATGAAGGATTACGGATATTCCCAGATGGGAAAGCAATTGGCACAAGATGTATTCAAATTGGATCAATTTCAAAGAAAACCTGAAACCAAAGGGACAAAAGCTACCCTTACATGGCATAGAGCTTTGTGGAATCTTGGTATGTATATGATGCAACCGTCTACTTTACTTGGTGAAATGGAAAACATAGACCCCGATTCCCTAAAAACCTTACGATCAGCACATAAGACTGCTGAAATAAATTCCCCCTATTTTGTTCCCGGCCCTAGGTTGGAAACCCTATCACCCAAATCTTTCGATCGAATTATTCTTGAACAAACCAAGCAAGGTGTTGTGATAAGGGTTGACTCTGAATGGGCAGATCTTGGTACTTGGGAACGCATTCATTCAGTATCCGCATTAGACGAAGACAATAATTCTCTCTCTGGTGATGTCATTTCAGAAAATTCCACAGGCAACCTTGTCAAATCAACTAGCCGTCTAGTTGTGACGATAGGAATAAACGAAATGGTGGTTATTGAAACATCTGATGCCGTCTTGGTTTCCAACCTCAAAGACTTATACAAGGGAAATCAGGTTTTAACACAACTAAAGTCAAGCAATCGGAATGAACTGATTGAACACAGACGGGTATTCAGACCCTGGGGATCATATGAAAGTATCCGTCAGGGCAAAGGATTTCAGGTAAAATCCCTGATGGTTAATCCAAATGCGAAACTCTCATTGCAATCGCACAGATATCGGTCGGAACATTGGACTGTCGTAAGGGGTATTGCCAAAGTTGTCTGTGATGACAAGATTCTTACCCTCGAACCAAACCAGTCAACCTATATACCCCTTGGTGCAAAACATAGATTGGAAAACCCAGGATTGGAGGAATTGGAAGTTATTGAGGTCCAGTGTGGTAGCTATCTTGGGGAGGATGATATAGTCAGGTTTGAAGATGATTTTGGCAGACTCCATGATTGATCTCATATAATCCCACTTTGGTATCAAGGCAGCACAATGAACTCCACATTTTTCTCCAGAATGCCCAATACCCTGATCGGTGGATTTTATATTATTCCATCAATGTTTATCATTGGTCTCATTGATAACTTTGTCAGGTTTATCGCCTTGGAAGCAGGGGTTTGGCAGTTCCATTTCATCAGATCATGTATTGGTACAGTCGCCATTATCCTTTTTTGTCTCTATAAAGGGCACAGTCTTCGGCCGAATAGACTCGGAGTTGTCTTTATTCGGTCCGTATTTATTGCCTCTTCAATGCTTCTTTATTTTGGGTCACTTGCTCTTATGCCTATCGCTGAAGCAGGTGCTGCCCTTTTCAGTTCTCCCATATTCATTCTCGGTTTTTCGGTACTATTCTTTAAAACAAAGGTTGGTTTACTAAGAATTCTTTCCGTTGGAGTAGGATTTACAGGTGTCTTACTTCTACTCAAACCTGACTTCACTAACTTTAGTATAATTACCCTTTTCCCAATGGTAGCTGGAGCCTTGTATGCTATGGGGCAAATCCTTACACGCCACTATTGCGCTGATGAAAAGACCTCTGTATTGCTTTTGGGTTTTTTCGCCATGATTGGAATCATGGGGTTCATTGGTTCGGTTTTTCTTATGCTGCTTGATCTATCGCCAGAAACGATTGCATTGGCACCTTTTTTTCTAACGGGTTGGCAACCCATTAGTTCGGAATTCATGTTTTGGGTTGTTATACAGGCATCCGGTTCACTCATAGCTGTAGCCGGTCTCATTAAGGGATATCAGGTGGCAGAACCCACTTTTGTTGCCATTTTTGAGTACAGTTTTTTGATTTTTGCCGGCTTTTGGGGATGGGTTATATGGTCGCAAGTCCCTGATATGATAGGTTTTTTTGGTATAGTACTGATTATCGGTGCAGGAATGGCAATTACAATTAGATCTCTGCCTTTGAAATCGGAACAGAACCAGTTCTTTGATAAAAGTTGAATTTTTGGATGGATTTAAGGCATGTCTATTAAGGGCACCTCTATTTATTAATGCAACCACATTTTTTTATAAAACACCCGTAAACTCCTGGTCTTTTTGCTTGTGTTGTGATTCAATGGAAGTCAACACGAAATACAGTATTCCCTTTTTAATGCAAAACCAGGAGATCTCAGATGGACAAACGTCACTTGCTGGAAGAAGAGCATCAACGCCAGGCGTTGAAGGAATTCAACACTCTGCAAAGCATGAAGGAGCTGGTGGACTGGGAGCTGTTCCGACCGCTCCTTGAAGAGGTTTTTGGTTCTCCTCGCACCCGTGGTCCGGGCCGTCGTCCCTGGGACTCTCTCCTTATCTTTCGCTCCCTTCT
>JAJEBQ010000017.1 GCA_022822495.1 Paracoccaceae bacterium | reverse complement strand
TAACCCCGAAATGGCCCCAAATCAGGAACCAACCCTTCAAACCCGCCATGAGCCTGATGACTATACCCCGGGGATGTAATACTAATGTCACTGTAACTATTCAGGTATGAAACGTATCAATATATTGAAATTCAGTTGATTATTTGTCTGTATCTTGAAGGTTTTAGATTTTACAGACACAAATGTACATGATTGTGTAAATATATTGGAAGAATCCAATTTTACCCATTTTTAGGGTACTCAGGATACCTGAATAGTTACCCTTAAAGGTTAATTCAGGTGATTTCGTTGCCAAAAGAATTTTAATGGTATCAAATTTAGTCTTCGTAATTTCTTTATGGCATGGATGTAGCTAATACCTTCCTTAATTGTCCTGATGGTAAAATCGCCTGATCCACACAATTTTAATGGCACCTTATTGATGATCACCCCCTCTTCCATATAATCCTACAACACCAAGCCAAACTATTTTTGCAAGACCAATTTCTATTTCTTGAATTGCCACTAAGATTTAAACCAAAGTGGTTGGAATACCATTGAGAGTATTTGATGGTTGAAAATTATCGCAAGGCGTACAGGGTGCCGGCAGAACTCTTAAGATACATGGTTTGATTGACAACAATAGGTGCCGAAGTGGCTCCACCTGGAATAGCTATTGACCTTATGTTATTGCCTGTTACAGGGTCAAAAAACCTTAGTTGACCATCACTGGAGGCGACAACCAATTGCCCCCCTACCAACAATGGACCAAAATGTGCATAAACTTCTTTTCTCCTTCTTGGTTTATCCGCTATGAAGGAAGGAAGCGATGTTGCCCAAATTCTTTGGCCGGTGGAAGCGTTCAGTCTGACCAGTTCAAAATTATCTGTAACAAGAAATACAGAATTGCCAGCAGGTAATGGAGGGTTATATGAACCATCACTAGCCAGCCATCTTGGCTTCCCATTGGAAAGGTTCAAGGAAGCCGTACTTCCACTTTGATTGGCAACATATACCTGATTACCAGAGATAACAGGTGAACTTGAAATTCCAATAAGCGTTGAACTCGGATTGGTTCTGCGACTTCCACTGATATACTCACGCCAGTTAATATTGCCATTTTTTGCATTGGCGCTTACGACTTCCCCTGATGGGAAGGAAATAATAACATTATTGAAAGCGATCGCGGGGCTTGTATCTCCAGATACTACGGCAATCCCCCCCGTGCTTTCAAGACTCCAACTTAACCTACCATTCCTTATATCCAAAGCCCAAGCCTTGCTGTCCAAAGTAACGACATACACCAAACCATTATGAACCGTTGGGGAAGAAACAGCAGGTGCATCAAATTCCTGAGTCCAGATAACACCCCCAGAATCAGGGTCAATTACATGCAACTCGCCATAACCAGTGGTCGCAAAGAGTAAACCTTGCCCAAATGTCAATCCCCCACTTGAGGCTTCTTCCTCATCTATATCTGAACCAAGTGAGGAACCCCAAAGTAAGGTTCCGCTGGTATTGAAAGCCCTGACATTCGAGAAGGCATCCATGGTAAATATTTTGTTTTCGGCGAATATGGGAGAGGTTCCTATTCTGTTACGCTTGGTACTTCCAACCCCAATGTTTCTTTGCCAAACAAGTCCAAACCTGCCATCGCTGGACAGGTTTCCAGGACTGTGACTGGCATTGGCGTTGACATGGGTCCACTCAACTAAATTCTCTGCTTGAGGTGCTGTAAATTCAAATGAACCTGGGGGGAGATTATTAATAACAGTCAAACTTCCAATTGTACTTCCGTCACGTTCAGAAACAATTTCGATCGATTCAGATAAGGGGCGGTCTATATCAATCCGGTAACCCTCGAGTATTTCTTCCTTTTGTCCACACCCAATAAGGAAGCCAAGAGCCAGAAACCCAAATACAGCATTTTTATTTTTCACGCAGAAATCCCCAAAAATTCAAAAATTGATACTCATGCAAATTAATTTGAAACTTCCACTTCTTCACCAAAAATTGTAAGAAATTGACTTATTCGAGACTTTAAATTTGTTGATGCTTCAGCATCAGAATATATTCCTCGCAATATAGTAAAGCCCTCCTGTCTCAACCCTTCATCAGATGATTCTTCAGCCAGTCCCACCAAAAAATACCCCTTGAGTTCAGTTGCGATCGTACGAAATGGTGCTCCTGTCTGGATAAGAGGTTCCAACCTGGTAATTAAGTCTTCGTAGGAGTGTGAGCCTTCCAACATTATAATAGCCCTTAATTCGGCTAAATCTCTATAGACAATGGATATTTCCTGATTACTGGAAAGGCCAGAGAGCGTATTCACAGCCTCATCGGTATTGTCATTTTGATGATAAATATCCGCCAGATAAAAATCAACAATCGCTTGGGCGTCAGGATTATCGGTCTTAATTTGCCTCAAGGCATTGATTTGATCCGAAATGTCCTCTTCCTCAAGTGCTGTGACGACTGAAGTCCCCAAATCCTGAGCAGTTGATTCAAAATTGTGGATTTGAATTTCTCGAAACGTGGCAATACCAACCACAACCACTATGAACAAACCTCCTATCCAACCCCATTTTTTGAATAACTTAAATAACCGGTCCCGACGGACTTCGCTCGATACTTCCTCGATAAATGATTCTGAATTGCTCAAGATGTTCCTCGTTCTTTCAAGTAGTGATATTCACAGATATTTGATATAGTGGCACCTAATGAGATATAGTGTGACAGTTCGAATAATCAATTTGTTTTGTCATTAGAAGTGCAATACATCACCTACCACAGTCATTAAGCACTTATATATGTACTTTCTGAAATAGCCCGAAAGGTCCAGTCAAAAATTCTCTAATGTTGCTATATGCACCTCAGGTGCTATATTCTAAAGATATTCCCGTGATGGGAAATGGGTTATGGCAAATGTAATATGCGAATTATTCCAATAATCACAGCTCTAATCGTAACGGGACTACTTTATTTATTTGTAGTTGAACGTGACCTTCTCAGAGGGTTAATTGGTTTTTCTTCCACACAGGAAGAAAACACCCAGTTGGAAGAATCCAATGATGTGCAGGATCAAACCGATAGCACCGACCCGGAAACGAAACGCGTTCGTGTCCTTGCAACAACCTTTGAACAGAAAATGGTCGAAACCAGAGTAACGCTGACTGGAACAACAGAAGCCGCAAGGTATGTTGATGTCAAATCCGAAACTTCAGGGCTGGTTATATCCGAACCTTTCAGAAAAGGAGAGAATGTCAAAAAGGGTGATGTTCTGTGCGAATTGGATCCCGGAACAAGGTTGGCTGCTCTGGAGGAGGCCAAAGCCCAATTGAATTCTGCAGAAATCAATGCCTTGACGGCCTCAAGATTAGCCGATGGAGGGTTGGGATCTGAAGCCAACAAAACCTCAACCCAAGCTGCCTTGCAGGCAACTCTTGCAGCTGTTGAAAGAGCCAAAAGGGAAATTTCCAGATTATCCATAATAGCACCCTTTGATGGTCTGCTTGAAACGGATGCTGCCGAAATAGGTTCTTTTCTTCAAACCGGCTCCCTTTGTGCTACGATAATTCAACTTAACCCTATCAAGATCGTTGGTTATGTTTCCGAAAATGATGTTGATAAACTGGAAATTGGAATACCTGCCCAGGCAAAATTGATTTCGGGTCGCGATATTGAAGGGATTGTGACCTTTCTCTCAAGATCAGCTGATCCAAGCACTCGAACCTTTAAAGTGGAAATAACAGTTGATAATAGTGATTTAAGCATCCGCGATGGGCTGACTGCTGAAATTTCCATTCTAGCCGAAGAAACCAAAGCCCATTTAATTCCCCAATCATCTCTAACCCTTGATGACAAGGGACAAATAGGTGTACGCACGATTGTCGATGATGTGGCCAAGTTTGAGCCTGTAAATCTGGTGCTGGATTCCCCACGTGGTGCTTGGGTTCAAGGTCTTCCTTCCAAAGTGGATGTAATCGTTGTAGGGCAGGAATTTGTAATTGACGGAACACCGGTAGAAGCAACTTATATGGAGAACACCCTATGAAAGGTGTCGTTGATTGGTCTTCCAAGCACCCCAGCATGATTTTTTCGATGGTAATTTTCTCCATCACCGCTGGAATTGCTGCTTATATTAATCTACCCAAGGAGGGATCCCCCGATATCACGGTGCCCGTCTATTACGTTTCTGTCGTTCATAATGGCATTTCCTCCGAAGATAGTGAACAACTTCTTGTCAAGCCTCTGGAGGATAACCTTTCGGACCTGACAGGCTTAAAAAACCTGAACTCGGTTGCTTCTGAGAGTTATGCAGCGGCTATTCTTGAGTTCGAGTTTGGTCTGGACCAAAGTGCAACCCTGGCTGAAATAAGGGAAAAGGTTGATCAGGCAAAAAGTGATTTTCCTCCCGATACAAAAGAGCCTAGCATCAATGAAATCAGTTTTGCCGAGTTTCCAATTCTGGTTGTTGTACTTGCCGGACAATTACCTGAAAGGACCCTGCAAAAGGTGGGTGAGGATCTAAAAGACACACTTGAAGCTCTACCTCCAATACTGGAAGTTGGGTTGTCTGGTAATCGTAAGGAAATGATTGAGGTCATTATTGACCCCATCCGCTTGGAGTCGTTTAGTATAACTGCCGATGAGCTTAACGCCGTAATTACTCGCAATAATCAATTGGTTGCAGCAGGTGAAGTCGAAACAGCCAAAGGAGCTTTTGCGATTAAAATACCCTCATCCTTTCAAACCCTTGCGGATATTGAAGACTTGCCTATAAAAATAAATGGCGACCGGGTCATTACTGTAGGTGATATTGCCGAAGTACGATTGACGTTTGAAGACCGTATTGGCTATGCCCGTTTTAATGGTGAATCAACCTTGGGCCTTCAGATCGTTAAACGCAAGGGAACTAATGAAATCGACACAGCCGACCTGGTAAAGGCGACAACCCGTGAATTCATGCAAAGCCTCCCGGACGAATTGAATAGATCAATAAATGCGGACTTTGTGCAGGATCAAAGCTTTTACACTCAGGATATGATTTCCCGTTTGGAAGGTGCTGTACTAACGGCTGTTGCCCTTGTTATGATTGTTATCCTTGCCTCGTTGGGGTTCAGGTCTGCGTTACTGGTAGGATTTGCGATTCCATCCTCATTCCTGCTCTGTTCAATCTTTCTCGCGGTCCTCGGGATATCAATATCCAACATTGTCATGTTTGGCTTGATCCTGTCTGTTGGTATGCTGGTTGATAGCGCCATTGTCGTCGTGGAACTTGGCGATAAGAAAATCAGGGAGGGTGTAGGCCCCATGAACGCTTACACCAGTGCCGCAAAGCGCATGTTCTGGCCAATTATCTCCTCAACAGCCACCACTCTTTGTGCTTTTCTTCCCATGCTGTTTTGGCCGGGTATGGCCGGCGAGTTCATGGGAACATTGCCCATCACCCTTATTTTTGTTCTTTCTGCATCGCTCGTTGTGGCCTTGATATTCCTTCCAGTGGTAGGTGGTTTGGCAGGTCGAATTTCTGTTAAATTATCGCATCTGACTGATTTATTAAGAAATTTAAGTTTCCTTATCAGGCTCATTTTAAGTTGCATAGCAATTGTTCTTGTTGTTTTTTCAGGTTCTTCCCTGGTGACGACAACTCTCACATTCATGGAATACTCCGGGAGTTCTCTGGCTTCGCTCTTTTTACGGGGTATCATTTTTTGTCTCAGTGCCCTGTTGATGTCAATTACCATGGGATCCGTATTCAAGCGAAAAGAACGCTATTACAGTTCAAACAATACTTCAATATCACTTGTTGGGAAGATAATTAAACTGATCGTTGGCAATCCGATCATGCCCATAATTGTTATTGCTGGAACCATCCTGTTTGTAATTGGTACCTTCAGAAGTTACTCCGAGAACAATTATGGTGTCAATTTCTTTGTTGATGCTGAACCGGACATGATAGGGATCAATGTCCTCGCCCGGGGCAACATGAGTCTGGAAGAAAAAGACTTTCTAGTCACTTCGGTCGAAAAAGAGATCATGGATACGGAAGGTATTGGATCAATATTTTCATTTACAGGAGCTGCTGGGCTTCGTGATACTGAGCAAGCCCCGGTTGATACGATTGGTGAAATTCAAATTGAATTCCACCCATGGGAAGAACGTCAATCCATGATTGAATCTGTTCAAGACAGCAGATTCATAATCGAAAAACTGGAAGATATAATGTCGTTTATTCCTGGTGTCAGGACAGATACCTACGAGGTTGCCCGAGGACCCTCACAGGGGAAACCCTTGAATTTGAGGTTGAAAAGTTCAACCTGGGAGGACCTTCTTGATAAAACGGAAATCATATACACCAAATTTGAAGAGTCCGAAGGACTTGTGTTTGTTGAAGATACCAGACCGCTTCCCGGCATTGACTGGCAAATAGATATTGACCTCGACAAGGCCGCAAGATTTGGGGCTGATGTTGTCTCTGTAGGTTCAATGATACGAATGGTAACGAGTGGTGTCGTGCTGGATACTATTCGTTTGGATAATCTTAGTGATGAAATTGATATACGTGTACGCTTCCCGGAAGAGGAAAGGACACTGTCCACACTGGAAACCCTCCGGGTCAGAACCCTAAACGGTTTAATACCTGTATCCAATTTTCTTAGTTATAAACCAGTTCAGCAGTTGAATGAGGTTCAAAGGCATGACGGCGACAGGTATATTCAAATAAGTGCAGGTTTATTACCAAATCTCTTCAACGAGAATGGTGATGCAATTACCGCAACAGAAAGGGTGGTTTATTTGGAAGAATGGCTCCAGGAAACATTTGGTTCTGATCCGAATTTTTCCTGGGAATGGACGGGTGACCAGGAAGAACAAAATGAAAGTCAAACGTTTCTGATGTTTGCTTTCCTTGGGGCGTTGGGGCTAATGTTTGTCGTACTCTTGGCCCAGTTTAATAGTTTTTACAATTCGGTTCTTGTTCTCTTTGCTGTTGTTCTGTCGATAACTGGTGTCCTTATTGGCATGCAGGTCATGAGTCAGCCCTTTTCAATCATTATGACGGGAACGGGGATTGTGGCATTGGCCGGTATCGTTGTTAATCACAATATCGTTTTGATTGATACCTATAACGAATATTCAAACTACATGCCAAGGATTGAAGCCATCATCAGAACTGTAGAATCAAGGATTCGTCCGGTTTTCTTAACAACAGTTACCACCATGGCAGGTCTGACGCCAATGATGCTGGGTATATCATTTGACTTTGGAGATGGCGGTTATGTTTTAGATTCTCCCAATGCAATTTGGTGGAAACCACTCGCAACAGCTGTTGTATTTGGTCTTGGCACTTCAGTGCTCTTGACGCTGGCTTTTACTCCTGCCATGCTTGCCATAAGGATTTGGATAGAGAAAGGAGCGTACAGGTCCTCAAATACCGTCGCGTCTTTGGTTTTGGGTCCCAAAAGCCGGATATCCATGGACCGCAGATTACGAATTGCTGCCAGTTCATTACCTCAAATCAACATAGACTGGGATCAATTTCAACAGGTTCTCCTTCCCCTGCCCCAAGACTCGAAGGCGATTGAACAACCTCCAGGTGAAATTATCGAAGTTGCTCCTTCCTCTGTTGATGAAGACAACAGTGACATTGGGGAAAACAAACCAGAAAAGACAGATTCGTCTGGATGACACCACATTTGACAAATCTCCTTTTGGAAGAGATATTCTACCAATATAGATGGAGAGGCTATAATCGACAAAATAGCTTGGAACATACCATCGAAAGTGGGTCGTTGGTTATTGTTGAGAACTCATCTTATTGCTTTGTGTAGACTCTCGGATTCTAATCGGGCAGGCTCTTCCACCTCTTTCTTTTTCCAATGAGTAACAATTAGTCCTTTTTATGTGACTGATTTCTGTGGCTGTTTTGACTGAATACTCATTAAATCTGGATCATTATATGACAAAAAAATCGAAGAATAGTTGGTCCTGAAACCTCTCATCGAATCTACTTTAATGGTGCGGGTGCTACTTTGTTCTCGCCCACAGGCACCACAAAAATCTGCCCTGGGAAAATCAAATCTGGATCATCTATCTGGTGCTTGTTGGCGTTGTAAATTCTGACATACAACCGACCCAGACCATAATTTCTTCTGGAAATTCCCCAAAGAGTGAAACCTTTCTGTACAGTAACCAATGTGGCGAGCTTGGGATTTTCCTGAATTTTCTCATGAGCCTCCAAGGCTTGTGACGGGGGTTCGATACGCAAGGGAGTTTCAACTTTTTCTACGATATTTCCCTCACTTCCAACCTCATCTATGGTAAGTTGGTAATCTCCAGGGTCTACTGTATCAAGTTCAGCTTTCCATTTGCCATCTTCCCCTATAATTTCAGCTTTGACCTGCTCACCATCAAGCAGAATTCTTGCCATGTTTTCAGGGTCACCACTTCCCGATAAATTGACGAATCCTTTATCTTCATAGGTAACGATTTCAAGCAGCAATTTCTTATCACTTGGCCCAACAACACTTATACCATCATCATCCTGGGAAATCTGCACCTGTTCAAGTGGTATGGAACCACTTTCTTCACGATCCTCAGATGGCCTGGCTACGTAAAGTATTTCTTTGGAATAAACGAGTGTACCATCAGCCGCAACAGCTGCCAAAATCACTTCGATTGGATCATCGCTAAATTCCAGGGAGAATATTGCCGTGAACTCACCTTTTGGACCGGTTATTTCCTCTGCAACTGAATTCGAATCTGCCAAAACTCTAACCGGTATTGACGGCGAGGATCTTCCAGCTATTACCGAGGCTCCGCCATCCGAAAATCTAGCAACATCAAAAGTTGGGGGGATAACTTCTACTGAAGTTTCCAACTTTATATCCCCTTGTTTTTCTTCATCCTCCTTTGCTTGTTCAGCAGTTGTCATGCCTTCATCAGTAGGCATTTTTTCTGTCGCAGTTACCGCGGTGGTTTCCTTAGCCTCAGTAGCTCCGTCTTGAGAATCATCCGTTTTCCTCTCTTCATCTACCTCAGGTTGATTAGGTGCTTCTTCAGGTTCTAAAGTGCCCTCATCTGATACTGGTGTATCGGAGGATTCTTGAACCTTGGTAACCGCCTCTTGAGGAACATCCGCATCCTTCTTAACCTCTACACCCGGTTTGCCACCATCTCTTATTTTAGTCGCGGTTTCAGAGGTAGCCTTTGTCTCGGTTTTAGATTCTTCTGACTCATCGGATCCCTCTTCGTCTACAACAGGTTGAACCGGAGTCTCTTCAGGTTTTAAGGATTCATCTTCTGAAGTTGTCGTAACTGATGTGACCTCATCTGCTTCAGAAATTGTTTCATCAGTCGTTGTACTTGCTTCAGTGTCAGAGTCTCTTGATTGCTCGGCTTCCTTTTCTAATTCAAGAATAGGTTGATCTGTTTGGGTTGTTTCTTCATTCTGCTCTCTGGTAAGAAAAAAAACTATTAGCATTATTGCTAAAAGGACAATGACTAAAACAAAAATGCCCCTATTTGAATTGGATGAATTGTCTGCCATGCACTAAAACTTTAAATCTACTGTTTCTTTTGAACAAATACCGCAATATAAACTCGCTAACCCAAAATACACTAATTTCCAGTTAATAAACATGAAAAAGTTTGAAAACAATAATCCCGATAGAACCGTATGCGTATTCTGTGGTTCACGCCCAGGCAAAAATGCCCAATTTGTGGAAGTAGCCGAAAAAATTGGGAAGTCAATAGCACAGGAAGGTTGGAATCTCATATATGGTGCAGGTAGTTCTGGCCTGATGGGAACTGTTGCCAAGGAAACCATGGCAAATGGTGGCAAGGTCATTGGGGTTATTCCATCGCGATTTCCCGAGGAAGCTTTACCAGGTCTGTATTATACAGTAAGGACCACCACCATCCAAGAACGGAAAAGTGTTATGTTCAATTGTTCCGATGCTGTGGTCGTCTTGCCAGGAGGCATCGGTACTTTGGAAGAGTTTTTTGAGGTACTGACTTGGAAACAACTTGGCTGGCATAAAAAACCGGTCATTCTGTTTAATTTTGAAGGATATTGGGACAATATTCCAAGTCTAATAGCCAATATCGTTTCGAATGATTTTGCTGAGCTAGACAGTGCCCAACTTTATTCTGAAGCAAGGACCTTAGAGGATTTGATATCACGATTACGGGATTCCTTCTCAAGTCTCAATTGTTCAAATGAATAGATGGCTAGAGCAGCCCAAATAAAGCAAAAACATATAATCGTAGGCTTTGACACAACCTCGCCAATTACAAGTGTCGCTAAAAGAAACTGCAAGCTGGGATTAAGGTATTGGATTAAGCCGACCTCGGTGTATTTTATGCGGGACGTCGAATAGGAAAGAAGGATCAGCGGACCTGCGGTAAATAACCCCGAAAATATATACATTGTTGTATAAAAGAGGTTCTTGCCAAAAAATCCGACTTCTTTTTGACCGATTTCTCC
This sequence comes from Paracoccaceae bacterium, assembly GCA_022822495.1. GTDB lineage: Bacteria > Pseudomonadota > Alphaproteobacteria > Rhodobacterales > Rhodobacteraceae > MPNP01. The sequence goes on along the minus strand of JAJEBQ010000017.1, from coordinate 18,864 downwards.
AACATTAAACCAGTGGATATAAAGAATAAACCCGAGAGCCAAAGGAGCTACAAGGAGAACATCGGTTGTAACAGAGAGTATAGGGTCCACTCTCAAATTTTTTTTAACCAAACCATAAGCAAGAAAGGTTATTGCCAAACTCAGAGGTATCCAGGGCAAAACCCCTCTGCTAACTGTTAGTATTCCTACACCTATTGTAGCTGTACCCACTGCGATCCATTGCCAAGTGGTAAATCTCTCCTTGAGAAAGGTTGAGCCAACCAGAACCGCGGTAAGGGGAAATATAAAATAACCCAAGCTTGCTTCAGCCGCCTTACCGTTTTGAACAGCAAACAGGAATATTATCCAATTTACCGTTATCATTGAACTCCCAAAAAGGAATTTTCCAGCCGTTCGAATATCCCTGAACAAAAGGTTCCAGAATTCTTTGACTTTTGACCTTAGCAGAATAATAAGAAAAAATATAACCAGGGACCAGAATATCCTGTGAGCCAGTACCTCCCAATGAGAAGCTTGGTCAAGTACTTTGAAGTAGTACCCTGTAAAGCCCCAAATAGTACTGGCCAAAGCCATGGCCAGCACTCCTTTAGTACCCTCTCTCATCAAATCCTAATCTTTAATGGGAAAGGAAGAATTGGAATTAATTTACAATCTGCTGGCGACGTTTTCCCAATTGACGAGGTTGTTTAGGAAATTCGACAGATAACCTGGACGCTTGTTTCTAAAATCAATGTAGTAGGAATGCTCCCAAACATCACAACCCAACAAGGCTGTTTGACCAAAACAAAGGGGATTAACACCATTCTCAGTTTTCGTGATTTTCAAAGAACCATCATTTTCTTTGACCAACCAGACCCAACCAGACCCAAATTGACCAACACCGTTGGCAACAAAACTGTCCTTGAATTTATCCACAGAACCGAAATTTTCCTTAATGGCGGCTTCAAGCTCAGACGGCATGGCGGAATCGCCAGGTCCCATCATTTCCCAGAATTGACAATGATTCCAGTGTTGTGAGGCATTGTTGAAAATACCATTTTGGGCAACAGAGCCACTTTGATAGGTGCCAACAATTATTTCTTCAAGTGATTTGTTTTCCCATTCAGTATTGGCAATCAACTTGTTGCCGTTTTCCACATAGGCGTTGTGATGGAGGCCATGGTGATACTCCATTGTTTCCTGCGACATACCTCCCTTTGCAAGATCCCCGTGTGAATAAGGAAGTTCAGGTAATTTAAATGTCATTCTATTCTCCTAACATAATTTTGTAATTACTGGCTGCGAAGTGAAAATAACCATTCCATCATGCAATAACAGTCACAAATACCACACAAGATATGGATCGAAACCCATTATTGGCTCTTGGCTATCCGTGTTTTAATTGTGGTTTGGATAATGAAAATTAAACCCTAAGCCAGTTTTCTTTTTACATTTAACTGTCAATAAATCGACCGTTTCTCACAGTCATTCTGGTTTGCAAACTGAATCTCAGGTGAGAATATTGGAATATTCCACTCATTAGTACCAGATAGGCAGGCCAATAAGTGCCGATAAGAAAATGATGAGATAGGCGATATTTCGATATTGCTTTTCCTTTTCAGAATCAAAAAAAAAGGAACCTATCCACAATGCTGTCAGATAGGGAACAATTACCAACCCTCCAAGAATAACGGCCTCAAGGTCCATAAGATCCCTGAAACCGAAAATAGCCAATAACAAAATATCGGCCAATATCAGATATATAAATATATTTGCCCTGATCGTCTTTGGCGGAAGGGTGCTCGCCAGATAAAGCATGATAACAGGTGGACCTGGCAGACCCACTGTCCCCGAAAGAAAACCTCCCAATCCGCCTGTACCCACTATTATGGGTGATGTCAGACGACCTTGATAACGCAATCCCAAGATCAAAAGGATTAAAAGCAAAAATGTTAAAAGTGATACGGCATATCGAAAGATATCAGGTTCAAGGAGGACAAGAACCATTACCCCGAAAGGACAGGTGATCAAAGCCCCAAGAGAAAGCTTGTAAATATCGGGTAGATAGGTGTCTTTGAGGGTTTTGGGGACTAATGTTATCGGTGCAATTAGATCCATAATGACCAATGAAGTCAAAGCCCAGATTGGCGAAACTTGTGAACCGGCAAAAGGCAGATACACCATCGCTGTACCAAAACCGGAAAACCCCCTTACAAGACCTGATATAAAAGCACCAAATGCAACGATTAACAATCCCAAAAGGGAAATTTCGGGAATGACTTCCCCAAGAAAGGATTCAAAGAAAATGATCTAATTCCTCTTTGAGGTGAATTTGGTCGCTTCGACATCCTCATTTTTAGACCAATCTCGTTTTACACCGAGTTTATAAAGGATTAACCCTGCAATAAATACTGATGAGTAGGTTCCAACAACAACCCCCCATGTCATGGCAAAAACAAAACCCCGAATAACATCTCCACCAAATATTATCAGGGTGATCAGGGCCAACAAGGTCGTAACCGAGGTCATCACGGTTCTTGATAAAGTTCCATTGATGGAAAGATTCATAACATCAATAAGCTTTCGCTTTTTGAATTTCCTCAGATTTTCCCTAACACGGTCAAAAACCACAACCGTATCATTGAGCGAATATCCAACAATGGTTAGAAGGGCAGCTATAATGGCTAAATCAAATTTAATTTGAAAAATGCTGAAAATTCCCAGAGTCAGAATCACATCATGGACAAGTGCTGCTACTGCACCCAACGAGAATTGCCACTCAAAACGAAACCAAATATAGATCAGAACCAACAAAATCGCTGCCAGTACAGCAAGAACTGCTTTTTGAATTAACTCTCCCGAAACCTTTGGCCCAACGCTTTCTACCAAGGGAAACTGCATATTGGGATCAACACCCTTGAGTGCATTCTGAACAAGTTCCAAGGTTTCTTTGGTTACAGCCTCATCGCCACTTTGAACCTTTATTCTCACTAGGGCGACATTTTGATCATCCGCAAAAGTTGGATCGAAAACCTCAGTTATAGAGATATCTCCAAGTCCCAAACCCGAAACTCTGTCCCTGTACTCGCCAACATCAACCGTTATTGTACTTTGCGTTCGGATGACAGTCCCACCCTGAAAATCAATCCCAAAATTCAACCCGACAACCAAAAGCAAGACTATGGATAATCCCATGGCTCCCAAAGAACCCCAAAGAGTATATTTGCTGTATTTGAAAAAGTCCAAGTTCGTTTCTGAAGGGATGAGTTTTAAACGCATATTCTGAGATCAAACCTCCAATTTTCTTGGACGAGATTTTGAAAACCAAAAGATAATCAACAAGCGTGTAACAAATATGGCAGTAAAGACGCTGGTGATGATTCCAATCCCCAAGGTAACTGAAAAACCTCTTACAGGTCCAGACCCCAGCGTAAAAAGGATAATTGCAACAATTAGAGTTGTAAGGTTTGCATCAATAATTGCTGATAGGGCCTTTTCGTAACCAAGTTCAATGGCACGTGAGGGCCCTTTGGATGATTTCAACTCCTCACGAATCCTTTCAAAAACAAGGACATTGGCATCAACAGCCATACCTATAGTCAAGACAATTCCTGCAATTCCAGGTAGGGTCAAGGTCGCTCCCAAGGCTGACAAAACACCAAAAATAAGAAATAGATTGATAGTAAGTGCTATGTTGGCAAATATCCCAAACAAGCCATAACTCAACGCCATAAAGACCATAACGGCCATCAAGGCAATAATACAGGCAATTTTCCCTGCATCAATAGAATCCTGTCCTAAATCTGGTCCTACTGTTCTTTCCTCAAGGAAAATCATTTCGGCTGGCAATGCCCCCGCACGCAATAATACTGCAAGGTTGGTGGATTCCTCGACCGTAAAACTGCCCGTAATGATGCCTGATCCTCCAGGAATGTGGGAACGTATTACTGGGGCTGAAATTACCTCTTCATCAAGGACTATGGCAAAAGGCAAACCGATGTTTTCTGCTGTGTAATCACCAAATTTCCTGGCTCCTGTCGGATTGAATCTGAAGGAAACTGCTGGTCGGCCATTTTCATCAAAATCAGGTTGGGCATCGGTAAGTTCATCACCTGAAACAACTGCTGTTCGTTCCAAGGTGTAATAAAGATCTGGATTCTCAATTGAAGGATACGTTATCTCAAGCCCTGAATTGTTACTGGACCTGCTTGAGGTAGTTCGAACAACATGATGAAAGGTGAGTCTCGCTGTCGTTCCAATCAATGCCTTCAATTCATTGGCTGATCCTATGCCAGGAACCTGAATGATAATGCGGTTTGCACCTTGTCTCTGGATTATAGGCTCTCTGGTTCCGACCTCATCCACTCGTCGTCTAATAATTTCGAGGGATTGTTCCATGGTCCGATTATCAGTGGCCGATTTTTCCTCTTCCGACAGTTCGATTATCAGGATATCATCCTGGCTGGAAACCTGTATATCCCTTGAAGCAATGTTGGCAATATTCACGATTGGCGATGCAAGTTCTTCCACAATCTTAACAGCCTGGCCTATTGCTTCGGAATTTTCAATCCTGATATGAAGCTGATCGGGTGGGGATTGCTGTCTTCTGATTGAACCAACGATGTTTCTATTCTTTCTCAATTCATCCCTGATGCGAGGCCACCAGGCATCAATTCTATCCGCATAAACTTCGCTGAGTTGTACCTCCGCCAACAAATGGGCACCACCTCTCAGATCAAGACCCAAATTTACCAGGTATGAAGGCAACCATGTTGGCCAACCATCTAGATCTTCAGAGACTTCGATTTCAGAAACCTGTCCTCTCTCAATAAGGAGTACAGCGTCATTGTGTTTTTCAACGGTTGAATAAAACAAATTAGGAAAAGCAAGATAAATTCCTCCCAGGCAAAGGGTAATGATGATCAGTCTTTGCCATGCCGGTATATTTAACATAATGTTTTCAAAACCGAATAAAGGAGATCAGTTCAATCCTAATTGTTTCAAAAGGGCTTAACGAAAAGTAGGATAGGGGTCAATGCTAACACTCTCATCCTGTATGAAAAAAAATCAATGCTTGGCCAAAAAATGTGCTTAAGCATCCTTTTTCATCACCTGGGATATTGTACTGCGTACAACCTTCACGGTTACACCACTTGCTATCTCTACCTCAACCTCATTTTCATTGTCCTTAACCTTTGTAATACGGCCGATTACACCCCCTTGGGTTACCACGTTGTCCCCCTTTTTCAGGGCCTCGACCATTGCCTTGTGTTCCTTCACTTTTTTCTGCTGGGGACGGATGAGCAGGAAATACATGATAACAAATATCAATATCAATGGCAGGAGATTGGTTAAGCCCAAACCTCCTCCACCTGATGCTTGGGCAAAAGCTGGACTTACGAACATATTAATTCCTCTGGAGCGCGTTGTATATTTTGACTTGAATGTCTCTAATTATTTCTTGAAACTCATAATTGCAAGGTAGGGTAAAGTCTTCACTAGATTCTTTCCCAAGTTGTTTATAAGAGTAGATTTTTAACAGAATACCGTCTTCCAATTTAATTTCACTCGAAAGTATCAGTGATACTCCTGTCCGCAAAAGCTTGGTGAAGATAATCAATAAAAGCTATGGCTGGCTGACTTAATTTTTTATCTTTCTTCCAAGCCAGGCCTGTGTCCATGGATGGAATCTGATCTGCGACTTCTCTCACCTCCACAAACTGACCTTCCAATGACCACGGGCGATATACCATGTCGGAAAGAATTGTAACACCCATGCCTGTTGCCACAAGACTTCGAACGGCTTCAACCGAAGAAGTCATAAACACTATATTGGGGCGGAAGGGTGTTTTTTCCCAATAACGCATGGCAGTTTGCCCAGCTTCATCAACCGTGAGCATTACATAAGGTTCCTGGGCTATATCACTTAAGGAAATTAAATCAGAACTTCTCAAGGGGCTGTTTGTACTTAACCAGAGTCGTCTCCGCGAACGTGTTAGTGTTCTTGAGGTAAGATGCTTTTTATTTTCCAAATTTGAAACCAATAATACCCCAAGCTCATATTGATCGTTGATTATTCCCAATTCAATTTCTGTTCTCTGCTTTTCGATCAGATTGACCTTTACTTGTGGAAAAGTGCGATTAAACCGCATGAGAAGGTCAGGTAAAAAATAACCTGCAACAGTGTAAGTAACACCGATTGTTACCTCACCCTTTAGTGTATCTCCCGAACGTTTAAGACTCCTTGAAGCTTCTGAAACGGCAAACATGATATTCTGGGCATGCCGAAAAAACTGGTGACCTTCGTAGGTTAAAGAAATTCCCCCTGACTTCCTATAAAACAGAGGTGCATCCAAATCATTTTCAAGGTTGTTGATAGCTGTACTTACTGTTGATTGTGTAACATTTAGATTGGCGGCCGCTTGAGAAAGCTTTCCTGAATTTGCAGCCGCAATGAAATAACGAACTTGGCGAAAAGTAATAGCCATCAAAAAAATTGAATTTACTCAACAAAAAATATAATTTTACAAAAATATTTTTATAGATAAATATTTGTGTGTCAATTCTTTCGTTTCGATACTGCTATGAGAGAATTGTTGGTTCAAAGTGAATATGAAAAGGTAGGTGTGAAATGAAAAAATATGGTTTTGGCATTTCTGCATTGGCAGGGCTATTGATTGCTACAGCAGTTACAGCCGAAGAATGGTATCCCTATTCAGTAGAAGTGTGGGATCCGCCGTTTGATATGGCAAGTCCAAGAACTGTGGTAGATTACGTACCACTAGAAAAAGCTGAACAGCAGTGGGATATTTGTGTATCTTTCCCACATATGAAAGATGCTTATTGGCTTGCTGTTGACTACGGTGTGGTCGCAGAATCAGAACGCTTGGGTGTCAAGATGCAACTCGTAGAAGCAGGTGGTTACACCGAGCTAAACACACAGATTTCTCAGATTGAGGATTGTGTGGCAAGAGGAGCAGACGCGGTGGTCATTGGGGCAATTTCATTTGATGGTCTCAATAATCTGGTGAGCGAAATTCGTTCACAGGGAATCCCAGTAATTGATGTAATTAATGGTATGTCATCCCCCGAATTATCAGCCAAGTCTCTGGTTTCGTTTGGTGAAATGGGATATAAGGCAGGTGAATATCTTGCCAAACTCCATCCAGCTGGTTCTGGTAAGGTTCAGGTCGCTTGGTTCCCAGGGCCTCCAGGTGCCGGTTGGGTTGAAGCTGGTAACCTCGGATTCCAAGAAGCTGTAGCTGGTTCTGATATTGAGGTTGTTGAAACAAAATATGGCGATACGGGTAAAGAAATCCAGGCTAAGCTGGTTGAGGATACCTTACAGGCTTATCCAGATATTTCCTACATAGCAGGTACCTCGCCAACCATTGCAGCTTCAATTGGTATATTACGTGCCAGAGATCTATCTGACCAAGTTGATCTGGTGGCATATTATTTTACTCCTGAAGTACACCGAGGAATTGTACGGGGACAGGTGTTGGCAGCCCCAACAGATTCTGCAGTAATACAGGGCCGTATTGCTATTGATCAGGCAGTCAGGATTTTGGAAGGTAAAGATTATGTAAAACATGCAGGACCAGCACTTTACGTGATCGATTCCGAAAACTTGGAAAGTGTTGACATGTCATCATCACTTGCACCAGAAGGTTTCAAACCAGTCTTTACCGTCAATTATTAATGACATTTAAAGACTGCAAAATCATTGAAAGAGGTCTCATTTGAAATGAGACCTCCCCTTCTTGAATTAAAAGGAATTAGCAAGAGTTTCTCGGGAACCTTGGCGCTGGAGGAAGTGGATTTTTCAGTTAATTCGGGAGAAGTGCAGGTCTTGTTTGGCGAAAATGGGGCAGGTAAATCAACACTGATTTCAATAATTGCTGGTGCCTTGTCACCTGACAAAGGAGAATTTAGTTTCAAAAACGAACCGGTAAGAATTTACTCAGTACATCACGCTAGATCACTGGGGATTAGTGCCGTTTTCCAGGAGTTTTCCCTAGTACCACAAATGACTGTAGAGGAAAATCTTTTTTTAGGTTCAGAAATTTCCAAATTTGGTCTGCTGAACAAGAATAGTTCACATAAACAATCTTCAGAAATACTGAACAGGTTGGGATTCGATTTGCGACCAAATCAACGTATTGAGTTTCTATCTCGGGCAGAACAACAAATGGTTGAAATTGCGAAGGCTTTCCGTGACAATCTCTCTGTTCTTATCTTGGATGAGCCCACCGCCTCCTTAACTGAAAAGGAAACAGAACAACTCTTTGAGTTGATCAACTTGGTAAAAAAGGATGGTGTGGGTATAATTTATATTACCCACCGCATTAGTGAAATCAGGCGAATTGGTGACCGAATTACCGTTTTAAGAGATGGCAAGAATGTCGGCACTTCATCGGCTGATGTACCAGAAAAAGAATTGGTACGTATGATGACTGGAAAAGTTTTCGACCAAATTTTTCCCAAAATTGAGTTTAATCCAGGTCAAAAGGTTTTGGAGATTGACAATCTTACTACTCGAAATGGGGCAGTTCAGGATTTGTCGATAAATGTAAGCGCTGGTGAAATTGTTGGAATTGCAGGTTTGCTCGGATCAGGAAAATCAGAAATTGGAAGGGCTTGTTTTGGTCTTTTGGATATAGCTTCAGGTCAAATTCGCTTTGATGGAAAGGATGTAAGAGGCAACTTACCGGGCGAAATGCTTGATTTGGGACTCTACTATGTTCCTCCAGACCGTCGGGATGAGGGGTTAATCATGTCTCGACCCTCTCGCGAGAGTATATCCATGTCAGCCTTGACAACACCAGATTTATCAAGGGGGTTATTTGTACGCTTACGAGAAGAAAAAAATAAAGCTAACAACCTTGCCAAGAAAATGAATTTACAACCTCACAATATTGAGAAAACACCAAATATGTTTTCCGGGGGTAACCAACAAAAGATTATGCTTGCCAAATGTTTGACTCGTGAAGTCAAACTGTTTGTGTTTGATGAACCCACTGTCGGTGTTGATGTAGGTACCAGAATCGCAATCTATGAATTTATAGCTGAATTGTGTAAGAACAATGCAGCTGTTCTCGTTATATCATCAGATTTGACTGAGATATTGCATTTACCAAACAGGGTATATGTCATGTGTAGAGGAAGTTTATCTGCCGAATTATCGGGTAAAGAAATAAGCCAGCAAATGGTGCTAGAACATTGCTTTGGACATAACGCAGCCTAGAATATACTGAGAGAATGTGATGGAAGACAACGTCCATAAACCAAGAAAATCAATCGGTCATTTTCTCCGCACGGCTTTTATTCGTCTTGGTGTTTTGCCCTTTCTACTTGTTGCTGCAGTAATCATATTTACAGCATTGTCTGACAACTTTCTTACTGGCCGCAACCTGCTCAATGTTGTCCGCCAATCGACCTACCTTGCGTTGGTGGCAATAGGACAAATGTTTGCCTTGCTGACGGGTGGATTTGATCTCTCGGTAGGAACAATATTGGCTATAACCTCCGTAGTTGGTGCTTTGGCGATGGCGGCTGCATACTCATTTATGCCGGAAGCATTGTTTCTAGTAATAACCATAGGTATTCTGGTTGGTGTATTCGCTGGTACCATGATAGGAGTCTTGAACGGAATTGGTGTTGCTGTATTTGGGGTGTCACCATTTATGATGACTTTAGGTATGGCCTCAGTGGGTTTTGGAATTGCTTTATATCTGACTGGAGGGATACCGGTTTATGGTATGCCGATTGCGTTTGGTGATATTTTTGGGTTTGGAACCTTTTACGGTATTCCTGTACCTGTGATCGTTGCTTTGTTGTTAATATTGGTGATGTACACTGTAGTTGACAGAACGCGATTGGGTCGGCACTTTTATGCTGTTGGTGGCAATATTAAGGCATCCCATCTATCTGGCATAAATACCAATCGCACCTTATTTTTGGCGTATGTTTTTTCAGGATTTATGGCTGCAGTATCAGGTATATTATTAACTGCAAGGCTGGATTCTGGTGAAGCCAATATTGGGGCATCCATGCCGCTTGAATCGATTGCTGCATGTGTTATTGCCGGGGTGAGTTTAAGAGGAGGAATTGGTAAGGTTGAAAATGTCGTTTTGGGAGCGTTGTTTATTGGACTTGTCCAAAATGGAATGAACCTGGCTAGAATTGAATCCTACCTTCAGATAGTTGTTATTGGTCTTCTCCTGATTTTTGCCGTAGTAGTTGACCGATTCCGAATGAAACTAGTTTCAAGTTATCAGGATTGATAATTGCGTAAAATCCGAGCAGCTTCAGTTGGGTTGGGTTGGTGGTCAAACGAATTGGCCAAATCAATCCAGGGGAAATCTGACCTGATACAGATTGTATCCTGCTATTCCCGCAGTTTGGATAAAACTAGTTCCTTCGCTAAAGAATTTGGTACCAATTCCCACTCCACCTACGAAGAACTTCTTGCTGACAAGGGTGTAGATGCCGTAATACTGACGACACCTCATTCACTTCATGCCAAGCATGTCATTGATGCAGCAAATTCTGGCAAGCATGTTTTTGTAGAAAAGCCCTTTACCCTGACCAATAAAACTGCACAAGAAGCTATTAAAGTCTGCAAAGATGCACAGGTGGTTTTGGCCGTTGGTCACAACCGAAGATTTGCAGTTTCAAGTAATAAATTACATCAACTGAGTGAGGTTGGGGACTTTGGTACAATCCTTCACATGGAAGCAAATTTTTCCGCTTCAAGTGCCATGGCTTATACACCTGACAAGTGGCGTGCCGACAGAACAGAAAGTCCGGCCGGAGGAATTGCCGGCTTGGGCATACATCTAATAGATTTAATGTGTTGGATTGCTGGCCCAATTGTAAGCGTGACTGCACAGGCAAAGCATAGAGTACTTCCCGTTGATATAGATGATACAACATCGGTTTTGTTTGAATTCCAATCAGGAATAACCGGGTATCTAGGGTGTATGTTTGCTACACCGTACACAACAATGTTCAATGTCTACGGTACAAAAATGAATGCTTTTGCTGACATTGATGGAGACTGTCTCTCGACAAAAACCATTGAGGGGAACGTTTGCCAAATCAACTTGGAAAAAATAGATACTCTCAAAGCAGAGTTGGAAGAATTTGCCCTGAGCTGCATGGGGATTGGGAAGTTTAGGGTTACACCAGCTCAGGCCGCAAGTAATGTCGGTGTGATGGAGGCCATAACCACCTCAGCAAGACAAGGACACAAAATCATGGTTCAATTGAATTCAGAGAAAGTTTGGTAAGTTAACTGAAAGAGGTAAACCAGTGAAACCAAAAATAAATTGTGATATGGGCGAAAGTTTTGGTCTTTATCAAATTGGAGAAGATGAAAAACTAATGCCTTTGATATCCATGGCGAATGTAGCATGTGGATTTCATGGTTCTGATGCAAACCACATGCGTAAAACTGTACAACTTGCAAAAGCAAATGGGGTAAAGGTTGGTGCCCATCCTTCTCTACCCGACTTGCAGGGTTTTGGTCGTAGGGAAATGAAAATCACCCGGGAGGAATTGGCCAACATTGTTATTTACCAGATTGGTGCTTTGGTCGGAATGCTCAAGGCTGAAAACTATGAGTTACATCACATAAAACCACATGGTGCCCTTTATGGTATGGCCGCAAGGGATGAAAATATAGCCCATGCTATTTGTGATGCAGCAGATGTGTATCAGGTTCCGTTACTAGGTATGGTCAATACCTGCCATGAAAAAATCTACAGATTGAGAGGTCATGACTTCATGGCTGAGTATTATGCCGACTTGGATTACAATGATGATGGTAGTCTAATCATAACCATGGAACATGATCCGGTCCCCCCTGAGGTAGTAGAGGAGAGATGTCGAATGGCTTATTTGGAGAACAAAACCCTATCAGTCAACAGGAAGGAAATACAGGTTGGTTGTGATTGCATCTGTGTTCATTCAGATACTCCCAATGCTGTTGAAATTGCACTTGCAGCTAACAAAGTCCTCGAGTCACTGTAAAACATAATTTTGATACCTTAAAATAATGGAGAAAAACAACATGTCAGAAAACATTATACAATCACCTCTTCCCGGTACATTCTATCGAAAGCCAGCACCGGATCAATCACCATACAAAGAGGTTGGTGATACAGTGGCAATTGGGGAAACTATTGGGCTTGTTGAAGTTATGAAGTCGTTTCATGAAATACAGGCAGACAAGGCCGGCACAATCACCTCTTTTCATGTTGATAATGAGGATGCAATAATTGCTGGTCAAACCATTGTTGAACTGAAACCGTAGCGAACCAAAATCCGATGTCAATTACCAGTATTTTAATTGCCAACCGAGGTGAGATTGCGCTAAGGGTAATCAGAGCTGCAAGGGAGTTAGGAATTAGGACCATACAGGTCTACTCCGATGCCGATAAGGATTCCCTACCAGTAATGATGGCCGATGATGCCGTTAATATAGGCCCTCCCCAACCCCTGAAATCCTATTTAAATCAGGAGCAAATTATCGCCGCAGCTAAAACTTCAGGAGCTGACGCAATACACCCTGGTTATGGATTCCTTTCCGAGAATGGTGAATTTGCCATGGAAGTCGAAAGGGCAGGACTGATCTTTATTGGACCGAAAGGGGAGACCATTAGTCAACTCGGGGATAAGGTGATTGCCAGAAAACTGGCCGAGCAAAGTGGGCTTCCTACAGTACCTGGAAGTAATGGTTTGGTGGAATCCCTTGACATGGCCAGGTCAATTTTAGCAGAATTCGATTTTCCTGTCCTCATTAAAGCTGCAGCTGGTGGTGGCGGCAGAGGTATAAGGACCGCGAGCAATTGGGAGGAATTTGAGCGATTATTTCCTGTGGCAAGTCTTGAAGCGCAATCTTTTTTCGGGGATGGGGGACTGTTTATTGAAAAGTATCTTCCACAGCCCCGCCATATTGAGGTTCAGGTTTTGGGGGATGGCAGAAATACCATACATATTTTTGATAGAGAATGCTCATTGCAAAGAAGAAGGCAAAAAATCTGGGAAGAAGCACCAGCTTCACCTCTCAATGATTCAATCCGCAACACCATTTGTACAAAGGCTAGGGATTTTGCACACATAATGCGATATAAGGGAGTTGGAACTATAGAATTCCTTTTTGATGAAATAACTGAAGAATATTATTTTCTAGAAATGAACACCCGGATTCAAGTCGAACACCCAGTGACCGAAATGATAACAGGAATAGATTTGGTTCGTGAAGGCATCTCCATAGCTGCTGGAAACAAACTTGGTATAAAGCAGGAAGAAGTTGAGATAAGGGGACACGCCATAGAGTGCAGAATAAATGCCGAAGACCCAAGGAAAAACTTTATGCCTCAACCTGGTCATGTTGAGAAACTTCAATTCCCTTCAGGACCCGGCGTCAGGTTTGATACAATGATTTATGCAGGTTACGATATCCCGCCATTTTATGATTCACTTCTTGGTAAATTGATTGTATGGGATAAAAACCGGCCTAGAGCCATTGCACGAATGCAACGAGCCCTTGGGGAACTTGAAATTACAGGTGTTGAAACAACAAAAACTATTCATCAGTCATTGATTAATGACCATCAGGTCAGGGAAGGTGATGTTTATACATCCTTTCTGGATGACTGGCTAGCCGATGGAAATTTGAAATAAAAGGTAAAGAAGGGAATTTTGCTTATGGGAACTAGATATTCTTTTGGAGGTGATGATCATATCTTCGCTGAAGTCAGTGAGGAGATGTCACTTGATGCTTTTTTTCGAAGTTTGTCCATAACAAGGGCCGTCAGGGAAAGCCAAATCAAGGGTTTGGTAGAAGTTTGTCCTGCCAATGCCTCCTATCAGATAAAATTTGATCCGAATCAGATTAAGCCAAATGATCTTTTGAGCGAGTTGAAAACAATTGAGGGCTTGACTGAAAAAACTGATGCGACATTGAAAACTCGGGTTATTGAAATTCCGGTGTTTTTCAATGACCCATGGACTCATGAAACTTTGATGCGATTTCGTGAGAGACATCAGGATCCCGATAGTACTGACATTGAGTATGCTGCCAGTATTAACAACTATGATTCTGTAAACTCCTTTATAGAGGCCTACACCAGTTCACCCTGGTTCGTCAGCATGGTTGGATTTGTTGCTGGTTTACCCTTTATGTACCAAATGGTTGAGCGGGAAAGGCAGATTGAAGTGCCAAAATACCTGAGACCTCGTACAGACACCCCCAAACTGACTGTCGGATATGGGGGATGTTTTGCCTGTATTTACTCGGTACGTGGCGCAGGCGGGTATCAAATGTTTGGGATAACGCCAATGCCGATATTTGATCCGAAGCAGGAGATCAATTACCTCCATGATTTCATGGTTTTCTTCAACCCTGGTGATATTGTCAAATTCAAACCAATTGACCGGGAAGCATACGACGAATATTGTGCCCAGGTAGAAGCCAACAAATTTGAACCGAGGACGATAGATTTGGTCTTTGGTCTAGAAGAATTTCGAAGTGATATTGATGCTTACAATCGCAAAATAAGGGAAAAGTTATATGTCAATTAAGGTAGTTAAACCCGGACTGGCGACTTCAGTACAGGATTTGGGTCGCCCTGGCTATTACCATTTGGGAATTCCGATTTCTGGAGGGATGGATCGATATTCATTAAGAGCAGCTAACTTGCTCGTTGGCAATGATGAAGGTGCGGCTGTACTGGAAACTGCTTTCATGGGCCCTGAGTTGGAATTTTCCAGAGATTCAATTGTAGCAGTGACTGGAGCAGAACTCCCACCCAAGGTTGATGGTGTAAAGAAGGAAAACTGGACTTCGTTTGGGGTTAAAGCTGGTCAAACCTTGACTTTTGACTTTTTGAAGTCAGGTGCAAGAGCTTATATAGCTGTCTCTGGTGGTATAGATGTGCCATTGACACTGGGCAGTCGTTCAACCTATACTCTTGGTGCCTTGGGAGGTTTTGAAGGGCGTAATCTTAAAGCAGGAGATGAGTTGCCTATTGGAGAATCTTCCAATACAAATGGAGAAGAATGTACGATTCCAGTTGAACTTAGACTAACCATTGGCTCCGAAGTTGAATTGAGGGTAGTTCCAGGCCTTTATTGGCATAGATTTACCTCCCAATCGCAGAACCAGTTTTTTGAAGATGTTTGGAAAGTCGCACCTGAAGCTGACCGAATTGGTTATCGTTTCCAAAAGGGACACCCCCTAAACTTCATTGATCGGGAACAACCTTTTGGTGCCGGATCAGATCCGTCTAATATTGTGGACAGCTGCTATCCTTATGGATCGATTCAGATACCAGGAGGTACTGAACCAATTGTACTACACAGAGATGCCGTTTCAGGTGGGGGCTATTGTATGTTGGGTACAGTGATTTCCTCTGATATGGATTTGATTGGTCAACTTCAACCCAATTGGTCTACTCGATTTGTAAAAGTCAATCTGGACCAGGCACTTAAAGCACGGGAAGAACGAAACAATAAACTTGATCAGTTAAAAGATTCTATCTGAAAATATCAACAATCTATCAGGGACACGGGGACTCAACCAAGGGGACATTTTCAGCGTATATTCAGTGGTATTGATCAGCTAATGCGATGGCCCCTTTTGTACATAGAAACACTTTTCTGACTTACAAATTATCATGTAAGATAGAGTTTTTCCATTTATAGATAAAATGAATATTATTTATCATCTATGATAAGGAAATCTTGTATCTAATCATATCAATGAACTATTCTGGGTTGTAAAAATTGGCAGCAAAATCAGGGAGTACAGAAAAAGTTAGGGCTTTACCTTGAGGAATTATCTTTGCTTTCAGGCTAAATGCTATGGTGGATTGGCTTAGATTCCCATCCTTCTTCCAGACCAAACCCGTATCCATTGATGGTATCGGATCAGACACATCTCTTACCCGAACAAATTGTCCTTCCAAAAACCAGGTGTGATATACCATGTTGGAAAGAATTGTCACACCCATTCCAGTCACCTCTAGGCTTCTAGGAACTTCAACCGAGGAAGTGGAAGATGGTGTTTAAAATTACGCAAAGTAACTCTTATTGCTTTTGAAATTTGATACCATTTGAATCACTATTAAAGTAGGGTTTTGGCGATTATTTTATCTTGCATGATAAAATTCTGGGATAGATACTCGCACATCTCTAAATTTATCCTAGATGATAAATTCTATTTTAATTCGCTTAAATTTTATGATATTTATTCTTAGGAATAATTTTTCTGTACTAAACTATCCTTATCCAGAGCAAAGGAGGTTGCATGCTGAAACGTAAATCCACTCAATACTGGGCCAAAAAAATTGGCAAAAGAATAAGAGAACGAAGAAAAGAATTAGGAATTAAACTGATAAGTCTCTCCATCATCTCGGGCTCAACGGTAGCAACCTTATCCAATATTGAGAGAGGAAAAAGAGATTTGAAGCTTTCAACTTTGGTGTCTTTGGCATTTGCTTTAAGAATAAATCTTGAAGATCTTTTCAAGGAGGAAAATTCTTCCAATGAAAATTTGGTGCTTGAACAAGGTATACAAGGCTATGATCTGGATTGACATTGATGGATAGTTTTGAAGTTTTTTATGAGAGTTGTGTAATCGGCAAGGTTACCTTTCATGACCTGCAACGAATAGAGCTTTCTTACGATCAAAGATGGTTACAAAGCAAAAATAATTTTCCCTTGTCGGTCACGATGCCGCTGTAAAGTAAAAAATTTGATCAGAATATAATTTTACCCTGGCTAGCCAATTTATTACCCGAAGGTGAGCAACTTGATGCACTTGAGAGAATCTTCGGTGTTTCAATCCGGGATTACATTTCGATACTTTGTGAAATTGGTGGAGACACAGCAGGAGCAATCTCATTTGGAGAGCGAAATAACAAGAGTATATGGAATTGGGAAACACTACAAGATCACTACAATGTGAAGTCTGAAACTGAGGCTCTTGCATGTCATTTTGATGAACTTCAAGCCCGACCATTTCTGGCGGGCGTGAATGGAGTCAGGATATCTCTTGCTGGTGGTCATAAGAAAACTGCTTTGACTGTTCTTAATGATGCAGGGCAGCCCAAGT
Source organism: Paracoccaceae bacterium (assembly GCA_022822495.1). Lineage (GTDB taxonomy): Bacteria > Pseudomonadota > Alphaproteobacteria > Rhodobacterales > Rhodobacteraceae > MPNP01. The sequence continues at coordinate 1,760 of JAJEBQ010000017.1, read as the reverse complement.
TAGGACTACCAGACTCAACTGACAAATTAGCCATTCCGAAAAATGGTGCTCCTTCAACGATAATTATCAAACCGGAAAACTCTATTCTTAAAGGGATACTTGAGAATGAAGCCTACTGCTTATACCTGGCCAAACTCATTGGAATTGATGTCGTTGATTTTCATATCATTGCGAGTTCAAAAGAGAACGCTTTGGCTATTGCACGATATGATTGAACCCAAAAAAAGGATGGTTCCATACGACGCTTACATCAGGAAGATTTTGCTCAAGCCAATAATATTTTACCAATACAAAAATATGAAATAGGTGGTTTGGTAAATGGACTGGACCTTAAAACTCTATTATTAACGAGTGACCATCTCCTACCAACAGATGAATTGAAATTACTTGATCGGGTGATATTCAGTATTCTGGTTGCAAATACAGATGTTCATGCCAAGAATTATGCAATGATTTTGAGTGCTGAACCAAGATTGGCACCTCTATACGATGTTTCATCAGTGTTACTTTGGGACTTTGTAAATCAATTTTATGCACAGAAAATAGCTGGGAAGAAGTTAGAGCCAATTTATATCACCCAAAATCACTGGAAACAGTTAGCCGAACAATCAAATTTCAATCCATATAATGTCGTTATCCGAGTCCAACACTTGGTAGATAAAATGGTTGCAAAAAAGGGTGAGGCGTGTGACCTTGTGGCTGGCCAAAAAGGAACTTCAAAAAAGATGGTAAGTCATATAGCAGAACTCGTTGAAGCTCATGCCTTACGTATTGCAGGTCGACTCAAAAAAGAGGCCATGTGGTAAAGCATTCTACCTTTTCTGTGCGGTTATTTTTGATTTGTAACAATTGTAATCGGTTATTCATTTTGTAAAGCACGAACGACTTCAAGGGGTTGTTGTTGGTCTGGGTGTAAATCCTCATAATACGACAAAATATGCTATATAACAGGCTCATTTTGGTGTTTTTCGCCTTTTTTCGGATTGATTCGTTACAGCCAAGCGACCGTTTTTCGTTTTGGCGCACAAAACGAGCATATGAACAGCAACAAAGGTCGGGAACACCACAAGACTTTGAACCCTCCAGAAGTATTCCCGATGGCCCTCAAAGGATCAGATCATGAACCGTTTTCCAAGCCCTTTTTGAACCTTCCTGCCCCCTTGTTCCGATTGTTGAGGACTGTGCCACCACCTGCATGGAACTTGACCGGACGGATACCATCACCACTGATTTTGCCAAGTTGGACACCAGGGTTGTGGAGATGACCCGCACGTTGGGTGTTGAGAGTCTTGGCCTTTTGGCTGGTTCCCTGACCCGTCCGGCTGGCAAGTTGACCCTTTCCATGGTTGCGGGAAGCCTACCTCAGGGTGTACGGGACTGTTTTGAACAGGCCGGAGGCATGACCCCATCGGTCAGCAGTCTGCAACGGGTGCTGTCTTCAATCCACTGGGCCTGGCAGGGTATGGAGGATGATGCGTTGGAAGAGAGACGTTCCCGGGAAACGAGACCGAAGGAGGCAACAAGCTTTGTTGTGTCACTGGATGGAGCGATGGTTCCCTTGCGCAAGGATGAACAACCGCTGGGCCGGGAAGAATTGTCTTGGTATATAGGTGTTTTTGGCAAAAACCTGTGGACAGGGACTTGCGAAAAATAAATTCTCTCAACAACGTACCCCCCCCCCGGGGGGGGGGGGAGGGTTGTGTTGGGGGGGGTGGGGGGGGGGGGGGGGGGTTGGGTGGGGGGGGGGGGGGGGGGGGTGT
>JAJEBQ010000002.1 GCA_022822495.1 Paracoccaceae bacterium | reverse complement strand
CATCCCACTCCGCAAAATCCGATTCCACAGGAATATTGGTTAGACCTTTTGATGGCAGCTAGGAGGGAACTGGGTTCCTTCCTTGATCAAGGCCAAATGGATAAAATCAGAACATGGTTTTGTGACGCGGTTCACAGTAGGGAAAACAAAACCGACTGGCCACTAAAGGCAGCTGCCAAAATGGTTGCTGAATATGTACGTAAAAATGATGATGAAATTTTCCCTGACGAATTCATTCCATCTCATTATGACGGGTTGCTTCTAACTCAGGCACGTTACCTACTTGGCCGGCATTTGACCTCTGCTGAAAAAAAAGATGTCCGTCATCTGTTGATAAAGGAATTCAATTAGAAAGGCAGTAAAAAGATGAAATCAAATAAGCTTATCAATATTGGTGGGGCCTTGTTAATGGCCCCCGTTCCCCAGGTCAAGATCATGGGTATGGTTGCCATTGGAGTTGGCCTCTGCTTCGAAATTTACGACCAAATTCAGCAGAGGAGGTAGTTTTTGATGGGAAAAAACACCCTCATAAGAAATCCTTCCAACAACAGCTGTTCATATGGAAAAATTGGGAACCTGACAATTCCAAGAGAGCCGCAGCTAGAATCAACAGAAGCAAACATATACCTTTTCCCGGGTTTTCACAAAGGTAAGAAAGGATTTGGGTTCAAACATATCAGGGATATGCATGAAAGAGAAATACGGGCACTTGGTTTCATTAATGAGAAAGGCCATACCCTCATACTGGAATACGTTGCCTCGATTGTCCGGCCGGGTACAAAACTCTATTACACGGGTGAATCATGGCCAAAAAAATGCCGTCTGCTTGCGTGGAACCGTACTGGAATGGCAGTACTCGGATTCCAGGAAAATACCAAATACGGCAAACACTGGTCAATAATTACGGCCTATACAAGGAGGTTCCCATATGGCCAGGAAGTCGGTACAATCCTTTGACCCTAAAAGAAAAACCGCACGGTACCTGGTACCGTGCAGTATCCATCTCTCGCAGTAGAAGCGTTCCCTTAGCACATTGGGTCCGGAAGCCACCCGAAGTGTCCCGCGAAAAGACTCCCTTGCCGAGCCCCCGTCCTAAACGTGAAGGCCAATTAGGCAGGTGATGCCTTCACAAAATGCTCTTTACGGTGTCTTCAATATATACAATCATATTTCAGCAAGTCAAGAATTTCTTTGCAAATACTTATATGTTGGAAAACAATTGGCTTTCTCAAAATCAATAACCAGGTGGTTTCAAATCCAATAAAAACGGATTCCTCCACTCATCATCTGGATGTTTCTTCCGCTCTTTCCCCAACATCCTCAGCCGTCTCTGGATCGCCGGACCGATTGGATCGCTCCCGTTTCGCAAACCACAGCCCTTCCTAATTTTAGATCTGAGTGAGATTGAGATTGATTTCTGGTCTGACGGCATATCGAAAAATTTCGGGTAGGAAACGGCTGTTTTGGCTGGCCTGACGGAATTTCGGCAAAATACCCTCAAAATCTGGAATTGTCTCTTCGTGTAATTCGATTTAAACATGATCTTCGCCCTTCGAGGTATCCCAGCACCTCCAAAATTAACCCTTTTTTGTTTTCAGGGACTTATAGGGAAGTGGCTGTCCAACCCACCCGGCAAGTGGTCATAGTCAAGAATTGCCTTATTTAAAGAAATGAGTGAATACTAATTTACTTAAATACTCATTCCAGAGAGAGCGAGTGATATCGGCAACCGTCCTGCCCTCCTGTACTGCCTGGATCTTGAGACGCTTGTACATCGCATCCCCGACATCAATATTGATCCGGTGCCTTTTTTTATTTTCTGCTAGTACCTCATCAACCAGCCGTCCCCTGGTAGCCTCCCGAACGGGTCTTTTAGTCGTTAAACTCATGATGTTTTTCCTTTCTCCAGAATGTGCATGATTTCGTCTGCCATCCGCTTGATCTCCTCCCGTGCCTTGGTATCGTTCTCGCAAACACCGTCAATCCAGTTGCTGCCGATCGTGGGTAAACCTGCCGCTGAACAGTTTCTGCTTCTAGTACCGGTAATTCATATTCATCAAGAGCTGCCCGCACATCGCTGCCAAGCTTTGTTCCACTGATTATGCGAGTGATAATAAAACCCGCCTGAGGGCGAAAATACTTGAAGAAGTGTTGGGTAGTGATGTGGTTTTTTATCACGGTCAAATTCATCCTGTGTTATTTCGTACATTTCGAGATTTTATTGAAGAAGTAAAAATCAAAAGTGAACGAAAAGAAAGTACTATTTCAGTAGTATTACGTACTGTTGGTGGTTCGGTTGAAACTACTGAAAGGATGGTTGGTGTACTACGTAAACATTATGCTGCTGTGAATTTTATAGTACCAGATATGGCTATGTCAGCAGGAACTATATTTTGCATGTCAGGTGATCGTATTTTTATGGACTATGCAAGTAGTTTAGGGCCGGTTGACCCTCAGGTACAATTACCTGATACAGGAGATTTAGTACCAGCTCTGGAATATATTGATAAAGTGGCTGAAATTGCTAAAAAGAGTAAGCTAAATCCTGCTGATGTTGTAATGCTTAAGAGTATTGATTTAGCAAAGTTAGCACTTTTTGAACAGGCACGTAATTTGTCTATGGATCTACTCAAAGAATGGTTGGTCAATTACAAATTTAAATACTGGACTGAACATCAAACAACAAAACCTGGCACTAAAGTAACAAAAGAGGAAAGAGAATCACGGGCAGCACAAATTGCTGATGATTTGTCTGATCATGAAAAGTGGAGGTCTCACGGTCGAAACCTTGATATAAATAAACTAGAATCACTTCGAATAAAGATTGACGATTATTCTGATAACAAAGAACTTAGTGAAGCAATCAGAGGGTATAATGATCCTTTGACTGGTTATATAGACCGGAATGCAACACTTTTTTATTTACACAACAGCAACGTTAAAGATCTATAGGAGGATTCAAATATGTCATTATTGAAAACTGTCTCCCAAAAGTTGAAAACTGGACCAAATAAACTTTCAGAATTCCTTGAAGATACCAAATTAAGTGAAGAAGAAAAAGAAGCGATCGACCAAGCAGAACGTTTAGCCGATGAATATTCTGACATCAAGCCAGATCAACTTGTGGTTTCTTCAAATTATCTATTTTGCCGAAAGGATTAAAGACCTGATAATTAAGGGCACCTCTATTTTAACGATTTTCAGAGATTCCCCCTAATCTTTAAGCAACAATTTTTGTAACTACTGAAGTAGTCTCAGTGTAGAATAATGGTAACTATTCAGGCACCCAATATTTTCAATAATCTGAAGGATTGGATTGTTCCTGTTGACATTCTGAAAGTCAAGCCCATGTGTTGGTTATGACAAGGCAGCACAGTCCGCACGTCCAACACATGCCCTTGAGGCCAACAATTCGTTAGCAGTGGTTTTTGATCCAGACCGATGACGTTACGTTTCCCTTTTTTTCCTACGACTAATTCCCTTTTATAATTATTGTTCTCTAATCGTGGATAACGTATGGAATATCTGACAGATAACAAACTCACAAAAAGTATAGATCAGAAATTCACTGATGGTGGTGACATTAACGCTTTGTCTTATCAAAATACGCTTTTTGTCCGCCTTGTAGCAATTAAAATAAAGTTTGCAAACATAAATTTTAAATACTGCATTTTTGATGATGTTTATTTACGTAGTTGTGTTTTTGATTGTTGTGATTTCACTGGGTGTCGGTTTATTAACAGTAATTTAATAGGTTCAAGTTTCAGATGTTGTAGTTTTGATTATGCTACTTTTAGGTATACACGGGTTGATAGTGATATTCTAACCCAAAACTGTAGTTTGTATGGTGGAAATCTAAAATCGCATTTCGCTAAATCATTGCGTTCTAATTACCAGCAATTAGGAGATATAAAGTCTGCCAATCAAGCAATGGATATTGAGCTTGCTACGACAAGAGAACACCTTTACAAAAAATGTTTTTCGAGCGAAAAGTATTATCGGAAGAAATACTCGGGGTTGGGGCGGATTAATGGATTTAAGGAACTCATGTTTTTTTATTTCCTCGAATTTATTTGGGGTAATGGCGAGAATTTAATAAAACTATTTAGAGCATTTATTATCTGCCTCTTAATTATTGCAGGTCTAATCTGTTATTTTGACGACTATCCAAAAATTTCTGTGGCAATAATTGAGGAAGCTCTAGGGGTATTCTTTGGAATCGAAGAAGCAACCAATTTCCCTTCATGGCTATCATCGGCAATCGTTGCAACCCGTTTGAGTTTTTTTGGCTTCTTTATTTCAATTATGGTAAAACGATTTGGAGGGCGATAGTTTTGGTACATATTTATGCTTTTGGTTCAATATGTAGAGGAGAGATTGACTTAGGATCCGATGTAGATTTGTTAGCAATCGTTAACGAAAATGTAAATCAATTGGACCTAAATATTTTTTCTGTTTATTCTTACAAAAGGATTCAGGAATTATGGAGGGAAGGCAACCCATTTGCTTGGCATTTATCACTAGAATCAAAACTGATCTTCTCTGATAACAAAACTGATTTTTTAAGAACAATGAGTTGTCCTGCACCATATAAACAAGGTAGAAATGACTGCCTAAAATTTAAAAGTATCTTTAACAAAGCCGTTGACTCAATCAATTTTTCACTAGATAGCTATATTTTTGATTTAAGTACAATTTTTTTGGCAATACGTAATTTTGCTACTTGCTTTTCTCTTTCGCAACTAGAGCGGCCAAATTTTTCTAGGCATTCTCCAAAATCAATTGGGAATTGGAGCCTTCGTATCAACGATATAGCGTATGATATTTTTATGAGAGCAAGAATTTTATGCACTAGGGGTATTGGAAACTTGATTAGCACCGATGAGCTTTACTTTGCCCTATCTCAAATTTTGGAGATAGGGAATTGGATGGAAAGATTAATTCAAAAAATAGGACAAAAAAATGAGTGAATTTTCAAACAGAATTGATGGTCAAAGAAAAATTTTAAGAACTGTCAACAAAATCCAATGGCAAGGTGAACCATTATTAAGTCTCTCGCAAAGAGCAATCAACCGATTTGTCAAAGCAAATCAATTAGCAGAAAATTGTGATGTTGTACGCCTTCTTACACAAGTTTCTGAGAAACTTTTTTTTCTTGCAAACAAAAGCCAAGAACAAGTCACTGAGGAATATAGAGCTCTAGCGTCTGAAATAATGGTCATTCACAATAACATTAGAGAGATTTTAATCGTCAATCACACAATTTCTGACAAGGAAAGCACAAAGGAAGTTCACTAATGGGGAAAAATTAAAACAAGATTTTACGTGATACTGAATAGTTAGTGCCTGCCCGAAAAGTATATAAACATTACAAAACCCCTTGACAACAAGGGTCTGGAATCGAGGTGTTACCATGAAGATCGGTTTCATCACTGGGATTTACAGGTTTGGGAGGATCAATCATGATCTGCTACATACAACTGAAAGCCTTCGGTCTTAAGATTAAGATAACGGCAACACGGATTGACCTGAAAAGGCTGAGTCCATTCGCAGTTGTAGGAAAGAGTTGGTAACACGGGTGCTGTCCGTGTTCGGGGTAGAGTATTAATTTATGAAAAGATTACGGCACCTTTGTATATAATTCCCTAATATTTTGCCAATTTTTACTCTGATCCCAACTCCCCTCAGTCAAGATCTTTCCCGAACGATCCCCTTTTTATCACTGTTCTCAACTTTATTTCAAATTCAGCCCCTTTCCCTCTGGTATTAATGCTATAGTCTCGTTTATCTGGAGGCATGAAGGAGGACTCATTGCGGGTTCTGCAGAGGGAAATGGCAATGGGGATAAATTATGGGTGTTTTTAACGGAAGCATCAATCCTCATTCATCAATTTCTCCCATTGGTAATGACAATAATCACATGAAGACGAATCGTAGATTGATTGATTTGAGGCAGTCAATTCCTCACCACAACATTCGCATTTTCCCCAGACCACATGTTCACAAAAACAGCAATTGTTGGCCTCACCATAATCATGAACGTAAGTTGAGTTACCACATTCCGGGCACTGGTTAATTATTATCTCGCCACCATCTTTGAAGGTCCTATAATTTTTATAACCATACCGTGCTTCAACGACAATTTCAACAGTTTGTTCGGCTGTTAATTCCTGTCCACAAGCCTGACATTTACCTTTAATGGAAGCCGGATCATCATTTTCAACATCAACCTGGTAGATCAACGAAGAACTGCACTTCGGGCATTGCATTTTATCCGCGTGGTCAATTGGATCTCCCCATGCAAGCATTTTAAAAGATTCATTACATTTCGATTTCAACTGCTCAAACAAATCAGCTTCCTGTATCATAACTTGCCAGGATTCTCTCAGCGATTCTGCAGGTTCTTCTTCCAATATATCAAGGAAACCCTTAACCAGAGGAAAAATACCTGCAATTACCTCCTGCATCCTCTCTTGGGAAACATCGGTATAAAAGTGTTCAAGTTCATTACGTATTTTTTTGAGTGCGACATAATCATGTGGAATCTTGGGCCATTCGATGTCAAAATCCTTGAAACGTTTCCTTAATCCGTCAAAATCAATGGTACGCGTTTCCTTAGGTTGAATGATGACTCCTCCCTTCCCATCAGGTTTGGGTTCAAAGCCAGCCGCAAGGACTTGCCAGATTTCAGCCTCAGGTGCCTTTTTGAGGAAACATTGTTTACCAAGCAACAATACACCTGCATGAATATTCCGAATGGAACTGATCTGTCTACCCTCTTCTTCAGACTAGTAGTCCTCTATCCCCAATTGAATAGAAATTACTGCGTTTTCCAGAAGTCTTGACATCTGTCGTTCAATCGCATTTTTTACATTATCCGGCAATCTAATTTAATTACCGGATTGCAATCATCAATAGCCGATATATTTGAAATTACCTTTTTCCCGGCATTCCACATAGCCACTGTTGAATGGTATTCGAAATCCCTATATAATCTGGAACAAGTCCTATCCTGGATGGAGATTTTCAAATGAAACAAGATATTCATGTAAATGATGTGGCCCGGTATATTTTGGATAAACTGTTTGAAAAAAACGGTTGTTCCATCACAGCTTGGAAATTGCAGAAACTGGTTTACTACTGCCAGGCCTGGTCCTTGGTATGGGATGAAAGGCTACTCTTTCAGGAGGAGATCGAGGCATGGACTGATGGCCCGGTTTGTCGTGCACTTTATGAACTTCACCGAGGCAGGATGAATCTTGAACCCATGGATATTGAAGGGGATCCGTCGCTTTTGGATGATAAGGCCAAGGAGACCATCGATGGAGTTCTGGATTTCTATGGTGACAAATCTGGCAATTACCTGAGGGAGTTGACACATATGGAACGTCCCTGGAAGGAAACGAGGGGGGATACAAAACCCGGTTACAGTTCCAATGCTGTTATATCTCCGGAATTGATGAGACAATATTACGGCGGACTTTAAAAGAGTGGCCAAGAAGCCCCGAAGCAGGGCACAACCCAAAGACGCCAAAATACCAAAAGTAGGGGAACCCCTAAGACAATTCAAGTGGTCATTCCAGTATGCAGAGCTGGATGGCCCATGGGGTTGGAATAAGATTTCCATGGAAAAATTTCTCAAGGATATTCTGAATAAGCTCCAGGATTTCGAAACCATGAGTTGGCCTGAAATTGAAGGAAGAAATAATCACTCTATCTCTGTAGAAAAGTTGGACAGCAAAGCAAAAAAAAGGCTTAAAGAACTCAAACTTTGTCCTGTAAAGCTATTTTCATTAAGATTGAAGAATAAAGAACGGGTATTCGGGCTGAAGGAAGAGAATATACTTTATATCCTGTGGTGGGATCCCAAGCATGAAGTTTGTCCTACAGAACCCAGGCACACCTGAATACGGTAAGTGTAATTCAATAAATTATCCTGGTACCTTACCAGTTCAATCCTGACCCCCAATGCGGGTCTCGGCCCCACATGTGGCTATATAACTGAAAAGAAAGAGACGGTAAAATACCGAATTGATTTGCCAGATCATAATTTCTATAGAACGAAAAACAGAAAATCGAGAATTACAAGAGCAATTTGCCGTCCTGGAGGAGCGAATGAACACCCATGAAGCAAGGATAGATGCCACCCTGAACGCCATGATTTGCTAGCTGATTCAGGATCCCGCTTTCTGTTGACATTTCCCATCAAAAGGTCTAGATTTGAACCGATACCGATGGATCCGGGTAAATGGTCATTGCCTGAACAGGACAAGGAATGCAGCCATGGTTGTCAATTTCAAATATTATGTTTGGGGCAATGGTACCGATTGGGAAGGCTTGTGCACAACTTTCGACATTGCCATGGAGGGAGCATCGCTCAAGGAAACAAAGGAGTTTCTTGAAGATGCTGTAATTGATTTTCTGGAAAGTTTGGAGGATTTACCTGCCGATGACAGGAGGCTCCTATTGAAGCGCAAGTCCCCGATACATCTTAGATTCCTCCTTTTCGTCCAACATTGGCGATACAGGCTGCTGAAAGGCGTAAACAATGTTGTTGTCGCACAAAACAAGGAAATGGATATCGGTGCCTGCAGTGTTACATGAAATACCGCAACATTGAAAAAATACTGACTTCCAACGGGTTTGTCATGGAACCAAACAGGAGGGGGAAAGGCAGCCACCGAATGTTCAAAAGGGAAAGTTGACGGCCAAATACGGAAGGTTACGGTACCTTTTCATTCGAAAGAAATCAAGCCGAGTACACTTGATTCAATCATCAGGGTATCAGGATTGAAAAAAACTTTTCAAAAAGTGATGACTCGGGGTAGAAACTTTTCATGGATAATACAGGTACCAACCGTGAATATTCCATTCCCGACGAATTATGGAATCACCTTTCCGGGCACCGGTGGCATGCCACTTCCCTGAAAGGTCTTGAGGGCATCGTAAGATCTGGTTCCATCAAGGTAAAACCTGAAGGTTACAATGGGCTCTGCAAGTCAATGGAAGCCATCTGTCTGTTCGACTTCGTCTCGTCTTCCGAGGATATTAAATCCTTGGGACACTGGTCAGAGTGGTGTGGTCATCACCAGACAACTGTTGAAAGAAAGGCAGGCATGCCGGCTAAACGGGTTGGCATATGGCTACGGTTAAGGGATGATTATAACAATGACCGGTTGATTGGCGCTGCAGCTTTGCGCAAGATCTCTCAGGAATATCTTGATAAACTTGTTATTCCTGGAGTAGAGGCTGCCACCTCGGTTCCCTCCCAGTATGCAAACTTGATCAGGTTGTTGTTGTCAGGAAAAATTTCCTAGAGGATTTCAAGGTATGGAAATCGATTCCTAAAACAAATATCCTTAAGGAGGTTCACGAACACATTTCAAGCCTGCCGGAGGAGCCTTTTTCCATGTTTGAAGCAGCTTTCCTAAAAGCCCGTAAAAAAAATCTGAATTAGACAATAAAGGGCACCTCCATTAAATAGTTCTACAACTTGTTTCCAACATTTTTTCAGGCCGGATACCCGGGCCTTGACGGACCTATACTAAATATTGATGATTATATTAAAAAATATGAAAACATGGTTAGACCCTTCCCAACGAAAGCCATCTTCTAATGAGTGCCTGCCCGAAAAGTATATAAACATTACAAAACCCCTTGACAACAAGGGTCTGGAATCGAGGTGTTACCATGAAGATCGGTTTCATCACTGGGATTTACAGGTTTAGGAGGATCAATCATGATCTGCTACATACAACTGAAAGCCTTCGGTCTTAAGATTAAGATAACGGCAACACGGATTGACCTGAAAAGGCTGAGTCCATTCGCAGTTGTGGGAAAGGGTTGGTTACACGGGAGCCGTCCATGTTCGGGGTAGAGTATTAATTTATGAAAAGATTATGGCACCTTTGTATATAATTCCCAAAAATTTCGTAACTACCAAGCTATTTCAGTTGTAGACCAAGAAGTGTCAAATATTACTATTCTTCAACGGTCCCTTCTTTCAACGGATTTGTAGGACCAATTCGTGACTCTTGGGTGATCATCCCCCTATCAGGACCTGAATGAAACCCTTTTGACTACGATTCACCACATCACAACATGCCTTACTGTTCTTGTCAGTTCTCATCCATTCCATCATCATTTGATGACTCCGGCATATCCAGACGGGTGGCATAGGCCCCGGCGACATCGCCGTCCGTAAAGTGAGCCGCAAAACCACCAAAGACCCCTGTGGGGCGTTCATCAGCATTGGTTCCGTAGGCTTGGGCTGTCCACTGGCCATCTCGATCAGTTGCCGTTGCATACCCACTGCTTTCACTGTTGACGCTCAAGGGTATGCTCTTCAGGTCCACGGTCCACTCTTGACTGGTTGCATCTCCTTTAAAGTTGTTAATCGTACCCTCAATCAGCGGTGCATCACCGAAGGTGGCGGTGAGATTCACATCAGCAGTGAATTGATCGCTATCGGTATTCTCGCTAGTCCTGTGGATCGACATCCCGATGGCACTGCCAGCGTAGGTTGCCTTGTTCTCTTCATCAGTGCTTCCCGCGGCCAGGTCGGCTTCGGTACCTGTCCCAACCAGATTGGCAAAGGTGTTAACTGCCCAGGAGCTGTTTTCGTCAGCGGGTTTTGTGAGCCAATACCCGTAGGATATGTAGATGGTCTCGTCGGCGTTCTTCTGGTCATCATCTTTATTGACAAGTTCAGCTGGCACAGTATCTTCTGGCCCTTCCGTTCGATGTACGCCACTCGTTCGGCCCATATTTTCTCTTGTGGCGCCAAACTCTCCGATTTTCAGGGATGCGGCTATATCTTCACCGACCTTGTTGGCAATAGCTCGTGCCATCTCCCGATCGGCTACCATCTCCTCGGCTTTGTTAAACTCACTGTCCTCAAGGAGCATCTTGGCGGTCTCAATATCCATTTTGATTTTGTCTATCGTATCACTGGCTTCTCTCATCAGCTCTGTTTTTTGATTATTGGTGTCTGGCAAATCATTGATTTCACTTTGAGTCATCATGGCACTTTCCAAAGCTGCTTCAGCCTTTTTTATAGCCTTCTCAACGTCATCTCTTGCGGAAACAATTGCCGTAGCGGCCTCCAGCGCCGTTCCAGACACTCCAGCCACCTCCTCTGTCGTTAGCATTGTAACTCCATCCTTAGCTTTCATCACAGCTGTTTTAGCTGTTTCAGTTGCCTCGGTTGCGTCCTCCAAGGCTGTATCCAGTTCGGTTGAATGATCTACAGGTTGTTGGCTGCCACCGCCGCCTCCACCACCACATCCCACCAAGGTCAGTGAACTGGCCAGTATGGCTACGGTTATATTTCTTATGACTGCTTTACCAGTTGCCTCAAATTTCATAGTTAAACTCCCATGAGAATATAAATTGTGATCTATCAAGTGTTACCTCTGACAGAAGGATAGTAGATGATAAAACCCAATTTTGCAATAATGATATTTTCCTTAATCAGCGATCTAATTCGGACTTAATAAAAAAAGGAATTATACGGAATAGTTGACAAGCATAAAATCAATCCAATTTTTGGGATTTTTTGGAAGATTTTTGCTTTTGAGGCTTCGGGACCGATTTTGGTTTTACACCCAACAGCACCCGCATCACATCATCAAATTCGAAATCGGTCATTGGTGGAATTGGTTTAATTTTTTGTTTCATCGTCTATTTCCAAATATCTTTTTTTGATTGCCAGAATTGCTTGATTTCTTCAAACCTATCAATTCTGCCAACAATTTTGTTAATTTCTTTTGGGTAAAAATCCATCATAACATCACAAAACTGCAACATCCATTTTTTCCTTGAATAACTTTCTTGAATTGTGATATTGTTTGAATTGGCAATTTGAATTTGACCCCACCCCAAAGCCCCAACAGTCAGACAGTTCCAGTTCAGGAACTCCACAGGAGTAAAAATAACTTCCGAGACATCTAATTTCAATCCTTTGATCGAATAAGTGACCATCATTAGTGAAAACATATTGAAGTCAGATTCATAAAACCGAGATAGTCTTTCAACTGATGTTATGTTTGGCATATTGAATTTTGTGTCTAATCTATGTGTCTTCACATCTACAATGGAATATATGCCATCAATATCTGTAAATGCTAAATCAGCCATAGACCTCCGTGCAAATTCTCTGGAATAATCCTCTTTCCAGTCACCGAGAAAATCTTCAAATTTGTCCGCGATAATTTTCTCAATAGCATCTCCAACTGCACGAGTACTGCTAACAGTTTGGGGCGAAAGAAATTCATCTGACGAATTTATGTGATTTTTTATTTTTTCAGCAACCGATTTATGATGGCCTTGATAATAGAAACGTGATTTCATAGCAGAATTTTTGTTTGTTCGCTCGGACTGTTATTGTTATCGCACCGTGTCTTATGAGCGTTCCTTTCCCAAAATACACCATCTTCATAACCTTGAATGCGCTTATTTGTTTCAGAGTTTATGATTCTTTTTTTTGCCCAACATAGGTATTCCATATCTCTATCTACTCCACACCATCTTCTGTTCATTTTGTTGGCAACAACAACCGAAGTTCCGCTGCCGACGAACGGGTCAAAAACAAAATCTCCTTGCTGTGAACTCGCTAAAATCAGTTTAGCAAGCATTTTTTCGGGTTTTTGTGTTGGGTGATCTGTATTTTCTGGCATAGACCAAAATGGCACTGTCAAATCTGTCCATAAATTTGAAGGATGTGTCATCCTATATTTCTGATTTTTTTCATATTTCCAATCCTTAGGTTCACCGTTATTTTTATAAGGTGCCAAAACCGTTCTTTTTTGTTTGACCGAATCAACATCAAAATAATATGTATCAGACTTAGTGCAGAACCATATGTCTTCCGAATTATTTTTCCAATTGTTTTTTGCCCCTCTACCCTTTTCTCGTTCCCAGGTTATTCTGTTTCTTATGAAAAAATATTCTTCTAATATCGGGGAAATTAGGCTTGATGTTTTCCATTCGGAACAAACATAAATAGTCGCATTTTCTTTCAGCAAAGGGATTAATTTAATAATCAATTCGGTAAACCAATCAACATAATTTATTTTGTCCATTTTGTGAAAACGATGACCATTAAAAGATTTTGTGAGGTTGTAAGGTGGGTCAAGTATCAATAAGTCAACAAAATTTCTTGGAAGTAGTCCGTGTATGTCAAATATGTTTCCATTTATTAACTGATCTCCGATATCAGATACATCACATTTTTCACTAATTTTTTTTATATATCCAGAAAGATCATCCAACTCTTTTTTAGTGCAAGTCAAAGTTTTATTTCTTGGTGCCCTTTTTTTCATTACTAAACCACTCCTCAAAAATGCATTCGTCCATCCGGTCCGCTAATCAAATCTTCATATTTCAGACGCTTACCAAATAGTCCCCGAATAGTGCAGTTAACCTGAACCATTGTATCGAGTTGTCGGGCATTCTGCCTCGCACTGAATTCATCAACATACTTCTGTAAATGCTTCGGACTCATCTTGTGATAGATTCCATAGTATCCACGTTTCAGGCAGCTCCAAAATGATTCAATTCCGTTGATATGTGCCTGCTCTTTGACATATTCACTAACAGAATGTCTGACTGTTTCGTGAGTGTATCCGTGCCGTTCAAGTCCGTTATATGCAGTCGCATCATCCGTATAGACTGTTGAGCCTGCGGCAACTGCATCACAGATGATCTGATGTAGTGTGATTGCCTTTGTATCTGCAACCTTTAATGTCTTGATCTTCTTGCTCCCACGTTCCTTGATTCCAACAACTGCTGTCTTGCCGACTGCACCACGTCCAGCATTCAGTTTTTTATCCTTGCGTTTATTCTTCTCTTTACCGCCGATATAGGTCTCATCAACTTCAACTTCACGGCCAAAGAGAAATGATGCATTGTTCGCCCAGGCAGTTCGAATTCGATGACTCAGGAACCATGCAGCTGGCTGATTGACACCAATATCATTACCAAGCTTTGTGCTTGAGACGCCTTTTAAAGATGTTGATAGCAGATAGATTGCCATCAGCCACTGTCTGTATTTGATGTTGCTGCTCTCCATTAAGGTTCCAGTCTTGACACTGAAATACTTTCTGCAAGGTTTACATCTGTATGGCATTGTTTTATGACTTGCCCTGGCAGTTTCTTTCGATTCACATCTTGGACAAACTCGCCCATTCTCCCATCTCAGAGATTCGATGTATTCCATTGCGTCTTGTTCAGTCTGAAATTGATTCATGAACTCGTAAAGACTGATTCGTTTCTTTTCGCTTTTTTTCTTTCTCATGACATATAACTCTAATTTTTTTCTTATTTATTAACTATTTAGAATTATATTCCAAAAATTTTGATTTATCAACTATTCCGTATAATTCCCATAAAAAAATAGGGTCTTCGTCCTTTGTTGTAGATTTGTGTTTAAGTTTCGTGTTCTTGTTATCATAATTTGAGAATGTAAGGATGTAAGGTCTCAGGATTTGATTGTATATCTCAATTCTGTCACTTCTGAGATTTTCCTCCAACTTAATTTTTCTTTCTATGGATTTCTGATTCCTCCAGATTTTATTTCCAAAATAAAGAGCTAAAAGAGGTGTAGTTATACTTCCGCAAGCTGTAATAAATTCCAAAACCATTTTCTAGTACCCTCCCATTTCATCTCTGGTTATGGATGAAGCCATGTCTGTGGTGGTGATCCTCGTGCAGGTCGAGCGGGTCAATGCATTTTCTTTTCAGTATCCTTCCCGTTGTACATGAATATTGAGGTTAGGTATTGGACAGCAGGACAGCCATGACGGCAATGATGATGGCCGTGGCGGCGGTAATCACGCCAATCAGCCAGCGAGTGTTGGCGGTGTCCCGCTTGGCCATCTCGGTATCTCGCTTGGCAATATCCTCCCGCAAAAGGGCCCAACCCTTGTCATAACGTTCGTTCATTGTTTCCATTCGTTCTTCCATGACAGCAACCTTTAATCTCAGACTTTCCCAATTTTTCCGCTCAGGCATTCCGGCAATCCTGTAATTCAATAGGTGATTAATGAATATACCCGTAATGATGTGCTAAATCAAGTATCATTGGCCTGGAACCTGAAATTTTCCTGACCCAACTTCTCGCAACAATTATCAACCGGGTGCTTGGAATCTTCCTTACCAATAGATGTCAAACACCTTCAGGCAGTTGCCCAGCCGGTAGGGATTATCTTTTGATATACCGTTCAACTCTGCCAGTTCCGGCCAGCGGTCCGGATCGCCGTAGACCTTCTGGGCAATCAGGCTCAACTTCCGGTCGGTGCGTTCGACCACATAGCCATAGCACCCCTTGCCCTGCCATTTCATGGTCTCATCGAGCTTGGAGGGATCATCGACATAAGAAAGCATCAGCTGGTGCAGCCAGCCGCTTGAATGGTCTCGGGTGTATTTGGTGCCGGGAAAACGATAGCCGGCTGTATAACTGAGCGGTGAATTACCACTTGCAGCCTTGATGGTCGGATCTGCACCGGCTTCCAGCAAGAGGATTGTGATGGCAACTGGAGCACGACCTCTTTCCCCTCCATTCATTACAGCGTTGGACAAAACCGGTCTACCTTGGAATACCGGGTTAGGATCCAGAGCTTGAAAATTGGGATCAGCCCCGTTCTTCAGAAGCCTGTCAACACGACCGGGATCCTGGTGGTACACCGCTTCATAAAGCTGGGTTACTCCCCATTGGTTGACCAGTTCCGCCTTGGCAATTCCCAACCCGATCAGGTACGGAGAAATAAAAAGGATAGCGGCCTGTACGAATTTCCTGGAATAATTCACGGGTTTACACCCGGATGGGTTGATGTCCCGACATTGATGGGATTATTACGGGTGATCCCCTTATGCGGTGATCTGTGCCGGACCGGTGGATTCCCGCCATTGTTGTTGTTATTTCCGGTGTAGCCCGGCTGGCATTGGGGACCACCGCCGCACCCGTTGTTACTCTGTCGCCGGCACATGTCCCCGGTTTTCATCCAGGTGTTAAGCCAGGGCTCCTCACGCACCCGGACATCGGCGAGAAACGGCACCGGTGCGGCGTATTCCCGCATCACATACTCCCGCGTGCGTCTGAACGTCTGCGTACCCGTATAGCCCGTGCCACAAGATTCCTCCTTCGTTTCCGATTCGGCGTAGGTATATAATCCATGACAGGCGTCATGACAAGGGGGCGGCTGCACCCCAACAGTGACCGTGCCGCCATGCCGCTGGCGCACCTGAAGACACTGGCCGGGATCCACCCGCCAGGGCGTGTGCGCCTCCGTCACGTCATCCGACCGATTGAGAACGCTGGGCCAACGGGTGGTTACGGTCGTTTTGACCCGGCCTTCCGTCCGGGTGCCCAGACTTTAATTCGCCCCATGCACGGAACTGCAGACCCTATCCCTTGTGTCCACCACATCCTGGCGTTCATAGATCGGCACCGCAAAGGGATTTCCGCACCCCAGTCACCGCAGGGAATGACCTCCCGTACAATGCCGGTCTCGATGATCTCAATCGCAAGAGGAGCAAAAAAGTGTGTGATCCCGATTTACTGGTCAAATTACGCCGAAAAATGAAAAACCTGTTTATGAAAATCTGGGAATCTCAGATTTTTGCATTAAAAGAGGTTCCCTTAAGTGAATTCAATTGGTTGGTGTTGTTTTTCACAATAAATCAATTTCAATTTATCACATTATTTCGGCAGTAGTGAGACAAAATTTCTCACGCTCTTCCAGTTTTATCACACTCTTTCGACCTGGCCACGCTCTTTCCTTTCCCAGTAGTCTTTTTTTGTGCCGCCGATTGGCTTGCTGTCCTGCTGTCAAGCACCTAACCCCAACACACCCCATTCTGTCAAATCATTAAATCCTCCTCCCCCCCCCCGGATTCCCGGGGAGGGTGATGCCATCATCCAGAAGAAGGGCGTTTTACCAGGGATGACTTGGGAATACCGCGCTGCCTTGCCTGTCGGTCAGGTTTCTTGACGGCCAACGAGGGAAGGGTGAGATACACGCGACTTTTTCTCTGGCCAGGACGTTGGGCATTGGACCAGTCAACAGCATCACCAAGGTCCTTGCCCTCGTCGAAACGGCGGTCGAATTCAGCCGTTGTCATTGTGGTCTTCATATCTGTCAATCCCCTCGTTTCTGGCACGGTGCACTGAAATAATACGGGTATTGTCACCACGCGGGGTCCAGATGGCTGTCCAATGCCTGTTGGCAATCATGCCGATTGTCAGGAACCGTTGCTCCCCGGCTGTACTGGCTTCAATTTCCATTCGCCAGGGATCATTCCAAATCGCCTCGGCCTGACTGAAGTTAATACCATGTTTTACTTCATTTGCAATATTTTTCTTGGGATCCCACTCAAATGCCATATGGGAATTACTTGGAGTGGTTCCCTGTTTTTCAATGAAGTACCCTCCTGACCTTGCCCAAAACAGTCCGATGATATCAAATCCTGCAAATGTCCCGGAATCGATGCAACCACCGAAACAACGATTCCACGAAACTCAACAACATATCGAGTGACAATCCCTACCGGATGGGGCGACTGCCTGAAGGTGTTCGACGTCGAGTGGTGAAGTTTCCCCGGCTCACACGTCACGTCTTTTTGGTTTTACTGAATGGGGAGCGGGATGTCCTACGACTACATACTTGCAAATTACTGGGGGATCCATGCCGATCCGGTGCCCCACTCAATCCTAGATTATGGCTTAAATCAGCGACTTGATTTCAGAAAATATATCCATTTTATCCAGAATGATTTTGGGTTGATATAAGACAATCTCAAAGGGATTTCTAAAAAATCAATTTGACCCTATTTTAGCAAAAGGTCCTCAAGGGTGCTTGGGATAATATTTAAAGGGAATTATATACAAAGGTGCCATAATCAATTAATACTCTATCCCGAACACGGATAGCCCTCGTTTTACAACCTTTCCCCACAACTACGGATTAACTCAGCCTTTTCAGGTCAATCGGTGTTATCTTAATCTAAAGACCGAAGGCTTTCAGTTGCAGGTGACAGATCATGATTGATCCCCCTATCTGTTGTGAAAACATATTGAAGTCGGCACGTAATTGAGGTTAAGAAGGGGTTGTGGCACTTTTGTATATAATCCCCCCAATTTTCGTGTAAGTTACTATTCTCCTCAATGAGATATTCAAATGGTTCTAGGCTTCCTTGAAGTCAAACACCAACAATGATCTATGCCACAATCAGTCTTTGAGCCATTAGTTTTGCCTTGTGCCTCCAAAAGCAGCCGAAAGGTCAGGATGCTCCAGAATACCTGTGGCTCCTTCATGATTAGCACCCACGAACATGCCGGAGACAGAACCAGGATCATCACCAGTGGCAGAAGTTGAAACAAAGCCCTCCCCATAGTCACCTTGTGAGACATCAATAGAGTATCCAAGATCGCCGTCTCCCCAAGTCTGACCACTACCCGGACTACCAGGATGTGATTGCTGTGCCCAGTATTCCAGATCCGTGAAATCAGCATCCCCATCCATGGAACTCAGGTCAATCTCAATTTGAGCATCACCGGCAACTGTATTCCCTGCACCGGAAAAGCCTAACAGTGCGCCGTTCCAAGTAGCAGAACCGGTGGTACCAAGATGATTCTGAAGGGACGTATCAGGTTTTGGACCATAAGCCCAAGGCTTGGCAAGACCATTGCGCCAGCCTACGCCAAACTGAACAAAGCTATCGCTATCACCGAGTGGCGCGTAACCCAACAAATGAAACCCTGTGTCTGTCCAATTCCCTAGATCAGATGGATTGAGATCGCCTAAATGCGTACCGGGGGGAATACGCGTTAAGGCCAAAAGACCTTCACCATCTATGGATAGATAAATAGGCGGTTTATTTCCAGGATTATCCACCAGGATTGGACCAAGTACAGAATCCGGATATTCTTCAGGATTGGAATGTGCCACGATGCCATAGGCATGCAAGAGTTCATGCTTTAGGACCCACAACATGTTCTCTTTGTCAGATCCAACCGCCATACGATCAATAAAAACAAAACCGCTTGTCGCACATGAGGTTTTATTGCAATCAAAAAAAGCAACGCCTCCAATACCTAGGGTGTTCAAGTCATAATCATCTGTTGTCCAAGATGATCTTCCACGAGTAAAGTGGAGATGGATTTGACCGGCTGGTGCGTAGTGTTCTTCCTCTTCTGTCAAGTCTACAATTTGTCTTGAAAGGTCTTGGCCTATGGTAATCCGCATATTATAAGGCAGGGCTGTGTTAATTTCTGCTACAGCCTCACGAACCAATTCTTTTTCATTCTCAGTAGCTCCATACAAGCGAAGAACTCGTTTTGATTCTCTAATTTCAAACTCTTGTGTACCGATCTTCTTAGGCTCCCTTTCCTGCTCTGCGGCAGCCTTATTTTCTTGGGTTTGAAACGATTTGAGATAAGCGACAACTTCTGCAGCACTATGACTGCCATCTCGCGGGTCCCGCCAATCACCA
Organism: Paracoccaceae bacterium; assembly: GCA_022822495.1. Taxonomy (GTDB): domain Bacteria; phylum Pseudomonadota; class Alphaproteobacteria; order Rhodobacterales; family Rhodobacteraceae; genus MPNP01. Next base: position 10,712 of record JAJEBQ010000002.1, on the reverse strand, counting down.
GACGACCGTATCCTGATGTTCCCCGTCTGCGTTTCACTTGTCGCAGGAAGACTACTTGCGGCTGGGCTTTGCCCCAAGAAAGCAGTACCAATGCCCAAATAACCACTATTACTGCCTTTCCCAGGAGGGGTTAAATTACCGCCAGGAGATACTCCACCATTGGAATTTGTACCAGATGTACCTTGAGCCCCAGACCCGCCCCCACTGGAACTTCCACCACCGCCACATCCGGCAAGGGCAACAGCACATACGAAAACAAGAACGAGTTTAAGAACAGAATTGAATCTCATGATTATCCCTTATGATCCAGAAAATACAGGCTTTTTGGCAACGGACAACGGATGTACATTCCGCTGGATGAAAATATGGCTTTTCGTTGAAATGTAAACCTGTAATTTGGGCAGCATTGCAACCACCACCTTTAGAAAGGTTTGACAAAACTGATTTCACTGGCAACACGCTTGTAATCATGGATTTGGGAATTGGAGGTTCTTATCTCCCTTGTAAGAGAAAATTGCGGACTGAAACCGGATATGGTGAAAGCCCGGTGATGAACACTGAGGCGAAGAGTACGGGTTGTATCTTCCCGCGGGCTGCCATCAATAACTTCCGGATACCAGTTTCCTTCCCAGTCATTCCATCTGATGCCAGCACTTCCCCCTATTGTCAAGCCGCCCGCGAGCAAAGCTTGCAAGCCAACATCAAGCCGGCGTCCGATGACACGATTTTTTTGTGATTCTGGCCGTTCTCGTGACAAGCCCAGTGTCAGATGACCCCGGAGCGTGGGTGACATGACATGGTTGATGCCAAAAGATAAATTGGTTATGGGGCCGTCCAACAGAGTATCGCGATCATGACGTCTTCTCAGAAGGGAAGTGCGTATGTTAAGACTGGTTCTATCACTCAGGCGTTGGATCGCTTCAATGCGCACACCAAGATCCAGATGCTCGGGATCCCTGGCCTGCCAGGATTGTCTGGCAACCGCCAGCACACTCAATTCAGAACGGGGTCCCGTCAACCAACGCGGCCCAACATGGGCTGAAAGCTCCATGCGATCAAACCTGTTGCCCTTGTACTCGGTGCGGGTCATATCACCTCCGAAGCGCAGACGAGTTGTGTCATCAAGGGGATGTTGATACTCCCCTCCCGTCCAGACCTTGACCCCCACGCCTGAAGTCACAAGGTCCTCCTGATTGCGTTCAAAGGGCAAACCCAGGATAGTGATGATACGATTTTCTGACTCCGCGCCTATATTACTGTCAGGGGCAAGAGCAACCCCGAAATGGGCACTCCACTTCCGCCGACCTCTGATTTCGCCAAGAAAACGGTTGACGTTGGCCACCACCGGTGGCGGCGGATCAGCTGCCAGGACACGCTCAAAATGCTCCCTGGCCAGGTTGTCCTCACCCTTGAGAAAATAGGTGTGTGCCAACTCAAGCCGCACCCGTAACAGATTGGGATTCTGTACAAGCATTGCTTGGAAAACGACTTCGGCTTCTTTAAGAAGTTCCTCACGTTCAGTATTATCTGCGGGCAAAATTTGAGCAAGGGAAGCGGCGGCCAAACCTCTTAGAAACAGAATTTCAGTATTTCTGGGTTGCTGATCTTCCAATGTTCTGAGTAGTGTCAGAGCTTCCCGGTATTGGCCATAACGATAGAACTGTTTTGCCTGCGTAAAATGAGGACTTTCCACAGCAGATGAAGAAGAATGTGTTTCATTCGCCGGCGACTCTGTGGAAGTGGTCGCCGCCAGCAGGATGGCGACCACCAAAACACGGAGCAGTCTAGATAAAAAAAGATGTCCGCTACGAGTCACGAGGCGTCTTCTAGCACCCCAACCTCTGGACTGCTGTAATGACAAAAAGATTTTATTGCGTTATTGTTTATCCGCTCCATAGGCACCAACAGCCCGGCCATCTACAAACCAAAATTCCAGCTCTCCACGAATTTCATCTGGTTGTGTGCCATTGCCAAACCCTCGATATGAAATATAAGATCCGTTCCGAATAGCGTCACCGCCTGCCTCAAATTGATAGCTTTGGGGGTTATAGATGGTGTTGACACTCCAACCAGGATTATACCCTTTCCCTCCAATATCAAAATTGTTAAATGTTCCCGTAATATAAGTCGCTTGTCCAAAGGTGGCTTCAAAGTTCACATCTGCCGTGAACCTTTCCGCAACACGGGTATTTCCATCATTACCTTCTTGATAAGCGTATCCTAAAGCGTTACCTTGGTAGTTGGCTGTCCCTTCGTAAGAACTAAAATTATATGTAGGATTTTCATCTTGAGCGTGTGTCCAAACCCAAATGCCATAAATTGTGTGATCAGAGAGCGTTGGTCCTAACCACGCATCATAAACTTTTGGATCTGATACCCCGTCGGGTATTCCTAATTCACGCACTCTCCCCTCTATGCCATTTACTACACGTTTATCAATTGGTAGCAAATCTTCCCTTACAGTATCACCTACTGGGTCGGTATTGTTGGCACTATTATCAGTAGTGGGAAGCTGGGGTTGATTGCCATTATCTACTGGGTCGGTATTGTTGGCACTATTATCAGCAGTAGAAAGCTGGGGTTGATTGCCATTATCTGAGCCTAACTCGCCGCCCTCTAAATTGTCAGCACTAGATCGCGCGACCGTTGTTATGGAGCCATTTTCACTGGTCGATTTGATTGTCCTGCTTGTATTATCTACTCCCTCACCGGTGCTGCCACCTCCACAAGCAGCCAGGGCAAAAACTGCCAAAAGCAGTGTTGTTGTGGCTAAAATCCTATGAAAAATATGAGATGTTCTGTACATTATTAATCCTTTATTTATCAAAAAAATGCTCTTTGCGTGTCCCATTATAGTAGTACAAACCAATTATTAAAACCACTAACGAAGAATAAAGATACATCCCACTTTGTTGAGGGCATTGGTAGAAGAATTAACTCTTGCTAGCCATAAGTTTTTGTTTCCCCAAGAGGAGTTTATGCATTCAAATAACTTCAACGCAGCCCCAAAGGATATCCATGATCCGCGAACTACTTTTGCAACAATACAAATCTCACGGAGATTTGTAAGGTTGGAATTGAAAAAATAAAAGCACCTCTATTACTAATCAATTGAGCCCTATTTTTTGGCTCTTCACCAAATATAGTGGAGCACCTCCATTTATGGAATGGCAGGTTGTGCCAAAAGTGGTGTTGAAGAACAATCCCAAGTGGGATAATGACCCTACAACAATTTCAATGACAAGGAAAGGGAATTATTACAAGTTACAAGACGCCGCAGACCAAGATGTGACCTCAACCGGGAGTCTCTCAACCGCTTGCTTGATCTTCAGCCTCCCTGGGAGGTTGTCGAGTTGGAAGTTGTCCACGAGGAGCAGGAAGTGTGTGTTCCTATTGCCCACGATGGCACCAATCGTCTAGCCGGCCCGGCACGTGGGTGCCGGTGGCGTCATCTGGACACCATGTAGGACCGGACATCTCTTGTATGTGACGTGTCCCGAGCATGGGGTGATGACGGTGACGGTTTCGTGGTCGGAACGTCTGTCCCGGTTCGAGGCCTTGGTGATGGACTTGCTGAGGGAGGCCAACGTCTTGGCCGCACACCGGCTGCTGGGAGTGAACTCGACCGCGATTGACACCCCGTTCAGGCACCTGGATAGAACCCTTTCGAATGACCAGGCAATCGCAAGCCGGTAACAAGCGACCATCACCATGTGAGCCATTGACATTGATAAGGCCATTGCATCGGGTGGCATTCCTGCCTAAAAGACAACTTCATAAAAGGGGTACTGAATAGTCACGTATTATTTTATTATCTGGGTGTGTCGAACCTTGATGGGCTAGGATATTCCTGACTAAATAGGGGAGCGGATAGTTTACTTTGTTTCCATTTTCGGTGGTGTATTCTTTTAGGCATTGCTTATCACCAGAAACAAAATCCTTCTTCAGAAGTTCTAATCAGGGTCGGACAAGGGAATACAATCTTCTTCATTATCGTTCACCACACATAATTTGTTCAGTACTGCAAGAATCGCGTTAACTGCTTCGGTATTTGTATTTAAATCATCTCTTATGGCTTCTATTTCATCTGCATTGGCAGTAACGGTAAACTCAATATTTTCGCTAAAATCTTCATAATCTGACCTGAACTCGTCAAAGTTATCGTTTAGCAAACTCTGATTAAACTCAAATTCCTGTGCCCTCAACTGCATGGATGATGCTTCAGTCATAACATAAAAAACGAATCCTCCCAAAGCAGACATTGTAACAAAAAATGCTATAATAATCTGGCCGAATGTTACTATCGGCGATGAAGATACCGAGTTGTCACTCGCCATTTAATCTTCCAGTATTTGATCATTCAGTTTTTACGTGCTCTTTGTACAAGGGTTTTGTCATTTCAGTATAATATGGGAATCCTGATCTGGCAAATCAATTCGACAGTTTGTAAGAATTTATTTGGACTATCTTCTAAAAAAATAATCAAAATGTCGATTGGATCAGGTTTTCAGGTATCGTTGCTATTTGGAAGATGGATTATGACAGAGAAGGATGAGATGTTGGAACAATACAAAGTGATGGTTGAAACTGTTACCTCTGATGAGCATAGGAGGCAATTGATAAACACAATTTACATTACTTTATTTGCTGTTGTTTTAGGTGCTGGAATTGAATTTATTGATCTTACCCGGTCATACGTCACTTTACCAGGATTCATTGTGAGTTTTATTTGGGGGCAACAATTGATAAACAACAAAAATTTGGTAAAGGCCAAATTTGATGTAATTCATAAACTTGAACAGGAACTTTCCTTTTCACCCTTTAAAGATGTAGAAGTTATATTACAAACCAGGAAAAAGGGCGGGATAAGGGGGTGGATAAATTTACTTGAAGTCAAACTGGCTAAGAATCAGGCTACAATAGAGATAGGTCTGCCTTTAATGGTCTTTATTTATTGTTATATTCAATTGATACTAAATGCAATCTGTCATTTCACCAATGAAACTTACTGCTTACAAATCTTCTGCTCCTCTGTTTACCCTTGCGCTATAACCCTATTCGTTTCAGGATGTTCATTATACCAATAAGAGTTTGTGACAGTATTCATTCGAGATCAAAAATGGATTCTTTCACAGTCTCTTCTGCCCAAGGCCGCGAGGATGGCGAGGAGGTTTCCTAGATTACCCCTGTATTACCCCTATGTCCCACATTTGGACATTTGGGGGTACACACACGGAGGAGACGCATACCAAAAAAACTCTAAAATTTAAAAAAAATTAACTAATAGCCCCCCCCCCACTTGCGAGTGTGTGGGTCAACGAAGAATGGTCTCGGACATAGGGGTAATGTAGGGGTCATCAAGGAAACACAACTCAACAACAACACGAGTCAAGGCTGCTACTTGTGTTGTTGTTGAGTTTTTTTGATATGTGCCCTTACCGATGGTAAGACCGCATACCATTAGCTACTGAACGCTCGGAAATAAATGTAAATGCAGAATTGATTTGCTAGGTCAGGGTTTCTATATTATACTGTTATGAACGAAAAGACTGACAACCGAGAATTGGAACACAGAATTGACCTGCTGGAAAAGGACTATAAAATCATGGAAGCGAATATTGATGGAACTCTTAAGACCATGCGGACGGATATTGATGGAACTCTTAACACCATGCGTGCTGATATTGATGGAACTCTTAAGACCATGCGGGTGGATATTGACAAGACCCTGCATGCCATGCGGGCCGACCAAAATGCCATGCGGACGGACATGGAACGCAACAATTCAGAGGTTGCCAACAAAATTCATGCCCAGACGAAATGGACCATTGGTGTTGTCGCTGTTGCTGTCGTCATCATCATCGGGGCGGTTGGCCTTCTTACCCAAATCTCCTGATCCACATCAGTTGGCCAAAGCTCTTGGATGAGCTGCGAGCTGATCAGAACACCGAAATGACGGACAAAGACCGCTACCTGCAAGTAGGGCAGATTTCGTACACTAGTGGTCCAATTTATACAAATAGTACCCTTTTTATTTTCAGAAAGAGCCGGTCAGAACTTGGTTTGAAGTCATTATATTAGGATTGTTGCAACTATTCAGCACCCCTTTTATGAAGTTGTCTTTTAGGCAGGAATGCCACCCGATGCAATGGCTTTATCAATGCCAAGGGCTCACATGGTGATGGTCGCTTGTTACCGGCTTGCGATTGCCTGGCCATTCGAAAGGGTTCTATCCAGGTGCCTGAACGGGGATATCCACCACAAGCCTGTCGCCAAGATACTCCGGGGAAGCACGAAGCGTTTCCAGCATGTTCCAGCCCTGCTTGCGGGCGGTCGCAAGAACCCTCCGGATGAGGGTACGGTTGATGGCTCCCTGCTTGCTGCGGAAACTCCCCGATATCTTCGGCTAGACCTTTTCCATTCGAACTGCCAATTCAGCTATGTTGTTGGTGGCGGGAACCTGCGGATTGCGGATAAAAAGGAGGACGGAATCACGGTGATCCCTCAGGCGTCGCAGCAGATTGTATGCCTTACGCCGCTTTGTCCTTCCCCGTCGGCCCTTTGATGGTAACGGCGACCGTGCTTCATGGTACCGAAAACCCTCTTCGACAATCCGGTCATAGCTGTCCGCGGTCGCCCTCATGGTGGCGGGGGACAAGGGACGCCCCCAGGCAAGTTTGCATTCGTGAACCGCTCCGCTCAAAAGCCGGGCAAGGTTCCGGGCCCACTTCTCCCGGCCAAATTGAAACAGACCTTCCAATTCCCTCAGGATATGGGCACAGCACATGCCGTGACCCGCAATGTTCGGCATCGCAAAGGAGGACGTCCAGCAATCATGGACGACAATCCCCCGGGCTGCAAGCATCATGTCGCCAAGGCCCTTGCCAATCCACAGGTGCGTCAGAAGATTGGGACACGCAACATGGAGCCATTGCAGCCGGCCACCGATCCTCAGCCCAGTCTCGACCAGACACTTCACCGGAAGGAGTTGATGGGTAAGGTCAAGAACCAATCCCGTCAGATTGGGGGCATACGGCACCCAAGATCCAACACCATCCGGAAAGGAGGCCCTAGTGTCCCCGTTGCACTGCGGACAGATGCCGACATGGGCACGATAATCCACAACACGCAAGGGCGCGCGATGGTTCCGGTATGTCCTGCACCTGGCGTGTCTCAAACCTGACCGACATCCCGTCGTTCAGGGTGTGACCGCAATGGGCACAGGCATGGGGGAAATGGTCCTCGATATGGTCGGGCGTCTCCGAACGAAGCAGCGTTGTCCCCTTGTGCCCCCTCTGTCCACCGGGCTTGCGTCCCTTCACATTGGTGCGTTTCGGTGCCCGGGGTTTCGTCAATCCGTCACTTGACGGAGGCGTGCTACTGGTGGTGCTGTTCAGGCCAAGACGGCGTTCCAATTCGGCGATCAACGTCGCCTGCCTCGCTACGATGGCCTCCAATTCACGTATCCGTGCATTGTTATTTTTCACAATAATCCAATTCCAATTTTTTCATGCTTTTTCGGCCAGGCGCGACCTTTTCCCTTTCCCGGTCGTTTGTGGTGTCGTAGATTGGCTTGATGTTCTTCCTTCACCCGTCCCGACACGCCACCCTATTGGGGCAATGGAGGTGGGACACGTTCCACCGGCACTTGTTGTCACACCCACCAGACAGGACCATGCCTAAGCCCCTGCTTGATGGTGCACCACTTGGTTGGCAGTGAAGGTGTGTCCCGGCCATTCAGCGATCGCCGGGATGATGGCGTTTTGGGGGTGTTACCGGCCGTTGGTGTTGCGAAGATGCTGGAGGTGTTCGTTCCAGTCCTTGCCACCGGTCGGGCGGAGACGCCGGATCCGGGGATCGCATCCCAGGAGGCTGGCGGCCGCGTGATCACCGGCGGTATCGGCATCAAACCCGCACCAGATGGCATCCACCCCCAGGGCCTTGATCCACTGGGGGAGACGGGGTGTCGTCCCGGCCGTTGAGATCACATGCCGGATGTGGGCCCGTTCCATGAAGTTCGGCCCCCGCCGGTTCCCCTTTGGCATCACGGGTGACACACACCGCATTGGCCCGCCCGTCGGCCCAGACCATGTGCCGGTCGTGGCACCAGGCAAGGAGGTCGGGATCAAGGCCACATTCGCGCACGGGATAATCGCGGACACGGTCCCAGTTGCGGTTGACCGATCCGGGCAACCGCCCCATGCCGTCTCCTTCCTTGATCCCGGTCGTCGCCACTCCATTATCCCGGTTGCTGCCGGATGGAGGGTCGCCCGTTGTGGCAGCGATCTTCGCCAGATGTTCAAGGGCGGTGTGGAAGTTGTATCCCTTGCCGTGCATCATCAGGTCGATGCCCCCCCCCGTGCCGGTTCCGCGGAGATGGTCGAAGAACTTGCCGCCGTTGATGCTGAGGACGGACCCCGGGCTTTTCTTGCGGTGGAATCCGACCGGCCGGGGCAGGGTCTGGAGCCCAAGGTTCACACTGGATGCGGAGGGACACGAGGGTGTTGGCCGGTGCTTGTGGCGAAAGGATACCAGCGTCGGGTTCACATCACAATAAAGGTCGGGAAACAGGCCCTTGACGATTGCTAGCAACAACTGGACCGCTACCACCCGGCGCTACAACCAACGCCGTTGGGCTCTTGCCGTGCTGCCATGACCGGCCCTGACACATCGTAGGGCCCCGTTGCGCGTCCCACACTCCTCGTACACCAGAACCACCTTCTCAATCTCATCCAGAGTGCCCAGACAGCCAGCGGCCATGAAGGTCGGCAGGAGGCTGAAGGTCTTCCGGCAGGACCGGCAATAAGAGCGGGCAACCCTCATCCCGTCGGGATACTTCCTGGCATAGGTTCCGTGCCGGTGCAGCCGGCAGTCGCCATCAGGATTGGCCGGACAGGTTTTTAACCTTGCATTCTGCCATCCCGATTGTTTAATGTAAGCACGGATGGAAAGGTATGTCTTGTCGTGAATTTGCATTGTTCCATCCGGTATCGTGTTTTGGTTGTAATATGCACAAGACCACAAGGGCATCCGGGAAGACAAGCCCGGGTGCCCTCCTCGTGACAGGAAGGATGATGCCCCCCCCCCCATCTTGGCTCCTTCAAAAAGAAACGACTTGGAAAGGAAAGAGGATGATTCTCAAATTAATTCAATTTATCAGCACATCGGCGCTGAATTAATTTGATAAAAACCGGGGTTACATGACGGTTTATTGTGAGAAATAACAAATGCGATCCACGGATCCGGCGTCTCCGCCCGACCGGTGGCAAGGACTGGAACGAGTACCTTCGCAGCACAAACGGCTGGTAACATCCCCAAAACACCATCATCCCGGTTAGCACGGAATGGCAGGGACAAACCGTCCCTGCCGACACGTGGGACACCATCAAGCATGTGCTTCGGTATGGTCCTGTCTGGTGGGTGTAACAATAAGTGCCGGTGGAACGTGTCCTACCTCCATCGCACCAATAGGGTGGCGTGTCTGGACAGGCGAAGGAAGAACATCAAGCCAACCTGCTACACCAAAAACGACCGGGAAAGGGAATATGTCTCACTACTGCCGAAATAATGTGAAAAATTGAAATTGAATTATTGTGAAAAACAACAAGCGGTGTGCGTTGGCGTGATCCGAAGGGTCATCTTGTGCTGAGCGTGGCGGGGCGCACGCTTGCTGTTCATGACGAGGGGGCTTTTAAGGATTGGGGTGTACGTGTTGGTGTGTTCTGGGATCCACATCCAGAAACGAAGGAAGGGTTTTCGGCGGCGTTTGGCTATGATCTTGGCAATGGATCGGTTGAGGGTGATGCCCCCTGCTTGGACCGGCGGTTTTTCCTGGTCAAAACGAGGCTGGAGGTGCCCCGAGCTGGCACTCTGAAGTTGCTTATGGCGTCCGCCGTGGAGGGGATCTGGTTGGCTCGCCGTATGGTGGGGTCGGAGGCACCTCGGGGGCGATTGAGGAAGCCCGTGTGGGGTATCGGATTGAGCCGGATACACCGCAGGCCGAGAACATGCGTATTGATGTCTGGACGGACCTGGTGGCTGAAAATGAAGAGCAAAGCATTGGTGCCGGTTTGACCTGGTCGTGGTGATCAGGATCGAATGCGTACCGAACCCATTCGTTTTGGGGCGGTCCTTCACGATCTAAATCTGGCCGCTAAATTCTGTGATCGCCTCCTGTTGATTCGCCAAGGTCGAATTGTCGCAGATGGCATTCTCGAGACCATCTTATACCAAACCAACAAAGTAATCACGGATAGAAGCCGCCCCGAGTTTCGCAGCACGGCCCATTTTCTGGCAGTGATCCGCATGATCTTCCTAAATTGTTCGTGAGTCTTTATTTATTTGGTTTGGTATTAGCAAGGCCTGAAATCGGGCAAACCTACAATGTCGAGGCTCATCTAGAGCGAAACTTTAGAGGCTCACTCTACGTGGATGCACATCTCCCAACGTGAGCCAAAAGTCTCCCCTTCTATCGCCGCAGGTAAGGCAAAATTGTATATTGAGCGTCACTCACAAACCAACTCTCTTCATCGCTTGACATTAAAGCTTACCAAAACTTAGATTGCTCCTTAGTCAGTTAGCCGAAGACAATGAGTAGGCTTTGACATCTATTGTGGTTGAAATGCGTGTCATCAGCATGAATATCGTCCATCACAGCCACCTTATTGATCATGGGGGAATTGTATGGGCTCAATCGGGGGAGTGCCATCCGC
>JAJEBQ010000021.1 GCA_022822495.1 Paracoccaceae bacterium | reverse complement strand
GCATCATCAATGATCACAACCGGGATGGAAGCTGTGCTGGTACCGGCAGCCACCGCCACCGTACCCTTGTTCTGGATGGTGTAGTCGTTGCCACTGCCCGCAGTTGCCGAGCCGCCAATGCTGTAACTTATGTTAATGTCGGTTGCTGGTGCCTGGTCAAGATTGAGTCCCACATTCTGGCTGCCTGTGGCTTCATCTGCACTCGACGTTGTCGAGGTAAAGGTTACAACCGGTTCGTCATTGTCGCTGATGGTTATCGTCACATGATCTGTTGTACCTGCTTCAAGGCCTGAAGGGAGAGGGCTGCCCAGTTCGACAACAGCGGTTTCATCAAGCTCGTCCGCAATATCATCAACGGCTGTAAAAGTGGTTGTTCCACTCCGGGCACCATGTGCAATTTCTATCATTCCGGCCAACGTGTAATCGGCCGGGGCTGCAGTTGTACCCGTGCTTCGTACCTGAACCGGGATACTCAGGGCGGCCCCGGTTGCATTTGCATCCTCCAGAGTGGCCGTAAGGGTCAACGGTGACGCCCCTTCAGTGATGTCACCATTACTGCTGATCGAAAGGGAAACCGGGTTGACAGGTGACGAAATTACTGTAACACCGACTGAGCCTATAGACAAACCAGGCCCGTAGTCACCGCCATCACCCGTGGTAACTTTGTGAATGATATTGACCGTACCCTTGGAGAGGCCCTTAACCTTCACCAGCTGAGGTGTGGACCAGTTCGTTGGTGTGAAGATCACACTGCTTTTATCCACTTCGGCATTAGAGGCCCCACTCGTCACAGCAACCGAAATTGTTATATCACCGGCCGGCTTGCCACGTAATGAGAGGCCGTAGGATGTCGCACTGCCAACGGCTATGGAGAGTTGTGCAGGCGACACCATAACCTCTGGGGCATCGTCGTCCGTCACATGTACCGCTGCTGAAGAGGCGGATGCCGGAACATAGGCCACCGGGTCGTTTGTGTCGACCGCTACAGTCACGGTCACCTCGCCATCCGGTTCGTTTACACGATCGTCTACCGTATCCACAGCAAATGTGGCGGTACTGGTCCCCTTCAGAATAGTCGCATGTTTCGAGCCCTCAATACTTGACGTTATGAAATCACCACCACCCGTCTCAACAACATTGAGATTGACAACCGTGTCCGCATCAACCACTCGGTCTGCCCTAAGCGTAAACCCCGCCTGTTCTCCTTCCGTTACAGGCAGCCAAGGCACAATGCTGATTGATGGAGCGGCATAATCGTTGTCCTTGATAATGATATCTATCTCATTGTCAGTTATATCGACCGGTGTTTCAATCACTCCGCCATAATTCTGGCCGGTTCGCCGAATAATATTGAGAAATAGTGTCTCTCTGCCTTCGGCTTCATTGTCGTCCACCATATTGACTACAACACGCCCCTTCTTTTTCCCTGCCGGGATTTCAATCAGACCAGATCTTTCAGAACTGTTGAGGCTGAAATTATAGTCGGCCGACACTGTCGCTGTACCACCTGTAGACGCCGGTTGAAAAAGTGCAAAGGCAATAGTCTTGTCCGGCGCCTTCGAAAGCGTAACAGTTACGGTGACCTTACCTCCCTCGGTCACGAAAGCACTGCCAGACTGTTCTTCTGAGGAATCTCCGGTTCCGACAGAAAGCCATGCTCTGCGGCTAGCAGAAGCTGAAATAATATCAAACGTTGGTAGACGATCGATGGTGACCACACCACCGTCAAGATTGGTACCAAAGCTATTATCCATGGACCCAAGAGAAAGGTAAACCCTCTCAACCTTTCGCTCACTTAAGGGGCCTTTTGGCGTCCAAGGGTTGTCAGCATGGGCAGTCAGTGTCAGATCAAGTGACGCTGGTGATGGACCGGTGAATGTGTAAACCGCATCTGGGGTGTATGTATATCGGTCGAATTTGGGGCATCGGACTCCAGCAGGGGAGGGAGTCCCACATGATAGCATATAATCGCCGTCTTTGTACCCCGAAAACTGTCGAGCCGGATAACCGAACAGGGCACCGTACCTAATTGCCTTATCCGCCTTCCAGCTACGGATATCCAGTGGCACATCAAGTATCTCACCCGATACGAGTTGCCGTCCGAGTGTTAAGGTTAAGGTCTTGGTTTTTCCCTCGACAACATCCCCACGAGGAGCTGACAGGGTCACCGTTGTTGGATCGTTGTCCCTAATCTGAACGGTTGCTGTTTGGTCAGCACTAGCCTTTACCTCCGGTGGCAATGTACCTGTTATCAAAACAAGGGTCTCTGTAGGTTCGTCCACAGAGTCATTCACAATCAACAGCTGCTCGCTGCCCGAGATCCTGCCGGCTGGTATCGTAATGCCAGTTGCCAGAAGGCTGTAATCAGCTGCCTCGGCAGTGCTTGATTGCAAGACTTCCAGTGGAATGACAACCTCCTTGTTGAGGCCCCCTGAGAGCGTCGCCTTGACATGGACAATTGCTCCCTCCTCCGCTTGCAATTCGTCCACCGATAACGACACGGTGGGTATAGCTGAAGTCTCCAAGATACGAAAGTCCGCCAACCTGTCAATACCTGTGGCTCCCCCGCCAAGCCCGGTACCAGAGTTTGTTCCAAGGGTTCCGAGTCCGACCTGTACAATCTCCCCCGTGCTCTCATTGATACGATCCACAGTTGCCGTCAGCGTTAGTGAAACGGCTTTAGCAGAAGGCCCGGTGAATTTAATCACAGCTTCTTCCCCGTTGTTCAGCCTGCTACAGGTTGTATTGGTCGCGGCAATACAGGTCAGGGTGTAGTCGCTACCTCGATTTGCCGTCCCGCCGAAGATCAGTGGAACCGACAGTATTTCACCCGCTACCAAGGCCCGACCCAGTGTGACTTTTATGGTCTTCACGCCGCCTTCAACGACATCACCTGCTCCACTAAGTGTCACCGTAGTAGGATCGTTGTCCAGCAACTTCACCGTTGCAGTCTTACCTACCTGAGCTACATCCGGGAAGTTCCGGCCACGGAAGGCCACGGTCATCACTTGGGTCGGCTCGTCCTCACCATCGTCCAAAGTCTGCAAACTTACCGTCTTAGTTTTGTCACCAACCGACCAACTGGTCGTATCCATTTGCTCATAATCACTTGTTTTAATCCCTTTACCGAATGCCTCCAACGCTGGTAAGGTTAAGTTCTGTTCTAAGTCACCGGACAGCGAGATTGTGACATCCTTAGCATCCCCTTCAGTGATTGAGCCCGCGGCAGTAGTCAGGTTGAACACTGCTAATTCTCCTGCTGCCTTCACCTCAGCCGATACTTCGGGCAGTTTCGCGGCCAAGATGTTGTATTTACCATCGGACGATGAAGTTGTATGAGAAATGGTTGCCTTACCGTGGGCAACACCCGTTACTTTCACAGCCTGAGGAATGTGCCAGTTTTCTGTCGTGAAAATTAATGACTTGCTTACCGTTGCCACCGCCGTGTCGTCGCTCACTGGGGTGACTATCACCGAGGCATCTGGTGGTGACAGGAGCCGGATGCCGTAGGTCACACCGGTTCCGGCATTCATTGATACGCTGTTATCATAGACGATCAGGCTAGCTGTACGAGGTGAAACTGTGGCGAAGGGCTCCATATCGCTTGCGGACAGCATTGCGTCAAAATAAGCTATCCGGTTTGGGATCGTCTGGAATATGTACGTTTCCAGGTTATGGCTGATGCTTGATGGCCGGAACCTGGCTGCGAGATACATTGGAAACGACTCCGCCACATCTTCATAGTACACACCCCAATCGCGAGATTCCTTTGCATATCCTGATACGAATGCCCCATCGGCTTTCTGTGCAGCTAACCACTTTGAATCCCTTTCCAAAACCGTATCCAAAGATACGTGCACAGCCTCATGAAGTAATATTTCTTCGTACTCCTGTCCAGCATGCCTTTCTGGATAGACATCGATTCTACCCCCACCCGCGGACCAAAAAGCCCTGCCCTTCTTGATCAATACCTTGTCAATGCCTGTATGTGGACTCGGTAATCCCTCTCGAAGTACCTTGGGCAGGCGCCCAATTGCCACACCGTATTTTTCAGCTAACTTCGCTGCTTCCGTCTCGGTATAGTCGTCATAAACCTGAATCTCAAAGGTGTTTGCTCCTCTATCGCAATGAGCACTATATAGCCAGGCATCGACCGATCTAGACGGCGTGGACGCCGAAACCGTGCAGAGGGAAGGGTCAGAAGATGTGATGAGACTTGAAACAATATTTGGGATCCCATATGCTATGGGATGAGCTCCTGCATTCTTCAAGGTCAAGAACGTCAGAAATACTGTAGCAAGAACTGCCACAAAGACCACATGCACCACTTTTCTCATCGTCTCCAAGTACTTCATTCTGGGTCCGTGCTGCAACTTTATAGATAACTATCTCGGTAGCGCTTCTGCAGTAGACTAGCAGAAGCGATATCGTATAGGAAGGATGAGAGGGGTCTGAATTTGTGATTACGCCAGTCAAAGAATATACAAGTTGACCCGATGCCAGATGGGCTTCGGAAGGACCTTACAGTTAAGAGTGTCTGGCAAATAACGGCAACCAGGACTGGTGAAAGCCACCTGCTTGAAAAACGAAACGCAGCCCTCAATTCCATACCCAAGCCTCTGCCTGTAAATTTATACTCTTTAGGAGATATAAATATAATTTATGGAGGGGGGGGGTAAACTCGTTTAATCAAACCCACAAGATACAAAATTCCTGATCTACCAAACATCCCTATCCTCTTCTTTTGATGGCCATTTGGATCTTTGGGTCGTGGACATAACTATTTTTCTCTTGGTGTTGATTCCATCACTCTGATTAACTTCCGTTAATGATTTTTTTTAACTTCAAAGGCAACATATAGGAAGATAATGGTTACCATGCAACATTGATTTGTCAAATCAATTTGAATTCGTAATTACTTGTTATTTCTGACTTTAGAATCTTCAATTTTAGAACAATGGCTTAAATCCCCCATCATCATATTAGTTCAAAAATTTATTTATAGAAATTAGCTAGAGATGCCATGAAAAGTAAAGAAATATTTTTGACAGCCTTGGATACTTTTATAGCAGTAACGACTGAAACTGAATCGCATCACAAGATTATTCAACTAGGTCAGAGTTATAGGGAACGAATTCAAGTTTTTCGTGTTTTAGTACCTATTGTTGGATCATTTAATGTTGGTAAATCTTCTCTCATTAATGCCTACCTAAATTTAGAGGTTGGTAAAGGATTGCCAACTGATATAATTCCAAAAACAGCATTGGCAACTGAGATTCTACCTACATCGGAAGGTGAAGATGAAGTAATTCAAATTTTTGATAGAAAAGGTCATTTAATTTCTGAAATGGACTTAGTTGGATTTGCAAAATATGGATTGAATGACATTACCGAAACTCATAAACAAGCTAGTTATGCCAGGGCAAAATTAAATTCTGAAACACTTGTTGCTAATCCAAGAACTACCCTGGTAGATATGCCTGGTCTAGATTCTGGAATTCGATCGCATAACGAAGCTATACAACGCTATTTGCCGCTTGGAAGTTATTTTATTTTAGTAATTGATATTGAGCGGGGTGCTTTTAGGGAAAGTGAAATAATTCAATTGGGTGAATTTCTCAGTCAGGAAATAGAATGCACAGTAATTCTAAATAAATTGGATAGAAAAAGAACAGATGGTGAGTCAGTAACCAGGACCTTCTCACGCTCAGAAACTAATTATAATTCTTCCTTGTTCATAATTATTTAACTATTTTACTGGCTTTTTCCAAACGGATGATTTAACTTGTCCTCATTATGGATTTAGCATCAGACTTTTTACCACAACCCCCATCGGTTTCACCCTGAAGGAAGTTGACATACGCCTTGCCCGGCCTGACGAACGTCTTCGTTGGGATTGTACCATGGACAAGCATCATTATCTTGGCTTCAAACGCTTTGCCGGTCGTGGTTTGCGCTATCTCATCACGTGGCGTGGCCACTGGATCGCGTTAGCGGGCTGGCAGACTGGTGCCTTCAAGTGCAAGCCTCGTGATACTTGGCTCGGTTGTCCGAAAGACGAGCTTTACAAGCGTCTTCATCTTCTTGGAAACAACACCCGTTTTCTGATTCTCGGTCCTCCGGGTCTGTTTCCCAATTTGGCCAGCTATACACTTGCGAAGATGATCCGTCGATTAAGTACCGACTGGGAGGAGGCGTATGGCTACCCCCTGTTATTTGCGGAAACTTTTGTCGATCGCGAACGTTATACCGGTCATATTTACCAAGCTGCCGGTTGGAGCTGTGTTGGCAAGACCAAGGGGTATGCCCGGGCCGGTGGTCAATACACCAAGTTTCATGGCAAACGTAAATATATCTGGCTTACCCCCTTGCGTCGTGATGCCCATCGCCTGATACGCTCGGACACGTTGCCTCTGTTTTTGGACCCTAATCCGATGGGCAAGACAACCAAACGGCCGGTCACGGATTTGCATTCGTTGCTTGATCATTTGCACCAAATGCCCGATTTTCGTCGGGCACAAGGTCGCAAACATTCCATTTGTTCGGTCCTTGCGATCCATATTCTGGCCAGGCTTTCCAATTTTCAAGGCTGTCTTGCCGAAGCACAATTTGCACGTGCATTGAGCGCGAAGGAGTTAAAGGCTCTTGGGACGTGGTGCAATCCCAAAACCGGTCGCTATGTTCCTCCCTCCAAGGCGACCCTTCATCGGGTTGTCGCCGGAGCTGACCCGGCGGCTCTGGAGAAGGTCCTGAAGCTTATGACCACACCAAAACTTAAGATCGGACGGGCCCTTGCAGCCGATGGCAAACGTCTTCGCGGAGCGAATCGAAACAGCACCGACCATTATGAAACCGTTGTTATGGCCGAACATGGCAGTGGCCTGCCGGTTGGTGTACTTGGGTATCATGAAAAGGGCGGCGAACGAGCGGCGATGCACGCCTTGTTTGAAAAGACACCTCTCCACGGGCGGGTTATTACGATTGATGCCTTGCACACGGTTCGCAAAACGGCACGTCTGATTATCCAGACCCATGGAGCGAATTATATGATGACGGTCAAGGATAATGCTCCCGAGACCTATGACGCGTTGTCGACGATTGCTTGGGAAGAGGAGGCAACAGGCTCTTGGCAAGAGGATCTTGATATGGCCCACGGGCGGATGGAAAAGCGGTGTATTGAAGTCATGACCCCTCTTGAGGGCATGGTGAATTATCCACATGTCAAGCAGATCTTCCGCATCACACGCTGGCGCCATAACATGAAGACCGGAGACGAAAGTGAGACGGTTTGCTTCGGGATGACATCAGTTTCTCAAAAGGAGGCCTCGCCCCAACAATTACTGCAATGGAACCGGGGTCATTGGGGCGTGGAAAATTTGGTTCACCGAACCAGAGATTACTTGTTCAAGGAAGATGACTGCCTCGCAAGGGTTGGCCATGCACCAACCAACCGGGCTCTTTGCAACACCCTTGCAATTGCTGTCATTATTGCGGATGGCCATTCTGAATTCACCAAGGCAACACGACATTATAACCTCCATCGACAGGACGTGTTCAATGCGGTATTGGGCAAGCATTCTCCCTACCACCAAGACAAACAGGAAGAGACGGTAGATATCAAGCCGTAGGGGGGAGACTTGTTGAGCGCAGGAGAGGTAATATCCCCGGTATCCTGTACTTAGTAGTGTCGAAAAAGCAGAAAAATCACCACTCGTCTGTATCCTTCCCAAATTGTTTGAGAGGAGAGTGGCTTTTCATATAAAAGTAGACAACCTAAATGATGAAAAAGAGAAAATCAGATTAAGCGTGAGAAAGTCCTGAACAGGGCTTGAAAATCACAAGGCGGTTAAGCACTCAGTGGGGGAGTATGTTGTTGGTAATGTTCAAGTGCGGTCATAAGCACATCTATCACAAAATGAGCAAGAAGCATTTGGACAGATATGTCAGGGAGTTTGGCGGAAGACATAACCAACGATCCCAAAACACAATTAACAAGATGTCTGGGTGGTTTCAGGTATGGTTGGCAAAAGGTTGCGTTATCTGGATTTAATTGAGGATAACGATTTGGGTAGTGGTACAAGAAGTATATAATCAGTTAGGGAGGATAACAGAAACAAAAGAGAGACAAGCATGAAAAACAAGCAAGGCAAAACAGAAATCAGGGTTAAATCATTTGATTACCAACCGAAAAAATCAGAACTTGAGGAAGAACTATATATTGATACAACCCCCGAGGAATTGGCGAGGGCTGTATTGAGACAGGTCAAGGTTTTTGAAGAAGACAGTAACTTACAAGTATTTAAGCGAATATGAGGGAATCAGATGCACATTACTCCTCAGTTGCGGCGTTATAGGAACCCCCTGCCTACTTGCCATTGTCTAATAGGGTTTGACTTTACCAGGGGTCTTGCTTGGTCATTAAATTTTGTATAACTATTATGAGCATAAAATGATCGGAAAATGACCTAATGCCTACAAAGAATACCACCTCAAATTTGCACGATGCCAAGAAAAACAAGAACGATGAGTTCTATACCCAATTGGCTGATATTGAGAATGAACTTAGGCATTACAAGGAGCATTTTCAGGGCAAGACCGTTTACTGCAACTGCGATGATCCAAGAATAAGCAACTTCTTTCATTACTTCTCTTACAATTTTCAGCATCTGGGGCTGAAAAAGCTGATCACCACCTGCTATAAGAACCAGCAGCGGGATCTCTTTTCACAACATGATTGCGAGCAGGCGATAATGCTGGAATATGATGGGTTTCGGGAAGGAGACCGAATTCCCAACGCAGACGACATCGGAATCACTCATTTGCAGGGGGATGGCGATTTTCGCAGCGAGGAATGTATTGAGCTGTTGAAGCAAGCAGATATAGTGGTAACAAACCCGCCCTTCTCACTGTTTCGGGAATATGTTGCCCAACTTGTCGAATATGATAAGAAATTCCTTATTATTGGTCATCAGAACGCCATTACCTACAAGGAAATATTTCCTCTCATAAAGGACAACAGGCTTTGGCTGGGGTTCGGGTTCAGGGGAGGGGCAGCACATTTCATGAGCAACTATGAAGATTATGCGACTGCCACTGATCGAAAAGAAGGAATGATAAGGGTTTCAGGTGTTGTTTGGTTCACCAATCTTGAACATAAAAAACGGAACGAAGAGTTAATTCTCTACAAGCAATATACGCCAAAAGACTATCCAACCTATGACAATTACAACGCCATTGAGGTTGGCAAGACGGCCGAGATTCCCATGGACTATGATGGCGTGATGGGGGTGCCAATCACTTTCCTGGACAAATACAACCCGGATCAGTTTGAGGTTTTGGGAGCAACAGAAAGTGAAGGTAAGGGATTTGCAAAGGGGATTTGGCTGGTAGAATCTGGCATTTCACAAGCGGTGGTTAAAGATAAACGTGTGTATAAAAGAATATTTATCCGCAACAAAAACCCTGAAAAGGTTTAAGCATGGACATTAAATTAAAAGAAATCACCATCGGTGATCTCGCCGAAGGCTACATAGATGATGGAATTGGTGGTGTCAGTGGCTATGACGGAAATCTTGACATCAGGCCACCCTATCAGCGCGAATTTGTCTACAAGGAAAAACAACGCAATGCTGTCATTGATACGGTCCGCCAGATGTTCCCCCTGAATGTGATGTACTGGGCCGACCGGGGCGAAGACTGCGAAGGACCCCGTTATGAAATCATCGACGGCCAACAGCGTACCATCTCAATCTGCCAATATGTTGTCAATGATTTCTCGGTCAAAGTCAACCAGGATGATATGACCTTCGTCAATCTTCAGCCTGACCAGCAACAATCCATTCTGGACTACAAGCTCATGATTTATATCTGCGCTGGATCGGCCAGTGAACGACTCAAATGGTATGAAACCATCAATATAGCCGGCGAAACTCTAACCCGACAGGAGCTCCGCAACGCGGTCTATCATGGTTCCTGGGTCACGGATGCCAAAAGGTATTTCAGTCGACCAGGTTGCGCAGCCTACAGCATCGGCAATAAATATCTGAATGGATCACCTATTCGCCAGGACTACCTGGAAACCGCTATTAAATGGATCAATAATGGTAACGTTTCTGTTTATATGTCCAAGCACCAGCATGATAAGAGTGCCGTTGCCCTTTGGAATTACTTTCGGTCAGTTATAGATTGGACAGAAGCAACCTTTACAACTTATCGCAAGGAGATGACGGGCGTGAACTGGGGAGATCTTTACAACCAGTACAAGGATGAGGATCTTGATCCTGTTCATCTTGAAGAGCGTACCTCAGATCTCATGGAAGATGAGGATGTAACCAACAAGAAGGGAATCTACACCTATCTGCTGACCGGCAGGGAAAAGCATCTCAACATAAGAGCCTTTACCGATAAAATGAAGCGGGAAGCTTATGAGAGACAAAAGGGGATATGCCCAATCTGCAAGAACAGATACGAGCTAGAAGATATGGAGGCAGATCACATTATCCCTTGGTCAAAGGGAGGCCAAACGACGGCCGAAAATTGCCAGATGGTATCTATACAGTGCAACAGGGAAAAGGGAGCAAAATAAACGCATCCTCCCCCTGATTAAGGTTTACCCCAGTTTCATGACAGAGATTTAATTTATGGCACTTTTATATATAATTCCCTTGAAAAAGGTTAGAGGAATCAATTGAAAGTTTCAAAGCAATACTTTCACAGTCTCGCTACTTCCTGACCGTTTGATGATGAAGCCCAAGAGCGGACGCCACTTCGGTCTTTCGAAGACCATCGGCACAAGACAGAACAATCCGGTACCGTTCGGCCATTGCACGGGAAAGACGTTGTTTTCTGACAGCGGTTTCAAGGGAGGTTCGTTCCTCATCGGTCAACGTTGTGGGAGGAGGTTTGAGACCCCGTTTTCGGGGTGTCGGCTGATCTTTCTTCGTGCGTTTTGCAACCTCCTTCAAGGGAACTTTGCGGATCGTGTTCAGATAGCAATTCAAGTGGGTATAACCTCCCTGATAGCCCAAGTCCCTTATGTCTGTCACTACCGGTTGTATTATAGATGTTGATATGAGACTGTGAAAGTATTCAAACGAATTCTTCAAAAGGTCATTTGTACACCAAGAAAATGCGTCTTTGGGCTGTTTTTTGCAAACGAAAGTCCCAAAAACAACAAATACATGTCTCGGAAGGACACCTGAGCTCGGCAAATAATAGTCAAAAGTGACTTCCTGCCTGCACTAGAATACTTTTACAGTCTCATATCAACATTTAAATTTAAATCAGTATTTACAGGGAGTAAGATCGTCTTGTGTTTCCGATGCGAGGTAGATTGTCGAACAGATAGACTGGCACTTCTTCGAGATCTTAAAATCATCAACTCGGCCATAGCCGTTGCCTGAGGCTTCGAATTTGACGAGAGCGTCACGTTCCGCAAAGTCGATCTCAAAAAAGTACCCCAAGAGTTTGAAATTGGGTTGATTTTTTGACGAGGGTCGCCTTTCCCGACCCATCGATGCTCTTCTTCGAAAATTCCAAGGCATGATTATCTACAGTGGCAACGCCTACTAGTCTTGCACTTGGGTAGCGCGATAGGGTGATCAACATTTTTGAACTGTAAGCGAAATAAAGAAATGTCATGTTCGGATAGTACCGGGACAGGTAATTGATGTGAGGTCTCGGGACTCTCCGCTGGAAAAGGCGAAATGAGTGCAGGATGCCGGGATCTGATGATCGTTCGCACTCTGCACCACACCACTCGAGTTCGTACATTTACCCAAGTCACTTGTTTGATGTAGAGTCCGCCCCTATATCTGGATTCCAACGGGAATCGACACCACAAGGACCGTACCTGTCGGGACGGCAGTCAGCGGAGTTCCTGGAGAAGTTCGGTTTCAGTTACGCGGCAGTGTTATTTTAAAGAAGGAGGTGGCTGACATGGCCAACGTATTTATTAGCTTTGCGATTGAAGACAAGATTTTGAGAGATTTCTTGGTCGGTCAGAAGAAGAACGCCAGAACAGCGATCGAGTTTACAGACTACTCGGTCAAGGAGCCTTGGGATAACGCTTGGAAGACGAATTGCCGAGAGCGAATAAGCCGCTGTTCAGGCATGATTGGGATCATCACCCCCAACACGCCAACGGCAGACGGACAACTATGGGAGCTGAATTGCGCAGTTCAGGAGGACATCCCAACACTGTTGATCCACGGACACCCCGCTCCCAATCGCATAACCAGGCTTCCAGACGAGATTGCTGGACGACAGATTTACAACTGGACCGAAGCCAATATTGTGGCCTTCCTCGATCGGCTTGGTGGGTATACATAATGAAGAGAGCGCTAGTTGTAGGCATAGATGAATATCCGTCTCCGAATGGGCTGAACGGGTGTGTCAACGACGCAAACAAGCTTGCTTCGCTGTTGGAATCGAATGGCGATGGTTCGCCCAACTTCGATGTGCGGAAGATCGTCAGCAGCGAAGTGGATGTGACGGCGAGGTGCCTTTCAGATGCTGTTGCCAATCTTTTCAGTGGCGAAGCTGAAACCGCACTACTCTATTTTGCAGGCCATGGCTTTCTTAACGAGACGACAAACAACGGTTACCTCGTTACGCAAGATGGTCAGAACCCTAACTGGGGCGTTAGCCTGGTCGATATTCTTCAGCAGGCTAACAAGGCGCACCCCAAAATCAAATCGTCAGTCATCTTGCTCGATAGCTGTCAATCAGGTTTCGTTGGTGAAATCACTGGGTTGGGGCAAAATGGTATCGATGTGATCGGCAACGGCCTGACTATTTTGACGGCTTGCCACAAAGACGGTGTAGCAGCAGAAGTGGGCGGATATGGAAAGTTCACCGACATCATACTCGACGGCCTCGGCGGAGCAGCAAGCGATGTGATTGGCCGTATCACACCCGCCTCTCTCTATGCCCATGTGGATCAGACGCTCGGTGCCTGGGAACAACGACCGATCTACAAAGCGAACGTTCAGACGTTCATCACGCTGCGATCAGTGGAGCCGCGCGTCTCCAAGACGGTATTGCGGCGACTGCCAGTCTACTTTCCGTGTCCGGAGCATGTCTTCAAACTCGACCCGTCATATGAACCTGACAGGGGAGAAGATACCGTTAGATTGAAGAGCGTTGCAGTTGATGATACCCATGTTCTTGCCTACCGTGATCTTCAGCAATGCAATCGCCACGGCCTCGTGGTTCCGACAGGACACGAGCATATGTGGCACGCTGCGGTTTTCTCAGGTGGATGCAGGCTTACCCCGCAGGGTGTGCACTTCCGCCGTCTTGCAGAAAATAAGAAAATCTGAGGGCGACGGATGGTAAGCAAGGTATTTATTTCGCACAAGAACACGGATTCTGAACTTGCTAGACGTGTTGCAACCCGAGTTCGCTACAATGGTCTAGATATATACCTCGATACAATTGATGATGCTTTGGCCAAAGATGGGCCCGAGTTGGCCGACCTTTTGCTTCGGAGGATGTCTGAGTGCGACCAACTGATCGCGGTGGTTTCAAATCAAACCAAGGATTCTTGGTGGGTTCCTTGGGAAATAGGCGTTGGCTCAGAGAAAGCCTTTCGAATGGCTAGCTTCTCGCACAGGCACATATGGTTGCCTAGCTACCTGAAGAAGTGGCCCGAACTCCATACCGACCAAGATGTTGATCTATACTGCCAATACAGCAAAGAAAACGAGAAGGCTGTTGCTCGTCAGTTGTTACAAGAAGCATTCTCTCCGGACCGTCGAACAAAAATTGTGAAGCGAGGCGCTGAGGATTTTCACAAGCACCTCATGGGGCGACTTTCGCGTGGCTATTAGTAGCTGGTAAAACTTCTGTTGAATTTAAATCAGATCAGGGTGTCAATACTTAAGGGCACCTCTATTTATTAATTCAACCACATTTTTTTATAAAACACCCCTCAAATCCTAGTCTTTTTGTCTGTGTTGTGGTTCAATGGAAGTCAACACGAAATACAGTATTCCCTTTTTAAGGCAAAACCAGGACATCTCACATGGACAAACGTCACGTGCTGGAAGAAGATCATCAGCGCCAAGCGTTGAAGGAATTCAACAATCTGCAAAGTATGAAAGAGTTGGTGGACTGGGAGCTGTTCCGACCGCTCCTTGAAGAGGTCTTTGGCCCTCCTCGCACCCGTGATCCGGGCCGTCGTCCCTGGGACTCTCTCATTATTCTCCGTTCCCTTCTGTTGGGGATGATGAACAATTGCAATACATGCTTCTTGATCGGACCTCGTTCAAGCCGTTTGCGGGTCTTCACAGCAAGAACCAAGTTCCAGACCAGAAAACGCTTTGGAAGTATCACAACAAGTTGAGCCCGTCGGGTCGTCTTGACGCGTTGGTTGCTTTGTTCAAGGATCCGTTGGCCGCCCATGGCTCTCGTTTACAGACGGGGACGTTGGTGGATTCATCGGTTGTCCAGGTTCCCCGTCAACGTAACAGCCGGAAGGAGAATGCGACGCTTAAGAGTGGTGAGGTTCCCTCGGACTGGAAAGACCACCCGAACAAGTTGTATCAGAAGGACACGGAGGCACGCTGGCTCAAGAAAAACGGTATCACTTATTTTGGCTACAAGAATCACATTGCGGTTGATCGGACGACAAAGTTAATCGCCAAGTGGGAGGTGTCGCCGGCACATGTACACGACAGTCAAGTGTTTGAGGTTCTCTTGGATGCTCATCCTCCCAAGGGTCATGAGGTGTATGCCGACCGTGCCTATCGTTCGAAGGAAAGACTTTCTGGTTTACGCAAGAAGGGGTTCAAGCCCCGGATCACGTACAAGGCCAAGCGTGGCCAGCCTTTGCGTTCTCGTCAGATTACATTGAACCATTCTTATTCGAAGGTACGGTGTCGTGTTGAGCATGTTTTTGGGGCGCTGAGGAATGACCAGAAGGCTCGTTCTATGACCTGTTTGGGTCTCAATCGTTCCCGGGTTTGGATTGGCTTGGGCAATCTGTGTTATAACATCAAGAAGCTGAGTTCTTTGCAGCGTGCTGCCGTCACCCTCTAGGGCGCATTATGTCATGAGTGTCCAAAGGAAGGGGGAGGTGTGTGTTCTGGTGCGACCAAAGGGTGAATGGAGCGAAAAAAGGCCCTGATTGATGAACATTTTACAAAAAACTGTATGTCACAGGGATAGAAAATTTAGAAAAGTGGTTTTTGAAAATCAGAGAATCTCAGGCAATAGTAAAAAAAGAGGTGCCCTAATGACTAAGTCAGAGTACCTTCCAACCATTTTCTGATCATAAATTCTGCAATGGAACCTTTACGAGGTAGGGTAATATCGGTTCTGAAACCACCATAAATTTCCATGACTTCTTCTCGTTCAAGCCAAAGGGCGTTTTCAATCTCCTCTATCTGGGGCTTAATTTCCTCGGTTAAGGCAATACCTTTACAACCAATCATTAAAGACGTGGGAAATGGCCAGGGCTGGGACGCTACGTAGCTGATATTATCGACAACGATTTCTGCTTCTTCATAAACTTCACGTTTCACAGCGGATTCTATAGATTCTCCCGGTTCCATAAATCCAGCCAGTAAAGAATGCATGCCCCGAGGCCAATGGTAGGAGCGTCCTAAAAGCAATCGATTTTGATGTGTGATAAGCATAATAACGACTGGGTCACATCGTGGAAAGTGCTCGGATTTACATTGTGGACATATTCGAGACCAGCCGGTATGACCTAGGTCAGAGGATGCACCACAGGAGGAACAGAATTTATGCGCTTTATGCCACCCCAATAAAGCCTTGGAAGTTGCCAACAATTCGGCATTAAGTGATTCGCCAAGCAGAGGTAAGAGGATTCTGAGATTTTGAAATTGATAGTTGGGAAAATTGGGGTGCTGATATATTTTTGTATCAAAAAGTGTAGGTTTGGCAACGACATTTGGCTGAGAGGTGGATTGCAGTGCGATTTCTCCTGCATAGTAATCAATACCTGAATTTGTACCAAGAAAAACTTTTGTTGGCAGAAAATCCAGAATTTTTGGTTTTGGTTCAAGAAAAACCGGCATGGATTGACTGTCAACCATCGGCATTCCCTGCCAAAAGAGCAGCACACGAGAATCCTTCCCTCGCAGGCCATGGTTAAGAAGGTCTATATCTTCAAGCTTGTCTCGTTTTCTTTCCAGTTGCGATGGATTTGCAAAGGTAACATATTCATTGATTTCCATAGAGGCAGATTATGACAATTTAAGGAAAGCAATCAAGACCACCCTGGTGGTAGTCAAATGGAAATGGGATTATCGCATATAATCAGCCAGTTGATAGCCTTGAGAAATTTTTATTACCAACTATTTTTGTCGTGAGAGATTGAATCGGGCGTTCATATTGCGAACCCGGTCAGGTCTGAAAGGAAGCAGCCGTAGTAATCACTGAATGGGTTGATTTCAGTCTCTCACTATTCGAGAGCGACGGGGTCTTTCGAATAACTTTCGTGATAAGAAATTTGTAAATTACCTACAATTTTTTGTAATAACTGCCATTGGGTATAAACTGCCCGATTTGATTGACAATAAACGTTTAGGATGTAATGAGTACCAAGACCGGGAAATATCAGGTATTGGCCCGAAAGTATCGCCCGAGCAAATTTTCTGAGGTTATCGGTCAAGAAGCCTTGGTTCGGGTGATTGGGAATTCCTTTAAATCTGGAAGAATTGCACAGGCCTTTATACTTACCGGTGTAAGGGGGGTTGGTAAAACAACAACTGCCAGATTGCTGGCCAAAGGGATGAATTGTATTGGCCGCGATGGGGAGGGGGCAATAACAACCGAACCGTGCAATGTGTGTATTCATTGCCAGGCAATTGCGGCCGGGAATCACTTGGACGTTCTTGAGATGGATGCGGCCTCAAGAACAGGGGTCAATGATATTAGGGAGTTGCTTGAAACGGTTCATTATCAGCCCAATACTGCTCGGTACAAAGTCTACATCATTGACGAAGTGCACATGCTTTCTAAGAGTGCCTTTAATGCATTGTTAAAGACTTTGGAGGAACCTCCTGAACATGTTGTATTTATATTTGCCACAACAGAAATCAGGATGGTACCGGTTACAATTTTATCCAGATGTCAGCGTTTTGATCTTAGAAGAATTGAACCACAGACCATGACCAATCATCTTAATACCATTGCTACAAAGGAGGGTGCTGAAGTTGATGAAGATGCCATGAGATTGCTGGTTCGTGCAGCTGAGGGTTCTGTTCGTGATGGCATTAGCCTGTTGGATCAATCCATTTCGTTTTCTTCTGGCAAAATCACCGCTGAAATTACCAGAAACATGCTTGGGTTGACTGACAAGGGCCGTATTTTGGACTTGGTTGAATTGATTTTCATTGGAGATGCAGCAGGTGCCCTTGAAGAATTTAAGTCGCAATACAATGATGGAGCCGACCCACAAACCATTTTGATGGACCTTGCCGAAACAATTCATTTCCTGTCAGTCGTCAAAATCAATTCCCAAACACTTGATGATCCAACACTATCACCCGAAGAGAAAACCAGAGGTCAGGATTTAAGCTCAAGATTATCCTTTATGGTCTTGCATCGTGCTTGGCAAATGCTGTTGAAAATAATCCAGGAATTAACCTATTCACCCGATCAAATGATGGCTGCGGAAATGGCCATGATTAGGTTGACACATGCCGCCAATTTACCGACACCTCTTGAAATTATTGAAAAATTACAAAAATCAGCCTCAAATCAAACTAGCCTTGAACAAAGCAATATACGAGATAAAGCTAAGTCAATGGACCAAAGTCCAGAAGCAAAGAATCGTTCTTCTGCAAATGTTCAGAACCAGTCATCACAGAATATTCAGCCATCGGAAGATGTGCATCCTCCAATCAAGCAAGCATCAAAGGTGGAAAAAACAGATGAACAACCACAGGTTACAAAAAATGCTACAGGTGAGAATTCACAGCCACAAGGTGTTGAGAACAACGAATTGGTTGCAAGCGTATTAGAAGCGTTCCCTGAAGCCAAAGTCATTAGTAATAATTCCGGTAAGTAGGATGATAAATGATACCAGATAAATTTAACCCGATGAAAATAGCCGAACTTGCCAAGGCAGGTAAGGAACTCAAGAATGATTTGTTACGAGCCAACAAGGAAATAGAGGAAATGGTGATCATGGCCGAAAGTTCCTGCCAAACTGTTAAGGTGATTAGTAATGGTAATGGCTTAATCAACGAAATTACCATCAATGATGCAAAATTAGATTCGAATGATGAAATAGATTTGTCTCGGGCTGCAACTGAAGCCATAAAAAAGGTTCAATCCGAAGCGTTGGTAATTGCAGCCGAGCGCCGAAGAAAGGTAACTGAGAAAGTTGGTCTGCCTTCCGACTTTGATTTCAACATTTAATGGCCCGTAAAAACGAAATCCAAATTCTGGTCGATCAGTTTGCCAGATTACCGGGTTTGGGACCAAAATCTTCGAAAAGAATCGTACTGCATCTGATTAAAAATCGGACGCAACTTTTTGAACCTTTGGTCAAGATGATGGATAACTTTATTGAAATAATTGATTTCTGCCCTATCTGTGGGAATGTAACTCTACATTCAAAATGTGATATTTGCAGTTCTGATAATCGCCAAAGTGATGTTCTGTGTGTAGTCGAGTCGGTAATCGATTTGTGGGCCATGGAGAAAACAGAGATGTATCACGGACAATATCATGTCCTCGGAGGAGTCTTATCCGTATTTGAAGGAGTGGGGCCTGATGAGCTTGGAATCCCCCAACTAATTGCACGAATTAAAGACGAAAATATCACTGAAGTGATCCTGGCTATGAATGCAACTGTTGCCGGCCAATCGACGACACATTTTATTGTGGAACAATTGGAAGGTATGGATTTGACAATCACCACGCTAGGTAGAGGAATGCCCTCTGGGGGAGAGTTGGATTATCTTGACTCCAGTACAATCGCATCAGCTCTCAACTCCCGACAAGAGTATTAAGAGCAATTAAATTGATCAGATATAGTTAAAGGTTACACTTATGAATGAATTTTATGCTACTGAGCGTAATGAAATAGCCAGTGACTGGTTTGTCGACCTGTCTACAGAGATATGCAGCACGTTTGAGGAATTGGAGTTAGAACTCCCCTCATCCCAACAGGAAGATATAAAACCGGGACAATTCTCTTATCGAAAAACAACTAGGAAACCCGAGGGTGATAAAGAAACCGGAGGTGGCCTAATGGCCAAAATGGTTGCAGGAAAGGTATTTGAAAAGGTTGGGGTGAACGTATCAACTGTTTATGGCACCTTGAGCCCGGAAATGGTTAAGGTTTTAAACAAGAGAAAAACCATCAAGAAGGAACAATCTTCCTTTTGGGCTACTGGTATTTCCGTTGTCACCCATCTCAATAACCCCCGGGTTCCTGCTGTGCACTTCAACACCAGGATGTTTGCTACCGAGCAGGAAGTCTGGTTTGGTGGAGGTATGGATTTAAACCCTTGTCTTGAAAACACTAAAGAAACCGCAAGGTTTCACAAGGCTTTGAAAGATATCTGTGACAAGCATGATGAAAGCTATTACCTAAAGTTCAAAGAGCAGGCTGATAAATATTTTTATGTCCCTCATCGAGAAAGAGCCAGAGGGGTAGGGGGGATCTTTTTTGACGATTTGGATTCTGGTCATTGGGAAAAAGATTTCGCCTTTGTTAGGGATATCGGAAATACATTTCTGGATGTTTATCCAAGTATAGTATCTGACCTTCAGGAAGAGGAATGGACACCAGAGGACAAGGAAAAGCAGTTATTGCACAGAGGGCTATACACTGAGTTCAATCTGATCTATGATCGAGGAACAAAATTCGGATTGGTGTCAAAGCATGACCCAGAGGCAGTTCTTATGAGCCTTCCTCCCTTAGCAAAATGGGCCTAATCCTACCGGAAGAGGGTCAATTACCTTCCTTCCTGATGAGTTTCAGCATCAGCTCGACATTTTTTATAGGTGTGGTTGGTAAAATTCCGTGCCCAAGATTAAAAATATGAGGGATATCTTCAAATGCCTCCAATATGGTATTGGTTTGTGTCTCAAGATTCCTTCCACCGGTAAGGAGCGTATGTGGGGAAAGATTTCCTTGAATACAGTTGACTGAAGGCAGAATCTCACCCACATCACCCAACTTGTAATTGTGGTCAATTGCCAAGCCGTCCACACGCAAACCCTCAGCAAAATCCGAAAATCTTGTGCCGGCTCCTTTGGGAAAAGCAATAATGGGGATGTGAGGATACCTGTTCTTCAATGTAGTAATAATTACTTCATTGGGTTTGGTGATGTATCGGTCAAAGAATTTTCCTTCAAGAGAGCCAGCCCAACTGTCAAAAAGTTTTATCACTTCAGCACCTGCATCTATTTGCCGAGAAAGGTACTCAATGGTTGCATGTGTCAGAAGGGAGATGATTTGATCAAAGATCAAAGGGCATTGAACCATGAACCGTTTTGTTGTTAGTTGACCTTTTTCTCCTTGGCCAGCTATGACATATGTAGCCACAGTCCAGGGGGAACCAGCAAAACCAATCAGGGTCACCTGACTAGGTAAATCGGCTTTGACTCTTTTGATCGTTTCATAAACGGGAGCAAGAGTTTCGTGAATCTCATAAGGGTTCTTTAAACGATTTAATTCCTTCTGGCTTTTTACTGGACGCAATAGAGGTCCAACACCTTCCTTGAAACGAACTTGAATACCAAGTGCCTGTGGCACCAAGAGGATATCAGCAAATAGAATGGCACCATCAAAACCAAATCTCCTAATGGGTTGAAGGGTAACCTCACTTGCCAATTCCGGGGTATAGCACAAGGATAGAAAATCATTGCTCTGTTTGCGCAATGATCTGTATTCAGGCAGGTACCTGCCTGCTTGTCTCATCAACCAGACTGGAGGAGGGTTGAGATTTTCTCCTCTAAGTACTCGCAGCAGTGGTTTGTCAAAAGTATCCATAAATCCAGATGGTAATTCTTGTTTTGGATTATAGTTTTCCCAAACAGCTAAGTAACCAACACCAACGTAATATAAATCATAAAAGGCAAATCATTTTTTGAGGTATATATCCAAAAGGTGTAATCAGTTTTACAAAACCTTTTTCAAATTAAAGGCATGAGCGACAAAAAAACAACCATAAGAATTGGCACAAGAGCTTCCAAACTGGCATTGATTCAGGCAGAAGAGGTCAAAAAGATCCTGTTAAATTACCTTGGGTGGGAGAATAAACAGGTCATCATTGTGGAAATATCAACCCTTGGAGATAGAATTACCGACAGACCGTTCAGGGAGTTACAGGGAAAGGGAGTCTTTTGTCGAGAGATTGAACGGGAAATACTTGCAGGGTCAATTGACATGGGGGTTCATTCTTTGAAAGACATGCCCTTTGAACAGCCTGATGGGTTGGGTATGACGGGTTATTTGAAGAGAGAAAATCCTCTGGATGTATTGATAACAAATCATGGTGAAACGATTGCTTCCCTGTCATCTGGATTAACGTTGGGAACGTCAAGTATAAGGCGACAAAAGCAGATATTGGAGGCAAATCCGGGTCTAAATGTGGTGGAAATCAGAGGTAATATTGACACGAGAATTAACAAATGGAAGACGGGTGAGATAGACGTAATAATACTGGCTGCTGCAGGGTTGAACAGAATGGGAATTTGGCAGGTGCCAAGGTTTGATATACCAATGGAAACCTGCCTCCCTGCTCCGGCTCAGGGAGTAATTTGCGTGGAAACAAGAACAGACGATCTATGGTTGAATACAATTCTTGATGCCATCACTCACCCCACAACGAAAATCATGGTAGAAACCGAGCGTAATTTTCTCCATACCCTGGAAGGATCATGCGAATTACCAGTTGGGGCTTTGGCTAAAATAAAGGGGCCTGAGATAAGTCTTGTGGGAGAGTTTTATTCTGAAAGGAAGGGAAAGATTATAAGGGGTAAGCGAACCGGTTTGATCAGTGACCATATTTCCTTGGGTAAAGAATTGGCTGAAACGTTGCTTGCTATGGAACTGGCCTGAATTTAAATCTCCTCGAAATTATTTGGAATCACCATTTCATTCAGGAGTTCAGCAAATTGTGCACCATGCATGTCACGATCAAGGCGACTTCCTTGGCTATGTGTCCGAGGAAAACTGACTTTCAGAACATTAAGGTCGGCAATCTCGTAAATCTCAAACTTGTTTTCGTCAACACCAAACAGGCGAGAAAGGGTAGATGTGTCCAGTAATTTTTTGGTGCGTTTCAAATCATTGGGAGAATGACAAAATACATCAATGGTAACTGTAAAGGGACCAGCATTTTTGGACCGTATCTTGAAGACTTTATTTCTTAGACATACCATTCGCTTGAAAAACCTCAATAGTGAATACTTCCAGGGGATCATCAATTTGCAGGGTATGGTTCAAACAGAACTCATAAAGGGGTCCCCTTTCTGTTTCAGCAGGTGAATAGGGAAAGGCAAAGGTCGGCAATTCTTCATTATCAGTAAGGGGAAAATGAAGAAGGTAGGGATTGATGTGTTTGGCTAATTCGTTGGCCAATTGCTGCGTTTGAGCAGTAACAATGCCGAGAACACCTATTTCAATCAATTCCAGGTGATAATTTTCCAACGGCCCAAGCACCCCATCAGCCCCAATAAGTCTGAATTCAATCAAGAATGATTCTCCGTTCAAGCCAAATTTCTCGTAGATTGATTGTTCAAGGAAAGTTTTGAGTTTATCGACCCAGGATTTTATGTTCCTTACATAATGCTGGTTTCTAACAAGTATGAGGCTAGTCGTTTGATAGCCGGCAATCCTGACACCTTCTACCTTCACCCGGTATTTCGATGCGGATACCCATTGACCGCCAGAAACCCTGACCTTACGATCAGAAACGGCTTTATAGGTTGCATTGGAAACATCAAGGTAACCTCCCGGCTCGTGTAGGATGAATGGATCAGAATTTTCATAGAGCATATGAGCTGATACAGAATGGGGTGTACATTGGGCAGAGGGATCCAGTGGTTCAACCTCAAAACAGTTGGCATGAAAATCAACTTGGATACACCCACTCAAGGGGTTGGTTGAGCACAACGCTCCACATTCTGCTATTTTTGCACCATGCCAGGCGATCCCTGGTGGGATACCCTTCATTAATGGTAGGGCAGCAATTGATGCTGTGTCAGTTGCCCGACCTGCAATGATAACATCAACTTCCCTGCTGAGGGCTGCTTGAAATTGCTCAACCCCCATCAGGGCTACAATGCCGGTACACTCGGTTATGATTTGTTCGTTAATGGTGGGAGCATGCTTTAGTGATGTAAGTCGATTCGATTTAAAGGCAGCAACGACTCTTTCATTTGGTTGTGAAGATTTAATGGTTGCCAATCGGATGTTTTGGTTCAAATTCGCGAGTGCTTGGTTGGTAATCGCCACCATCCAGTCTACGGATGTATCGGTACCGCAGGTTCCCGAAGATCCAATAACCAATGGAATTTTGGCTTGCGCACGAGCCTTCAGTAAATATTCCCACTCCCCCAGTGTAACCGCTCTTGAGTACTTGGAATTGGCCGTTCCCAAGTAAAAGGGACCGCTGTCGGTAGAACCCCCATCAATGGCGATAATGTCAGGTTTATTCTCCAACCCTCTTTGGAGAGCATCCTTACTGAATTCAAGGCCCAGTACCCCAGAAGGAACAAGAACTCTGATCAATGGACAAACTCCCGAGAGAACAAGCTATTGAGAAGGGGCCTTGGGTTTTTTCAAAAGGTTACGAAGAAACAGGGGGGCAACGAACCCACCGATTGCCGCAGCCCACAAACCGATGGAGATACCTGAGGAAAAGAGATAGGTCCAGTCGCCATCCGAAATTATCATGGCCCGTCGCAAATTATCCTCCATATTATTACCGAGGAGAATTCCCAAAATTATGGGGACAGTCGGAACCCCCAATTTACGACAGAAATACCCAACCAAGCCAAATATTACCATAAGGATTAAATCATGACTGCTACCGGATAGGGAATAAATACCTCCAAAGGCAATCATGGCAATACCGGGTAATAGGACATAAGGTGGTACAGATAGAACTTTAACGAACAATCGTACCATGGGTACATTCATTACCAGGAGGACAATGTTCGCGATGAGAAGGGAAGCTATGAGCCCCCAAACAACTTCTGGACGTTCTTCAAAAAGCAGGGGGCCAGGCGTGATGTTTAAGGTCAATAACACAGCAAGAAGTACAGCTGTTGTCCCTGACCCCGGAACTCCAAGCGTAAGCATCGGAACCAAAGCACCACCAGCGGCAGCATTATTCCCTGCTTCGGGGGCAGCGACTCCTTTTGGATTGCCGGTGCCAAAGGTATCCCCATCCTTGGCAAGGGTTTTTTCACCCATGTAGGCCAGGAAACTGCCAAGTGATGCTCCGGCGCCCGGAAGAATACCCGCGACGAAGCCTATGAGTGTACCCCGTAACATAGTTAAACCGCTATTGACAATATCCTTGACCGGAATCGTTATTTTCTCCAGCTTAACTCCTATTGCAGTATCCTTGCCGTGACTTTCAATGAATATGAATATTTCCGAAACAGCGAATAAGCCTACAATTGCAACCAGGAAATCAACCCCATCCATAAGGGCAAGTTCTCCAAAGGTTAAACGTGGTAAACCCGTTTGATTATCCAGTCCAATCATGGCAATCCCTAAACCGGCAGCTGAGGCGAGGGCTGCTTTGATCTGGTTTCTGGAAGCAAGACCACCGAGGGTACAAAAGGCCAACAGATAAAGCGCAAAATACTCTGCTGGGCCAAAGAGATAGGCAACTCTAGCCAACAAGGGGGCAAGTAGCATAAGTCCGATGGTTGCTAAAAATGCTCCAACAAAGGAAGAAACACCAGATAAAACGAGTGCGTCCGATGCCCGACCTTGCTTGGCCATGGGGTAGCCGTCAAGGGTCGTCATCAAAGCAGGCTCATCACCTGGAATATTCAACAGGATAGAAGAAATTCGTCCCCCGTACATGGCCCCGTAATAAACGGATGTCATCAGGACCAGGACTTCGGTTGCATCCAACCCCAGGGAAAAAGCCAGTGGAATGAGGATGGCGACACCGTTCGAAGGGCCCAGTCCGGGAAGTGACCCAATGATTGTTCCAGCGAAACAGCCCGAAACTGCGAGCAAGAGGGTCGACCATGTAAGGGCAACGGCAAACCCTTGGGATAGATTGGCTACGAGATCCATGACCTATCCGAAGGCATACAAACCAAGTCCAAGGCCGTAATTCAGGATAAGAAACAATCCTATTGACAGGCTAAGGCCGGTAATTACAGCTTTTTTGATGTTGGGTGAAATCAAATAACTGAGAATAACCGCTACAATTGCAGAGGGAACAATAAATCCATAGGGGCGAAGGGTTATGGCAAAGAGGTACATGGCCAAGATGGCAATACCAATTTTTCCATAAACCTTCAACTCGGGCCAATTGGTTATGGTATCAGTAAAAATGCATATCAGTATCCCGCAAAGGAGCGAGACACCGCCAATGATGTAGGGGAAAGTACGAGAACCCACGGGGTCTGAAAGAAACCCCATGGGGATAAGTGTTGCATGATACAGATAAAAGGTGGCAATGACGATGACACCCAATCCGAATATGCGGTCAGCTTTCACTACTGGATAACTCCAATTTCTCTGGAAAGCTTCTGTACGTCAGCTATGACACCGGCTAGGTAGTCCTGGAACTCATCACCAACCTTGGTGAAAGGCGCAAGACCATTGTCAGCCATCGCCTTGGCCCACTCGTCCGAAGCTGCAACGGCAGCAAGAGCATCGGCCCATTTGTTGTAATCCTCATTCGAAATACCCTTAGGCACATAAAGACCACGCCAGTTTACAGCTACAAGATCAACGCCTTGTTCCTTGGCCGTTGGGATATCCTCAAAACCTGGAATTCTTTCGTCAGTGAAAACCGCAACAACTCTTACATCACCAGCTTTCAGAAAGCCAACAACTTCGGAAATATCACCTGTCATCGCCTGGGTGTGCCCACCAATGGTTTGCGTAATGGCGTCTGCACCCCCGTCAAGACCCACATACTTGACAGAAAGAACATCCTCATAACCGACCTGACCGAGAGCCATAAGGACTTTCAGGTGATCAAAACCACCTGTTGCTGAGCCACCTGCAAAGGTTACAGATGTAGGATCATCCATTACCGCATTAAGCAGGTCCATAAGATTCATATAGGGTGAATCAGCAGCTACAACCAGAACACCTGGATCAGCACCAATTGCACCCAAAAAGGAAACCTGATCGGATGTCATACCGGCATAGGCATTTTGGGCCAGACGCGTTGCTGTAGCCGAAGAAGCTGCAACAATCAAATCACCATCATCATTCCTTTCGTTGACGACATGGCCGTAGGCAAGTCCACCACCGCCACCTGCCATGTTGGTTACCTTGATGGGCTCATCAACCGCGCCAATATCATACATGATTTTGCCGATGGCACGGCAGGTAAAATCCCAACCTCCGCCTGGGTTCGCAGGGGCAATACATTCGGCCGTATTACCGACGGTACCAAAGCCCATCAATAGGGTAAAAGAAGCACCGATTAGCTTGTGTGAAAATTTCATATTTTCTCTCCATTTGGTAATAATCTACAAATTAATAACCAAGGGTAATTAATTCTTGGTTGTTCGGGTTATATAAAGTAACCCGTGTAAATACAATGCGATTTGTTGGGGCCCAAAAGCTGGCAAATAAAATCAAAAGTTGAAATCCATTAATCAGTGGGTTGATTTTGATTAATTGCATCCATAAGATGGTTTCTTAACTGATCAAGCCTGGATTCAGACAAGATTTTCAGCCCTGATTTGTCTTTGGCATAGAAGACATCCACGGCTTGGGCGCCATAAGTCGCGATAACCGAAGAAACCACGTTAATCCCGCGTTTGTTAAGGGTATGTACTAGATCATATAACAAACCAGGCCTATCCTGGGTATCCACCTCAATAATGGTATGGAGGTCAGAACCCCTGTTATCGAAAGTGATTTCAGTAGGCACGGTAAACTTGGTTGCTATTTTAAAACCAGTTGGTTTTTTAAGTACATTGGGCTGGCCAAGTTTGTTTGCCAAAAAGGCAAAATCTGACGTGTATTTTTGCACCTGTGCTTTTAAACGTGTTATTTTAACCTTCTCATACGGCTTGCCATTGGTATCTTGTAACCAAAAGACGCTGGTAATATAACCATCTTCAGTTATGAAAGATTTGGCGTCAACGATGTTGACATTGATCAAAGCCAGGATGCCGGCAAATTTTGGAAAGAGATCAGGGAGAAATTTCCTGACCATACAAAGTCTGGTAGCTCCCCTTATCGGATCTTCGTTAAACTCAAAGGCCGTCATTTCTTCATCGACTTGATCCAGCAATTCAATGAATTTGAATTGAACTTCCGGCGCCAAACTACGCCAAAAGTGATCGCCATGCCGGCCTAATGCACCCTCCGGATTATCATGCTTGATCTCCTGGAGTTGATGGGAAACAATTTTTCTGGATTCATCTACATCAAAATAAGTTGCGAAATTGACCGATCCATCTGTCAAAACCGAGTGAGTGAAATTATAAAGGTCTCGGAGCATTTGGGCTTTCCAATGGTTCCAGACACCGGGGCCAACACCCATAATGTCACAAACGGTGAGAACAGTTAGCAGTTTAAGTTTTGTACGATTTCCAACTAACCTGGCAAAATTTATAACCGTCTTGGGGTCACCAATATCCCTTTTTTGTGACGTATCGGACATTAAAAGATGTTGCTTGACCAGCCATACCACGAGTTCGGTTTCCTTATCGTCCAAGCCTAATCGTGGTGATATGGTTGCGGCCAGTTCAGCACCAAGGGTTGAGTGATCCGTTTTTCTACCTTTACCAATATCATGCAACAAAAGGGCGACATAGAGGACTTTCCGGTTAATTCCCTTCTCCAGAATTGAGGTGGCAATGGGGAGGTCCTCTTTAAGTTCACCACGCTCCAGTTTGGCCAGAAATGCCAAACATTGGATGGTGTGTTCGTCAACTGTATAATGATGGTAGGAGTTATATTGCATCAATGCTACAATACGACTGAATTCTGGTATGAATCTTCCCAATAATCCCACTTCGTTCATACGTCGAAGTGCCCGTTCAGGGTTACCGTAGTTCAGAAGCATCCCAAGAAACAGTTCATTCGCATTGGGGTCAGATATGAATTGTTTGTCGATCAGATAAAGGTTTGCCGATACAAGTCGCATGGAATCTGGATGGAGTAATAATTCAGTATCAAGACCAACTTCAAAAAGCCTCAGTATATTCAATTTGTCGTTGAGGAATGTATCCGGGTCGGTTATGGACAGTCGGCCGTGGACCTCCTTGTATTCTGGTGGAAGATGGGACTGCAAATTGGCCCTGGCCCGCTTCAACCAACCCTTAATTATTGGTTCCCGCTTGACATGCTGTGCTTCCAATTTGGTTAGTAAAATCCTGGTAAGATCACCAACATCGGTCGCATGTCCAAAATAATCCTGCATGAAATACTCGACGGCCTGACGACCATCCTTATCTTCATAACCAAGGTTCTTGGCTATCTCAAACTGCGCATCGAAATGAAGGATATCTTGTGGGCGTTTTGCCAAATCATGCAATTCACAACGCACTGCCCAAAGAAACGATTCCGCGCTTATGAATTTCTCAAACTCCTCAATCGTCAAAACGTCAAGGGCGATGAGTTCGGCAGTGTCGTGTATCCTGAAGAGATATTTGAAGATCCAGAAAAGAGTTTGTAGGTCTCGCAATCCCCCTTTGGCTTCCTTGACATTTGGTTCCAAAAGGTACCTGTTTCCACCTTGACGTGTATATCGCGATTCACGTTCTTCCAATTTTGCTTCAACGAAGGCAGGACCTGAACCCTTAAACAGATCGTTCCAAAGTCTGTCATGTAACTGGGCATTTGAAGACTCAAGACCCCATACAATTCTACTCTCCAACAATGCTGTTTTTATTGTCAGATCTCCCTTGGCAAAATGCAAACATTCTTTGAGGGTTCTAACAGAATGGCCGACCTTCAAATTTAAATCCCAAAATATATAGAGGGTCCCCTCAATAACTTTGTTTTCCCACTCACCACTACTTTCATCAAGGAGGTACAAGAGATCCACATCGGAATGGGGTGCCATTTCACCCCGGCCATAACCACCTACTCCAAATACAGAAAAATTTACCTTTGAGCCTTTGTTGCCCAACAAAATCTTGGTTGAAAATTCCATGGCAATCTGAACGATACAATCGGTGATGTATGAGTAAGAACGAACTGTTTTGAGTGCAGAGTAGGGGTTGATAAAATGCTCATATCGGCTTGCTTCCCTCAGTTTGATCTTACTTTCGACAATTTTTGCCGACAAATCTTTGATTAGGTTTCTTCTGATTTCCTGGATATCATCAGGGTTGTAATCTCCGGGGGTGAGGTAGGAAGAAAATTCTTCCAGGTCGAATATTTCTTTGGGATCCAGAACCAACCTGCTGGCTTCAACTGGAGGGATGTTTGGGTTTGAAACGGGGCCACCAGGTAAGGTTTTTGGCATAAGAATTTCCTTCTAAAACATTCTTCTACAAATACAAACACACTCTAGCATTTTTAATGTTAAATTTGTCTTATGGAATTCTGTTCTGATCTGTAATTTGTGTCAAACTCTCATTAGGAATTTTTTATTTAAGGGCACCTCTGTTAAATGGGTTTACAACTTGTTTACAAAATTTTTTTCCAAGTATGCCTTCTTGTTCTGGCCTTTTTTCTTTTGTTGTGATTCACTGCAAATCACAAACAAATCATCCCCTTTCCGATTGAAACAAGGAGCGGCGATACGAAGAAACGCCACCTGCTTGAACAGGACCAGCAACGCCGGCACTGACTGCATTCAACACTCTGCAAGGCATCGGAGAACGGGGCGATTGGGATCTCTTCAGACCGGTCCTTGAGGACGTGTTCGGTCCGCAGCATACGATTGGCCGTCGTTCCTGGGATGACCTCGTCTTGAAATGCCGATAAAGGCATTTCAGAACCCATGTCGGAGAGCGCCTCAAGAAATCCGGCATGCGATGGCGTATATCGGGAGGACAGGGGATTCTGATCATAAGATTGTGGGTAAAATCCGATCGCTTTGACTTTATCTGGAGCCGGGTGATGGTCAAGTGTGATAACAGAATGCCGGTCAACGACAATCTTGAACCAAATCAAAAGACGGATAAAAGGCTGCTTAAAGTGATAAATGGTGCACAATACGAGATTCACACCCTGGATTTGAGAGTTTTGAACTTGAAAACCACCTTTTTGGGGCAAGAATCATTTTAGATTTATTTTCTGCAAGCCATGCTCCCTACCACGAGAAAATTGAATTAGCGATGACTGATGTTTGCAAGCAGTCATCAACCGTAAGTCCTCTCTTGCTTCATCAGTTGGGTTGTGGCTCACTACCCTTAAATTATAGGGTCCTGGTCCTTTTTGATGGATTATTTGTGTGTCAATATGTATAGTTGAAGGTGACACACAAGAGTATTTTCATTACAAACCGTCTTTATCTACTTAGAGAAGAAACATGCCTAAAGAGTGTCTGTCGCCTAAGGATAGAGAGATCGTGCAGGTCAATAGCGAAAGTACATTGAACGAACTACGGGTGGGCAACTATGCCATTTGGGCTGATTTAGAAAAATTAATGGAGAAACTCCTAATTTTTCCTACGGTGATCATCTGAATTTGTAAAAGGTAGTACTTCAGTCACTTAACCTTCATGCCTGGTGGACCTATCCTGATGAACTTTCACATAGTTATCTAGAACCGCATTAATACGGGTCTGGTAACCTCGACCCTGTACTTTGAAAAAATCAACAATATGAGGATCCAAACGCAACGAAATATGTTTCTTGGGCGGCAGCGGCATGGTTAACTGAGCTCTATCCAGATCAAAACTACCCTCGTCAGGATCAAGTTCAGGTTCGATTCCCGCTTCCACTTCACGTTGTAATCTCTCCCAGTCCGTTTTGCCCTTGACCTTACCACTGATTATGTCAGCAAGCGACACTTTTGTAAAATTTTCTTTCCTCATTTTTCCTTGCCCTCCTAACTGTGATAATCCTAATTATTGAACCTCTATAAGTCCAAATAACGGAGATCATCTTTCCGTTTAGTTCACTTGTAGTTATCCACCGCGCTTCACCTGGTTGATTTGAAGGTGAAGTAATCACAAGTCTCCCATCAAAACATTTGCCGCATCTTTAAAATCAATTCCTCTATTATTTAGCACCTCCTCACGCTTATTTGGATCCCAATCAAATTCTTTGTTATTTAACATTCATTCCTTTCACCGCTTACCACAACTGTCATTAATAACTTAAAGAGTGTGTTGTATATACAGTGTATACATTGGTTTGACATTTTCAAGTATTCTTATCAACGGTCAAGAAAATAAAGGGGATTATATACTTTTCGGTCAGGCACTAATTATTAGAGGTGCCCTTAAAATGAACTTGATGCTATCAGCCTTATTGGAAGGTCATTTGTTTGAGCTGAATTTCCATGAGTTCAAGTAAAAAGATGGTTTATGAATTATTCGTCAGCTGGATTGATCCTTGCCATACGAAAAATACGGAAATAATCAAAATCTCAGTTAAACTGTGATCAAAATATGATAATAAAATTGCTAGTTTTAACGACAAACCCATCATGATTATATCCGAGGTAATCAACGCAGGAGGTAAAAATTGGTAGCTAGATATTCACGGGATATGTTGGGGTATGGATGGAGGGGTCTTGACGTCTCTTGGCCAAATGAAGCCAGAATTGCAGTCCAATTCGTCATAAACTATGAGGAAGGTGGAGAAAATTCCATTTTACACGGAGACGATGCCTCGGAAGCCTTTCTTTCCGAAATCATTGGTGTCTCACCTTGGCCTGGTCAAAGGCATTGGAATATGGAATCCATTTATGAATATGGTGCAAGAAGTGGTTATTGGCGACTTTATAATGCTTTTACAAATGCGACAATACCCGTTACTGTATATGGTGTGGCTACTGCCCTTGCACGATCCCCTGAGCAGGTGGCTTCAATGAAAGAAGCTAAGTGGGATATTGCAAGCCATGGCCTAAAATGGATAGAATACAAGGATTTTACCCTTAAGGACGAGAGAGATCACTTGTATGAGGCAATTTCTCTCCATGAAAAAGTGGTGGGAAGTCGACCGCTTGGATGGTATACCGGCAGGTGTTCCATGAATACGGTAAAAATTGCCGCGGATGAGGGTGGTTTTGAATACATTTCAGACAGTTACGCTGATGATTTGCCTTACTGGATAAATTTTGAGGGTAAGGACCAGTTGATCATTCCATACACACTTGAT
The DNA here is from genome assembly GCA_022822495.1 of Paracoccaceae bacterium. Taxonomy (GTDB): domain Bacteria; phylum Pseudomonadota; class Alphaproteobacteria; order Rhodobacterales; family Rhodobacteraceae; genus MPNP01. The sequence goes on along the minus strand of JAJEBQ010000021.1, from coordinate 20,882 downwards.
ACCAATGATATGAGGTTTGCCACCAATCAAGGGTTCAATACCGGAGAAGATTTTTATGGCTATCTCAAGGACTGTTTCGATGTTTTGTATATGGAGGGTAAAGAGGGATTTCCAAAAATGATGTCAGTAGGATTGCATTGTCGTCTGGCTGGAAGGCCAGGTAGGGCTGCAGGGCTGCTCAGGTTTATTGATTACATCAAAAATAAAGAGAAAGTTTGGACACCAACCAGACTGGAAATTGCTAGATATTGGGCCAACAATTACCCCCCAAGAAAATGTTTCCAACCTTCCGTGCTCTCTAAAACCGAGTTCTGTAATATTTTTTGCGGTATAATTGAGCATTCAAAATGGATCGCAGAAAAAGTTCATGACCTGGAATTGGGACCAGCCTATGATTGTCCAGCAGGAATTCATAATGCCTTCTGTCAGGTACTGAGATCACTTTCGGACAAGGAAAGACTAACAATACTAAAAAAGCACCCCATACTCGCTGGTAAGGCAGCAAAAAGTGGAAAACTTGGTGACTCTTCAAAGAGGGAGCAAAACTCCAAGGGGCTAGATGAACTTAACCCCCACGAAGGTCAAAAGATGGATAGTTTGAACAGTCAATACCTACAAAAGTTTGATTTTCCATATATAATCGCAGTGAGAGACTACGACAAAAAAACAATCTTTTTGGAAATAGAGAAAAGGATTAAACGATCAAGCGAAGTTGAATTTAAAGAAGCTTGCTATCAGGTGGAAAGAATTGCGTGGTACAGGATAAATGAAATTTTTCAATCAAGGAGAAGAGCTTGAAGGGTGAATATTACAATCCACCAGGTGGGCTTCCACCTCAAGCACATTTAACTACTGATCGTGCAAAATCGACGGAGTCCTATCTGGTTATACCTTCGCGTTCGCTCACAGATATTGTGACAAGCAACCTTCCTTTTTGGGAGGATACTCGATTGTGGATTCTGGCTCAGCCACAATCTGGTTTTATTCAGACCTTTACCCACTACTTGGTTGAAGTTGAGCCAGGTGGAGGTAGTTCCCTTGCTGAACCTGATTCAGAGTGCGAATCTGTATTGTTTATTACCGAGGGAGAGTTTGAATTAAAGAGATTTGGCCAAGAATATTATAACCTTGAGCCAGGTAGTTATGTGTTTTTACCTCCTGATGAGGAATGGGCTTTGAAAAATGATTGTAACCATACCGGGAACTTTCACTGGATTAGGAAGAAGTACGAGTTTATTGATGGGATAACACCACCCGATTTTTTTGTTCTGCATGAGAAGGAGATTATTCCAGAGCCGATGGAAAATTCGAATCGAACCTGGTTTACCCAACGGTTTGTTGACCCTGAAGATGTGTCTTTTGACATGCATGTGAATATCGTATCCTTTGAACCTGGCGGGTCTATACCTTTTTTGGAGACACACCCGATGGAACATGGTATTTATATACTTCAGGGTAAAGGGGTTTATAATTTAAATAATGACTGGATTGAAGTTGAGGCCGGAGATTACATGGCATTAAGGGCATTTTGTCCACAAGGATGTTATGCAGGGGGGCCAGAGCAATTCAAGTATCTACTGTACAAAAATGTTAACCGCCATCCAAAATTTTAAGATTTTGTGATATTTTCATTGGGATACCTTTAACTAAACTTGTACCATAGGTCGTCTTATAATTCTAGAGGTGGGGCGTGATTTATTGAGATGGCAGATGTGGAAATCTCACCCAACGAAATCAGTGAGGTTGAGTTTCAAGAGTTTGGTGAAATCATTCAACTCAATGCTGTTAAGCCCAAGTTGATAAACCAGGGCAATTGTCTTCGCTTCAACGATTTGGCCAAGTTGGACTTTAATCCAGAAGGTCGACCAGGGATCAGTATTTTTCAGTCACGGATCAGGTCCATGCCCTACAAATTTGACTTGGTTGAAAGACACCCCCATGGATCTCAATTCTTTTATCCAATGGACAATGAGCCATTTCTGGTAATTGTGGCACCTGACTTGAATGGAACTCCAGGCATACCGAAAGCCTATATTACTGAACCATTTCAGGGAATAAATTTTCATCGAGGTACTTGGCATGGAGTTTTGACACCTTTTCAGGGTTCAGGATTTTTTTTGGTTGTGGACTGGCTGGGCAGCAAGGTGAACTTGGAGGAGTATGTCTATTCACATTGTTGGTCGGTTCAACCCAACAAAGAGCTCCTTACGCTCAAAGACTAAATCCGATTCAGCCCTGTAATATAATTGATGCCTAATACCATTAACCACGACGAACTTTAAGTTTATCTAAAACTCCTCAAGCGATAATCCAGAGTGTTGGCAGGCATGTATAGTAATTTTACCGGCAGTGATGGCATCCTCCAAGGCATCATGATGTTTGAATTTTATACCCAACCAATCAGCCAGGGGTTTCAAGCCAAAACCTCCACCTTTTCGTTCGGATTTCCAGACAATACGAGCGATTTTATAGCTATCCAACCAGGTGGCATTTATCCGTGGAACACCATAATAATCAGCTGCTCTGTTCATAACAGTCTCATCAAATGAGGTGTGGCTAATGATGATGGTATCCTCCAGGCGTTGAGTTAGTTCGTCCTGAATCTCAAAGAATTTGGGTTTTCCCAGGACCATCTCATGCCGAATTCCATGAACTCTAATATTACCATTGTGAAAAGTGGTTTGGGGGTTAATCAGGCTAGACCAGGTATCAATAATCGACCCATTGAAAAAATGGGCAATGCCAATTTGGCAAATACTCTCTGGATATTGGTTTGCAGTCTCAATATCCAACGCGTTGAAAGTTAATGACATGGAGTTTCTTCGTTATTGTTCTGAGGATAAGAAATCAATTTCTATTGTATAGAATTGTTGATGGTTTTGAATTAAGGGGTTGAGCAAAGTAAAATAAACTGGCCACCAAGGATAAAACAGCCCCCCCAATGACAATAAGCAACCCTGATAGAAGTTCGATTTCGAAAGATGATTGCAGAACAAATTTCATGACAGCCCATCCTCCGGCGATACCTGCAACCAAGGCAACACAACTTGCTGAAAATCCCAATATTATTGATCGCAGGGCAAGGCTTAGCATGAGGGTGCGTCGTGTAGCTCCAATAACTTTCAGTATGGCTGATTCATAAACTCTTGCTGCAACCGAATTGGCTGAAGCCCCCAATAAAACCACAAATCCGAGTATAAGCGTTATGCTTGAGGCGTAGATGATAGCCGACCCCAATCCTGATATAATTCTGGACACATTGGCAATACCTTCTGAGACCGAAATAACTGTTATACTTGGATACTTGGAGGTGATGCTTTTAAATAATTGATCTTCAGTCGTAGAATCTGCATACACAGTTGCAATGTGTGTATGAGGCGCACCTGCCAAAGCCCTTGGGTTCATGGATAAGATAAATCCCAACCCAACATTTCTGAAGTCAACAGTTCGAAAGTTGACAATTTGTGCTTCAATATTCCGACCTAGTATATTGAGAGTGATATAATCACCTAATTGGAGGCCAAGTTCCTTACCTTCTTCTTCGGCAAAACTGACAAGGGGAGGACCATCATAATCTTCATTCCACCATGTTCCCTCGGTAATTATTGTATTTTCGGGAGGTGTGTTGGCATACGTAATACCCCGGTCTCCCTCAAGCACCCAGTGATCACCTGCGATTTCGCGGGAGGGAACACCATTAACTTCGGTTATGATACCCCTCAACATCGGTGCTGATTCTATTTTTGAAACGCCAGGATAGCCAAGCACCAAATTTTGAAATTCTTCGATATCCTGGTTTTGGATATCAATCACAAAAAATGTGGGTGCTACCTGGGGGATATCACCCGTAATGTTTCTCAGAAGATTATTGGAAATTTGTCCGATTGAAGCTAGAACAGCCAAGCCAAGGCCCAATGCCAGGGTCAGAGAGATAACACCGTTACCTGTTTCACCTATCGATTTGAGTGCCAACCCAAGTGAAATTTTACCTCTTACCAATTTTGAATGACCCAACTGAAATGATAAATATCTGGATCCTTGAGCAATTAACCCCAAGGTCAAGAGGGTGCCAGCGATACCTCCGGATATATATAAGGTTAGCTTGGGTATACCGGAAAAAAGTGAAGCTGAAGCGATAAAGGTTCCAATCAAAAAGACGAGGAGCAGACCGTAAGGCACCAATCGAATTTTCCAGGGGTTAATGCTTGCTTCCCTATAAAGTGCGCCGGGTTTGATATCACAGGTTTTAGCTAGTGACCAAACCGAAAAAATTAAGCCAATTAATACCCCATAGAATGCTGCTTCCAGAATATCCAGAAAGTGTATATCAAAAGCAAAGGGTACAGGTAATAAATTGGTTAAAATTGATTCCAAAAGGAATGGAATGAGCACTCCTAATACCAACCCCAAGACTACTCCCAAGACGATTAAAACCAAGATTTGAAACAAATAAATCAAGAAAATGGTTCCCTGGTCGGCGCCAAGTGTTTTAAGGGTTGCTATCACCTTGGTTTTGGTTTCCAAATAAGTTGAAACAGTAAGTGAAATACCTATCCCACCAACGACAAGGCCTGCCAATCCTACCAAAGTCAGGAACGCACCAACACGTTCAACAATAGACTGAATTCCAGGAGCACCATTCCTTTTATCACGCCAAGAAAAAGATTTGCCCAATTCGAATTCAGCTTCATTCCTCAGAGCTTCCATGTCTTGATTTTCGGCAGTTATCATTCGGTACCGGGATGAAAATAACGTGCCATCGTCAATAAGGCCGGAATTCTCCAAATCCTTAAGTAAAACCATGGTTCTTGGACCAAGTGAAAAATTCCCTCCCGTCTCATCGGGTTCTCGTAAAATTATTCCGCCCAACCTGAAAGTATTGTATCCAAGTTTGAACTCAGATCCCGCTTCCAATCCCAAACGCTCTACCAAGGCTTTGTGCATGACAGCACCAGGTATATCATTCTGAGGCTGAAAGGCTTCGTCAAGAGACATATCATTTTCGAGTATTATTTCTCCATATAAGGGGTAAATCTCATCTACAGCCTTGATCTGGGTAAGAACACGTTCAACAGCGCTTTCTTTGTCGGCCACAGCCATTGAACGGAACTCAACAATTTCGGATATTTTAATGGAGTTATCTGTCATCCATTTGAGTTCATCCTCGTTGGCATACCTATAGGTGAATTCCATCTCGATATCACCACCCAAAATGGTTGCCCCCTGTTCTTCCAAACTCTGTTCAATACCTGTTTGCACAAGTCCAACAGCTGTGACAGAGGCAACTCCTAATGTTAAGCAAACGATAAGTATATGAAAATTACTTGTCCTACCCTTCAATTCTCTAAAGGCAATACGAAGTGAAGTCAGTAAATTCATTTATTGTTCAGGTGGAGGAGACGATTTGACCATCTTGCAAACTTATCACACGTCCACAACGGTTGGCCAAATTCTTTGAATGAGTTACCAATACCAAAGTGGTACCTCTTTGTCTGTTGAGGTTAAATAACAGTTCCAAAACCATTTCACTGTTTGCGGCATCAAGATTTCCAGTTGGTTCATCTGCAAGCAGTAAACTGGGCCTGGGCACGCTTGCTCTTGCCAGGGCAACACGTTGCTGCTCACCACCAGAAAGTTGCGATGGATAGTGCCTTAATCTGTCTTTTAAGCCAACTGATTCCAACTCTTCTTCGGCTCGTTCAAAGGCTGCGTTATTGCCAGCAAGTTCGAGTGGTATAGCAACATTTTCCAGCGCAGTTAGGGTTGGGATTAAATGAAAGGATTGGAAAACCACACCAACATTGGTTCGACGAAAGCGTGCCAGTTCGTCCTCATTCATCCTTGCAATCGAATGACCGAGTGAGACAATATCACCCTTGGTGATTTTTTCCAATCCTGCGAGAAGCATCAGAAGAGAAGATTTCCCAGATCCTGATGGGCCGGTAATTCCCAGGGTTTCTTGTTCTTTTACCTCCAGGTTTATTCCGTTAATTATATTGACGGGCCCCGCATTTCCCTTAAGTATCAGGAAGACATCTTTTAATGTAAGGACATTTTTTGCCATGAAGTTGGTTGCACCCCAAAAATTACTCCAAAAATATGGGTTTTCAAAACAATTCTGCAAGTTGCTTCTAGGTATAACAATACCGTTATTATTTACCCATGAAGCCATGGCAGAAATAAGGATCAGTTTTTTTGGAGATAGTCTGGTCCAGGGTTTTGGCTTATACCCTGAAGATGGAATGGTCGCCCAAATGCAAACTTGGCTTGATGAGAACAATGTTTCTGCCTTGGTGGTAAACTCCGGTGTTTCTGGCGATACGACCGCTGGAGGGAAGGCTCGCATTAACTGGACCCTTGAGGAAGGCTTTGATGCCATTATTATATTGCTGGGAGGTAACGATTTGCTGAGAGGTATTGATGTTGAAGAGTCCCATAGCAACTTGCGATCTATATTGGAAGAAACCTTTCAACAATCTTTACCAACATTGTTGATCGGGCATGAAGCACCAAGCAACTATGGACAAGATTACAAGAGAGAATTTGAGAATATATATCAGGAATTGAGTATCGAATTTGATACCATTCTCTTTCCCAAAATCTTTGATCCAATTGATCAATTGGGTCCTCGTGAGGACGTCTGGGAGAGGTATTTTCAGGATGATATGCTCCATCCCAACAAGGAGGGTGTACACAAAATTGTGAATGAGCTCGGCCCTTATGTCCTGGAATTGATAAAGAGGTTGGATGAAACGGGTTGATAACAACAATTTTTATCTTGAAATGTAACTTTTGGTATTTGGAATACGCTATAAACTGGAAGGAGTTTGCTTGCCGGAGAAGTTATCATGAAATTATCAACTCATATTCTCATATTAAGCCTGGTGATGGTTCCCTTGGTTGCTATGTCACGTTCCAATACACCTGATGAGGCCATTCAGGCCCGTCAGGAGATTATGAAATACATCGGTTCGCAAATGAGAACCCTCGGAGCCATACAAAGAGGAAGTGCCGAATTTGACCCTTCAGTAACCAGAGGTGCGGGGCAAGCCATTCATGCCATGTCTTTGTCCTTTGCATTCCTGTTTGAAGAGGGAACTTTCCAAGGTGATACCGATGCAAAACCGGAAATATTGGCTGGAGATGGTTTTGATACTCACCTTGACAATTTTCAGAAGGCAAGTTTACTGCTGAGTCAAGCCGCAAACGAGAGCGATTTTAACGACGCCTTTTCACAATTAGGTCAAACCTGTTCGGCCTGTCATAGGGAATTCAGAAAATAACCATGAAACGAATTACCTTATGGGTGATTCTTCCAGTAGTTATCATAGCGATCTTTGTTGCTCTTACCTATCCCGGGAAATTAACTGAGCAGGATATTCTGGCAGGAGTTAAAGACGGTTTCATACCAGACCCACATAGGGGTGAAGTCGTATTTCACTTGGGGGGATGTGGTGACTGTCACCTGAATAACGATTCAGAATCAGCTAATTTTAATAAACTGACAGGCGGAGACCCTCTGGTTACACCGATAGGTGCATTTTACCCTCCGAACATTACTCCTGACTTGAATACCGGTATTGGCAATTGGAGTGATGTGGATTTTATCAACGCCATGGTAAGGGGTATAAGCCCTGAAGGCGTACATTATTCACCTTCTTTTCCCTATACGGCCTACGCTAAAGTAAGTTTTGAAGACCTATTAGACATAAAGGCCTATGTGTTCAGCCTTGAAGGATTGGAAGTCAAATCTCCTCCCCATGATCTGAGGTTTCCTTTCAAATATTCGATTCTCAATTTGCCATGGAAAATGCTTTACCTGGATGAACCCGGCTTTGAATTCAACACTACGAAAAGTGCCGAATGGAATAGGGGGGCTTATCTCGTAAATGGTCTTGGTCATTGTGGAAGCTGTCATACACCCCGAAATGTGCTTTTTGCCGAACAATCAGATCAATTATTTGCAGGTGCCTCCCCATTTAAGGATGGAGAAAAACCTGCTCCAAGGATCGCAGGATTGGCTCCAGATGAAATTCTGAATGGTCTTGATGAATGGTCTGGAGCAGTTAGCGAAACAAGCTCAATGTATTTGGTAACGCAAGCGTATTCGAACCATGCTTCCCGAGAGGACCTTGAAGCTATAGCGACTTATCTTTCTGATTTCGGTCAATAGGAACGGATAATATTATTCTCTTATCTGCTTCAATTTTAGACCAATAGGTAATGCAAAATGCATGCCTATGGTTGGTTAGGCGAGATCGCAACGCCAAAGTTTTCGACCTCTGTTTTCTCGACCTTAAAGAGCAAATCTAGAAATCCCTTTGCTTGAAACTCAGCTGTGAGTTTTCCCTTTTCAGCGGTACCCAAATGAGCATCTCCAACGGTACCATCTGGATTCAGATCCTTTGCAATCCAACCATAAGAAATGGGGCCAACAGGTGGGAAGGGTGTGTGTTCAGCGGTTGATTCGAATTTAATTGCTTTTGTCATATCAACCAGTTCAGGCCGAAAGTGAAGAACCATGGATGTTTCAGATTCGCCGCCATGAATACCATATTTTTTTTCATACTCGGAATACAAACCTTGTGGTTGACCAAAATTGCCCCACTGGCACTTGATAACTAGCATTCCAAATTTGACCCTTAGTTCTCTGGCTACAATTGAAATTAAATCCAGATTTCCACCGTGAGAATTCACGATAACCATTTTTTTAATACCACTTCGGGCAACAGATTCGCCTATTTCCGTCCAGGCACGCAACGCAGTTTCGGCAGTAAGTGTAAGCGTTCCCACCTCCCAAATATGTTCATTTGATTTACCTATTGCCTGGATGGGAAGAATTCTCGCATCAAGTTCAGGTGGCATGATTTTTTTGACTTCTGTAAGCATGCCTGTACCAATGATTGTATCGGTGCCCACTGGCAAATGTGGTCCATGTTGTTCAATGGCCGCAGTTGGGAGGATGGCTATGGTTTTCTCGGGATCTATATCCCTGAACTCGGGGGCTTTTTTTTCAAGCCATTCAAAACTCATGATTCGCTCTCCTTTTGAGTGATGCCAAATTGCTAGGACACGAACTTCTTCATTTTTTTCCGTACCTTTTGGAGGTGCAGGCTTCGACTTTCTGGAGTCGAGGTGTCCATGGAATAATGGGCAAGAAATACCCGTTTTACGGACCATTTGCAAAGGTATTTGATGGCCCTTAGTATCGTTCTTTTGCCTGGTGCTCCCATAAAATAGGTTACAAATGGGGTTGCTCCTGCTGTTGTAAACAACCCAAGTCTGGTAATATGTCTGAGGCCTGGTTTAATTCCTTTGTCACCTTCAGGCATATGAAAGGCAACACCTGGTAGCAAACATCGATCCAACCATCCCTTAAGCATGGCCGGTAAGCCGTACCACCACGTGGGATAGACAAATATCAAGGTGTCACACCATAACAGATTTTTGATATGATCCTCCAGCCCCCTTTGATTTGAATCAGTATCAAGGTAAGTTACCAACTCATCTCCATAAATGATTGGGTTAAAATTCTCCCCATACAAGTCGACAAGCCGAGTTTCAGCGCCTTGCTCGGATAGAACTTCAATCACCTGGTCTTTAACCGCACTGGTAAAACTGTCAGGTTTGGGATGGCAATATATGACCAAAGCCTTCATCAGAGTGTCTTGATTTCGTTGCGAACAGAGGTGAGGAAACGGCGGCGCCTGGTGTGGTCGGCCCTATTCATGTCATAAAGGGCAAGATACTTGAGTGTTTTTGGTTGGCAATAGAATTTTACCGAACGGGTTACAACTTTACGAGGTGGGTCTCCGGCCAACCATGCTCTTAACCTGGTTCCACCATAAGTGGTAACTGCCACCAAAGTTTTGATGTTTTGGAGGTTTGGGGCGAGTTTGCCACCTTGGAGTTTAAAAGCAACACCCGGGACGCAAACCCGATCAAAAAATCCCTTAAGAATGGCTGGAAATCCAAATATCCAAACCGGAAATACCAAAAAAAGAGCCTCGGTATTTTGCACCTTCTCAACGTATGATCTTACTGGCTTAATGTTATCAGGTTCATCATGGTAAATGAGTCGCTCCTCTCTTGAGAGGACAGGGTCAAAACCTTCCGTATAGAGGTCAAGATTATCAACGTCCCACCCTTTTTGTTCAAGTTCTTCCAGGACAGCCTTATGAAGAGAAGCAGAAAAACTTTCCGGGACAGGATGTGCGAATATGACGAGTGCTTTCATCTCAGGCTCGCAGGATTCCCGGATATGAATACATTTTAGAGTAATTCCAATCGGGGTCATCCCAGGCAATCATTTTACCCGGGTTCAGCAGCCCCTTTGGATCTGCTTCCCGTTTGAAATCCAACTGCCTTGTATCCACGGTTTGCCTCCCTCCTTCTTCAAGCGTATATCTGTGAGGATTGAATATCATGCACCCCATTTCCTCATGTATTCTGACGATTTCATCCAACCGTTCCTCCGTTGTAAATTGTACGATTGGCAAGCCTGCATACATAACCTTGCCGTTTTCGCGAATCACCTCCAAGTGTTGGAGCACTTCCTTGCCAAAGACCTCTCTCACTTTGGAAATAAGTTCAATGTGGTTCGGATAGCCGTAACGAACCTGTAGGTAGGTAATGGTAGGATCAATTCGCAATGCCCTTAGAGTTGTATGATTCCAGCCATATTCAAAGACCGGTCCTGGATTACGAGGCCAATCATTATCATCTGACCGATAAATGATTTCTACACCTTTGTGTCTGGCGGTATAGGTTAGGAATGCATCCATTGCGTGAGGTGCCACCATGAGGGCTACCAAATTGGTATCTTCCGTAACATAGGGTTTAATTCTAGGAAAGTATCTGTGGGGGATTGGAGCTTCGAAAGGGGTTGCCAATTTGATCAGTATGCCATCCTGATTGGCTAGATCAGCCGAAAACTTAACCGATTCCATGAAATCATCAAAGGCCAGGAAAAGTCCAACCCATTCATAGGCAGGAGCAAGCGGCATTTCCAATTCAGTTATAACACCATTGGTGCCATAGGCATGCGATACCCGTGGGATCTCTTCACCCCTGAAATCCAGAACTCTTGGATTTTCCTCCATGGTTACAACCCGGATGCGGATGATGTTGCCAATATCTCTGAGCTGTCCCCATTTGCAGGACCCAACGCCACCTGATCCTCCGGCAATAAATCCTCCAATTGAGGCGGTTGCCCAGGTTGAAGAAAACATTCGAATCTCCTGATTGGAATCTTCCTTACAGGCGAAATCCAGATCCTTAAGCAAACATCCAGGCTCAACAACGACTCTTCCTGGATGGATTTCTTTAACTCTTGTCATCTGGTTCATATGGATTATACATCCACCTGCCAGTGGCATGGCTTGACCGTAGTTACCGGTGCCGGAACCTCTTACTGTAACTGGAATATCGTGTTTGTAACACACTTTAAGAATTTGAATGACTTCATTCTGGTTTTGTGGAGAAACTGAAAAATCTGCCGTGATATGATCCAGGCGATCTTTCAAGACTGGAGAATACCAGAAGAAGTCTCTGCTTTTGGCTGATAAGGCAGAACCTGAATCGATCAATTCCATATGCTTCAAATCATTTTTTGCAGCTTGTATATTAGTGCTCATTTTACCTCCACAGAGAATCCAGTTCCGAATAATCAGGTAATTTTCGATCTATCTGATTACCCTTTCTTACCACAACACGGTTCATTTGAGGGCGTGAAAAATATTCGCTCAAGTTGCGGGCTTTAAACACGATAAAGTCAGCGGGAGAGCCTGTCTCAAGTTTCATTGTTTCGAAACCACACACTTTGGCAGGTGTTTCATTAAATGACTCAAACCAGGGCAAGGTGGAATGATCAAGGTGACAGATACGGGTTGCTTCGCGCATGACCTCAACCATATCCAGATCACCATAGGCATAAAAGGGGTCCCTGGTATTGTCAGATGCAAAACTGACCTGAATTCCCTTCCGGACCATTTCATGTACCAGGGTAACACCACGCCACCTTGGTGTTGAGAATTCGTTTCGATCCTGAAGGTACATGTTACACATGGGAAGTGAAACGATATTTAACCCTGCTTCTGCCACGATGTTGAGGGTTTCGTCGATTTCATCCGGATTCTGTTGGGCAAGAGAACAGCAATGACCAACAGTAACAGGATATTCAAAACCTGTTTCTAGAACAATACGGGCGATTTCACGTAATGAACTGGACGAGGGGTCATTGGTCTCATCACTATGGAAATCCACGCTCATCTGTCTTTCTCTGGCAATACGAAAAAATGTTTGAATTCGATCGGTAAGATTGGCACAGGGATATGTTACACACCCGAGCAATCCCCCACAACTGGAAGCCATATCAGCAATGTCGAGGAAGGAGGGGTCATCTGAAACATATTCAATACCCAAAATAGTAACTGCCTGTAATGCAATTCGACCTCGCCACTCTTCCCTCAGTTCACGGAATACCGGCCAGGAAATTCTATGTTGTGGTGCAGCTGAATCCAGGTGAGTTCTAAGTGCTCTCGTCCCGTGAGCATAAGCACATCTGAGAGCAAAATCCATCCGCTTTACGAGGTCTTCGGCCTTCCAATTTGCCTTACGGTCATTTAAAACCGCATTGAGTGCACCATCAAAGGTACCATTGGGATTAGGTGCACGGGGCCATATATGACCCTTGTCCAGGTGCGTATGCATATCCACAAAGAGTGGGAAAACGATGCCTTCCTGACCATCAACGATCGTATCAGAAATTTCTGATGTTATATTCCCGTTACGGACAGATAATGAATCATTTCGAAAAGTAAGGTGTCCATCTTTTGAATATTCTGGAATACCAACATTTTTAATTGTCCATTCACTGGTTGTTGGCAGTTTGAGGAAATCCACTAGGTCTCCTTCTCAAGAGCGCTTTCATGCCATTTGTGCAACAGGAGATGAGACAGGAAAGAGAGGAGAACAAAAATTAGGACTCCCGTACCGGCGATAAGAAGGAGTGCTGCAAACATCCGGGGAATATTCAGCCGGTAGCCTGCTTCCAGAATAGTGTAGGCCAAGCCAGAACCAATACCCCCTGTACCAGCAACATATTCTGCAACAACAGCTCCAATCAGCGCCAAACCACCAGCTATTCTTAAACCTCCCAGAAAATAGGGCAGGGCTGAAGGTAATTGCAGATGAAGCAATTTTTGCCATCTGTTGGCTTCATAAATCTTGAAAAGATCCTTGAGATTGTGATCAACTGAGTTCAATCCCAGCGTCGTATTCGATAGGACCGGAAAAAAGGCAACGATCCAGGCACAAAGTAAAAGCCCAACCATACGATTATCAACATAAATGAAGATCAAGGGGGCAATCGAGATTATGGGTGTGACCTGAAGAATCACGGCATAGGGAAAAAAGGATATTTCAACAAACTTAGATTGCGTAAACAATATTGCTAGTCCCACCCCTCCGATTACGGCCACGGCCAGGGCAAGCAGAGTTATTTGCAGGGTAACTTTAAGGGCACTGAACAAAATACCCAAATCCTGGATTAGTGTATCAACAACCAATCCCGGTCCGGGCAATATGTAGTGAGGAATCTCATTTGAACTTACGATATAGTCCCAAAGCCAGATCGTTATGACGAAAACGATAAAGGGCATAACCCATTTACCTATTTTCTCTGCTCGTTCCTTCCTCTTTTTCTGTAGTTCATTCCGATCAACAACCCCTGTTGTTGAACCCATGCTTGTTTCGTGATTCGACGAATCTAATTGGATGTCTGTATGTACCATTTAGTTTTCCATTGACAACTTTAGGGCATCTGAGGTTTTCCTGCAAATTATACCGTAACTTGCGGATGTTCGGAAGGTTTCGCCGCGGGGATAGGGTTCATCGACAATCAGTTCCTGTATCACTCGCCCTGGTCTTGCAGCCATGACTGCAATGCGGTCTGACAAAAAGACACTTTCAAAAACCGAGTGGGTAACAAAAATAATGGTACATCCGATGGTTTCCCTTAGGGCCAGCAAGTCGTTGTTCAATTTAAATCTGGTGATTTCATCCAGGGCGGCAAAGGGTTCATCCATCAGGATAACCTTGGGGTCGGTAACCAGTGCACGGGCAATGGATACGCGCATTTTCATACCGCCAGAAAGCTCACGTGGATAGCTTTTGATGAATTCCTTCAAGCCAACCAGTTCAAGGCTATGTTCTATTTCATCCTTGGTTTCCTGAAAGGATTTGTTTTGTAGCCGAAAAGGAAGCCAGACATTTTTTTCGACGGTTGCCCAAGGCATGAGGGTCGCTTCCTGAAAAACCACACCAATGGAGCCACTACCGTGATTAACTTTCCAATCCACCTGACCCAGGGTTGGTGTGGTTAAGCCTGCAATAATTCGTAAGGCTGTTGACTTGCCACAACCCGATGGTCCGAGAAGGCTTATAAAATCACCCGAATGAATTCTGAGATCCATATCCTTCAAGGCAACAATATCTTCTGCAAATGTCTTGCCCACCTTCTTTAGTTCAAGAAGGAGGGGGCTTTTATTTTCGCTCAATTTAATTCACATACGACACTTCTGCTCATACGAGAGGGTACGGTTACATACCCTCTCTCAGGCATAGGGTTTAAATTTTATTTGAGGTTGATCCCGACACCTTTGTTGACAAAGCTTGTATTGTAGGCATTGGAATATTCAATGTCGGGGGACAATACACCTGCTTCAACCATCTTGTTGAAAAAATCAGCAGCTTTTTCATCGGTAAGGGCGCCAATACCCATTTCCAAAGCATCACCTGAATCAACAATACCCCGCTCCAACATCTTGTCGATTGCATAGGCAATTTTGTCATCGGACATTTCGGGGTTATCAGCCTTGATCAACTCATCTGCTGCTGCTCTGTCATTATAAAGATAATTATACCATCCTTTGATGGAACCGTCGACAAAACACTGAACCACTTCCGGTTTGTTTTCAATTGTTTCAGCCATGGTTTCAATGGTTGTTGCATAGGTCGAGTATCCAGCATCAGCAATCAGGAAGACCTCAGGCGTAAAACCGCCTTCCTTCTCTACCACATATGGTTCGGAAGACAAGTATCCTTGCATGCCTTTGTTTTCGTCAGCCAAAAAGGGTGCCGGATTAAAGGTGTAAGGAACACGCTGTTCATCGGTAAATCCATATTGAGCTTTCATCCACGGGTAGTAGGTCCTGAAGCCGTTATCGCCAATGAGCAGGGTCAAGTCTTTAAGGTCTTCAAATTTTTCAGCTTTGCCTGGATGGGCAAGGATAACTTGGGGATGTTTCTGGAAAATGGCCGCCACTGATACAACAGGTATATTCTGTTCAACCGAGTTGAAGGCCGCAATCAGATCTCCGCCCATGTGAAAATGAATTTTGCCAGCCAGCATCAGAGCGCGGTTATTCACTTGTGGACCACCTGGTAGAATTGTTACATCTAGTCCACATTCTGCATAGGTGCCATCAGCGACAGCTTGGTAGAAGCCTCCGTGTTCAGCCTGGGCAAGCCAGTTAGTACCGAAGGTGACCTTTTCCATATCGGCTGCATGTGCAGTGGAGATTATAAAGGGTAATACAATAACAAGGGAACGCATAAATCGCATTGATAAATTCCTTAATTTGGGTGTTGAGTAAATGAGTTCAAAAAAGCTTTGAATCCCCTATTTATTTTGTAATGGAATTGTTGAAACTTGCAATTAAAAAATCTTTATCACTGATAATAATGTTGTTACGACTGATACTTTGGGCCTGTAATGCATAACAGGAATGTATTTGGAGACCGTTAATGACCCCCAACCTAACGCATGATTCGCATAAATTTATTGCGGAAGAAATTTATACGGGTGGAATTACAAAAAATGCCCGAATAACCCCACCTGGAAAAAAGATTAGACTTAATGTGGCTGATAGCGAATCAATCAGAACGAAGGTACTTGCCCTATATCTTCGGGATGGTGATGCGAAGATGGGTTACAAAGTAGGGTTTACTTCCAACGAGGTCCAGGAGGTACATGGTATAAACGAACCGGAATTTGGTTTCCTGACCTCAAGTATGAAAATATCCAATACGAATAAGGTGCCCATATTGGGTACAGCACAAGTTCTTGTAGAACCCGAAATTTGTTTTGAGCTCGCCGAAGGTTTGGATGGGGATAAAATTTCTGTCCAACAGGTTATTGACAAAACTCGAAAGGTGTATTTGGCGCTAGAATTTGTTGAGACCAGAGTAGGTTTGACGGCTGGTGTTGTAAACGTGATCGCAGACAATGTGGGTGCTTCAAGAATTTTGCTATCCGATCATATTTTTGACCCACTCAAATTTGATTTCAATGCAACGGAGGTATATCTTGAAGTTGATGATTTGAATTTCCAGGCAAATGTTTCAGATGTTTTGGGAAATCCAGCCAATTCAATTGTCTGGCTTTTTGATCGGTTGTCAAAATTGGGTAAACTTGGTGGTACGTTGGACAAGGGAGACTTGGTGATGACGGGATCCCCCGTTAAACCGATACCCGTTAAGAAGGGTTCCAAGGTTAAGGCTAGGTGGGGGTCGATTGGTAGTGTCGAAGTTGAAATGGTATGAACCTAATGAAAGGAGAGTTTCAATGGAAAAGAGTAGCATAAACCCCGGAGAAATAGTTGCACCATTTGCGGACTATTCGCATGGGCTGTGGATAAAGGGAGCATCTACTCACCTGTTGGTTTCGGGACAGTTGGGTATTTCAATGGATGGCACCATTCCGAAATCCATTGAAGGGCAGGCTGAATTTTGTTTCGCCAATATTGATGCAATCCTTGGTAAAGGTGGTATGAAGAAATCAGATGTTGTAAAAATCAGTGCCTATGTTAGCAAAAGAAAGTTTCTCACCCCCTACATGAAGATCAGAGACAAGTGGATAAGTGACCTTAAGGTTCCACCCACCTCAACACTTTTGATCGTATCTGGCTTTTCCAAACCAGAATTTAAAATTGAAATAGAAGTTTTAGCCATGAAATAAATTGGCCACTTGATCTTAATCCACAAATGAATTTAATGTCCTTACCAGTAAGCATATTAGGCATCAGGGCTGAAACTGGGACACCAATTTGAATGGCAGAGTTTGATGAATCACCAGTTTGTAAAAATAAGGTGTGTTATTTTTGGGGTAAATCACCACTAATTCAGATCAAAAAGCAGGTTTGCCTCAAAACGAAGATTTTTGTGCTTTTGATAAAAAAAAATCAGAAATATTAAAGACAAGAACAGTTTTTTTCTTACAATAGAATTCACAGTTGCCGTAAATCAGTGTTGGGGGAGTTCTGCGGTGGATAATTTAAAGAAAAATGGGACCAAGAAAAAGGTAATCTCAAAAGCTAAATACGAGAAGGAACTTTACCGCCTTCAATTGGAGTTAATAAAACTTGGTCAGTGGGTTAAATTCAAAAAACTAAAGGTAGTTGTTGTTTTTGAGGGTAGAGATGCAGCCGGTAAAGGTGGCGTCATTAAACGAATCACACAGCACCTCAATCCTCGATGGGTCAGAGTCGTCGCCCTGCCAGTACCAACCGAGAGGGAAAAAACGCAATGGTATTTTCAAAAATATTGCAATTACTTTCCGGCCGCCGGGGAAATCGTTCTTTTTGATCGAAGCTGGTATAACCGTGCCGGGGTCGAAAAAGTCATGAATTTTTGTACTCAAGAGGAATATCAGGAGTTTCTACGCTCCTGTCCCGAATTTGAACGCATGTTGATCAGATCTGGAATCACTCTGGTCAAGTATTGGTTCTCAATTTCTGATGATGAGCAAGAGAAAAGATTTCAAAGCCGACTGAAAGAACCTCATAAGCGATGGAAATTGTCACCAATGGATTTGGAGTCCCGAACCAAATGGGAGGAGTATTCCAGAGCCAAAGACGTGATGTTTGCACACACTGACACCAAGCAGTCACCCTGGTTTGTGGTCAATGCTGATGTCAAACGGCACGCCCGTTTGAACTGTATCAGTCACTTCCTTTCAATGATACCCTATGAAGATCTTACACCAAAAGCAATTGCTTTGCCAGAAAGGACCGAACCGAAGGGCTATGTCAGACCACCGATGGATTATCAAACATTTATCCCTGAAATCTATGACAACCTATAGGGTACTTCATTGCCCTAAAATTGGTACTCAATAATGGCTGGGGTGGTAGGATTCGAACCTACGGTACACGGGATCAAAACCCGCTGCCTTACCACTTGGCTACACCCCAATAAAATCGGCAGGCAATCAATTTTTTAACCAACTAGAGAGTTAAATACCTTTGTAAAAACTTCAAGACATTTTGAGTAGATCTTTGTGATTTCCTCGGCCAGGAAACCAACCGTAATCAATCAAGAGTTTGGTCGAACGCACCAACCAAGGATTCGGATTGTAACACCTCCCTTACAAAGCCAAAAATATTTTCCAACTCACGTCTGCTAGCGGTACTTTCGCAAACGATAACAAGGTTGGGTGTGTTGGATGAGGCTCTAACCAGAAACCACGAGTTATTTTCCAAAATTACCCTCGCCCCGTTCAGAGTCATGATTTCGACAATTTTCTTATTATCAACCAACCTGTTCTCTTCCTGATAGGCCTTCAACTTTGAAGTTATTCGGTCGACAACACCATACTTTTCGTTGTCATCACAATAAGGAGACATGGTAGGAGAACTCCAAGTTCGTGGAAGGTCGTCTTTTAAATCTGACAGTTGTTTTCCCGGACTATTATCAAGCAATTTACACACCTCGACAGCTGCTTGGAAGGCACAATCAAAGCCAAATCCAACTGGCGGAGAAAAATAGAAATGGCCCGATTTTTCAATACCAAGAACGGCACCAACTTCATATACCCGTCGTTTCATGTGACCATGACCAGTTTTATAAAATTCGGTTAAAGCACCATTCTTCTGTAATTCGGGGTCATGCGTTATAATTCCTGTCGACTTAACATCCGCAACAAATTTGGCTCCGGGCATACGCTTTGAAAGACTCCTGGCCATAATTAATCCAAGTTTATCCGAATAAATTTCCTCGGCCTGATTATCCACAACCCCTAACCTGTCGCCATCTCCATCGAAACCAAAAGCAAGATCTGCTTTGGTTTTTCTGACTTTTCCTTGCATGTCTTCTAACATGACTAAAGCTTCCGGATTGGGATTATAATTGGGGAAACAGGAGTTTGGTTCAGCATGAAGGGGAATGGTGTCCACGCCCATTCTATCAAGGAGTGATACAGCAAATTTTGAAGCCGTACCATTACCAGTAGCACAGACAGCTTTAATTTTTCTGGTTAAGTTCACATTCTTGGTCAAATGATGCAGGTATTCATCTGCCAAATTTTTGTACGTTGTGTATTGGCCTCCATCCTGAACAATCGTTTTGGCAGAGAATATCAACTCTTTCAGAGCGGTTATATCTTCAGCTGAAAGAGTAAAGGGATGATCAATACCAACCTTGATACCTGTCCATCCATTAGGGTTATGTGATGCCGTTATCATGCAAACATTGGGAACCCCAAGCCTGACGCGGGCATAATAGGCCATGGGTGAAACCACGGTACCAATATCTATAACTCTCATACCCGAGATGAATAGACCAAGTACCAAGGCATTTTTTACTGCCGGAGAATAGGACCGAAAGTCACAACCGACGACAATATCATTAGGCTTGCCTAACTCGTTGATGTACGTCCCGATGGCCTTACCAACTTCTGTTAATCCCAGCAGATTTATATCCTCGGGATAACGCCAACGACAATCATATTCCCGAAAGCCATTGGGTGAAATCCAGATATCTTCGTTATAACTCCAACTTTCGAGAAGGGGAGGGTGCTTTAAAACCATTTTGGTATTTTCAAATTTCTATCGGATGTTGTTTTGCCACTTTATCCAAAGCAACCAAGGTACTGAGAATCCCTTCAAGTTGATCCAACATGACCATGTTTTTACCGTCGCTTGGCGCAGATTCCGGATTTTCGTGGGTTTCAAGAAAAACTCCTGCGACACCTAGGGCAACACCGGCTCTGGCGATGACAGGAGCAAATTCTCTTTGACCACCGGTACTTTCACCCCTTCCACCCGGAGTCTGTACTGAGTGGGTTGCATCTATAATGACCGGATACTTTGTCTTGGCCATTATTGGTAAACTTCTCATATCTGTGACGAGGGTGTTATATCCAAATGAAGTCCCTCTTTCACAAAGGAGAATTTTCTGGTTTCCTGTGCTTTCTATTTTGCCAATGGCATTTTGAATGTCCCACGGTGCAAGAAATTGCCCCTTTTTTAAATTGATCGTCTTGTTGGTTTCTCCTGCGGCCAGGAGCAAATCCGTTTGACGGCATAGAAAAGCTGGAATTTGAAGGATATCTACATGTTTGGCAACCTCGGTACACTGGCCAGGCTCATGAACATCTGTTAGAACTGGACATCCAACTTCCTCCCGTACACTCACCAGAATTTCCAGTCCCCTCTTCAAACCTACGCCTCTTTTTCCCTTAAGGGAAGTTCTGTTTGCTTTGTCAAAAGAAGATTTGAAAATAAATCCCAACTCTAGTGATTGGCAGATTTCGTTGATCCGATGTGCAATGTTTAGGGAGTGGTTTATACTCTCAATTTGACAAGGGCCGGCAATGAGGACAAAGGGCAACTTGTTGGAAATTTCCAGGTTGCCTGCTTGAACAACTTTCATTTAGTTGATGCCCTTCAAAATGGAAAGCATCAGGAAAGGATTTCCTGTTTCTTGATTTTAAACATTTTTCCGACAAAAATGGCTATCACCGCACCCCCCAAACTCAAAAGGGCACCCATCTTGGCAGCATCCTGAACAGGACCCGCCTCAAAGGCCACAGTCGCAACAAA
>JAJEBQ010000005.1 GCA_022822495.1 Paracoccaceae bacterium | reverse complement strand
ACGGTCAATAGGTTCATCATCAGCATGTCATGAAGATCATGGCGGGTTGCGTTACTGCGTCGGGGATCGGTCATCCCCTCGAAAACATGGGAATCATTCGGCATCTTTTGAGCCTCAAAATAATGGTGTCTTTTTTGAGACAGTATGGGAGGAAATAACCAAAAGAGGAAATCAAAATTTTAAAAGCGATTACCCTGCGATAAAATCGCTTAAAAAACGTGGAGCTCATGTCTTTCTTCCGACAAGGGAATTACCAAAGTTAGAGCCGTATAATCCGGTACAACATCAATTCGTTTTCGATCCCCTTCTTGAAGTAATTTCGTTTTATAAATTCGTAGAAGGATTAGCTCTTGATCTTGGGGAAAATCCTGATGCACCATATGGCCTAAACAAGATTACAGCAACAATATGAAATTAGTTACCTTTCCAATCTTGATTTTACAACCCAAACTCAAACCATAAACTGCCCGGTTTTATACGCACCAATTATGTGATCTGTATCTGCGAATGGTTTGGCTCTGCACCAAATCCTTAACGACTCAAAGTAGTATTATTTTTGGTACATCCTCCTCTTTCTCGTTCTGGTTTCGATCGTAGCCTCATCGCTACCATCATGAAATGAGCCAAACCATTCATCCCAAGGCATTTCCATGGTTCCATAGTTACACTCAAAATAACGATGATGAAGCTGATGAAAATAATCGGCCAACTGTAATTGTTTTTTGTCCTTATATAACAAACTCTCAAAACCCGAATGATTTGCCACCGCCCCGATTGTCTGGAAGTAGGCATGAAACAATATGTGGATTGGATGGGACGGAATGACAAAGTGAATCAGAAAATTGGTAAAGTATAAGGAATGCTCAATTGGATGCATCGAAATCCCTGACCATGGGCCAACATTTACATTCCGATGATGTAAAGAATGGGATCTTTTATACAAAGGGGGCCAGTGGAGCAACCGGTGAATCCAGTAAAAATGAAAGGAAGACCAAATTGGGATGAGGAAAAACAATAAAACAAACCATATCAACGGTAATACTGAATCCCAAAAGCCACTCGAAAAATCAAACACCGGGGCCAATCCATTTGCAGCGGCATAAAAGACAAGACATTGATAAAAGGACCAGAATGTAACACCACTAACAAGAGTCCAAAACATGTTGTCATAAACCTGATTTCGAAAGGTAAAAATACCATTGTCCCTAGCCAAGTCTCTCGGGTCGTATTTTAATTTGTCGCCCTGTTTCCTTAGGCCGTACAGATACAAGTGCATGGATCCGGCAAAAGTAGTGATTATAATGATGTTGGTTAGCCAGACTTTGAAGACCCATCCAAATTGAAGGTCTGTCATCTCCCCCAAGGAAGGAAAAATGAAAATGTAAACCAAAATGGCCAGAACGAATTGAATGAGTACCTGGCTTAAGGTCAGCCAGTTTTTGGCATACCAACTAAAGAGCTTTGCTGGTTCAGGAGGCCATTTGAAAAAGGGATTGTTCTGTAGGGGTAAATCAGGCTGATGGTTCCAATCCCTACTTTGTGTAAAATTGGTTATCCTACTTTCAGACATAGCTGTTTTCCTTTGTGGATTCAGGTGATGTAATCGGGTTCCTCTCGATCCAAAATAATTTTAATTTCTTCAAAATGCTTCTGGCCAAGACCCGGATAGTTTTCAACATCTCTTGCAACCTTTTCTGCCACATCCTCTGGCATGACTCGTAGCGGTTTACCAGTTTGCAATGCCCTGATGTAATTCCCGGCGGCTCTCTCAAATAGATAGGCCCTGTCAAATGTATCGGCGACTGACTTGCCGATGACAAGTAACCCATGATTGCCCATAACCATGACCTGCTTTTTTGGATCCGAAAACAGATCTGCGCATCTGTTGCCTTCATCTTCAAAGGCCAAGCCACCATAATTTTCGTCTATTACAACACGATTGAAGAACATGGCAGCATTCTGGTCAATTGGGGGCAATGTACTGTCTTCTAAGCTCGCGAGTACGGTTGAGTAAATCGGGTGGAGATGGATCGCACATCGTGCATGGGGGCACTTTCTATGAAGAGCGCCATGAAGACCCCATGCTGTCGGGTCGGGGCAATCAGGTCTGTTCATGGTTTCTGGGTCATTAATATCCACAAGTAACAAATTTGAGGCTTTGATATTGGAAAAATGAACCTGATTGGGATTAATCAGAAACTTTGTCCCACTTGCATTAACCGCAAGGGAAAAGTGATTGGCTACTGCTTCATGGAAATTCGTTTTCACCGACCAGCGGAAAGCCGCGGCAAGGTCGACACGTTCCTGCCAGTAATCAGCCTCTGAATGATCCAACTCATGCTTGGAAAATTCAGTTTCCAACATGCTCAAACCTCCCAGGAATATAAAACCAAATCTTTTCCTTTTGTGAATTGAAATTTACAATATTTTTCTGGGAAAGATTAATTTAAAAATTAGTTTACCAACAATCTTTTTCTTTGTTTGGATGTAAAAATTTATTGCTATTCTGTCTTTTGCTTCCAATCTTTAGAATTCGGATAAATGGGAGGGTACAAAATAGCGATCCGTGCTTGTTTCGTGACCGCATGCATTTCGGTGATGATTTAATTTTAATAACATAAAACGAAGGGACACATTTTGGAAAAAACAGGCGTAATGATATGCGGGCATGGTTCCCGTTCAAAGGAAGCCGTAGAAGAATTTGCCAAAGCGGTAAAACAAATTCCTGATTATCTACCCAAGGATTGGGAATTGGCGTTTGGTTACCTCGAATTTGCCAATCCTGTCATCCGAACTGGGTTGGATAGGTTAAGAGAACTTGGATGTACAAGGATACTTGCCATTCCAGGCATGCTGTTTGCAGCAATGCACGTTAAAAACGATATACCCTCAGTATTGAAAAGCTATTCCAAGGAACACTCAATATCCATTGAATTTGGTAGGGAGTTGGGTATTGACCCCAAACTTCTGGAAGCTTCCGGCTATCGAATTCGTCAGGCGCTGGAAATTAATGACGAGGATGATATCCCGCTGTCTGAAACTTGTCTTGTCGTGATTGGCAGGGGAGCTTCGGATCCCGACGCAAATTCCAATGTATCAAAAGTTGCTCGATTACTGCAAGAGGGTATGGGGTTTGGATGGTGTGAAGTCGGTTATTCCGGTGTTACCTTTCCTTTGGTTGAACCTTGTCTGGATCATGTTGCCAAATTAGGGTATCGCAAGGTAGTCGTTTTTCCATATTTCCTTTTTGGGGGGATATTGATTGATCGTATTTATGGATTTACTGACCTGGTTGCTGAACGAAATCCTGAGATAAAGTTCCTAAAGGCCTCCTATTTAAACGATCATCCGCTGGTTCTGGAAGTTTTTGCCGCCAGGGCAAAAGATATACTCAGTGGTAATACGGCCATGAACTGCTCTTTATGTAAGTATCGTACACAGGTCCTGGGGTTTGAGGATGAGGTGGGTATGAAACAGGAAAGCCATCACCACCACGTCGAAGGTCAAGGAGCCTCAGCTCCTGGATCAAATGTCCAAAATTGTCAGCTTTGTGATGATTTTTGTACTGGAGCCTGTCGTTTGAAACTCTCCGATAATCATGGGAGTCATCACCATCATCATGACCATTCCCATGATCACGATCATCATCACCACCCTTATCCGCACAGACAACACCCCCTGGGGCCAGAAAGTGTAAGAAAGTACCTCAAGGATTGATGTTTAAATATGAAAAAGATCCTGGCCGGATTTACGACAAGAGTTTCGAAATTATCCAGAAGGAAATTGATATTGAAACTTATCCTGAAGGTATCAGGGATGTTGTTGTTCGTATCGTACATTCTTGTGGTATGGTTGATATCACCAAGGACATTCATTATTCACCCAATTTTTTGAATTCTGGGCTTGCGGCTCTGCGGAGTGGCAAACCCATTTACTGTGACAGTTTCATGACCGCCAATGGAATTATCCGCCAACACCTGCCAAGGGATAACGAAATAAAAGTCACCTTGAATGAAAATAATTTGGAGTCTAATTCACCTTATAAAACGACCAGATCAGCAGCTGCAATCGATCAATGGTTTCCTTCCTGTGAAGAAGCCCTTACGGTAATTGGTAACGCTCCTACGGCTCTTTACCGATTGCTTGAACTGATTCATTCCCACGAAATTAAACCTGCCCTCATTATCGGTGCCCCTGTTGGCTTTGTCGGTGCGAGTGAAAGCAAGTCGGAGCTGGTTAATTCTGATTTGGGGGTTGAGTACATTACTATTTCAGGACGAAGAGGTGGGTCTGCCATGTCAGCCTCTATTGTTAATGCTTTGGCGCTGATTGCGAACAGGCAAAACTCGTAGTTTTTCCAATGCAGACTTCCAAGAAACATGCACAAACTTGGCTTCACATCATAGGAGTCGGAGAATTGGGTTTGAAGACCCTCTATCCCGATGCTCTCGATATTCTCGAAAATGCTGACGTTATTATTGGTGGTGAAAGACACCATAATCTGACCAAAAAATTCAAAGCCAGAAGAATAAAATGGCCATCACCCTTTTCAACGATGGTTGGAAAGCTTGGGGATTACAGATACAAAAAGGTTGCTGTACTGGTTACTGGTGACCCTCTTTGGTATTCGGCTGGCGCCTTATTGGCTCGAGAGTGGCCTCGGGAAGAAATCAGGTTTTACCCACAGCTCTCGGCATTTCAACTGGCGTGTTCCAAAATGGGATGGAGTATCCCCGATGTTGATACACTTACTGTCCACGGAAGACCGGTAGAACAAATCATTCCATGGTTTAAACCATTCAACAAGCTTGTTGTCCTAACTGCAGATTCGAATAGTCCCTGTCTGATTGCAAAACTATTGGTCGAACAGGGATACTCCTTGAGTACGTTAACCGTCTTGGGAGATATGGGAAGTCCGAACGAATCTATTATTAAAGGGGATGCAGATTCCTGGATGCAAAACCAGGGCAAGTACAACATACCTGATTTTCATACCCTTTGCATTGAATGTATACCCTCAGGTACCGACGAAATTCTTCCTCCGCCGCCAGGATTACCTGATAAATCCTTTGTTTCAGATGGTAACTTCACCAAGAGAGAAGTCAGAGCTCTTACGGTAAGTGCCTTAAACCCCGGAAAAAGCAAAATTCTTTGGGATCTTGGTTGCGGCAGTGGATCCGTAGGAATTGAATGGCTACAACTGTCCTTCAATGGACAGGCTTATGGAGTAGAACAAAAACGGCAAAGATGTGAATTGGCCCAAACCAATGCCAAAAATTTGGGAACCCCAAGGTTTTCGATTATTTGTGGTACCTCTTCGGAAGAAATAGCCAGGTTTCCTGACCCGGATGCAATATTCATCGGTGGTGGGCTGGATCTGGAACTGGTCGAACGCTCCTTACCAAGACTTAAACCCTATGGGTGTCTGGTTGCCAACTCTGTAACTCTTGAATCCGAAGCATTATTGGTAGAATTACAAAAGAAATATGGGGGTGATTTAACTCGAATTGCAATTTCAAGAAGCAAAATAATTGGCAAGCAAACGACTTGGGAACAATTATTACCAGTAACCCAGTGGAAGGTTCAAACGTGAGTGGGAAGCTCATCGGCGTCGGCGTCGGACCAGGAGATCCTGACTTGATTACACTAAGGGGCCTTAAGACCATTCAAAAGGCAACGGTTATTGCTTATCCATCAACAGAAACAGGGGAAAGTTTTGCCCTTAATATTGTGCAAGGTTATTTGCCCGAAAATGTACAGAAAATTCCCATTAAGATTCCGATGGTTGAAAGCAGATTTCCCGGGCAACTTATTTACAATACTGCATCGGATGAAATTGTAACACATCTCAAGTCAGGACAAAATGTCATTGTCCTATGTCAAGGAGACCCGTTGTTTTATGGATCCTTCATGTATCTGCATTCCCGATTTGCAGGTAAATATCCGGTTGAAATTATCCCCGGCATTTCATCGCTCAATGCGTGCGCGGCAGTTTCCCAAAGGCCCTTGTGTTCTCGTTTGGAATCTTTTTCAGTAATTCCGGCAGGGATGAATGAAGAGCACTTTCGAACAAAGCTGGAAAACAATGAGGCCTTTGCCATTATGAAGGTCGGCAGGCACCTTGCCAGGATAAAACATCTTTTGAACCAGAATGGTATGGAAGAAAGAGCTGTTTATGTATCCCATGCGACCCTTCCCAATCAAAAGGTCTTACCACTGAGCAAAGCGCCCGAATCAGCTCCCTACTTTTCAATGATCCTTGTCCCAAGTAAAGATGAATATGTCCAGTTTGACACCTAGGATATTTACGTTGACCAACGCTGGTCAAATGATAGGAAGTCAAATTGCCGATCTCTTGTGTTGTGATTTGATTTCACCAGACAATTGTCCTAGCAAGGATATAACAAGAAAGATGTGTGACGCATTCCTAGGTAATCATCCCATTATTGGGGTATGTTCAGCAGGGATCATCATACGAACGCTTAGTCCGTTTATAAAAAGCAAACATAATGAACCACCCGTTATTGCGATTTCTGAAGATGGTCAATTTGTTATACCACTCTTGGGAGGGCATTATTCAGCTAATATATTGGCAGATAAAATAGGTAAACACCTCAATGCAAAGTCTGCAATCTCAACGGGAAGTTATGTAACTCTGGGACTTTCCCTAAGTGAACCTCCGAAAGATTGGAAATTAATGAACCCCGCAGATGTCAAAAGAATTACAGCAAGGATACTGAGGGGCAAAAAGGTTGAAATAATAGGTGATGCCGATTGGATAAAGCCATTAATAAATCAGAGTAATATTTATTTTACCACAACGAGTGAGCATAACAGAATTGTTGTCAAAGCACAAGGATTGCCCTCTCTCGTTTACCAAAAGAAAGAATATGCCTTGGGTGTCGGGTGCATCCGCAATTGCCCCTCCGATGATTTGATTGGTTTTGTGAACAGTACTCTGTCAGATCATGGGATAAGCGCGGGCAGTATAGAGGGCATCTACTCACTTGACTTGAAATCAGACGAACCTGCGATTCACGATTTGGCTCAAAATCTTGGAGTTGAAGCACACTTTTATCCTTCCGAAACACTGGAATGCCAATACCCGAATTTGCAGAACCCCTCAGAAGAAGTTTACCAGGAAGTCGGATGTCATGGGGTTAGTGAGGGTGCCTGCTTAACTCGTGCGGGCCATAAGGGACATCTTACCATCGAAAAAATCAAGACATCAACGGCAACCATGGCTCTGGCCAAAATTGGACCTACCACCACCAATGAGGGTGTCCCTCGTGGAAAGTTATCAGTCGTTGGTATTGGTCCTGGAAACATCTCATTACGAACACCAGAGGTTTCAAGAGTTCTGGCGGATGCTGATGTAATTGTAGGTTATAAGAGATACCTTACTCTTCTTGATCCCTTACCCCGGAATAAGGAAATTGTAGCATTTGAACTTGGTGAAGAAGAAAAAAGATGCCGGTTTTCGCTCGAAACTGCAGGTTTGGGAAAACAGGTGGTGCTTGTCTGCTCCGGGGACAGCAATATTTTTGCCATGAATTCATTGGTCATGGAATTGCTCGAATTGCCAGCATCAAATAGTGGTGTTTCCTCTATGGCTAAAAAAACCTTTGTTCAATGTCTGCCTGGCATCACTGCCATGCAAGCTGCCTCGGCCAAGGGTGGTGGGTTAATTGGTCATGACTTTTGTGCGATTTCGCTATCCAACCTACTGACTGATGAGGAAACTATTCTAGAAAGGGTGAAACGAGCAGCACAGGGTGATTTTGTAATTTCTCTTTATAATCCCGCTTCTAGGAAACGAAGAACCTTACTGGATCAGACCCTCAATATAATACGTAAATATCGTCCAGAAAACACTCCAATCGTTGTCGCTCGAAACATTGGACGAAGTAAAGAAAGAATTACTCTTAAAGACCTAAAGACTTTCCAAGCAGAAGAAGTTGATATGCTAACCGTATTGATTATTGGCAATAGCCACTCCAGAACCTTTGCAACAAATTCCCGCCTGAATGGCATAGAAGGTCATTGGGCATATACCCCAAGAGGATACAATAAGAAATTTCGGCACCAGAAATTGATCAAGAAGGAGGCAAAACCATGACGGTTTATTTTATTGGCGCCGGTCCAGGTGACCCGGATTTGATAACTGTTAAGGGACAGAGGCTTATATCAGAGTGTCCTGTTTGTATCTATGCTGGTTCGCTTGTCCCTGAGGAAGTTATTGCTTCAGCCAATGCAAATGAACTTGTGATCGATTCTGCCTCACTTCATCTGGATGAAATCATGGAAATTATCGGCAAGGCTCATGAAGAGGGTAAAAATGTTGCAAGGGTACATTCTGGAGACCCTTCACTCTATGGGGCCATTGCCGAGCAGATTGAACGCTTGAAAGTGATGCATATCCCCTATGAAATTGTACCTGGCGTTCCAGCTTTTGCAGCAGCCGCAGCAGCGTTCGGTCAGGAACTTACCATCCCTAAAGTTTCGCAGACACTTATACTGACCAGAACGTCAATGAAATCGACCGATATGCCTGAAGATGAAGATTTGGCAATTCTGGGTTTATCCAAGGCGACCTTGATCATTCATCTGTCAGTCAGAAATTCCTTGGCTATTCAACGGAAACTTATTCCCCATTATGGTGAAAACTGCCCTGTTATAATTGCCTATCGAGTCGGTTGGTCTGATCAGCAAATTATACGAACAGATCTGATATCCCTTCGAGATGAAATCCGTAGCTATAAACTAACCAGAACGGTATTGATCTTTATAGGTAAATCCCTGGACCCCAAAATCATTGAGGAGAGCGCTTTATATGACAAGAATTATAGCCATATCCTCAGGTTCAAGAAACGATTCCCGGCAACTCAAGCATGATCTGCGCAAATCAAGTGATGGTAAGATCCAAGAACGTTACCCTCCACCAAGCCTGCATCAGGCAACTTATTTCCAAAGGAATCTTCAACTTGAAAGAGATTTTGGGTTCCTTGTGATACTTCCAGTGTGGAATAGTGGAATTCGTGTCCCATAAAACCGCCTTGAAAATGGGGGTTGGTTAGAGCTTTGAATTTTCTGTAGCCCAAGTGTAATTTAGGTTTCTGAAAAGACGTTGTATGCTTCAAAAACCCTAACATACGGTGGGAATGACCTTGGGCATCTATAACAGCTTCACCAAGTACCATAAACCCCCCACATTCACCGTAAATCAATGCGTTATTGTCATGCATAATTTTCATGCCAGAAGTAAAATTGGAATTGGCCATCAGTTGGGGTAAATGAAGCTCCGGATACCCTCCCGGCAGAAAAACAGCATCTGCATTCTCATCTGGGCCCTCATCGGCAAGGGGAGAAAATGGCAGAATGTTCGCTCCTTTCCCCTGCCAATAATTCATAAGGTGGATATAATGAAAGGCAAAGGCTTTATCCTGGGCAATGGCAATATTTTGACCAAGTGGTTCAACCCCAACCCTTGGGTATTGTGCTTCTGATAAGGAAATATCAGATGCTTCTTCCAAAATTGAATCCAATAGTACTGTTTCTTCAATCTGCTCACTTAAAGCCTCAATGTAATTCTCTATCGAAGGATTGTCTTCGGGGAGTACCAACCCAAGATGTCGTTCGGGGATCTTGAATTCTTCATTTTTTGGAAGCCAACCTAGGCAATTTACTCCGTGTAGCTCCAAACTCTCCCTTGCACCTGACAAGTGCCTCTCTGATCCAACTTTATTCAATATTACACCCAAAAGATTGACCTCTGGCCTAGCCTTTAGCAATCCAAGAGGCGCCAGGGTTACTGAGTGGAACTGTTTATTCACATCAACCACCAAGACTATGGGAAGCGAAAGTATTTCAGCCAAATCAGCGACACACCCCCTACCCTGCCTACCACCGCCATCAAGAACACCCATCGCTCCCTCAACCAGTAAGATGGATTGCGAATCCGAACTCTCTTTCGCGGTTAAGGAGTTAACCATGGACTCGATTAATCCAGTTTGCATTGCCCAGCAATCAAGATTAAGGGATTGTCTCCCAGAGGCAACCTGATGAAATTTTGGGTCAATATAATCTGGTCCAGATTTGGCTGGATAAAGGGTATAATTTCGCCTGCGAAGTGCCCGAAGGAGGCCGAGGGTACAAATAGTTTTGCCGGCACCTGAGGTTGGTGCCGAGACGATAATACCCTTAATCCGTATTCTCCCTTAATGCCTCCCCGGGCGTATTTTCTTTGAGTGGTCCCAAAATCTTTAACTCCGTTTCCAAAGCAGGGTTTATAACCTGGTTTATGATCCGATTTAATGGTACATTACCGCCTATGCATATAATTGCTGGAGCTTCCAAACCATTCTGTTTTACATCGTCAACAACCTCAGAAAGAGTCGTTTCCAGAACAATTTGATTATTAAGGGTTGCATTTGTAACAACCGCTACGGGTTCAGAGGGATCACGACCAAAAAGCAATAACTTTTTTACTATTTCCGACAAGTTTTTCATTGCCATGTAAATCACCAGCACCTGGGCACCCTTGGCACACAATTCCCAATCAATTGCACTCGGTGTTTCTCCATATTGGTCATGCCCTGTCAGAAAAGTTATACTCTGGTTTGTCTCTCGATAGGTAAGTGGTATCCCGGCATACGCCATGGCACCAACCCCGGCCGTTATGCCTGGTGTAATTCGAATTGGTATCTTCTCTCTGGCCAGTAACAAGGCTTCATCTCCCCCACGTGCAAAAATAAACGGGTCACCTCCCTTGAGTCGGACTACTTTCTTACCCCTTCTCGCATAATCAACCAATTTCAAAGAAATGTCCCTTTGATTGATTGAGGGTTTACCTCCTCTTTTTCCAGAGAAAATTTTCTTGGCTTCATCTCTGCAGATACCAAGTATGCTTTTGTTCACCAAAGCATCATAAATAATGACATCAGCCTGTTGCAAAGCATATATGGCATGGAGAGTCAACAACCCGGGATCACCAGGCCCAGCTCCCACCAGCCAAACCAAACCCCTTGGAAATGTGGGAAACTCAATTCCAGTTGTCTGAATTGTATCTTGAATACCTTGCATCGCTTATTGAATATGTGTTTTGTTATTTTGTCGTCAAATTATTTGGCATTTAGTCCAAGAATATCGTTTCTTCCACCAATCAGTAGAAAAAAATGGGGTATACTCATCTATCAAATAATCAATAAATTTCATTCATTAAATTCTACCATGAAATGGCCAAAACCAATTTAAGAACAGGATACACAACTGGGGCTTGTGCAACTGCAACAGCACTGTCTTCCTTTAATGCACTTGTTACCGGACATTGGAAAGATCCTGTTTCGATTATACTTCCACAGGGGAAAAATGTAGAGTTTAAACTCAGTGAAAGGACATTGAACGAACGCTATGCCATGGCCGGAACAATAAAGGATGCCGGTGATGACCCGGATGTAACTCATGGGGCAGTTATCAGATCAAAAGTTTGGTTTGATGATTCAATAGAACGAATACAATTCAGGGCAGGTCAAGGAGTAGGTACTGTTACCAAATCTGGATTACCCATTGGAGTTGGTGAGCCAGCTATTAACCCCATTCCCAGGAAAATGATTACTGATGGCATTCAAAAACTGGCTCACAAATACAGAGTGGCGACTAATGTCGTGGTTGAGATTTCGGTTCCTAATGGCAAGGAACTTGCACTTCACACATGGAATCCTCGTTTGGGAATTATCGGTGGTATCTCAATCTTGGGTACAACAGGAATCGTTCGCCCATTTTCTTGTGCAGCCTGGATTGCGTCCATCCATATGGGAATTGATGTCGCCCGTGCCAATGGAGCTTCACATGTCGTGGGATCAACAGGCTCGGTTTCTGAAAGAGCTGCCCAAAATTATTTCCAATTACCGGATTGGGCTATGTTGGATATGGGAGATTTTGTTGGAGGACTGTTAAAATATCTACGGAAAAATCCCATTCCTCATCTCACGATCGCTGGTGGTTTTGGCAAATTGTCCAAACTGGCAAACGGAGCCACAGACCTGCATTCCAAACGATCGCAGGTGGATTTCAATTTTTTGCATTCTGTTGCAGATGAATTAGGCTCATTAATACCAAAGCAGGCAAGAGAGTCAATTTGTCAAGCCAACACAGCCAATCAGGTTTTGGAAATTTGTGGTCATAAACTCGCCCACCCCATTGCTCGCAAAGCAAAAAAGGTAATTGAAGAAAAGTTAAACAACCCTGAAATCTATACCGATGTTGTTATTGTCAACAGGAATGGAAAGATAATTGCAACAACCCATAATTCCTATTAGGTGAATTCCAGAAGTATGAAAATCTTGGTCCTAGCGGGAACTGAAGAAGCACGTCAACTTTGCCTTAAGATGAAAGATATTGATGGCATTGAGGTTGTCACTTCCTTGTTTCAGGAAACTCTGAACCCATACCCAGGGCTTGTCATTACAGGAGGGTTTGGTGGGGTAGAAGGCTTGGTCCGCTTTATGAATCATGAACAAGTTTCTTTATTGGTTGATGCGACTCATCCTTTTGCCATAAAAATCAAATTAAACGCACTTGAAGCCACTAAAATTACGGGAAGAGACTATATTCGCCTCTCAAGGCCTAAATGGTTTGCAAAAAAGAAGGATAATTGGCAGGAATATACGAGTTTGCTCCAGGCTTCAAAAAATATTCCACCTGAATCAAGGGTATTTGCTGCCTTGGGAAGCAAAAACCTTGGTACAATTATGGATGAATTGAACAGATCGTTACTTCAATCCCAAATTTACCTTAGAGTTATGAAACAACCTTCTTTTGAACTCCCTTCAAATTGGGGGGTAATGCATTTTCACCCCCCTATTTCCCTTGCCAGCGAAAAGGATTTATTGGTTAACTATAATATAACCCATATTCTATGTCGAAATTCTGGAGGTAAAACCAGCAGGTTCAAGCTTGATGCTGCTGCTGATTTGGGGGTCAAAGTCATGATGGTTGACAGACCAAGTTTGGTTGAGGATGGATATATTTTCCAAACCTATGAAACTGTAGAGGAATTATTGGCCTTCCTGACGAATAAGGGGCACCTTTAAATTCTTGGGTTTTAAACCAGCTCGATTCTGGGACCTCAAAATCAAATACCTATCCCAAAGAAATAATTATCTGTCAAGCCACAAAATGTTGAAGGCTCAGTGGTATCAACCAATCATTTTATTTCCAATTTCAACTTGTGCTGTACAATTGAATCCTTCTTTTCTGGAGCGAGCATGGTTCCTGATTCGTATCATGAAGTGGTTAATAACCTTTCAACTAAAGGCTTTACATCATGGATCAAATGAGATGATTTGTCCCATAATTTTATCAAAATGAAAAAATAATAAATATTGGCCGATAATATGTTGCAATTCAGTCACATCAACACGGGTACGAATATTTGAGGTTTTTTGTGTTCTATATTTATCTATAGTTATGCCATGTTTAGAAATTCCAATGAAGGCTCAGATGATTGGCTGAGACGTCAGGAAGCTTAGGATTAGAGGAGAGGACAATGGTTGAACATTATACATTGCGAGGAAAAGATCACTCACATCACGGTGGTACTGGACAGCGAAATTTCATCGTTTCGGATCAAAACCAGAACACAAGAATCAACAATTTTACCCACACCCAGGATACGATTGACCTGACGGACCATGACTTGACGTGGGATGATATCAAGGACAATATATCATCGGTATACAAATTCAATTACGAGAAGGCGGTTGTTGTTATTGATCTGACGGAATATGGTCTCGGTACGATTACGATCCAATTTAATTCCATATCGGGTTATATGAACCCCCAGGAACTTCCGTATTACGTTAAGAACATGTTTCTCTTTGGCCCGGGAACGCGTGGTGACGATAATCTGACAGGCACGTCGGAAGCCGATACCATGAAGGGTCATTTTGGTGATGATACTCTTGATGGTTTAGGTGGCGATGACACCATGTATGGTGGCCACGGTAAAGACACCATGTATGGTGGTTCTGGCGACGACTATATGAGTGGTGGTGTCGGCAATGATGAAATGTATGGCGGTGCTGGTGAGGATACCATGCTTGGCGGTGGCGGTAACGACACCATGTATGGTGGTTCTGAGAACGACTGGATGGAAGGCATGGAAGGCCACGACACCATGCATGGCGGGACCGGCGACGACGAGATGTATGGTGATAATGTTGGCGGTTCTCTCAGCGGCGATGATGAAATGCATGGCGACTCTGGTGATGACAAGATGTATGGGGGTGCTGGCAACGACACCATGTATGGCGGCTCTGGTGATGACTACATGGAAGGCGGTGCAGGCAATGACACCATGTGGGGCGGTTCTGGTGAAAACACCATGTATGGCGGTGCGGATGACGACACGATGCATGGCAACAGCGTGAAAGACAAGATGTATGGTGGCGATGGCAACGACACCATGCACGGTTATGGTGGCAGCGATGAGATGGAAGGTGGTGCCGGCGACGACACGATGTCTGGTGGCGATGGCAACGACACGATGTCTGGTGGAGCGGGCACTGACATAATGACCGGCGGCTGGGGCAACGACTTTTTGGACGGTGGTGATGGGATGGATCTCATCGGGGGCACGCACGGGACGAACACGCTTATTGGTGG
>JAJEBQ010000038.1 GCA_022822495.1 Paracoccaceae bacterium | reverse complement strand
CGGGTGTGGATTATACGGCGATTGCTTCGGACACCGTTGAGTTTGCGGCGGGGGAGACGTCCAAGACAGTAGAGGTGGCGATCACCGGCGATGAGCTTGATGAGGCGAATGAGACGATCATTCTGCGTTTGTCCAACCCCGTCAATGCCACCTTCCCACAGAAAGCGGGCGTCGTTCCGTCCACGCTTGATACGACGGGAACGATTATCAATGATGATGCGGCACCATTAAGTGCGCGTACAGTAACCTTGATACTATCTTCGCCGAGTATTACTGAAAATGGCGGTCAAGCGACAGTGACCGCAAGCCTGGATGAGGCGGTCAGTGAAGATGTTATCGTAACTGTTTCAGCCACACCAACCGCACCTGCGTCAACGGGTGACTTCACACTGAGCCAGAATAAAACTTTAACTATCAAAGCGAATTCAACGAGTAGCACCGGCTTGGTAACGATAGATTCAATTGACAATTCAATGGATAATCCCGATAAGATCATTACTGTATCGGCGACAGTTTCAGGAGGTGTGGCTAACCCAGGTGATGTAACCCTAACCATTACGGACGATGATGCCGCTCCTGAAAGCATAATGCTTGTCGTTGATACTGATAGTGATCTTGCTGACAATCAGCGTAACATCGACGAGAATATGGAGTCTACATCGGTAGTTGTTACAGCAAATGTGATGGGTGGAACAACCTACGCAAAAGATATGATAATAGAGGTTTCAATAGTAAATGGCACGGCTTTAGCGGGTACAGATTTTGTTCAAGTTAAACCGTTTAATATTGTCATTAAAGCAGGTTTGGACACTGGTTCGACTACTTTCATGCTTACACCTATGGACGATAAGGTTGAAGAAAGTATGGAAGATATTTCCGTCACTGGAGTGGTCATGCAAGAAATCCAGCCAAGCGTAATTGGCGATAAAATCATGCTACATGATGATGATAAAAACGAAGTAAGTACAACAAATATAATTGTGGAGGATGCCTCAGCTCATGAAAGTGACTTGGAAATACGCTTCAAGGTAATGTTAGAAAAACCTGTGACCCAGAAAATTGATGTTAGTTACTACACCCGTGAGTCAAGCCCCACATCAGCTCGCCAAAATATTGATTATAAAGAATTAAGTGGAAACGCTAGCTTTAGTCCCGGGGAAACGGAAAAAGAGATTGTGGTTGAGATTTACGACGATTACCATCAGGAAAGGGATGAAACCTTCGAATTAGTTGTGTCCAGTAAAGGGCTGGATGATGCTGTGGCTGTTGGTACGATAATGAATATGGACTCACAGCCTCCCCAGTGGTTATCAAGGTTTGGTCGCACGGTTGCAGAACAGAATTTGGAAGCAATTAGAGATCGTGTTACGGCCGACAGAACTAGTGGTTTCTCTGGACAGTTTATGAGCCAACCTTTACGAAAGTCCAGTAAAGCAGACGCACAGGTGGCAGGTAATACAGATGACAATATCAACGACCAAGATGGATCTGTATCACAAGAAGCTTCCTGGCCTATGAATCCGATGAGAGATACATGGGGTGTTGATGGCTTTGATAACCCTACCCCGGAAAGTAGAGAGGTTACTGATGATGAAATCCTCTTGGGTACATCCTTTGCTTTGACTAAAATTAATGAAAATGATCTTTCTTTCGGGATTTGGGGGCGTGCAGCAAAATCAGGTTACAGTGGTGGCAAAGACGAAAAAGCTGTTGAAGGGGAAGTTTCCAGCATGATGTTTGGGGCAGATTGGCAACGCAATAAAACAATATTTGGTATGATGGCTTCCAGAAGTAAAGGCAAGGGTGTTTTTGGCACCAGCCGCAAAGGAGAAATTGAAGCTACTCTCACGAGTTTTGTACCCTATGCGACCCACCAGATTAATGATAATTTTTCAGTCTGGGGAGCATTTGGTATCGGTAGTGGTGAGATGGCAATTGATACACATTTCGGTGACATGATCAAAACAGATATTGACTGGAAAATGCTTGCTGCAGGTGCAGAGGGAACCTTGGTTCCAAGATTACATGAAGGAAGTATCAATTTGAATTGGACCACAGATTTCCTTTTTACGCAAACCGACTCTGATGAAGATCCAGGATTGATGGCATCTTCTAATGAAACGACAAGGTTCCGTGCTGGTATAGTTGCTGATTGGGAAAACGAAATGGAATCAGGTGCAACCTTTAAGCCAACATTAGAAGTTGGAATTCGATATGATGGAGGTGATGCTGAGACTGGAATTGGTTTAGAAGTAGGGGGAGGTATAGAATGGACAAATTTAGAAAGTGGTCTTACAGTAATTTTGAATGGACGTACCCTAGCTGTTCATAAGGATGGTAATTTTGAGGATTGGGGAGTTGCTTTGGGAATTATTTACGACCCAAATCCAAAGACTAAAGAAGGATTCTCAGCTCAGATGGGATACGACCTAGGAGGAAGTGCTTCCGGAGGGCAACAAGCCTTGATAAGTCCAGACACATTCCCTGATCTGAATAAAACAGAAAGTGAGAGTAGTTGGTCAGCTGAAGCGGCTTATGGTATAAACCAGGGCGGAGGCATGGTTGGTTCTCCCTATGCCGTGATTTCAGGGGAATCCTCTGAGGAGATAAAATCATCCAAGCTTGGTTATAGAGTTGAACCTGATACGGAACAGGCAACAAATATTAACTTAGATATATGGACAAACCCGAAGGCTGATGATTCGGATACAAGTTCGGGTTTTGGGGTTACCTGGCAATGGTAAGGGTGTTAGGGGATAAAGTATCAGTTCTGTTTCTGTGCCGATTGATGGCTTCCTCAATTATACAAATATGCATTTCTTGTAATTAAGCCCATCCTTTTGCAGGATTCAGGTTAATAAAAGAACTGAGTTCGGATTCCATCCAATTTGCACTTCTGTCCCGATCTCTATGTCATAGGCAATATCAGAGTTCCTCATGGAAATCGTAACTGTTTTATCCGTACCGAAGAGGTTGGCATCAAAATAGGTCATGTCACCAAAATATTGAGTTTCAACTATTTTTCCCTTGGCAATTCTGGCCATTTTTTGGTTTCCATTGGTAATTATAGTAAACATTTCAGGCCTGATACCTGCTTGTGAACTATTTTCAAAGCCCAAAGGAGCCTGTTCCTTAGACATTGAGATTTCCCCAAGCCCCTCAATGTCAACCGTAAGGTCACGCTCCGTTTGGGTCATCAGTTTTACATTAAGAAAATTCATGGTGCCGACAAAATTTGCCACCTGAATACTTGTCGGTCGTTGGTACAATTCCTGTGGTGAGGCCAGTTGCGCTATACTCCCTTCAAACATGACCGCAATTCTGTCCGACATGGTTAATGCTTCCTCTTGGTCGTGGGTAACCAGAATAAAGGTAATTCCAACTGTACGTTGCAATTGTCGGAGTTCGGATTGCATTTGTTCCCTGAGCCTTTTGTCCAGGGCAGAGAGGGGCTCATCCAATAGCAAAACCTTTGGTTTCAGGATCAAGGCTCTGGCCAAAGCAACCCTTTGTCTTTGCCCCCCTGAAAGGGCCGTTGATGGTCGATGATTAAAGCCTTCCATCCCAACCATGGCGAGGGCTTTGTCGACCTCAATTGAAATTGTCTGCTTGTCCGCTTTCCGAGCTTTTAGACCATAGGCTACATTTTCACCAACGGTCATATGGGGGAAGACCGCATAACTTTGAAAGACCATATTGGTCGGTCTCAGGTTGGCTGGTATCCCCTCCATATTTTTGCCGTCTATTTCTACCAGACCACTATCCGGTTTTTCGAATCCAGCTATGACTCGAAGAAGGGTCGTCTTGCCACAACCGGAGGGCCCTAACAAGGTTAAAAATTCTCCCTGGAATATATTGAAAGAGATTGTCTTTAGGGCTTCAATAATTCCATAGTTCTTCTTGATGCTTTCAAGCGTGATGATGGGTACAGCATCCGAAGTTGTAGCCCCCTGATTCAAAACAAACCTCCCTTGATTTCGGTTCCGGCTTTCCTTGCGCCAATACGACGAAAATATTCAGCCACCATCAGTAATGAGATGGATACCATTAACAATACAGTGCCCAGAGCAAGGATTATAGGTATTCTTGTTGGAAAACGCAGTTGACCCCAAATGTAGACAGGAAGAGTCGCTTCGGTTCCTGACAAAAAGAAGGCGATAATGAATTCATCCAGTGAGATGGTAAAAGAAATGAGTAGGCTGGATATAATGGCCGGCATTACCAAAGGTAGTGTGATATACCAAAAGGTCTCCAATTTGCCTCTTCCCAAATCTTGGGATGCCTCTTCAAAACTTTTGTCTAACCCTTGGAAACCTGCACTCAAAATTGCCGTACAGAATGGAAGACAAAGTAAAATATGCCCCAGAATGATTGTAGTAAGGGACAGATTAAAACCCAATTGAAGGATAACGACAAGTAGGGCAACACCGATGATAATTTCTGGCAGTACCATGGGAACCATGATCAATCCCATAATCCCCCTTTTCCACGGGAAATGATACCGAGTGGACGCTCGGGCTGCAAATATCCCAAATAGTGTTGCAAAAACTGAGGAGATAATTGCTACAAGAATACTATTAAGAGCTGCTGTAAGGAGAGGTTCAGTTCGAAATACCTCTAGGAACCATTCAAAAGTGATACCACTCAGAGGGAAGGCTACGATTGTGCTTTCATTGAAAGAAAATATCGGAAGAAGTAGGGCAGGTGCATAAAGAAATACAAGAAAAACCCCTATATAGATAGCCAGAAAACGAGTACTTTTTGATTGCCCCATCATGACTGTCCCTGGCGCAAATATTTTCTATTGAACCACAGAAACACCATCGCGATGGCAGAAACAATAAACATGGCAGACAATGCTAGTGCAGAACCCAAGGGCGCATTGTTGGCTTTTTTGAATTGAACCTCAATCATGTTGGCAATGAGCAATCCGTTCGGACCTCCCACCAATTTTGGTGTTACATAATCACCAATGGTAGGAATGAACACAATGAGTGTGGCTGCAATGATGCCTGGCATCGCCAAAGGCAGGGTAATTCGTAAGAATCTTCTTAAGGCTCCATCACCAAGGTCCTCAGAAGCTTCCAATAGGGATCGGTCTATTTTTTCCAAGGCAACGTAAATTGGCAGGATAGCAAAAGGTATCCAGGCATGACTCAAGGTTATGATTATGGCTCCTTGATTGAACAAAAGAAATTTCAATGGCTCATCAATAAAGCCTATCCCCAAGAGAGATCCATTGATAACCCCATTAAAACCAAGGATAACTTTCCACAGAAAAATCCGTATCAGGTAACTCGTCCAGAATGGGATTGTTATGAGAAATATCCACAGAGGTTTCCTTTTTGGTGTTACATAAAAGGAAATATAATAGGCAACAGGAAAAGCTAGAATCACTGTTAACAAGGTGACAAGCATTGAAATTTTTAACGATCGCAACATCAAAACCTGGTAAATTGCACCAGTCCAGGCTTCCTTGTAATTGGTAAGGGTAAAATCCCGATTGAGTTCAAGATAATCTTGTGTCCAGAAACTTAGTGCAAAAACACCCATCAGAGGGAAAGCAAGCAGCAAAAGAGCATAGAAAAAAGGCGGGCTGACCAGGATGAGGCCTGATTCATCTTTAAACTTCCTGATCAATGAAAAACTCATTTCATTCGTTTGGGATTTCGGAATCAATTCTCCGAATACGGATGTGATTAAATGCTAAAATGGGAAAATTACCCTACTGAATATCGGAAGCATTTCAATGCTTCCGACATTATCTCAAGAGGGTTTAGAATCCAGCTTTAATCAGTTCAAATTCAGCGATCATTTGTTCCCGTATTTCATGACTCATAGGCTTTTGAGCCAGAACTGGGACATCTATCCCGCCCAAGCCTACATCTTCAAGGATTTGTGGGTCAATTTTATCCATTTCTGCCTGATTGCCATGCCCATACCCCCATTCATTTACAATGTATTCAACGGCTCTTGGTTCCAGCCATGCATTAAAAAAGTCATAGACCTTGTCATCTGGGTTCGGTCCATTGGCGACATCCACATAACCACAAAACCAGGTCGAAGATCCTTCCACGGTTGATCTGTTCATAACAACAGGATGTCCTTCTGCTTGCATGACAGTGGGAGTTTCATTCCATGCCCAACTTATGACCACTTCTCCACTGGCCATAAGCTGCGAAAGTCCAGCCCCATCTTGCCAATAATCTCTTACATTTTTATGTGCTTCTCGCAACCAGGCGGAAGCTCTTTCCAGATCCTCCTGGGTTACGGTAGACCAGTCTGAAACACCAGTGGCCAAATAGGCGAGTGCATAGGCATCATCGACATTATCAGCTATTGATGTTTTGCCAGCATATTTGGGATCAATGAAAACTTGCAGACTTTGTATATCCTCCTCAGGAACCAGATCAGTTCTGTAAGCTATGGCGGTTGTTCCCCAGTCGGCAGGGAGAAGGTAATACTCACCATCTATTTTGAACGCTTCCTTCATGGTTTCATTGAGTTGATCCCATCTTTCAATCCTTTCTGTTTGAAGGGGATCAAGCAAACCTGCTTCGTGCCATTTGGAAACTGATTGTGAACAAGGATGAGAAATATCAGCTGCAAAACCTACCCGCAATTTTTGAAAGGCTTCCTCTTCCTCTCCGAAGAAGGAAAAGGTGGGTTCATCCCCGTGTTTTTCTATGTACCCCTGATAAAAGCCAGGATCATTGTAGGCAGACCAATCCAATATAATCAATTCCTCATCAGCTGCGAAGGAAGCGGTACAAAGCCATACTCCACCAAAAAAGCCAATTGTGACAAGTAACAGAGTTCGCATTATTTTTCTCCATGTATTTATAAATAATAACTGAGCGAGTAGTTTACTTATGATTCGAAAAAATGAAATTGATTCTTTTTGAAGATTAAACGCAAGAACCATAATGAATTTGATACATGAACCTGGATGAGTTTAATTACAATGAGTGAAGGTAAGTCGAATTGAATAATGATAAATTTTCTTGTGTTTTGGGGGTCTGGAAAGTTTGATTTTCGAGTCCCATCTACTGACAACAATTTTCGTATAACATCACCTTTTTCCAATTTGAGGCTCTGTATGGCAAAAATCACCTATATTGAATACAATGGAACTCCCCACGTTGTTGATGTAAAGGAAGGTTTGACTGTTATGGAAGGTGCCAGGGACAATAACATTCCTGGTATAGAGGCAGATTGTGGCGGTGCCTGTGCCTGTTCCACCTGTCACGTTTATGTTGATGATGATTGGGTAGACAAATTGCCTGAAAAAGAGGCAATGGAGGAAGATATGCTTGATTTTGCCTGGGACCCTGATCCAGTCAAGTCCAGATTGACTTGTCAATTACGTGTTACCCCTGACTTTGAGGGCCTGATTGTTCGAATGCCAGAGAAACAAATTTAGCTTTGGTTCCAGGTACATAAAGAATTATTAATCATCAGGTCGATAATGCAGAATTGGAACACTAAACAAACGCCCAGGGGTACAGAAGAGTTCACAATCCCGGAGTACAGTGT
This sequence comes from Paracoccaceae bacterium, assembly GCA_022822495.1. GTDB lineage: Bacteria > Pseudomonadota > Alphaproteobacteria > Rhodobacterales > Rhodobacteraceae > MPNP01. Next base: position 12,183 of record JAJEBQ010000038.1, on the reverse strand, counting down.
TGCTGAAATTTCCAGAGTCATAAATAAAACTATGGAAGGGAGATTTCCCGTTGTAAGGGTTAAAGGGGAGGTTTCCGATTTGTCTCGCTCACCAAGGGGACATTTGTATTTCTCTTTAAAAGAGCAAAACCATGCCTTGTCGGCGATCATGTGGTCCTCAACCGCCAACCGCCTTGGAAATAAACTTGGAAGCATTCTCAAGGAGGGTAGTGAAATCAGTGCCCTGGGTAAGGTAACAACATATTCAGGTAGTTCACGCTATCAAATAATCGTAAATGACTTGGATTTTGCAGGTGAAGGGGCCATTCTAGCCCAAATTGAAGAGTTAAGGCAGCGTCTTGTTCAAGAGGGTGTTTTTTCTTTGCAAAAGGAGGAAGAACTCCCACTTTTCCCTGATGTCATAGGAGTAGTTACCTCGCCAACAGGGTCAGTTATTCGAGATATTTTACATCGGTTGAACGAAAGATTTCCACGTCGTGTCATTGTATGGCCTGTTGCCGTCCAAGGAGATAATTGCCCTCCAGAAGTGGTACAAGCCATAAGGGGCTTTAATGAATTGTCTTCGTCAGGTCGTATTCCACGCCCGGATCTGATTATCGTTGCCCGAGGTGGAGGATCCTTTTCAGATTTGGTTGGCTTCAACGATGAAAATGTAGTTCGGGAAGTCGCCCAAAGTCAAATTCCTATCATTTCGGCAGTTGGGCATGAAACTGACCATACACTGATTGACTTGGCAGCAAACAAGCGTGCGCCAACTCCAACTGCCGCTGCAGAATTTGCGGTAAGGGTCAGGGTGGAATTGGTTAATGGGATGGAAACACTACAAGGCAGAATTATGGAAGGGACAAGAATGGCCCTTCATAATAAAAAACAAAGAATATCTGATGTGTCAAAAAGACTTCCACTCAAGGAAAATCTGTTTCATTTCAGAGACCAACAATTGGATGGATTATACTCTCGTTTGCCCCGTGCCATGAGAACACATTTTCAAAAGAAAGGAACAATATTGTCGGAATGTAGTTCAAGACTATCGGTTCCGAGAATATTGTTTGAATCAAATATTAAATTCAAGTCCTTAAAAAAAGGACTTTCAGCAACCAACCTCTCGGAGAGAGTAAATATCTCAAGTGATCGTCTTGAAACATTGTTTGATTTATCGGAAAAGCATATCACAACTTACCTAAAGAAAAGGAAACTTAATGTTAAGACACTGCGACGAATGACTGATGGCCTCGGATACAAAAACACTTTAAATCGGGGTTTTGCAGTTGTTCGCCAAGACAATGTACCTGTAACAAAACTGGAAAGGTTAAAAAAGGGTAAAGAAATTGAAGTCGAGTGGCGCGATGGTAAAGTTAACATCCCAACTTAAACAATTTCTCTTTTTCGTTATGCACAATAATCTTCCACTAGGTAAAATCTAATATTTTCGGAATTAATATGACAAATCAACCGAAGGGAGTTTGGAAATCTGGCAGGGGCAAGGGAAGAAAGACACCCAAGGGCCGCCAAATTACGGATGAGGCACTACGGGAAATTGAAGAGTTGTTCGAAACCGATCAGTTGGAGAGGTCTCTCCTTATTGAGTATCTACATCAAATACAAGATAAATTCGGTTATTTATCCGCTGCCCACATGAGGGCTTTGGCTTCCATCATGAAATTGGCCCAGATTGAGGTGTATGAGGTTGCTACGTTTTATGCTCACCTCGATATAGTCAAGGAAGGGGAACAGCCTCCACCTGCAATAACAGTTCGAGTGTGTGACTCACTCACATGTGAACTCGCAGGTGCACAAGAATTGTTAAGAAACCTGAAAAAGGGTACGGATCCGAGCAAAATACGAGTGATAAGAGCTCCATGTATGGGACGATGTGATACCGCACCAGTGCTTGAAGTTGGGCATAGGCATATTGATCATGCCACAGTTGAAAAAACAACGAAAGTTATAGCGAGCAAAGACTTTCACCCAGAAATTCCAGATTATCCCGATCTAAAGACCTATTTGGCCAAAGGTGGTTATAAAACCTTGAAATCCTGTCAGCAGGGAAAACTATCCAGAGATGAGGTTGAACAGATTGTTTCAGATTCAGGGTTGCGTGGTTTTGGCGGAGCCGGCTTCCCGTCTGGTCGGAAGTGGTCCTTTGTTAGAAAGGAACAAAGGCCCCGACTAATGGCGGTTAATGCAGACGAAGGTGAGCCAGGGACATTCAAGGACAGATATTATCTTGAGAAACATCCTCATCACTTTTTGGAGGGTATGCTGATAGCCGCTTGGGTCGTTGAAGCAGAAAAGGTGTATATCTATCTTCGAGATGAATATCCTGCCTCCAGAAAGATACTGTTAAGGGAAATTGCCAAACTTGAAGAAAGTGGAGTGGTAAAAGAAGGATATATTGCGTTGCGGAGAGGTGCAGGCGCCTATATTTGTGGTGAAGAAAGTGCCATGATAGAAAGTATTGAAGGGAAACGAGGGCTTCCTCGCCATCGTCCTCCCTATGTGGCCCAGGTTGGTTTGTTTAACCAACCCACTTTGGTTCATAATGTTGAAACGCTTTATTGGGTAGAGAGAATATGTCAGGAAGGGCCAGAAATTTTCACCTCAATAGAAAGGAATGGCCGAAAGGGTTTGCGTAGTTATTCTGTCTCGGGACGGGTTGCTCAACCAGGTGTTTATATTTTGCCAGCGGGATCAACCATAACCGACATTATTAAGGCCGCGGGTGGAATGGCCGAAGGTCATGAATTCAGGGCCTATCAGCCCGGAGGTCCATCTTCAGGAGTGTTACCAGCTTCCTTATCTGATATTCCATTGGATTTTGATACTCTGCAACCATACGGTACCTTTATTGGATCGGCTGCTGTTGTTGTCCTTTCCCAAGCAGATAAGGCGCGTGATGCAGCCTTGAATATGCTTAGGTTTTTTGAGGATGAAAGTTGTGGTCAATGTACACCCTGTCGGGTCGGTTGTGAAAAAGCGGTTAAACTCATGCAGGCAAATCAATGGGACAGACCATTGCTTGAAGAATTATGTGAGGTTATGGCTGATGCATCCATATGTGGCTTGGGGCAGGCAGCGCCGAACCCAATCCTTTTGACAATGAAACATTTTCCCGAGGAGGTTTCGTAAATCAATGTTTTTTGTTGAACTTGATAGGTAATACTTCTCCCCATGAATAAAACTCATTACTTGAATGATTTTCAAGAATGACGAGAGCCAAATGTCTTTTTTAGCGAAGTTAAAATCACGTTTAACCCATTCCACCTCCAAGTTGGAGCAGGGGTTGGGGGATTTGATTGAGGAAGGAGAGGATGAATCTTCAACTGATTATGATATGTCCAATCCTTTGGATAAGGATACAAAACCCGAGAAGAAAGCAGGATTTTTGGAGAAAATGTTGGGAGGCGGTTCTGGTAGGGTCCCAACAAGACGTCTTGATGATGATATGCTTGAGAGTTTGGAGGATCTTCTGATTGTATCCGATATGGGGTACGATACGTCAATTCGAATCTCCTCGCACATTGCTCAAGAGCATATGGGTAAAAAACTGTCAACAGTTCAACTTAAATCAATATTGGCCAATGAAATCACCGATATTCTTGAACCAGTAGCCAAACCCATTCCATTGTTTTCGGCTAAACCACAGGTAATTTTGATTGCTGGTGTCAATGGTTCAGGTAAAACAACCACTATTGGTAAACTATCCAGCCAGTTCAAGGAAGCCGGCAAAGACATTGTTATTGCAGCTTGTGATACCTTTCGTGCTGCGGCCGTACAACAACTTGAAGTTTGGGGTCAAAGGGTGGAAGTACCTGTGCTAAAGGCTTCAACAAATACTGATCCAGCTGCCCTTGCATATAAAGCTTATCAGTTAGCCAAGGAGGAGGGCAAAGATCTACTCATAATTGATACAGCCGGGAGGTTACAAAACCGCAAGGATTTAATGGAGGAGTTAGCCAAGATTGTCAGGGTCATCAAGAAAATTGACAGTGAAGCACCCCACAACACTCTACTTGTCCTTGATGCTACGACTGGCCAGAATGCCATTTCACAGGTAGAGGTATTTAAGCAGCTGGTTGATATTTCGGGACTGATCATGACGAAGTTGGATGGATCGGCTAAAGGGGGGATTCTTGTAGCTCTCGCAGCGAAATTTAGTTTGCCTATACACGCGATTGGCATTGGGGAGGGAATTGATGATTTATCTCCTTTCGACCCTGAGCAATTTGCCAACATTCTTACAGGGTTGGAAGGTCAAGAATAATATCCCATTTGATGTACCTACAAGTATTGATATTCATGACAATATTGATTGAATTTAAACCTATTATCAACACGAGAACGCGACGTAAGATCTTGTGAAACCAATCCCTAATTCCTAATTGATGATCATGTTAATATAAATTCTGGAGTTTCAGATTATGGCTGAAAAAATCTCACGTCATCCAATGATTATCTAACAGGATCATGCGGATGCTCTCGCACGAGTAGAATTTCTTATGGACATAGAAGAGCGGTCATCAAGCGGGAATAATGAACTGGATGCCCTTGCAACAAATATTGAAGAGTATGAGGACAAACATTTTCCAATGGATTTGCCTGATCCAATTGTTGCGATAAATTTTCGAATGGAACAAAGTGGTTTGAATCAGAGTGATTTCATACCGACAATTGGAAGTGGTTCTATGGTTTCCGAAGTTCTTAAAGGAAAGCGGGGACTAACATTGAATATGATTTCAGCATTGCACAAACATCTACATATCCCAATTGAGTCATGAGTACATAATGATGATACAATAATGAGATTAGGACACGAAGATAGCTGAGAAAAGGTTTGTGTACGGGAAAATTATTTTAGGAATATGGCTTTTATGCTTTTCAGAAGAGAAGATTGAAAATTTCTAATACCATCTCAAATAGACGTGCTTTCCTAACTACTTATCGGGTTTAAGTGAATATGAATGGTGGAACTGAATTATGACTGGGAAAAGTAGCAAATCTAGCCTTAAACTTATTTTGGAAATGGGCCCCCTCATTCTTTTCTTTGTCGGATATTTCCTACTTCGGGATCAAACTATTCAAATTGGCAACACTCAATACGATGGTTTCATCATAATTACGGCCCTTTTTGTCCCTATCCTCATTGGTAGTACTTATTTGCTTTGGAAATTGACTGGGGAACTTTCAAGGATGCAGATAATTACGGTTGTTTTGGTTGTGGTCTTCGGGGGGTTAACTGTCTTTCTGAACGATGAACGGTTCATCAAAATGAAACCTACCATAATCTATTTACTGTTCACAATTACATTGGGTTTTGGGTTATTGCAGAAAAAATCCTTTTTACAATCTCTTATGGGTCAGGCTTTGCCTCTGAGTGATACGGGGTGGAAGATTCTAACTCAAAGAACAACACTGTTTTTCCTGTTTCTGGCTATTGCCAATGAGGGTGTGTGGAGATTTATGTCCACCGACGCCTGGGTCACGTTCAAAACCTTTGGTTTTACCGGCATAAGTTTGGCTTTTTTTGGCAGTCAGATGTATTTTCTTAGAAAGTACCTTGACATGGAGGTCTTGGAAAAAGGTCAGTAACCATACAATCCCACCAAAAAAAAGCCAATGAGCTAATAAGTTTTTGTGAGTTCGTTATTTCTGCTTGAATAAAATATTTTGTGCCTTTTTATCGTCCTGAATGTTAGATCTTAATTCTGCTGCAACAGCACGGCCTGCAATAACCGCTTTACGAGAACCGACCCGGTCAAGCCATTTGGCCATGTTGGGGAAAAAAGCTATATTCTGTTCTTGACCTTCCCATAGGGAGGCCCAAGGCCAAATCGCCATGTCAGCTATGGAATAATCTTCTGCTATATAATCCCGATCGGCCAGTCGTCGGTCGAGGACGCCATAAAGGCGACATACTTCATTTTTATATCTATCCTTGGCATAAGGCAAGTCTTGGGGTGGATCCATGGCAGGAGCATATTTTATGAAATGGTGGGCTTGTCCTGCCATGGGACCGACGCCTCCCATTTGCCACATCAACCATTGTTCGATCTCGACCTGATCTCTTTCATTCTTACCGATGAAACGCTTATGCTTTCTGCCAAGATATTGCAAAATTGCCCCCGACTCAAAAACACTGATTTCCTTCCCATCTGGACCATTGGGATCAATGATTGCTGGCATTCTGTTGTTTGGTGCAATTTTAAGAAACGATGGTTCAAACTGATCGCCTTTACCAATATTGATAAGATTAACATTGTAAGGCAATCCCAACTCCTCAAGTGCAATGGTAATTTTCCATCCGTTAGGAGTTGGCCAGTAGAATAATTCAATAGGTTTGGTCATTTGGTCCTCGGTCGTAATTCTTTTCCGTGGTTAAAAAGTAATAAAAAAAGAGATGATTAACGAATTTTGTTCCCGCAGAAATGAAAATCTTTAATAACCAACTATATTGTTAATTCTTGTCCAATTTTAAACCCATACGATATCTATGCCAAAAAGACCCTTAAAGAAACAAACCCTTGCTGTCCATGGAGGGACTTTGCGTAGTCAGTTTGGTGAAACATCCGAGGCAATATACCTTACACAAGGGTTTGTTTACAGCAGTCCTGAACAAGCCGAAGAGAGGTTTATAGAAGCTGGAGAAAATGAATTTATTTACTCCAGATATGGAAACCCGACCGTCCGTATGTTTGAAAATCGCATGGCACTTCTCGAAGGTCTTGAAGATGCGTTTGCCACGGCTTCTGGTATGGCGGGGGTAAATGGAGCACTTTTCTCCAATCTTTCCGCAGGTGATACCATTGTTTCTTCCAGGGCATTGTTTGGTTCATGTCTTTACATTCTAGAAAATGTCCTCCCAAGATTTGGTGTAAAGGTCGAATTTGTTGATGGGACAGATAATGCACAATGGGAAAGTAAGGTTAATCCTGATACGAAGGTTATTTTTGTTGAGACAGTTTCAAATCCAACCCTGGAAGTGATAGATTTGGAATTTGTCTATAATCTTGCCAAAAAAAACGATGCTATTGTGATAGCTGATAATGCTCTCGCTTCTCCTCAATTTTTTAAAGCAGGTAAATTGGGTGCTGATATTGTTGTTTATTCTGCTACCAAGCACATTGATGGTCAAGGCAGGTCGCTAGGTGGAATTGTTATTGGTACGAAGGATTATATTCGAGGGCAATTTGAATCCTACCTCAAGCATACTGGTGGAGCCATCAGTCCTTTCAATGCCTGGATAATGCTCAAAGGGCTTGAAACGCTTACGGTTCGGACAAATTATCAAGCAGATTCGGCTCTCAAAATCGCTTCGGAATTAGAGGGTTTGAGTAATCTCTCCAAAGTGGTTTATCCCCATTTGCCTAGCCATCCACAATATAATCTGGCTAGAGAATTGATGTCCAGGGGGGGGACAGTTTTTGCACTTGACTTCGAGGGAGGGAAAGAAGCGTCCTTCAAGTTTATGAACAAACTCGAAATCGTTAAAATTTCCAACAATTTTGGTGATGCAAAGAGTTTAGTTACCCATCCGGCAACGACCACTCATCAAAGATTGAGTGAAGAACAAAGGAGTAGATTGGGTATTTCGGATGGCCTGGTTAGAGTATCTGTCGGGCTGGAAAACACAGAAGACTTGTTAGAAGATCTGGAAACTGCGATAAAAACGATTTGACTCGAAATACTTTAGGATTAATTTTTAACCTAAACATAATTCGACAGAACTACTCGTATTCATTGGAATACATGGGAGCCATTCCAAAACGCCCAAAGTTAACCTTCTCAGAAACAAAATAGATTTAATCACGCAAATGTATGATGAATAGCAACCTATCAACAGATCATAATCTAATCAAAGAAAAGGCAGGGGAATGGCCTGGAAAATCAAGCGGCCATCCAGCAAGTTTAGCATATGCTTGATGTTGCAGCCTGTGCTGAATTGCTACTAAATGGGCATCATTTATTCAAAAAAATTACTCAAGCAGAGAAAAATGCATTTCTGATTTTGATTGCCTTGCATGATGTTGGCAAATTGACAAATGAATTCAAAAGAAGGCTTGCAAATCAGCCAGTGGATTCCTTCCATTCGCAGTTGATGTTCCCCGTACACGCGGGGATGAACTGGAGGGGGTATCGCCATCCTCTTCGGGAGTGGTGAGATCCGTACCCGCCTCTTGAAGCATCTTGACCACAACGGGATTGGTGGGTGCGAGAACAGCCGTAATAAGTGATATGCAACCTTGACCTGCTGCCAAATTGAGATCGGTACCTGCTTCAAGTAACATCCTAACGATGTATACATTCACCGGCGGGTAATTTTCATCAGGTGGAAACAGGGATGCTACGAGAGGTGTGCGGTTTTGAAATTGAGCCGCTCGATTGGGATGGGCTACGAGAGGATGGGGTTATTGGAAATATGACTAGCCCAGCACGCCAATGATAATTATGACCGCAACAGCAACAACGCCAATGGTCCATTTGATCTGATCGTTTTTTACTCTCTCAATGTCTGTGCGCATAGCATTTTGATCAGCCCGCATGGCATTCAGTGTTTTGTCAATATTCACTTCCATAATCTTTACATCCTTCTCAAAAGCAGGTCAATTCTGTGTTCCAATTCTCGGTTGTCAGGTAGTTTATTCATAACAGCATATAAGGTAATATAGCAAGGCTGATCCAGAAAATCAAATCACCATCCCTTTTTTCCTAAACATCTGGTGTCATCACTCTGCAAATACCTATAAGGGACTGTTTGGAAAGGAAAGAGGATGATTCTTAAATTAATTCGATTTATCAGCAAATCGGCGTTGAGTTAATTTGGTAAAAAAACGGGGTTACGTGACGGTTTATTGTGAGAAATAACACTAGTTTGCTAAGGATCGTTGATGCCACCCAATACATGCTTTGCACCGGATGCCAGTGGCAGCCAATTCCCAGTAACTATTCCCCGTTTTCGACTGTGCAGAACTATTTTTACAACTGGTGAAGATCGGTGTCATTGACCTCATGCTGAAGCATTTGCTTCGCTTGAGACTTAACCACCTCCGTGCTCTTGGTTTGGGTAAAAAAAACCGAGGGAACGGAAGCTTTCAAAAAGGCTGGTATTTCTCATATATCGGGACTTGACCACTGACGGTACTGGTACACCATCTTCTGCTGTTGGAACAAGTCCTCTGCCTGAGATCAGTTATGGCTTAAGTGTTCACCGCTTCCATTCCATAAATGGAGGTGCCCCACTATATTTGGTGAAGAGCCAAAAAATCATTCAAAAAGAATCTTTCTCGTTTGAGAATCGATTTGGAAGTTTTAATTCATCTGCCGAGTAGGTAGTCTTGTCGGGAAAGACATAATTACTGGGAAATTAATGAAAGTAACACTCCTTTGCTTCTGCCAAAATTATTTGAGGAAATCTATTCGAAATAACTTGAATAACAACTATCAATAGCTTCAATAAGTCAGTAGCAAATACAATCCCTGTCTTGCTTAAATTTCAAGGTAATCCAAGAGAAATTCCAATAGGTTGGACAGTTTCCAAAAGCTTTAGGGTGCACCATGAGGTAATCATGGCCCAACCGAAAGAGGCAAGCGTACCGATTATGACATATTCAGTGTCCTTCTGCTCACGGTCAACTTTAAAACGAAGAACCGATTTTGCGGCAATTAGCAAACCAATACCAGCGGGTTGCCCTGCGATGAACAGGATGAAGATCAAACTGCGTTCCAGTAGGCCGATCAAACGACCCGCATCAGGCAGGCTGCCATCGGTATCCATCATATCGGACCAATTCTGATCCTGAAAAAAAAGTTTCACTGTATGGCTACCAGCTTTGGTGGTGACAATGAACCCCGATGCAAGAATCATCACCGCAGGTAGCCAGGTGATGTTAGCCCAATGACCATCAGCGTAAAGAGTTGGGGTGTAGAATGCAACGGCGAGGAATGTAATGATGTGTAAGGCTTGATCGGTAAGGAAAGAAACCAGCCGGTCTGGCAGAGCATATACCTTGAAGATATCAATTGCGATATGCCCAGTTGCAAGCGCGATAGTTTCCCAGGCATCAAACCGACCGAGGGCCAATTGTGCGGTAACGAGTACAATGACACCGTGGAGGAGAAGAATCTTAGGTTTCCTTTTCTGTTCGGCCATACTGTTGGTTTGTAACAGGAAATCCGCGACCACATGAGCAAAGAGGAAGGCCGCGAGGGTACTAGTCATTGAGTTGATCTTCAATTAATATGAGTACAAGATGAATTGCGCCAAATGATGCAGAACTCAATGTTTTAGTTACAGCTTGGCGAGACTTTCCAAGAGTTTTAGAAACCTCAGTTTTGTTATGTTTTTTATTGGGATCCATGAGCTGTAGTACTGTCTCTGCTTGTGTTGGAGTCCAACCTTGCGTTATGTCGTCTGCAAGAATTGATGCTGCCTGAATTGCATCTACGCTGCATTTAATTTTTTGCCATGACAATATATCCCTTACAGAAGTAAGATTCCGTCCTGAATCAGTGAATACATTTGCCGTCTCCGCATTCAAATCCGGTCCAACATCTCCAACAACATCACCTTCAGCAATCCCCATGTAACTGTCGAACTCACTTCCCTTAGTCCGCAATGTTGCCCGAAAAGCCAACGCCGACCGCAATGCCATTTTGGGCCGGGTCAGTACCACCTGCCAACCATCACCCCGATGTCTTGTGAAATGCAAGGGGGCTCCGTACCAATCCGCTTGCATATTGGCACAAGCCTCAAGCCTAGCAAAAGCTTGTTCTACCTTGATGTGCCCCAATTCGGTTGAATTAACCAAATCGCCGGTAATCACAGCAATTTTTCGGGTATTTTGATACATAGTGCAACTAATATAGGTTGCGAAACAAAAAATGCAACCGAAAATGGTTGCTTTCTTTATATGCAACTCAAAAAGGTTGCACAAACACCTCAAAAGAATAGCTACTAAAAATTCGAGTTAATAAAATGGTCTTGGTTAAAGTGTCTGGCCAGGGTAATCGCTTTTGAAATTTTTATTTCCTCTTTCAGTAATTTAATCCCATACGGTCTCAAAATAAACAACCTTATTTTGAGGCTAAAAAGATGCCGAATTATTCCCATGTTTTTGAAGGGATTACGGATCCCCGACGTCGTAACGCAACCCGCCATGATCTTCATGAAATGCTGATGATGGACCTATTGACTGTCCTCTCGGGCGGTGAAACCTGTACCGACATGGCTCAATTTGGCCGTGAAAAGAAAGCTTTTCTTCGCCGTTTCATGACCCTGAAGCATGGCCTCCCCAGCCCTGAGGCCTTCTCCGATCTCTTCACTTGTTTCAACCCCCAGGAACTTGGCCGCACCCTGACCCGTCTCTCGGTTGCCTGGAGTGATCGTCTCAAGGCTCGGCTCCCCGATGAAGGTGACGATGTTATTGCTCTTGAGGGCAAAGCTTGACGGCATTCCTTTTCCGAGGCAACTGATCGGCAGCCCTTACATCTGGTCTATGCCTTTGCCACCGGAACAAAAGTGGTTCTGGCCCAAGCGAAAGTTGAGGGCAAATCAAACGCGATTACAACCCTTCCCGCCCTCCTTGACCTGCTTGATGTTCAGGGACGGACTGTGACCCTCTGGATACGATGCATACACAACGCGCGACCGCACGGGATCTCACCGATGCCGGCGGGACCTACATCTGTGCTCTTAAGGGGAACCAAAAAACACTGTATGAGGATTTCACACTGTATTTGGACGATCCCGACCAAGCGTCGTCCATCACGGTCTCGGACCCCAACGTGGACACCGGGCATGGCCGGATTGAAACCCGCACAGCATCGGTGTGTCATGACATTGATTGGTTGGGGGTACATAACTGGCCGGCCTTGGCGGCGATTGGATCGGTCACAGCACAACGCGAGATACGGGGGAAACAGAGGAGAGAGACCCGCTCCTTTCTTAGGAACAAGAAACGGACACCGGAACACTTACTCCGGCATGTCCGATCCCATTGGGCGATTGCGAACGCGCTTCATTGGGTTCTTGATGTGACAATGAACGAAGATTACTTACGCAACCGTACTGGGCCGGGGAACTTGGCGGTCATGCGAAGGTTGGCCCTCAATCTGGCTCGTTTGGCCGTAGACAAGAGGACTCCATCCATTCGGGGAAGACTTAAAAAAGCCGGATGGAATCACAAT
>JAJEBQ010000058.1 GCA_022822495.1 Paracoccaceae bacterium | reverse complement strand
GAATTCAATTACTATTTAAACAATAAATTGGCAACGGCTTGGAAATTGACAGAACTCGGTTTCCCAGTCGTGTTCATGTATCTCGGATTTTTAAATGCAACAGGAGTTGAACCAAACAAAAGGTTCCTATCTCAAGATGATTGGGAAAGTGAAGTGAAGAAATATTCCTCTAATTCGTTTGAAAACTCTTGTTGGGGACAAAAGCACAAACTTAACGGCCAGACATTTCATATGATAATCAGGACAATATAATTTTCTCTTGAGAGTAAATATTTGCTTAAAGTGATTTCCACCACGTTATCATCATTGTAGACACAAAACTACAAATCGTAAGTGGATGGGTGAAAATCTAATATTTTTTCGCAAAATGAAATTTAAACCCGTAAAAAATAAAGGGCTCTTCGTCCTATTTAGTGGGCAATTCATCTTTTGGTACCCTCGGGATATAGGTCCAGACCTCCCAAATGGAAACTGTTCCAATCCAACCCTTTTTGGTCAATTGGAAGTGGTTTTGGTGCCTGGATTTTTGGTGATTTGTCAAAAATAGGGTATTTTCTGGGCGGGCACTAATTAATGAAGTAAATTATAGAGCGTCAATCAGGATGGGTACTCAGCATTATCAGTCCTATAATACCTGCGAAAACTATCTATTTGAGTTAAAATTTAGGGCACCTCTATTAATTACCCTCCCTTTTTCAAGAACTTCAATACGGTTTGGGTGTTCTTGACCCTTCGCGGGAAAACAGCTTACAACGATCAGGTTAAGGGATAACAATAGAGCCTTGGTTGGTTAGGAGAATTGCATTATTGAACCAATGTATAGAGTTGAGATGATTTCGAAGCATAAAGATGTGCATTAAATCGAAAATGACGAAGAGGTAAATCGGGCTTTTGGCGTTTTTCAGGTCAATCCTGATCAGTTCGGGATGGTGATTACAGTCTTTCGATTGAACACATCATCTTCTTAGTTTGCGGTATATATCCTTGCGATGGTTAATGAGTTTTATTTCCACTATATCATCGGTAAAAGTGTAGACAATACGATACTTACCTTTCCTGATCTTGTAACCGGGGTAATTCGACAACTTTTCTGTGTTGCCATGAATTGGTTCTGTACAAAGGTGGTTGATCTCTTCAATCATTTTTTTGGTAAACTCTGGGTTTGACTTTAAAAGTTGTTTAAGTTTGCGTGTAGCTTGCGTGGAAAAATCAAGCTCACGCATTTCGAATAAGTTCGACCAGCTTCTTGGATTCCTCTACACCAATAAAACCTTCCCTGCTCGCTTCTTCAGCCAGCTCACCCAAAATTCCGTCCTCCAACTCATTGTCTTTTTGCATGTGCGTTTCCAAGGCTTCAACCACATAGTTTTTCATGGTTTTACCGCTGGCCTCGGCCAACACCTGCAATTCTTCATGAAAATCAGCCAACAGGTCAATGGACACTCTAACAGTTTTTGTTCCCATAATATGCAATCCCTTGCCAAAGATAATATGAGGCAACAAATAAGCACAACACCCTAGCATTGTCAATGAGAACCTCCACAATTCGCCAGAGGGTGTAAATTTGGTATTGCGACAAAATTTGTTATAATCAGACCGATTTTGGTGTTTTTGGCCATTGATTCGTTTGTGGCACATGTTTGTTTTTCATTTTGTACATCTCAAACGGTCAAACAAGGTTGGGTTTTGGGAAGACCGGGAATGCCTTTATTGCATAGCATTTTAACAAATCACAGGAGCATTCCTGATGACCTTACACATCGTAAAAAACAGAAGATGAATCCAAGATTATTTTGACTGATATCCCCCCCTTCCCTCCATACCCGATGATTGAGAGGTTTGCTGTTTCGTGCACGGAGATTGACCGTGGTCATCCTCCGATGGCTGCTTTTGCCGCGGTTGAGACCATGGTTGTTGAGATGAACAGGGAAGCAGGTCAGGAGTTATTCAAGGCGGTTGTTGAGAAGCGTGATGATGGAGCGGGTTCACTTCGTCGGGATGGCAAGTCTTGGTACCGTACACACCCCACCAAGGGTTCTTTACAGGTCAGCTTGGCACGGTTACAAATAAGCGTTCGCGTTATCGGTGTCGCGGTGCCAGCAACTCAATTTGCCCGGTTGATGAGAGTCCTGGTGTGATAGCTGGAAGGGTGACGCGTCCGACGACCAAGGTGGCAACCTATATAATGACAGAAGGTACGCCCCGGGCGATCAAGACCATTTTGGACCGGGTCAGTGGTATGTCATGGTGGTCGAAAACGGGCCGTTTTTTTGTGGAAAAACGGTTCCAATCCAACCCTTTTTGGTCAATCGGGAGTGGTTTTGTTGCCTGGATTTTTGGTGATTTGTCAAAAATAGGGTGTTTTCTGGGCATGCACTAATTAGTGTCTGCCCGAAAAGTATATAAACATTACAACACCCCTTGACAACAAGGGTCTGGAATCGAGATGTTACGATGAAGATCGGTTTCCTCACTGGGATTGAGACGTTTCAGGGCCTTTTTTCACCTCATATTCATCAATCTTCACAGGATCTGACCGATGAGACATGTTATCATGCCCCATCGTGAACTCGGCGACATTGACATTGCCGGCATTGACCTCGGTCGCACGTGCCGTGATGACATGCCCGCCCTTCTGACAGGCCTTCAACACCTTTGTTGTTTTTCACAATAATCCAATTCCAATTTATCACACTATTTCGGTAGTCGTGAGACAAATTGTCGCACGCTCTTCCAATTTTTTCACGCTTTTTCGGCCAGGCGCGACCTTTTCCCTTTCCCAGTCGTTTTTGGTGTCGTCGATTGGCTTGATGTCCTTCCTTCGCCCGCCCCGACACGCCGCCCTACTGGGGCAATGGAGGTGGGACACGTTCCACCGGCACTTGGTGTCACAATAACCAGACAGGACAAGGCCGAAGCCCATGCTTGAGGGTGTCTCCCTTGTCGGCAGGGACGTTTATCCCTGCCCTCCCCGTGACAGAAAGGATGATGACCCCGTCTTGGCTCCTTCACAAAGAGACGACTTGGAAAGGAAAGAGGATGATTCTCAAATTAATTCAGTTTATCAGCACATCGGCGTTGAATTAATTTGATAAAAAACCGGGGTTACGTGACGGTTTATTGTGAGAAATAACAGACGTCAAACACCTTCAGACAGTCACCCATCCGGTAGGGATTGTCCCTCGATATGTCGTTGAGCTTCGCCAGTTCCGGCCAGCGGTCCGCATCGCCGTAGACCTTGCGGGCTATGAGGCTCAGCTTCCGGTCGGTGCGTTCGACCACATAGCCATAACAGCCCTTGCCCTGCCACTTCATCGTGTCGTCGAGTTTCGAGGGATCGTCGACATAAGTGAGCATCAGCTGGTGCAACCAGCCGCTCGAATGGTCCCTTGAGTAATTGATTCCTGGCATATGGTAACCGGCTACCAGGGAAATGGGGCTATCCCCATCTTCGTCAGGAATGGTCGGATCTGCACCGGCTTCAACAAGCATCCGAATGATTTCCCGGCTACCTGCCATCTTATCCAGCTCGTTTTCCCTGTTCCAACTCCATTCCAATACCGCTTCAAGGAGAAGGGTACGTTTGTCGTTGAATCTGTCGGTGGGATCAGATTGAACCTTTCCATCAATTTTTTCTTTTATCAAAGGCCGTCCATACTGCAAAAGCCCTTTTGTCCTTGTTGGCTGCAACTTCCAGTTTCCTGATCGCAATCTCGGCATTGTCAATGTCGTTCAGGACATCATTATTTGTGAGTGTGCATGAGGGATTGTAATCAGCATCGTGTCGCTTTTCCTGCAGTTCGATGAACTTTCTGGCAAATTCCTGGATTCCCTCAGGAAAGGAACTCCTGAATTCCGGTTTGTTGCATCGGTCCTTAACATGTCCATGATTCAGCGCACGATAGGCATGTTCCCATGCGCGTTGGCTCCTGCCGGCTTCCTTCGTCCCAACGAAGGAGTCGGCGCAATTCCTGCAAAGTCCATGAAACATAGCATAATAAGCCGTGCTCAGGGCTCTCTTGAGATTTGCTTGTTCCAGATTGTCCTGTTCCTGTTTGACCAAAACCCGGGCGGTGTTTATGAGATCAGCTGGAAGTAAGCGTGTCTTCCTCTTTTGTCAGGAAGTAGAAAACAGGATAACTTTTCGCAAAGGTTTCTCTGAGTTTATTACTCAAAATCCGGGACAATGCCAAGGTTTTGTTGGGGTCCAAACGATTGTTGTCGGCTTCATAGACCACTTTGATCCGTATGATTGGATCACCATCATGATCCAAGGCACTTACCGATTTCAGGTGAACGATTTTCGCTGGCTTCAACTCATCCTGCAAAATCCTTTTCAGGGCCTTATTCCTTGATTTCAGGGCCTCAGCGTCATGTTCCACCATAGTCCATCTCCTTTTTTGAATCCCGAATGTAATCTCCTTCCCGTTTCCTTACAAGGAAAAACTTCTGGCTACCAGGGCTATCGCTTTTCAAATGCCCCATTTTTAGGTAAAAGTCCAGCAAAACTGATGAGCTTCAACGCATAATTGTGATTCCATCCGGCTTTTTTAAGTCTTCCCCGAATGGATGGAGTCCTCTTATCTACGGCCAAACGAGCCAGATTGAGGGCCAACTTTCGTATGACCGCCAAGTTCTCCGGCCCCGGACCGGTACGGTTGCGTCAATAATCTTCATTCATGGTCACATCGAGACCCCAATGAAGCGCGTTCGCAATCGCCCAGTGGGACCGGACGTGCCGGCGTAATTGTTCCGGTGTCCGTTTCTTGTTCATAATAAAGGAGCGAGTCTCCATACTCTGTTTTCCCCGTATTTCGCGTTGTGCTGTAACCGATCCAATCGCCGCCAAGGCCGGCCCGTCACGCACATCCAACCCGTCAATGTCATGACACACCGATGCGGTGCGGGTTTCGATCCGGCCATGCCCGGTGTCAACATCGGGGTCTGAGACCGTGATGGACGACGCCTGATCGGGATCGTCCAAAAACAGTTTGTCCTCCTCGTACAGTGTTTTTTGGTTGCCCTTAAGAGCACAGATGTAATTCCCACCAGCATCGGTGAGAGCCCGTGCGGTCGCGCGTTGTGTCTGCATCGCATCCAGGGTCACGGTCCGTCCCTGAAGATCAAGCAAATCAAGGAGGGCGGGGAGGGCTGTGATCTCGTTTGATTTGCCCTCAACTTTCGCCTGGGCCAAAACCACTTTTGTCCCAGTGGCAAAGGCATGGACCAGATGTAAGGGCTGACGATCGGTGGCCTCGGAAAAGGAATGCCGTAAAGCTTTGCCATCAATGGCAATAACATCGTCAGCCGAATCGGGGAAACGATCCTTGAGACGATCACTCCAGTCAACCGAGAGACGGGTCAGGGTGCGGCCACGTTCCTGGGGGATTGAGACAAGTGAAGAGATCGGAGAAGGCATCATGGCTGGGGATACCATGCTTCAGGGTCATGAAACGACGAAGAAAAACTTTCTTTTCACGGCCAAATTGAGCCGTGTCGGTACAGGTTTCACCGCCCGAGAGGACAGTCAATAGGTCCATCATCAGCATTTCATGAAGATCATGGCGGGTTGCGTTACGACGTCGGGGATCCGTAATCCCCTCAAAAACATGGGAATAATTCGGCATCTTTTTAACCTCAAAATAGTGTTGTTTATTTTGAGACAGTATGGGATTAAATTACTGAAAGAGGAAATAAAAATTTTAAAAGCGATTACCCTGCAGTGGTGGACAGTCTGAATAGTTTGTGATGGTCAAAAAAATGGCAAATATTGATAGAGGATTAAGCGAAGCATTTGTTGAAGCATTCAATCTTGAATACGAGAAAAGAGAATGGATTAGAAAGTTGGTAGATGATGAGGAAATTTTCACTGCGATTCGTAATGAATATATCAATTTCTACTACTGTGGCTGTAGCCTGTTGAAATTGGAAATGAAGAATGATGAGTTTGTCGGGAAAGTGCGTTACAAGTACCTTTTGAAACCAAGCCTGACTGAGCAGAAATATAAATACATCGAAGTAAATGATGATGGAAAAATCAAAAACCCAAAAGGTATTAGCCATCTTTTTTTGCAGGATTTTAGTGACATTGGTGCCTTGAAGAGGGCCATTAAACCCCATACTGAATGTGAAAAGGTTCATGTCCATAACATCATCAAAAACAATTGGAACGCTGTTGATATAGAGATTTCCCTAAATCGCCATTCCCGAATTGATATTGCTGCCATTCAGGATAATGACACTTTTGCTGAGGTAGTTTTTTTGAGGTAAAGTTGTTTGAGAACAGCCGATCCTTACGTTCAAGAAAGTGCACTCCAAAGATCTTCAAGCAGATGGAAGGCTACACCGATTTGATAAGAAGGCAACATCAGACCTTACAGACAAACTACCTAAGGGTGTGTCAAAACCTTATTTCACTTGATGGGGTGGTGCCTGACGAAGGCCATCGATCATTCCTGAAATCCATTGCTGATGGAACAATGAAATTGTCTGTTTCCCATGAACCGGTATTAATTGTAACTGATTTTGATGTTGATCAGAAATACGGTCCTTCATGGCAACCGCATCGGAAGCGATTAAGAGATAGATTTGAAGCAAGATTCGAGGAGTGGGAAAGCAGTAATAACAAGAAGTTTGGAACCTATTGAGGATGACAATCTGGAAAGCATAGCATTCAGACAATTCCTGATGGTTTTCGGCGGTGTATTTACCTAATTTGATTTGAGGATTCTTATGGGCATCAATTGCAAGCTTTTTTGTAACTGCTCAGGTAATCCCTAATGGAGATTATTGAAGTGTTGTCAATTGAGCAATCCTTTCGGGTAGCTAAGGATTCTGTTTCTTCAACGACAGCATCACAGTTAAGAGTCTGGAAGGGGACCTCCTTGGTTAAGTTTTGCCAGTAACTCACTTGAATCGGCTTCCAGAGTTTCCAAGGTATTCCACCCCAATTTCTGTGCCGTTTCTAAGATATTCCTGAGAGTCGCAAAATCATGAGCTCCGGCCTAAGTTCAAAAACTCTCTGGCAGTTTCAGG
Source organism: Paracoccaceae bacterium (assembly GCA_022822495.1). Lineage (GTDB taxonomy): Bacteria > Pseudomonadota > Alphaproteobacteria > Rhodobacterales > Rhodobacteraceae > MPNP01. Next base: position 4,244 of record JAJEBQ010000058.1, on the reverse strand, counting down.
ACCAAGGAAGGAGCCACGGGACTTCGCAATCCTGAGAAGTGTGCTTGAAAAGACAAGGAAACAGGGATAGAACGCTCTAGGAACCTGGTACCTGAAATAGGTGATTTATTGGCACGGCTTGACTCTGGAGCAATTGTTCCCGACAACTAACGAGGGACTTATGCCTCATAAATAATCTTACCCAACAGATAAGCCTTCATTAATCTACAACGAGACTACCTGAGTAGTTACAATTTAAAATTGATAATTTTTTTCAACTTTGATTTGATACCGATCAATAAAGATTTCCCTCTGGGGATTGTTTTGGAAATACTTTTTTTCTCGTCATCACAAAATGCTTTTTTTGCCCCATGATAATACTCCTGTTTTCTCAAAATATCTTTTTGCCGTCCTTCAAGAATTTCTTTCTTTGACCATTTTCTTGACCATACAATATTATTCCTTCGTATCCAATAATGAGACTAGCAATCAAAATCCCAGTTGCCGATAGAGGGTTCAAGAGAAACAGTATCTCCGTCGTAAATCATTTTCCAGTCTGTAGGACTCAGGGGCGTGACAACCTCTCCTCCACATCCACAAAAACAACTGTGTATAGCAGTTCTGTACTGAACAGAAATATAAATAGTATTAAGGGCACCTCTATTATATCCAAAATCTGAGATCCCCCTCTATTTTTATCGACAATTTTTTTCATAAGATCTATTCGGTCCATTTCATGTTTTGCAAAATTGTCCAAAAACAGACACTTATGCCGCCAAAAATGACCCGATTGATGATCATAACACACACCTCTCCCCTCGTTGGGAACCTCTGGACATACTTATCCCTTGAGCTAAACCAAGGCCATCTCCTCAACCCGTTTCCGATAACTGAAACGCCTGATGTTAGAACACAAATTGGTCAAGCCAATACGAACACGCGCACGACCCTGACCAAGACACAATAAAGACCGGTTGGACATGTCATTTCTGATCGAGCCAAAGACATGCTCAACACGACAACGCACCTTGGAATAACGATGGTTCAAGATCTTCTGACGGGGACTTAAAGGCGTCCCTCGTTTGGCCTTGTGAATAATACGGGGCTTGAACTTCTTCGTAACCAGGCTTTTGATCCCTTCCTCGGGGCGATACGCACTGTCGGCGTAAACTTCATGACCGTTCGGCGGATGCGTATCCAACAACACTTCAAACACTTGGCTGTCATGAACATTCGCCGAGGTCACAGCCCAATTGGTGATGAACTTGGTCGCCCGGTCAACCGCAAGGGGGTTCTTAGAGCCAAAGTAACGCACACCGTTCTTCTTGACCCAGCGAGCATCAACATCCTTCGGACGCAACGTCGCAGGGTTCTCCTCCCAATCAGCAGGAACGTCACCCTCCTTGACCAAGGCATTCTCTGCCCTGGTGTTGTGTTGACGGTGGCACTGAACCAAAGAGGAAGCAACAAGCGTCCCCGTCGGCAACTCATAACCATGACCCGCCAACTGCTCCTTGAAAACCGCAACCAACTCCTCAATACACCCCGCCTTCGCAAGCAAATCACGGGACTTCCACAGGGTTTTCTGGTCCGGCACCTGATCAAGGCTCCGAAGACCTGCAAACGGCTTGAACGTGGTGCGATCCAAAAGCAGGAAGTGCAGGCGGGCATCACTCAGCCCATGCATGATCCCCAACAGAAGACAACGAAAGAGAACCCGATGATCCCACGACCGACGACCACGACCCGAGGTCCTGGGAGGACCAAAGGCCTCCGCCAGAATGGGGGTAAATCGGTCCCAATCAACAATCGCCTTTATCCGATCCAAAGCATTGAACGCGGCAAGGGCTTCCTGTTGCTGTTCAACCTCCAGCAAGTGTCTTTTCTCCATTTGGATTCCTCACATTTAATATCACAAAAAAGAAAAATGAGTGTCGGGTCAATAAGAATCACAAAACCACCAAAAATGCCAGAACTTGAGAGATTTAATTGATAAAAAAATGAAAAAACTATTTAATAGACATGCCCATTAACAATAATAACAATACATTCCCCCAAACCCCCAAGGGGGCTTTTTTGGCTTACGCCAATATGTGGGGAGTTCGCCACCCCCACACCCCCGACAGTCGTGGAAAACAATAAAGTATTCACCCGGGAATCAGTATTTTGGTCATGAATGGGGAAACTGGTTGGATCTGGTTAAAGGAACCAAGAATTGACAATAAAGAGATCCCCCGGGAATCGCCGGAACGATTGGATCGCTACCGTTTCACAAATAAGGAGAACAAAAATGTCTAACTTGAGACACTACGAACCTGAAAACAGCCAACAGTTTACCAAAACCTTACCACTCGGAGTTCCCTGTGGAAACCTGCTTATCAATGAATGCATCTACTGTGGATCTAAATCCGCACTCACCAACGAACACACGATACCCAGAGGATTATGGGGCAAGAATGTCCTTGAAAAGGCAAGTTGCACGGATTGCAGCAAAGGAACATCTAAGATTGAGGGTAGCGTTTTGAAAGGATCATTGGATACTGTCCGTGAATTTCTTAATGCATCTACCCGCCACTCGAAAAAGCGTGGAAATTGGACAGGGAGAACCATCATTCAAAATGAGAAGGGAGACAGATTGGACGTTCCGTTGCATATCCTGGCCAAGTTTCTTCCTCTTCCCGTGTTTGATTACCTTCCCCGCAAGCTGCTTCAAGAATACAAGAAGGGTAAGCATAGGAAATTTGATGTTAAACTGATTCCTATCCATGATCGACAAGATTCGGTTGTCTCAGGATATTGGGATGAAAAAGAAATTAAGATGAACTCAAATCCCTGGGCCCGATTTGTTGCCAAGATTGCCTACGGAGAATACATCCGACAGCATGACCCTCTTTTCAGGTCCGATGTTCTGTCAAAATTCATTGTGAATGATTATGGTGATCAAAGCAACTTTGTTGGGGGCAGAAATTCTCCTCCAGCGATCAATGCAATGTACAAAGTTGTTTTTTACGCTCTCCCATGTCATAAAAGGGGTCATGTTTTGGTCGGATACCTGAGGTTATTCGCTCTTTTCGAATCTCCCTCCTACCTTGTTTACCTTGGCAAAATTCCCCCTTCCGGAAATCTTCCAGTAACATTGTGCATAAAATCTGACTGGGCACCAGATAATCCTTGGCACAATTATGGCCAAGATGAAATTATTGAAGGTGGGCCCTTAACTGGAGCAATGGTGGATTGATTTACCATTATTCTGAATGGTTTGGCAAAGATTTGGAAAAAATTTCATCATGCTATTGACATGGCTCTTATTTGAGCTACATGTTGTAGCATTAATAATAGGAGGTTAAATTGCCACAAATTTTACTTTACGGAATGTTTCTCGTGGGTGTTTATGTAACTCGGGAACTTATTCATCAGCAAACAATTCGGACACGGACAGATTCTCTCTGTCGTTTGAAGGATGCAGGCTTTAGCGACCCTTTTTGTTATCAAGAAGGCGAATCTTGGAACAAGCACCATCTGACTATCTCAGAACAATCCAAGGAGTTTCTTGCCACAAAAATTTTACCAGGGACTCGGGATAAATTTCCTATGCTAGGGAGGAAAAGATGAACAATTTTGAAGAAACTGGGGGTGCCATAATACGAGCCCGTGTTTCACCTAATATTCTTGAAGCTTACGATTTAATAAGGGACAATTGTGATCTGACTCAGAGTGACCTCATCAGACTTTGCCCATTGATCTTTATGCTCTTTTTGGAGGGAAACTTTACATCCCGCCGCAAAGATATTGAAAAGAGTTTTCAAAAATTAGAGAATGAAGTTCCCGATAAAAATCTGCTGAAAAAAATGAAGTATCGTACCAAGACTGAAGAGTTACGATTCCGGAGAGCAGACTTTACAGATTATTTAAAAAAGATAGCCCAAGATCTGGATGATGAAAGCAAAAAATCCATAAATCCAAAATTTATCACACGAGGAAGAGATGGCTTGCCTGATTACACTATTTTTCCAGAAAGACTTGAAGAATTTAAAGGTTCCATTGAGAAAGATACCCTCTTGAAAAAAGTGGCAGAAGAAAACGCCGGAAACGTTAAAAACAAAGACAAGGTAAAAATACCAAAGCATCCCACTCCGCAAAATCCGATTCCACAGGAATATTGGTTAGACCTTTTGATGGCAGCTAGGAGGGAACTGGGTTCCTTCCTTGATCAAGGCCAAATGGATAAAATCAGAACATGGTTTTGTGACGCGGTTCACAGTAGG
>JAJEBQ010000013.1 GCA_022822495.1 Paracoccaceae bacterium | reverse complement strand
ACATCTTGTCTTTCACGCTGTTGCCATGCATCGTGTCGTCGTCCGCTCCGCCATACATGGTGTTTTCACCCGAACCGCCCCACATCTCGTCATTGCCTGCACCGCCTTCCATGTGGTCATCACCAGAGCCGCCTTCCATGTAGTCATTGCCGCTGTGGCCATACATCTCATCATTCCCAGCACCACCATACATGGTGTCATCACCGGCACCAGCACTCATATAATCGTCACCAAGATCACCGTGCATCGTGTCGTTGCCATAACCACCATGCATCTCATCGTCATCGGAATAACCATACATCGTGTCGTTGCCATCATCGCCATGCATGACATCCTCACCAGCACCGCCATGCATTTCATCATTGCCGACACCACCACTCATATAGTCGTTGCCAGAACCACCATACATGGTATCAGAACCTTGATCTCCATACATGGTGTCATTGCCAGCACCGCCATAAATCTTGTCGTTGCCCCAGCCTCCTTCAAGGTGATCATTGCCTCCTAAACCATCAAGAGTGTCATCACCAAAATGACCCTGTAAAGTATCGGCTTCTGACGTGCCTGTGAGCGTGTCATCACCACGCGTTCCCGGGCCAAAGAGGAACATGTCCTTAACGTAAAATGGAAGCTCATATGAGTTCATAGTACCCATTATGGAATTGAATTCGATCGTAATCGTGCCGAGACCATATTCCCTCAGATCAATAACAACAACCGCCTTCACGAAGTTCCATCTGTTTAACGAGTATATATTGTCCTTGATGTCATCCCAGGTCAAGTCATGGTCCGTCAGGTCAATCGTATCTTCAAAATGGGTAAAATTGTTGATTCTTGTGTTCTGGTTTTGATCCGAAACGACGAAATTTCGCTGTCCAGTACCACCGTGATGTGAGTGATCTTTTCCTCGCAATGTATAATGTTCTACCATCGTGCTATTCTCCTCCAATTCTAACTTTCAGATCGTCTAGCCGAATCATGAATTAACGAAAGGCCTACGCTGGGAATATTTTCCCTGTGCGTAGCAGAGAAGATAAGAAAAATGCGAAAACGCGCCAATCATATCTATTTGGAACGACCGCGACGTAACAAAAATACAACAATTTATGACTTACTCTGGTAAGCGTTAAGTGTTTTTTGTTTTTTTTGGGACTTGATTTCTCATTTTTCCTAGGGATTGTCGCGCTTTAATAGGAATCGTATAAAGGTCAAACAATCACCCATATGTATCGACAGTCATTTGGTTTCTACAAAATTTGGCTATGCAATAATTATGGAATTTCTTGTCATAAATTTGAATGCTCAGGAAAGTTGCACACGATAGAATATCCCATGTGTCATCTAGATACCTACCTTCTCCTTGCTTTCGTTGAGGATTTTGGTATCCTCACTTATGCTGTTTCTTTCGCAAACCTCATACCTGTCTTGGAAATGAAATCAATGAATTTGAAGGTCACGTTGGTACAAATGAACTCCACCGACAATCATGATGGAAATATAGATGCAGTACAACAGATAGTTCGGCAAGCGGGTGGCTCAGACCTGATCGCTCTACCTGAAGCGGCAGGTATGATGAACAAGAATTACACAGAAGCACTCAAGTCAGTAACAGAAGTCGAGAGAGACCCCTTTATCAATTGTTGCAAAAATTTGGCTCGGGAAACTGGTAAATGGATCCATGTTGGATCCACGCCAGTGAGAGGTGATGAAAAGTTCTATAATTGTTCTGTCCTGATTACCAAAGAAGGTAAAATCTTGGCCACCTATAATAAAATTCATTTGTTTGATGTTTTTTTGCAAGGTAAAAAGGTCATAGGAGAATCCCAACGTTACGAGGCTGGTGATACTGCTACTCTGGTAGAAACACCATGGGGACCCTGGGGTTTAACTATTTGCTATGATTTGAGATTTCCGAGTCTATACCGTGATTACAGTCAAAAAGGTGCTACTGTTTTGTTTATTCCATCGGCCTTTACTGTTCCAACCGGCAAGGCTCATTGGGAGGTACTATTGCGAGCTCGTGCCATAGAAAACGGAGCGTGGGTTATCGCCGCGGCACAAGTTGGTAACCATGATGATGGCCGTACAACCTACGGACATTCTATGATCGTTAGCCCTTGGGGTGAAATAATTGCCGATTTGGGCGGAGATATACCCTGTCAATCAAATTACACCCTTGATATCGACCTGGTACAATCCTCTCGTGTACAAATCCCTTCCCTTTTAAATGGCAAAAGTTATTCTTTCAGGTATGTCCAAGAGTAATCAAATTAGAATTAAGGAGGAGGAAAAATGAGATGCATGTTGAACATCTTAGGGTTGATTGCGGTATGAATATATCCGGTGTCAACCATGGTCCAAGGAATTGCCCGCATTGAAGCAAAGGGATCGCACACAGTTGAGATAGAAACTTGTTTCGCTGACCCCAACTTTATTTACCGTTTGGTAACTCCATTGGGTCCATTGGGTTTTGTACTGTTTTTATTTCTCATAGGTTTGGCAGGTTGGGTAATTTATGCAAGACTAATGCGAAGGGGCTGTCCTTGCGGACAAAGAAAAAGATTATGTATCATCTGTTAGAGCCTTAGGCGTCTCCAGTTTACGCATATATACTCGACACATTTTTGCCCAGTATCTTCAATGTTACCCTAGTAGAATTTACCGTAAACTTATCGTTGACCATCCTGTTGGAAACTGCCTTGAGTTTCCTGGGTCTTGGCGTTCAAACGCTACTTACAAGTCTAGGACAAATAATGAGCGAGGGCCAAGACCGACTTTCGACCTCTTGGTGATTGACCCCGGTACCCGGTGCAATAATCTTTTTTATGGCCTTTTCCATCAGTATTGCAGGAAATTACTTGCGTAATCGCCTGAATCCGACTCTTCGTTCGGAAGGATAATATACTTGTGATTGCTAAAGCAAAAAATTTGTCTTGCCGGTGCAGTTCCTCTAGGTGGCTCCAAATTCGGGTGGCGGCTCCTTTGCACCTGTCATAAACGCCACAGCATCAGACATCGAAAAGTCTGAAGGTTGAATAACACACAATCTTCGACCCAAGCGATGAATATGAATTCTGTCCGAAACCTCGAAAACATGGGGCATGTTGTGTGAAATCAATATAATCGGAATGCCTCGGGATTTTACGTCATGTATCAAATCCAGAACACGCCTGCTCTCCTTCACACCAAGTGCTGCGGTAGGCTCATCCATTATGATGACTTTTGAACCAAAGGCTGCGGCCCTTGCCACTGCCACCCCTTGCCTTTGTCCACCTGAAAGGGTTTCAACTGCCTGATTTATATTCTGGATCGTCATAATACCCAAATCGGTGAGCTTCTCGTGGGCAATTTTCTGCATTTTGGAATGATCCAGCTTACGAAATATTGAGCCCATGAATCCCTTCTTGCGAATTTCTCGTCCCATGAACATATTGTCGGCAATGGCCAGTGCTGGCGACATGGCCAAAGTCTGGTAAACTGTTTCAATACCAGCTTTTCGTGCATCAATTGGGGAAATAAAATTGACCGTTTCGCCTTCCAGTGTGACAGTCCCTTCATCTGGAATTTCGGCACCTGAAAGGGATTTAATCAGAGTTGACTTACCAGCACCATTATCCCCTATGACACCGAGGATTTCACCTGGGAAGAGATCAAAATCACAATGATCAAGAGCTGTAACACGCCCAAACCTCTTAACCAGGCCTCGTGCTGAAAGGATTGGTTCCATCAGGAAGCCACCTTGCGAATCCATTGATCCAATGCCACCGCAAAGATAATCAACATGCCAATCATCAAATAGGTCCACTGGGCATCTGCCCCCATAAGTCTCAATCCAAGCGAAAAGACACCTACGATTAATGCTCCAAAAAACATGCCAAGAATTGATCCCCGCCCCCCAAAAAGGGATATGCCACCGATAACGACAGCAGTTATACTTTCAATGTTAGCCAACTGGCCGGAGGTTGGCGAAACGGATCCTATTCTTCCAATGAGCGCCCAACCCGCAAAAGCACATATTAAGCCCGCTAAAGTGTAAACGGAAATCAGGGTAAAATTTACATTGACCCCAGAAAGACCAGCGGCTTCTCGATCATCACCAACTGCATAAACATGCCTACCCCACGCTGTATGGCGCAAAACATAGGCCAGAAAAAGCACCAGAAAAACCAGAAAGAGCACACCTACGGTAAAGACTGCACCACCTATATTGAACTTGGTACCAAAAAATTGAAGAAGTGGTGCCTCGGCAGCTATTTCCTGACTTCTTATTGTTTCATTAGCGGAATACAGAAAATTTGAAGCCAGAGCGATTTGCCACATTCCTAAGGTAACAATGAAAGGAGGGAGTTTCATAATGGCTACAAGCCAGCCATTTATGTATCCGATCAAGGACCCGCACAGTAGACCACAAGCAACCGCAACCGTCGGTGGAAGTCCGTATCGAAATGTAAATTGTCCCATGACGACGGAGCTAAAAACCATTATTGCACCTACACTTAAATCAATACCAGCGGTTAAAATGACCAATGTTTGAGCTGCACCGACAATACCGACAATCTGAACCTGCTGAAGGATTAAGGTAAGGGCAAAAGGCGAAAAGAATTTGGGACCCAGCAAAAGTCCGAAAACCATTATGGAAACTGTAAGGACAATAAGAGGTACCAACGACGGAGTCTGGTGTAGTAGATGGTGAAATTTTCTGAGCAGATGGTTGTGGTTTGATTCAACCTCGGTCAGTGTATCATCAGTTTCATTTTCTACCATACCGGTATTATCCATTTATGTGAAAAAATTTGTCTGGATTATAAACAGATGTAAATCTGAGGGAAGTAAAAACCCCTCAGATTTTGGATTTTAGATCAAGAGTCTGCCTAGATTAACCCCAACACAGGTTGGTACCTTCGGTCGTATCAATACTATCCACACCTTCGGCAGGCTGATCGGTGACAAGTGAAACACCTGTATCATAGAAATTCTTGCCTGGTGTGTTTTCTGGCTTAGTTCCATCTGCGGCCCAAGCGGCAATAGCTTCAATCCCGAGGGAAGCCATCAACAATGGGTACTGCTGTGAGGTGGCACCGATAACACCATCCTTGACGTTCTGCACACCTGGGCATCCACCATCAACTGATACGATCAGTACGTCATTTTCACGACCGATGGCTTTCAGGGCCTCATAAGCTCCGGCTGCAGCTGGTTCATTAATAGTGTAAACCACATTAATCATCGGATCAATGGCCAGAAGATTTTCCATAGCCTTACGACCACCTTCTTCGTTACCGGCAGTGACATCATGCCCAACAATTCTTGGATCTGATTCGTCTCCCCATTTGTTGGGGTCAGCTAAGTCAATACCAAAGCCTTGCATAAAGCCCTGGTCACGAAGAACACCCACGGTAGGCTGGCTGACCGCAAGATCAAGCATCCCGATCTTGGCATTGGCTGCCTCATCACCCAAAGTTGCAGCGGCCCACTTGCCAATCAATTCCCCAGCCAGGAAATTATCGGTAGCGAACGTAGCATCGGCGGCATCAATAGGATCAAGTGGTGTATCAAGAGCAATTACCAAAAGTCCGGCTTCTCTGGCCTGGGTTACAGATGAAACGATTGAGGCGGTGTCAGAAGCTGTTATCAGGATTCCTTTTGCACCATCTGCAATACAGGTTTCAATGGCAGCTACCTGAGATTCATGATCGCCGTCAATCTTGCCGGCGTAGCTTCTGAGTGTGATGCCCATTTCATCAGCCTTGGCTGAAGCACCCTCTCTCATTTTTACAAAAAACGGGTTCGTTTCGGTTTTGGTGATCAGACAAGCTGAAACATCCATGGCTGAAACGGAACCTGCTCCTCCGATTAGTGCAACAGAAATAGCCGTTGCAGTAAGCAGTTTTTTCATTATTCCTCCATTTAATATTTGATGAATACAAGGGTAACCCTGTTAACTTTAAAATTTAAAGTTGCAATCCGTATAATCTTCTGAAATTAATTTGTCAACTTTGTTTACTAACTTATTTTAATTAATTCTGAACGATTTAGTATAGCTCTATCATGCAAGCCTTATATCAGGGAATGGATCCCTCAAATATACGCGACCATAACGAACGTCTGATTCTATCTCTTATCTGGCAGGCAGAGACCTTATCAAGTTCCAAAATCGCACGTAAAACCTCTTTTTCAGCCCAAACTGCATCTGTTATTACACGGAACCTGGAAGTTGCTGGTCTTATAAGGAAAGGCCAACCGGTTAAGGGGAAAATTGGTAAACCTCACTTTCCCATAAGCTTGAATCCCAATGGTGCTTTCGCTTTTGGCCTCAGGATAGGTCGACGTCAGACTGAATTGATTCTGGCTGATTTTTTGGGGCACATTCGAGCAACCCGCGACATAACCTACAAATATCCTACGCCACAAATCATCCTCTCATTTGTTCAAAAAGGAATTGAAGAAATTCCCCAGGAAGTTGCAGCTTTTTCGATGGACAGAGTCGTAGGTATCGGATTAGCAGTTCCTTTTGAACTTTGGAAATGGTTAGATATCGTTGGTGCACCAAGCGAGGAAATGATGGTTTGGCAAAAAATTGACTTTGCCAGGGAGTTTTCTGCTTTTACTACACTTCCGCTTGTTATTGCCAATGACGGTACCATGGCTTGTAATGGTGAACTGTTGTTCGGCAAGGGTCGGGCCAAGAAGACATTTGGGTATTTTTTTGTTGGAACTTTCATCGGCGGGGGATTGGTGTTGGATGGAAAACTCGTATTTGGACAAAACAATAATGCCGGTGCTTTTGGGACCATTCCGATTGCCCCACTTGGTAGTGAATCTTCCCAATTAATTCACAAATCTTCTATCTTTGTTTTAGAAAATATGCTTCAGAAGCATCTTGGCCATCCAATTTCCCTAAAGAACAACGATCTAGAGTGGACACAATATCAGGAAATCGTTTTGGAATGGATCAATAATACCGCCCAAGGGATAGCTTTAGCTGCTGTTTCGGTATCTTCTGTTGTTGATGTGCCAGACATAATTATTGATGGTAACTTTTCATCTTACATTCGAAAGGCATTGGTTGAATCAGTAAACAAGTGGATCAAAAAAGTTGATACGAGAGGTATCGTCCCCCCCAGAGTTGAGGAGGGCACCATAGGCTTGAAGGCGGGAGCAATTGGGGCGGCTTTTCAGCCAATAGCATCTCAGTTTTTTGTCAATTGAACTCACACCATCCAAATCGTTATTTGGTAACAGACCAAATTTTGTAGAAATTAACTGTAACAACAGTTTATCTTTTGACTATGAGAACAACACCTGAAAATATTCGCGGTTTTCTCCTGTATAAAAAGTATTTGCCATGGGAAAAACAGTTGGGCCTTGTGAATCAAATCCGGGCGGTTGTCAGGGAAGCGCCAATGGTGTCCCTGAGCACCCCTACTGGGAAGAAACTTTCCGTTCAGATGACTTCAGCCGGTGCATGTGGGTGGTTTAGCGATCGCAAAGGGTATCGTTATGCAACCTCCCAAATCTCGGGAAAACCTTGGCCTAAAATTCCGGCCCCGGTTCTGGATATTTGGAATTCTTTGGTTTCAAAAGTTCGAAAGCCAGATACCTGCCTGATTAATTTTTATGACTCAAAAGCCAAAATGGGTCTGCACCAGGACAAGGACGAGAGGGATTTCTCCTGGCCTGTTTTATCAATATCACTGGGTGATGACGCCTTGTTTCGGATTGGGAACACTTTCCGTGGCGGAAAAACTGAATCCTTTTGGTTGCATTCCGGTGATGTTTTGATAATGGGCGATTCAGCCAGATTGTGCTACCATGGGGTTGATCGAATTAAGTTTGGTTCTTCTAATTTGTTAAAGCAGTCGGGTAGAATAAACTTGACCCTTAGAGTGGTTTATTGAGGTGAGTTAAAAGTGGTTGGAACGTTTAAAGCATTACCTAAGTTGCCTTTAGATTGGGCTGCCTCATGATTACGAATAAACAAATTGATGGTCTTGTTTCTCTTACTGTGGCTGCAAGCAAAAGAATTAACGAGTTGCGCGCCGATCAATCCATTAAGGTAAATTATAAAGGGGATAAAAGCCCGGTATCCACTGCTGATTATGAAGCCAACGATATCATCATAACCGGATTAAAAAACATTTGCCCTGATATTCCCATCGTAAGTGAGGAAATACCGGAAAGTCATGGTTTAAAGCATGAAAAGTTTTTTATTATTGACCCTCTTGATGGTACCAAGGTTTTCTTGCGAGGAGATGATGAGTTTACCGTAAATATAGCCCTGATTGAAAATTCGGTGCCTGTATTGGGTATTCTTTCTGCTCCCGCCCTAAATCAGTTGTACTTCAACATTCCCGGGGAAGGTGTTTATGTCGGTAGGTGCTTCGAAAAGACCGACAATTATAAGCTTGTCAGATTGCCCTCTTGTCACAAGCAAGGTACCGCGATGTACAAAGTTCTCCTATCGAAAGTCTTGCCCTCGGTGAGAGAGGAGGAAGTACTTAAAAACTATCAACCGTATCAGTCTAAAGGAATTTCTTCCTCACTGAAATTTGCTCTTCTTGCGGTAGGTAAGGGTGATATTTATCCCCGTTTTGGCCCAACGAAGGAATGGGATACGGCTGCTGGACATGCCTTGCTTCTTGCGAGTGGGGGAACAATGATAGAACTGCCCTCGAAAAAACCCTTTCATTATGGCAAGAATAATTATTGGAACCCCCCCTTCCTTGCCTTAGCGAGTGGAATACCTCTCCAATGCAAGTAGCGATTGTTATTCCTGTTAGATATGCCTCAACCCGGTATCCGGGAAAACCCCTTGCGACCTTAAAGGGTGCTAACGGTCTTGAAAAGACCCTTGTTCACCGAACTTGGGAGGCTGCATCGAAAGTTAAGGGGGTTGAAAAAGTTGTTGTCGCAACGGATGATCACAGAATTGTGGATGAAGTTCTCTCGTTTGGTGGCGAAAGCATTCTTACTTCCTCTGAGTGTTTGAATGGTACTGAAAGATGCGCTGAAGCCCTTCAAAAATTTGAAAACTTCTACGATATAGTTGTGAATGTCCAGGGAGATGCGCCGCTTAGCCCACCAGAATTTGTAGAAAGCCTGGTTAGGACCTTGAAGGACAACTCCGAAGCACAGGTTGCTACTCCCGTATTACGGTGTGACGGAACAATATTATCAAGACTTAAGGCTGATCGAAAAAATGGTCGGGTTGGAGGAACCACTGTTGTTATTGGTCAGGGAAACAAGGCACTTTATTTCTCCAAGGAAGTTATTCCCTGGTGTAACCAGAAGTTTGGTCCGAATGACCTGACACCTATCTTTCACCATGTTGGCATTTATGCCTATCGAAAAGAGGCGTTGGAGTGGTATTCTCGTACCAAACCCAGTATACTGGAAGATCTTGAGGGCTTGGAGCAACTACGATTTCTTGGTGGTGGTATTGCGATTAATTGTGTGGAGGTTAATGCGAAAGGCAGAGTGTTTTGGGAACTTAACAATCCTTCGGACATAAAATTTATAGAAGAGGAGTTTAACGCTCTTGGTATTGATTAGTTTTACTCAAACATGGTTTTTCCTACCCATTAATTGTTTGCTTTAACAAGAAATTCATTAATGCTGAAATGAAAAATACCCCGAAAGGCCACAAAAGTCGCTAGAATTGCAACTATCCAACCTAACCAAGCCAAAATCTTTTCATCAACGAGGTTTTCCAACATCGTGATCATTAGTATTGCAAATTAATTATCGGTGAAACCTTTGAAGCTAACAGACCTGTTTTGACTTTCACTTGGATATCGTTTCCTCCGTGGCGTATATCATCCTTAAGGTATTTTACATTTCTTCCATTCCCACCCTTTTTTTGGAGCGAAAAACATTCGTTCAGCATAATTACACCCCTAGAAGTTACTTTTACATCAATGGACCTGTTCAAATATTCCAAAACATCCTCCATCTTATAAATCCGAATTATCTGATCATCCGATTTTAGCAATACAAATAATTGTGGTGCATCTTTTCCCAAAAGGCTGAACCTGATAATTTCAAACGCCTTTGGTTTGATTTCATTTACAACCATTTCGATAAAATTATTCGATATCCAATTTTGACGACTGTTTTTGGCCTTTGTAATAGTAAGCCTGATAAGAGTGTCTCGAATATCGCTAGAAATTTTGAATTGTTCAGCAAAACGGTCAATTTTCATTCGAGTAACCTGATTAAATCCTACCCCTTTGTATGATTTGACATTCACCCCAAAATTGTGGCCCCCAGTTGTGCGAATAAATACATCCGATTTTTCACCATGCTGACCTTCAGATTTGACAAGTTTAATTCGCAATCCTCTTGCGGGTAACTTGGCTGTGAATTGTTTGAGGATCTTTTTGTACCTCATTGGCGAAAATTTTCTCGTAATACGATCCGATAAATGCATTTTTATTTGTCATTGCTTTCGCTTTAGTAGTTGCAAGCAATTATTTCATTGCTACCCGTTTGTGTGATGTATTGTAAGGATCGATTTAAAGTTATTGGAAATACTTTATAGTTCTTTGTTAATCCGAAAAGAGCTGGATCATTTTGTTCTGATAAAACAACATTATTGTATACTTCTACCCGTCTTAGAAACGATTTAAAGTTCTTTAGTTTGAGAACTCCGTTATAATGACCCTTTGTGTTATTGAAGTATGGCGGATCCAGGTAAAGCAGCGAATTTTTGACCTCTTTGAACTCTCGGTAGTCAAAATTTGTAATCGCCATATCTCGAATAATTTCACTTAGATTTTGTAGTGCTTGGAGATCTAGTTTAGGACATGAGCTACCCTTTCTAATTGGTGAGTTGAACTTGTTCTGAGAATTAAACCTGATTTTTCCTGAAAAAGCATTTTTGGCCAAATACAGAAAGTTCCCAGCAGATTCTACTCCATCTACCAAGGGAATTTCCCTTACCTCGTAGTAGTGTTCAACAGACGATTTTTGGTAATGGTCTTCATACACTTCCCATAATTCAGTCGGGTGGGATTGTAACTCATTAATCAAATTAACTAATACTGGGTTATTATCGTTATAGTTCACACGATAAGATCCAAACCTCTGGCAAGCATAAAATGAAAATGAACCGCCACCACCAAATATATCGTAAATTTTCTCATCAATATTCGTAGGAATTATTTTATCGAAAATATCAGTAAACCCTGACTTACAACCAACATATGGGATAATTTTTAAAGGATTCTTCCTCCTGTTTTTTACTACAAACACACCCGATTCAACCGCAAGCGGCATCTTATTTTCCTTAAATTTACTGCCTCAAACACATCTGGAATTTACCTGAAGAAATGTGTTTTGACAATTTTCTAATAAGTATCAATACTATATCTATCCTATACACATTAAATTAAAGATACTTCTCAATGAAAAAATTTAACCACTTATCATTGCGGTAAAAATAGTGTGGCAAATCAACAATCGACTTGGAAGTATTGTAGATTTGTCAATTAGTTAATTTATAGCTCCTTGACTAATCTCCTCTGAGCATTTCAAAGTAATATATTAACCGAGAGCGCTCTATCTGATTACATTGTAATACTTTGAAACATACTTCCAAATTGCTTTATATAAAAAACTATTATTGACAAAATTAATCAAATCGAAAGATCAGGACTTGTTATGAAATTTAATCGAATGGGGCAAACCGACGAATTCATCAGCGAATTGTGTCTGGGGACGATGACTTATGGAACACAAACACCTGAGGATGATGCCTTCCGCCAAATGGACCTTGCGGTTGATCAGGGCATCAACATTTTCGACACCGCTGAAATGTACCCCGTCAATCCCATCAGTAAGGAAACACAAGGGGATTCTGAACGGATTATCGGTAAATGGCTCAAGAAATCTGGTCAAAGAGATAAGGTTCTTATTGCGACCAAGGTTGCCGGCGATGGAATGAGACTCATCCGGAATGGTGCTCCCATATCCAGCAAAACCATACCAGAAGCTGTAGACGCATCGTTGCGGTTGCTTCAGACGGATTACATTGATCTTTATCAATTACACTGGCCCAACCGTGGATCGTATATGTTCCGTCAGAACTGGACCTATAACCCAACGTCCCAGAACCGCGATGAAACCCTCGACAATATGGAAGATGTATTGTCTTGCCTTGACGGCTTAATCAAGGAAGGAAAAATCAGATATATTGGACTTTCCAATGAAAGTGCCTGGGGGACTTCCCAATGGCTAAGAGTTGCGGATGAAAAAAACTTGCCAAGAATGCAAATCCTTCAGAACGAATACAGCCTCTTATGTCGCCTTTTCGATTTGGATCTTGGTGAATTATCCCACAACGAAAAGGTCGGATTGCTTTCCTACTCACCCTTGGCTGCCGGGCTGTTAACAGGAAAATATCAAGGTGGTAAAACAGTACCTGCCGGCTCTAGAATGTCTATTGTTGCCCAGATGGGAGGAAGGGCTACACCTCGTGTCTGGCCTGCGATAGAAGCGTATAATGAGGTTGCACAAAAATACGGGGTCGACCTTCCTCTGCTGGCGTTGGCTTGGTGTCGTTATCGCTTCTTTATGGCATCGGCAATATTTGGGGCAACAACCTATGACCAACTGACTTATCTTCTTACATCCACTAAGATTTCTCTGTCTGAAGACTGTTTGGAGGACATTGACCGTGTCCAAAAATCTCATCCCATGCCCTTTTAGTATATTTCAAGGGTTAACTGATTCTTTACATTTATAGGTGAGTAGGTGGATACTGATACCCTTAATACCTTATTTCTTGAGGCCAGATCACATAAGTTCTTCCTTAATAAGCCAGTTAGCGAGGAGACCCTAAAAAAGGTTTATTCTTTGGCAAGAATGGCTCCTACTGCATGGAATACCTGTCCAATGCGCATAGCGTTCGTGCAATCGCCAGAGGCCAAGGAAAAACTGCTGACGACATTATCACCTGGTAATGTTGAAAAAACCAAATCAGCCCCGGTCACGGCTGTCATGGCCATTGACATGGATTTCCCCAAGAGTTTAGGGGTGCTGGCACCTCAAATGGCTGAAGACCCTGTTTTTTCGAATATGCCTGAAAAGGTATTTCAGCCATTTGTTTACCGCAACGCCAGCCTTCAAGCGGGGGTATTTATTGTTGCGGCGAGAACTTGTGGCTTGGATTGTGGGCCCATGTCGGGTTTCAGGAATGCCCAGGTGGATGAATTGTTTTTTGCAGGTACCTGCTGGAAATCAAATTTTTTAATCAATCTTGGTTATGGTAGTGGACAAAAATTACCTCAAAGGTCACCCCGACTTCCTTTTGATGGTGCCTGTAAAATTCTCTGAGTTTAATTCCCTTGATTGGAATCAACTTGTCCCGTTATTTCAACTTCGCTGAAATCCTTTGCCTTCTGGTAATGGGCGGGGTCTGCGGATATGCTGCAAGTCTTTTGCATACCCCCATGCCCTATCTGGTTGGCAGTCTGGCATCAACAGCAAGTTATGCCATCCTGATTACCCATTATCAAAACAGGAAAATACCCTTTTCAAGAAACGCAAGGTGGGGTTTTATGGCTGTTATTGGTACCATGATTGGTGCGGGCTTTGATGAAACCTTGTTGGATATTTTACCCAAATTATGGTTATCTATCATGGGGGTGCTGTTTTTTGTACTTCTTATACAGTTTCTAGGGTATCATTTTTTTCGGCATGTAGGAAAATATGATGTTCCTACGGCGACATTTGCGGCCATGCCTGGTGGATTGATTGAGTCGGTCGAGATGGGAGCACAAGCTGGCGGTGATATTAGAATTTTGTCAGTTCAACACTTCTCCAGAATAATCATGGTTGTTCTTATCGTTCCTTTCTCCTTTTTCCTGTGGTCAGGTGAAACGGTTGGCAGTTCGGCAGGACAAGCAATGTCTGAAGTGGCTTGGGTTGCAGAAGATGTTTTCCTGATAATTTGTATCGCCGGATTAGGGATTTTCATAGGAAAAGTTCTCAGGTTTCCTGCTTATCATGTTTTGGGTCCACTGGTGGTAAGTTCACTCATTCACGCTTTTGGTATCCTGGATATATCATCACCTGGTTGGTTGCTTGCTCTTTCACAATTGGTGATTGGAGTTGGCCTAGGGATAACCTTCTCTGGTATAACACTTAAGACTCTAATGAAAACCTTCGGATTGGGATTCGTCTTTGTCTCCTTTTCCCTTGGGATTGGTTGGGCCTTTGCCTGGTCCCTGGCAAAATACCTGACCCTACCAACCGAAGATCTGTTTATCTGTTTTGCCATTGGTGGAGTTACCGAAATGGGCCTGATAGCTCTAAGTCTTGGGGTAAGCCCGGTAACTGTGGCAATTCACCACTTGTTCAGAATAACCTTTACTGTTTTGGTAGCCAAACTTTACTATAACAGATTAATACGACAAAACTGAGAATTTGACTAGATTTTATTTTATGCCGATGAGAACTGAACATGGGAACGACACACGAGAAAAATAACCACATAGGTTTAACCCAAGCAAAGGGTAAAACAGGTGCCAAGACCTCAGCTGTTTCTCCATTGGCACCTCCAGAAGGCTTTCCAAAACTTCCGTTGATCAAAGGCGTTCAGTTCGCATCGGCTACAGCAGGTATAAAATATTCGCGCACTGATGTGATGTTGGCACATGTAAAACCCGTATCAGCCGTCGCCGGCGTATTTACGCAATCATCAACTCGTTCTGCTGCTGTTATTGACTGTGAAACGAAACTTAATAGGATAGCTGAATTATCAGATCCTCCAGAAGAAATTGTCATTCTGGTTAATTCTGGAAATGCCAATGCATTTACAGGCCAACAAGGAGACCTTGCAGTACAAGAAATATCACGGTGTGCTGCACACCATTTAGGGCTTGCTTTAAATCATGTTTTTACCGCCTCCACAGGGGTTATCGGAGAACCACTCGCCTATGATAAAATCAACCAGGTTCTCGGAGAACTGAAAGACAACCTTTCGGAACAATCGCTTGAGGATTCCGCTCGGGCAATCATGACTACTGATACTTTCCCCAAAGGTGCAGGTTCCAATGTAAACTGTTCTGGATCTCCTGTTAACATTTCAGGTATTGCCAAGGGTTCCGGTATGATTGCTCCAGACATGGCTACGATGCTTGCCTATATCTTTACAGATGTCAGGATTAAACAGTCTGTCCTCCAAGGCATGGTGTCAAAATTAACCGAAAAAACCTTTAATTCGGTTACTGTTGATGGTGATACATCTACCTCAGATACACTCATGGTTGTAGCTTCGGGTTTGGCCGAGAATATTGAAATCGTAAGTGAGAACTCACAGGATGCCCTGGAATTTAAAAAGGGGTTGGAATTGGTGATGATGTCACTCGCACAACAAATTGCCAGAGATGGGGAGGGAGCTACCAAATTTATTGAAATCCAGGTGAGTGGGGCAGCTACCTATAAAGATGCCCGGAAAGTGGCTCGTTCTATTGCCAACTCCCCCCTTGTCAAAACAGCCATATCAGGTGAGGATCCTAATTGGGGAAGGGTTGTCATGGCCGTTGGCAAATCTGGCGCCAAAGCTGATCGAGACCTTTTGTCTATTCGATTTGGTGATATACTCGTTGCGGAAAAAGGGAAGGTATCAGGCGGTTATCAGGAAGTATTTGGGCAGGAGTATATGAAAAAACAAGAAATTGTTATTGCCGTTGACTTGGGGGTGGGCAAAAACAGCGCGTGTTTTTGGACTTGTGATTTCTCCCATGGGTATGTTACCATTAATGCCGATTACCGATCATGACGATTGGTCTCGTTTCGGTTGTTGCCCTGGTTGACCCAGATGATCGAATTTTAATTTCCAAGCGACCACTTGACAAGCCATTTGGGGGTTTCTGGGAACTGCCGGGTGGAAAAGTCGAACCCAACGAAACACCTGAATATGCAGCCGCCAGGGAGTTGAAGGAAGAGTTGGGAATTGATATCTGGTCCAATTGTTTGGCACCCTTAACCTTTACCAGTTTTATATATGAAAATAAGCACAAAATCCTCCTTTTATATGTTTGTCGAAAATGGGAGGGCATTCCTTTTCCCTTGGAAGATAACGAGTTGAAGTGGGTTAAGTCATCCGATTTAATGAAATATCCAATACCTCCAGCGAGTTATGGACTCATTGCTATTTTAAGGGATTGGTTGTGAGATAAAAACAATTGCATCAGTAAAAAGCTAGTGAATGGCATACTCCTGAACTTTTATGGACAAATGTTACAAATGGTCTCGGTTTTCGGTTCTTTTTGGATATGCTGGGAATAATGGTACGGAATGAGCATCCGATACTGAAGGTCGAGGGCAAGCCCTTTATGACTTTTACAGTTCCAACTGAGAATCAGGAACGGGCTTTGGCATCGTTGCATTGTAGAATGAGATAGATAGGGTTGATATGACCAGGTAGAAATTATTCCGAAGGGCTCATGAAAAGTGAGCCAAAATAGTGTAAGAAAGACCTCAAAAACCTGGGTTGTGGCGAATAGTAGGCAGAAGCGTTAAAACTGATATGGGCTTAAACCCCCATCGGTAGTGAAGAAAACTCTGTTTGGTGTGTAAAAACTTCAGAAAGGTTCTGGTGCCACATACTCGTGCCTTACAACTGGAGCAGGTTTAATGTCAAAACTTCTTGCCATGTCATGAATATCTATCGTTTTAAACCCATCACTTTCATATTGAACCCTATGCTCAGGGGTAAAAAATGGCGAAAACAGAAATCTCCTACGCACCGACTTTTCCCTCAAACGAATGCCTGCTTCTCCATCACCCAACTCCTGTAAAAACAAATCCTGATCCTTGATAACCTGTTGAGGCCTATGACGCTCCGGGTCTCGCTTGGCACTCCCCAACCAAACCATAGGAAGGTTTTGACCCTTGTTCGAAGCCATGACATCTATTTCCAGATTAAGTGTAACACGTTCACCTTTCTCATTTTCTTTGGTAACTGAACGCCAGATATTGGAATTACACCAAATAACATTGTCCTGCGTTTTGAGCCAAGTCTCAGCCATCCGCTCCATGACACCGCCTTCAAGTGTTTCCATCCGCCTCACCAATGTGTCCATATCTGGTGGTGTTGGATTCTCATCTCGTTTGGTTGCTCCTTTAAGTTTGATAATTTCACGAAAAACCATAATTTGAAATAAAGCATTGTTGTCACTGATGCACCAACGTTCAGGTCCGTCAGCATAAAACGGGGCCTTGATATCAATAAGATCAAGGTCCAACAACTGATCAAGGGCACGATCCAGGGTCGCTTTGTCTCGTAAATTAGAAGAGAACCCACGAAGTTGATCTCCCTGGGGCTTGTTCCGACCAATATGAAGAAGAATACCCCGCTGGATGTCTGGAAGCTCCATATAGGCTTTGGTATCAAAACGCTCTTCTGAATTACTTTCCAAAGTTATCTTCTCGGCAGTCAGAAAAGCACTTCGCCATTCTTTAATATCGCTCATTTCATGCAGATGGGAATATTTTTTGCTTGTACAATATCGATGCCAATGGTGTGGCATGCCTCCATAGGCCGCTCACAAAATCAGAAATTTCTTTGGATCAATCAAAATTCCCTGCTGGTTGGCCATTTCCATGATTGTTGGTAATGTCCACTGACGCAATCTTAAGGTGACGTCTTGGCGTTGAAACAAGGGTTCGGTACTTTTAAATAATTGTCGTACATTCTGCTGATGTGAACCCATCATGACAACTTTGCCTGGATACAGTCTTCCCCAATCTCCCCTTCCACCCCGGGCAATATCAATTTTAAGCTTGATTTGACTTACAAATCCGAGTTTGGGATTTCCAGAGTGATGAAACTCATCAAGAACGACGATAGCACCCGTACGTAACAATGTGGCGAGTATCTCTCCAAACCAGATCGTAGTACTGTCGTAGGGACCTCGTTCGGGCAAGAGGTTTGCAATGTCCAATCCTGATCTACTTGCCTCCTTTATTAACAAATCAATAGCCACATCTCCTGAATCTGGTATTTTATCCGGATCTGGTAATTCAACATAGACATAAGGTAAATTTGACGGTACCCTCTGTTCTATCTGACTCAGAAGTTCCGTTTTTCCAACACCCCGTCTACCTAAAATTAGTAGAGCTGAAAAACTGCGATCTTCTGGTTTCTCTTCAAATTCAAGTAAAAACTTCAATTCGGATAAAATTTCTTTACGGCCAAAAAATTGCCACATGATACTCGTCAATTACCTCTTTGAATCCGTTTTGTACTTTACATACACAAGGGAGTTTTTTTGCCAGAAAATTACCCAAATAACAGGAAGCATAATATATCTCTGGAAGTACGTCATCAAATTTGTGGAATTCTAAACCCCATCCCAAATGGATGAAAATCTTTTCTCAAATCTGACTGTATATGTTTCTGGTGAAACTTGGTACAGATAATTTCATCTGGCTATACCTTTTTGAATTTAATTGTGCATATCTTTCCTAATCTGTTTTTTTGCTTGATTTTGAATTTTGCTTCTTATTATTTGGATTTATTATGATAGAAAAACCTTATTTGTTATTCCTAGGTGATGCCCCGGATAGATTGGCAGCCAAGGTGGCTATTGGTATTAATGAATGGCGACCCGAGTTTGCCGTTGGTCAATACCGGCTGGATGGGTGTAACGCAGATTTGCATATTGAAGATATTTCTATTGCTGAGGCAGTAGCCAAGGGTGCAAAAACCTTGGTTATTGGCGTGGCTAACAGGGGTGGGGTGATTTCTGAACGTTGGAAACCGCATCTTTTGGAGGCCTTGAATGCAGGCATGGATCTGGCTTCGGGATTACATGTCCTTCTTAATGATCAACCGGACCTTGTACAAGTAGCACAGGAAAAGGGCAGAAAATTATTCGATGTTCGCAAGCCAACGGTCGATTATCCAATTGCAAACGGGCAGAAAAGATCCGGTAAAAGATGCGTTGCTGTTGGTACAGATGTTTCCGTTGGCAAGATGTATGTGTCCCTGGCCCTCCACAAGGGGATGCAGGAACGAGGCAAAAAATCCTCCTTCCGTGCAACCGGTCAAACGGGTATTCTGATTGAGGGGGATGGGGTTCCACTTGATGCGGTAGTGGCTGATTTCATGGCCGGTTCAATCGAATATTTATCGCCGGCCCAGGATGATGATCATTGGGACTTTATTGAAGGTCAGGGCTCTTTGTTTCATGCCTCTTATTCTGGCGTCACCTTGTCAATCATTCATGGCGGTCAACCCGATGCTCTTGTTTTGTGTCACGAACCGACAAGAGCATTCATGCGGGGGCTTCCGGGATATAAATTACCCTCTCTGGAAGCATTGCGGGACCTGTCATTAACAATGGCCAAGACGGTTAATCCCAACTGCAAAGTGATTGGAATTGCATTGAACACCAGAGAGATGGAAGACAAGGAAGCCAGACAAATCGTAGATGAAACTGAACAGAGAATGGAATTGCCCACAACAGATCCCGTTCGGTTTGGCGTTGGTAAGATTATTGATTCACTTATCAGTCTGTAAAAGCTTGAACATGAAAATTACCGTTACGAAGGACTGTTTTCGATTAAAACAACCCTTCACAATAGCTCGTGGAAGCAGAACCTTTGCGGACGTCATCACAGTTGAAATTGAAGATCAAGGAGTGGTTGGACGCGGTGAGTGTGTGCCATATCAGCGATATGGAGAAACTCTTACGTCTGTCACTGAAGTCATAAGGTGTCTTCCACTACCTTTAAACCGGGATATGTTGCAGGAAATTTTAGAACCTGGTGCCGCCAGGAACGCTGTTGATTGTGCCTTGTGGGATCTTGAAGCCAAGAAAAACGGTAAAGCTGCATGGCAAATGGCAGAAGTACAACAATTGAAGCCCTTGATTTCAACCTACACCATTTCCCTGAACAGCCCTGATGAAATGTACAAGGAGGCAAGGGACAACAAAGATCGGCCACTCCTCAAAGTTAAACTCGGTGGCGATAAGGATATTGCCAGGATTGAAGCTATCAGAAAAGCAGCGCCAAAGACCAAGATTGTTGTTGATGCCAACGAATCCTGTAATGAAGACGACTTTCCTGTCTTACTGGACAAGCTGGTTGAATTGGGCATATCCATGGTCGAACAACCCTTTCCTGCCCATCAGGATCAATTTTTAGAGTCTTTTACGTCACCCATCCCCATTTGCGCTGATGAAAGTTGCCATGACCGTCAATCTCTTGACGATTGTTCTGGGAAATACAGTATGATAAACATTAAATTGGATAAAACCGGTGGCTTGACTGAAGCACTTCACCTGCTCAGGGAAGGCCAAGAAAGGGGCTTTGATATTATGGTTGGTTGCATGGTTGGTTCTTCGCTTGCCATAGCACCTGCGATGCTTGTTGCACAATATGCTTCAATAGTGGATTTAGATGGGCCTTTACTTCTGGCTGATGACCGCCCCCATGCTCTTTCAGTTGAAGGGTCTGTAATTTTTCCACCAGTCGCTTCCCTGTGGGGTTAATTGTATTTTTGACTAAATTGAACGGAAACTAATATGAATCGAATAGTATATGTGAACGGAAAATACTTGCCCGAAGAGGAAGCGAGTGTTTCCATATTTGATCGGGGCTTTTTATTCGCTGATGGAGTCTATGAGGTTACTTCAGTCCTTGAAGGTAAGCTTATTGACTTCCCCGGCCACCTAAGAAGGTTGGCACGGTCTCTGAATGAACTTGGTATGGCCAAGCCTTGTTCGGATGAAGAACTGTTGGAAATTCATCGCCAATTGGTTGCCCAAAACAATCTGGAAGAGGGGATGATTTACCTTCAGGTAACCAGAGGGGCTGCCGATAGAGATTTTGTTTTCCCAAAAAATGCAACCCCAACAATAGTTTTGTTTACCCAAGCCAAGAAACTGCGGAATTCACCAAAGATAAACTTGGGTTATAAGGTTATAACAGTTCCTGACCTACGCTGGAAAAGACGGGATATCAAAACAGTCCAATTGTTGTACCCCTCGATGGCCAAAATGGAAGCAACCAAGGCGGGGGCAGATGATGCCTGGTTGGTCGAAGATGGTTACATTACCGAGGGAACCTCCAACAATGCCTATATCGTTCAATCTACTGGAGATATAGTTACCAGAAACCTTTCAAATGATATCCTGCATGGTATCACAAGAGCATCCCTATTGGAGTTTGCATCGGCCGAAGGCGTCAGGGTTGTACAACGTCCCTTCACGGTTGACGAGGCCCTGGAAGCTGAAGAAGCCTTTATTACCGCTGCCTCCTTGTTTGTAGCACCAGTCGTAGAAATTGACGGCAAGCCAATTGGGTCCGGCAAGCCAGGTCCGGTCGTCAGCACATTACGTGAAATCTATCTCACCAAAGCCATGGAAAAGGCTATCTAGAAGGCATTCTGTTGAGTCTCACACTTTGGAGTGAGGATTAGCCCGTAGATCAGAAAGGGTATCAACATCTGACATTACCTCGCCCATTCCTAATGTTATTTTACCCATGGAACTGATGGTGTCTTCCAAGGCAAATTCGGAGGACCATCTTACATTGTCAAACATCCTGGTTGAATGGACTTTCTTACCCTTTAGACCAATCAGCCAAAAGCCGCCGTCTGGTGACGGTCCTACATAGGCATCGTATTTACCAAGAAAATAAAAACTTCTGGCGATTTGTGAGGGCTCAATGCCTGGAATGTCTGAACCTATAATTACGGTAGGGCCTGGATAAAGTTGTTGAAATACATGCTTCATCCTTTTACCCAAATGGCCCCTACCTTGGGGAATTCGCCAGATATTTTCGGGCCAGATCCTGCTCTTCAACCCTTCATAGTCAGGCGAAACAGCTAAAAAAGTCTCCCATCTGGAGTCCCTTCCAAGTCGATTTATGGTTTTTCGACTTTCGTGCCGATACCACCATGTTGCTTTGATCTTACCATAATCTTTTGCCAAGCGTGTTTTAATCAACCCTGGTTTCGGTTCCTTGACAAGTATTACCAGATTGGGAAAATGTGTTTTACCGGAAAAAATCCTTGAAGCATTGTACATAAATTGATTTCAGATCTTTGATATGTTGAACTTCTACACATTCATCTACCTGATGGATGGTTTTTCCCACCAACCCGACTTCTACAACTGGACAATGATTTGTTATAAATCGGGCATCAGAGGTGCCTCCAGAAGTGGTAAGTTCAGGTTGAATCCCCAAGGTTTTGCACACGGAACCGGCAACCAGATCGGTAAAATCTCCTTTTGGAGTTACAAAGCTTTCTGCTGAAGACAGAACTTCGAGTTTTGGCTTGCATTTATGATCTGACGCAACCTCGTCTGTTTCTGTTTCAATCCATTTCAGAAGGCTTTTGGCGGTATGCTTGTCACAAAATCGGATGTTCAAAAGCCCGGTACAATTGGATGGGACCATGTTGGAAGTCTGGTTACCTGTGTCAATTGATGTCAATGCTACATTCGATGGTTGGAAGTCTTCGGTTCCTTCATCCAGCACATAGGAAGTCAACCGGTGACCTAGATGGGCCATTGCTTCAACGGGATTGATATAGCGTTCTGGGTAAGCAGAATGGCCCTGTATACCCTGCAGGGTAATTTTCACCGAAAGGGAACCTCTTCGTCCTATTTTGACTGCTTCTCCCATAATCTCGGGGCAAGTTGGTTCTCCAACAATGCAAACATCCATTTTCTGGTTATGGGCCTCCATCCACTCGAAGATAGCTTTGGTGCCATCAACCGCCTTGGCTTCTTCATCACCTGTTATCGTAATTATCAGCGAACCTTTTGGCGGTGTTTCCTGAACATAATTTATGGCAGCTGCGACAAAAGCCGCGACACCTGATTTCATGTCCGCAGCACCTCTTCCCCAAAGTTTATTCTGCTTTATTTCACCTCCAAAAGGATCAACCGTCCAAGCTTCAACATCACCTACTGGAACCGTGTCGGTGTGTCCGTTAAAACCAAAAACTGGTGCCTTTTGGCCCCATCTGGCAAACAGGTTGGGAATGCCGTTTCGATCGATCCTTTGGCACTTGAATTTGGCCTCAGTTAAAACCTCCGCAAGAATTTGCAGAGCTCCTCCTTCTTCAGGAGTAACAGATTGACATTGCACCAGTTTTTGAGTGAGTTTGACTGGGTCTACCAGTTTGTTGGACATGATACCTCAAATTAAGGATTTAGTCTCGTAGCAGTTCATTGATTGAGGTTTTACCACGGGTCCTGGAATCAACCTTCTTGACAATGACCGCACAATACAGGTTGACGTTATTTGAACTGGGTAAAGAACCCGAGACAACCACTGAATAGGGAGGGATTTCGCCGTAGGATACTGTCCCGTTGGAACGATCATAGATTTTCGTGGACTGGCCTATGTAGACACCCATACCAACGACTGATCCTTCCCTTACGATAACACCTTCAACTATTTCGGATCTCGCTCCGATAAAACAGTTGTCCTCAATTATTGTCGGTCCAGCCTGCATGGGTTCCAAAACACCACCGATACCAGCTCCTCCGGAAAGATGTACATTTTTCCCGACTTGGGCACATGATCCAACTGTTGCCCAGGTATCAACCATGGTACCCTCATCAACATAGGCTCCGAGATTGACAAAGGAGGGCATTAATACAACACCTGGCGCTATGAAAGCTGACTTTCGGACAATACAGTTGGGAACAGCACGAAAGCCGGCTTCTCGCCAGTCCTTGGCTTTCCAACCTTTGAATTTTGAATCTACTTTATCCCACCAGGTAGAATTTTGTGGTCCTCCCTCCTGGGGTTCCATGTCCTGGAGACGAAAGCCAAGCAAAACGGCTTTTTTTGCCCATTGGTTAACCACCCAAGAGCCTTCATTGTTCCTTTCTGCAACACGAATTTGACCCTTGTCAAGTGCTTCCAGGGTTTGGACAATGGCCTTTCTGGCGGGACCAGTGGTGGTCGGATTTATCTCTTCTCGGTTCTCCCAAGCGTTTTCAATGGTGGCTTCCATTTCACTGACTTGCATCTTGCTTTCCAATCCTTTCGTGTCAATATCTATGGGGGAGAAGTTCTCACAGGTTCAATTTAGGTTTTATTCGCAATGAATTTAAGGTGAATTTAAAACAGTTTCGCATTCCTCTGGCAAATCAGCCATCACGTAATCCCTGACATGTCTGGGTTTGGGGGCATTGGGGTCGGGAGGTTTTTTCAGTAGATCAAGAAAATAGTCCGAAACCCAATAGGCAAGGTTTTCGTCACACCCATCGCCCCCCTTCGACAATTCGTTTACGGTTGGTGTTTGGGTTATACAGTTGGCAGCAGTTTCGGGGCATTTAAGTCGAATATGAAAATGATAATTGTGGCCATAATATGGTCTGATTTTCTGCAACCACATCCTGTCGTCCCCAGCCTGTTCACACATCCTGATTTTTGCCGCTGCTGCGACAAAGATACGGTCTACTCTTGGATCTTCTGAGGTTGCCCTCAAAAGATTCATGTGCGTATCTGTCCAATTTTCATTAACATTTTTCTGATCCGTGGTTCTAATTGATATTGAGCTGATGTCTTCCCTTTCCTGCCTGGTCAAATCCAGCCTCTCGGGGGGTAACATCCAGATATCGGCATCCAAGCCGATCTGGTGGGATGTATGTCCTGACGTCATAGGGCCACCACGTGGTTGTGAAAGGTCACCAATATAGAGTCCCGCCCAACCCAGTTCCTTCGCTTTTTGGCTAAGGTCTATCAAAAAATCAATTAATACAGGATGGCCCCAGTTACGATTTCGACTTAACCTCATAGCTTGCCAAGTGGGGCCTGATTCTGGCAACAAAACGCCTCCAGCAATACACCCCTTTGCATAACTTCCAATCGGATTAACGGGTTGATTGGATCCTTTGAGTTTGGCACCAAATAATTGGTTAGCCTTTGTTTCTGACCAAACAGGTGATGTAATTGCCAAGGCAAAAAAAGTAGTCAAAGCCATACATGCTAAATTTGAAAAAGGCAGGTTTTTCATTTAATTTCCCTGTTAAATCAATCTTGGCCCGATTAAACCTAAACGAACAAAAAAATCAATATGAAACTTCCGGTTTAGTAAGCATCCGGCTTGTTGATTGTCTTGAAAAAGTATAGCCCTACCATAAATGAATCATACAAACTGAAGAGAGAGTAAATGGTCCAAATAGTATATCTAATAAATTTCCTGCTTGATTTGCTTTGGTGGGTTGTCATTGTACACGCGCTTATGAGTTGGCTCATTAGTATGAATGTATTTAACCCAAGCAACCAGTTCATCCGAAGTTTATGGGATTTTCTAGAGAAGATACTTTATCCGATATACAGTAGAATTAGACCATACCTCCCGAATACAGGAGCCATTGATTTATCACCGCTCGTTCTGATTGTGGGGATAATAATTATCAGACAATTCCTGGCAAGCTTCTTTTTGATGTAATTGTCTTGCCCATCCAGACCAACCCTTTCTGGTATCATTGTCGGCTGATTTACGAGTTTAAGGAATTCTAAACCAAAGTGACTTTATTGCTTGCCGGCATCCATTTCATGGTTCATCAAGGTCGGTAAGCGGGGGCCTAAGGTACGTTCATATCCAGATTGCCTGGCATTGGCTCCGGCGCCAGACTAAGTTTACCTTACTATCAACGGGCGAAGACAGCAGCATCACCCCAAAGTTCCTTTACACGAGCGTCTCTTCCACAGGCTTTTCGATATCGTTTGTATGCTTGTGCCTTTGTTAAAACACCGAAACGGGTAATTATTCGTTTTTCACTCTGGTAGTATCCTTGATGGTATTCGCCGGCAGGAAAAAATTCTCCGGCATCAAGAATTTGAGTTACAATCTCCATACCCAAAGCCTCTTGTGCTTCGGCTTTTGATTTCTCAGCTATTCTTGCCTGTTCCTCATCCAAAGCAAACACTGCGGTCCTGTAAGAGTGTCCCCGATCACAAAATTGTCCTCCATCATCAGTCGGATCTATGCTTCGCCAGAACAGGTCAACCAATTGCTTGTACGAAACCACAGAGGGATAAAATTCAATCTCCACTGCTTCATAGTGACCTGTACCACCGGAGGTTACATCCTTATAACTTGGATTGTCTTGAGTTCCACCGGTGAAACCAGAAATAGTTTGGGTTACCCCATTGACTGAGTCAAAATCTTTTTCCACACACCAGAAGCATCCTCCTGCAAAGATAGCTTTCTTTACGATGGGCGAGTTGGCGTTGGTTGATACAGGGAAACTCAACCCAACAAATAGAAGTGATATAAGGGGTATAAACTTCAATATTTTCATGGCTAACTCCTGAGAATTCTTTGAACGTTGTAAGAGTTTTAGAACAGTGAGGAAGAACTTTTATTGGTCACTTTATTAGCGACAATATTCATCAAGTCCAAAACAATTTCACAATCATGTAGTGCGTTGTGGATGTTGGGCTGGTTTTTTGCTCCTTCATATCTTGCTGCATCGGCAAGCTTATGCCACTTCCAGTCCTGCCCCCAATTATTTAGGATCTCTCTATAAGCTGCGTACTCCTTCATTATACATCTACCTTTATAGGGGTGAAATTGTGTTGGGATTAATTGCATCTTACAGGTTTGACGGAGTAGTCTGGTATCAAAGTCCAGATTATACACCAATACCAATTTGGCAATACTGGTGGTTAGTTCGGTAAACCTTTCGTGATACTCAAACCAAGGACGGGCATTGTATTGCTTCAATTTTTTCTCCGTCAGACCATGGATTTTTGAGGCTTCGGGCGGTATTCGCTTTAAAGGAAGAACATACTCGTTAAATCTTGTTTTACCCGTTGTATCAATAACGGAAACTTGCAAGACTTCTGAATCCGGTTTGAACCCGGTCGTTTCTGTGTCCAGGATCAATATGTCTTCGCGGTTCATAAGTGAGAACCAGTTCTCGACTGCTTTATTCATAAATGTTCCAATAAATTAAAATCTTGGCTTGGGGTGTTTGAGTATCTTAATTACTGGCTTGGTTTTTCAAACCCTCTATTTTACCAGGCCTTGGTTTTTTTTGGTACCATAAGGCCAAAGGGTTTTCGGTCCAAGAAATTCATTCACGTACTCTGTATGCGTTTTTAATTCTTCTTCGGTTATGGAAAATTGTATTGGTACAGGTCTTTCTAGGAATTTTCTCTCCTTTTTTTTCGTTTCTGTGGTACCAGTGTCAGCAAAAAGATCTTTTCCGCCTTCCTGATTTAATTTGTTGTAGATTTCAGACAGGATCTGGGCATCAATCAAAGCACCATGTAATGATCGGATGGACAAATCAATCCTATAATAATTGCCAAGGGCATCCAAGTTGTGTTGGGCTCTGCTCGGTAGAACCCGGCGGGCCAGTTCCAGGGTGTCAACCACTCGCTCTTTTTCTATTGTCCTCTTGCCACAAAGTTCTAACTCCTTGTTAATAAAAGGAAGGTCGAAGTCGGCATTGTGTATGACAAGTCTGGACTCCTGTATTGTCGTCAAAAACTCATCAGCAATATTTCTGAATTTTGGTTTGTCTTTGAGGAATTCATTACTGAGACCGTGCACTTTTAGTGCCTCATCCTCTATATTCCTCTCGGGATTGAGATACCACTGAAACTCTACTCCTGTCACTTGATGATGTACCATCTCAATCATTCCGATTTCAATAATACGGTTTTGGGCCAAATCCAAGCCAGTGGTTTCAATATCTAAAATCAATTCCCTCATGGCTATACCGATCTTGTTTTGGCGATAATTTCCTTAACTTGCAGACGGGTTTGTTTCAAGCCTACAGAAATAACGACAAAGTCGGCTTGTTTTCGTTTTTCTTCATCTGATAACTGCCAACTCTTGATTTTTTGAAACCATTCCTGAGTCATTCCTTTTCTTCCCATAACACGTTTCTCCTGAAATTCCTGTGGAGCTGAAACAACAACCACATAGTCAACACTATTTTCCAGCCCAGATTCCAAAAGCAGAGGGATTTCCAGAGCCACCAACTTTTGGTCTTGCCCCTTGCAATAGGATTTGAACTCTTCCAGTTTCTTTCTTACCAAGGGATGGACAATTTTTTCCAATTTCTTTTTTTGGTCCTTACGATCTAATAATTTTTGTTTTAATTTCTCTTTGTTCACACCATCATCATCTATAACGTCATCACCGAAAGCTTTTTTCACTGGTTCTACCGCGTCTCCCCCTTTTCGGTAGAGATTCTCTACTTCCTTATCTGCTTTCCACACTGGAACCCCTGACATTTCGAACATCCGTGCGACTGTACTTTTTCCCATACCTATGGACCCTGTGATTCCCAAGATTTTCATGCTTTCAGTTTTCCTGTAACCAGAGTCCTGAGCTCAAGAGAAACCTCTGGTTTCTTACCAAACCAGAATTGATATGAACTTGCTGCTTGATGGAGTAACATCCCCAAGCCATCAACTGTTCTACATCCTCTTTCCGCAGCCCTTTTCAGAAAATCTGTTTTGAGAGGGTTATAAACAATATCGTAGACCAGGGTTCTTTGATTCAATTTATCATAAGGTAATTTCAATTCTGGTTGGCCAATCATACCCAGTGATGTTGTATTGACCAGTATAGTTACTTCATCAAGAACTTTTTCCAAATCAACAAAATCTATGATCTTTATTCTGTTGCCTAAATCATTTTGGAGTAATTTTGCTCTTTCGATTGTCCGGTTGGTCAAGTAAACTTTCGGTACTCCTTCTCTGAGAAGTGAATAGATTATTGCTCTGGAACCTCCCCCCGCTCCAAGGACTAATGCCGGCCCGGTTACAGCTCTCCAAGTTGGCTCTGACTCTTTCAAATTCTGAATAAAGCCATAACCATCTGTGTTGTCGGCATAAATTTTGCCATTCTTCCTCAAACTCAAGGTATTTGCTGCACCTAAAAGTGCAGCATTATCGGCAACAAGGTCAGCACACATCAGAGCTGCTTCCTTATGAGGGATGGTAACATTGACTCCCCTAAAACCCATTTTCGGCAAGATTTCAACAACTTCTTTAAAGTTCGTTCTCGTTACCTCCAGTGGGACGTAGATACCATTCTCATTATACTTTTCTATCCAGTAATTATGGATGACTGGTGACAAACTGTGGCCAATCGGCGTCCCAATCACACCAGTAAGAGTTGGACTTTTTCTGCTCTTTCTCATAATCTTTCTGAAAAAAAATTAGGTTAATAACTCTGGGAAAAATAGGAGGATAAAGTCAGGTTTAATCAGCATAAGGTTCTTCTTCATCCAAAAAGAACTGTGAACCTCGAATTTATTCTTCATCTTATATTTTTATCAACAGTTTTTCCACTAAAAAAGAGTTCCATATAGAACTGGAAATAACCTTTTCTAAATTAGATTATTTTATTTTTCCGGTTCCCTTAAATCTCGTTATCCTCCCTTTCAGTGAACTAAATTATATTTCTTTTTATATATACATCTAATATTAAAGTTAGTGACATAAATCAAAAGTAGTATGACCTACTATCCCATTTCTATTGATGTTAGGATACAATAAGGTCTCTGGACAAGAAATCGATTTTCTTTTACCAGGCTGGTTGATGTTCTATCCCGGTTCTAGGCTTGGGAATATAAGCCAAGGTTCATCAAAAAACTCAATTACCAAGGGGGGTACTCCTAGTCAACGAAAACGAAGGAATAGCAATCATTGTAGCCACAGCACACACAACAATAAAAAAATAAATATTAGGCTAAAAGAAAAATTTTTAACAAAGAAATAAAAATTCATATTATCGTAAGAGAATCAAAAAGCGTTTTGGTTTTTAGGTTCTTAAAATTACGAGAAAGGCCATGAAAATAGACCAGCTAAGATATTTTGTTGTTGCCGCAGAAGAAAAAAGTCTAACAAGAGCAGCAGAAATCCTTGAGGTAACCCAACCGGCAATAGGGTTGCAGATAAAGAGTTTGGAAAAGAGATTTGGGATAAACCTCTTGGATCGCCATTCTCGTGGTGTTTCCCTTACAAAAGAAGGTGAATTTTTTCTCGAAAAGGCAACAGATATTCTAAAGTTGTCCGATCAGGTTGACAGGGAAATGAAAACAAAGGGATCCTTGCAACAGGGAATTATCAGGATTGGTGTGCTTCCCTCTCTTACCAGTAATTTGGTACCCAATATGTTAGAACGATGCTACGACAGCCATCCAGAAGTTAGGCTGGTATTCACCCAAGGTTTTTCCAGTGACCTTTTTGATCAGTGGCAAAAGGAGTTATTGGACTTCGCCTTTGTAAGCAATCAAATCGAAACCGCTAAATCATTGACTTATCCGTTATACAATGAAGAATTCAAATTGATAGGCAACCCCGAAATGTTTAATGGTCTTTCAGTACCAGTACCTGTTGAAGAATTGAGTAATTTACCACTGGTGTTTGATGGTCGGGACTTAGAACTTCGGTCCAAGTTTCAAGATTATCTCAAAAACAAGGGTCAAGAACTAAAAGATGTAATTGAAATCAGTTCAATTACGATAAGAAAAGAGTTTGCAAAAAAACAAAGACGATTTTGTATCGCACCCTCTGCTCTGTTTCAGGATGATATTCGTAGGGGGGATTGCAAGGCGGTACCAATAAATCTGGAGACTTTAAAAAGAACAGTCTATCTGGTGGGGCCAAAAATGAATTTGATGAACGAGATTCAACAGGTCATCCACAATTATATAAAGGATTTAATTGAAGTTCATCTAAATTCTGGTAAACTTGATTGGGAAAGAATCTAAGCTTATAAAATAAAACCACGGGAGGAAATAAACTGAGCGTAAAACAAACGAGGACATTCTTGTAGTTGGTGGCGGCCAGTTGGGCTGGGCATGGCAATTGGCCTATACCAGAGAGGTATAAGGGTCAACTTGCAACAACTGGAATGAAATCAGACCAATAAATCCTGGTAAAATAATTGTATAATCTAAAGCTAGTTCTATTAGGCACCAGAGGAGGACCTAGGCTTACCAAAGGGTCCGGTTGGCCCACATCAATGTTGCTTGATGTTGCTGGTAAACTGTATTTGATAGATGCCGGACTGGGTGTTACACGTCAGATTGTTGAGGCCGGATATGATCTTAACAACCTTCACACGGTAATAATTACGCACCACCACTCTGATCATAACCTCGAATTGGGACCATTACTTCATACAAAATGGGTCTCCACGACACCAAGGTTGATCAATGTTTATGGACCGCCAGGTCTGAAAAAGTTGTTGGAAGGATTTTATCAATCCCAGCAGTTTGACATAGAAACCCGCATCAAGGATGAAAAGCAAGCACCTTTCAAGGACCAATACAATCCAATTGAATATACCGAAGGTCCAGTATTTGAAGACGAATCCGTTAAAGTTTCCGCTCTTCAAGTTCTTCACCCCCCGATCCATCATTGCTATGCATTACGATTTGATATCGGTAAGAAGTCAATAGTATTTTCTTCTGATACGTCCTACTTTCCCCAATTAAGCGAATTTGCTAGGGGTGTGGATGTCCTGGTTCATGAAATTATGCATTATGAAGGAGTGAAAACAATGTGCCAGCGCCTCAAGAAGGTCAAACCCAATTTACTGAAACACATCACCAATGGTCATACCAGCGGAGAGGATGTTGGTCGCATCGCAACTTCTGCAGGAGTGGGACACTTGGTCCTTAATCACTTCACACCCACCGACGAAAAACACATAAAAGAGATTGATTTTTACAATGAGGTCAGAGTATCCTGGAAGGGCAAATTGACTGTAGGTTCTGACTTGATGAGGATTGCAATATAAATGCTGTACGATTTCTATCCTTGGATCAAGGCATTGCATCTAATTGCTGTTGTGTGCTGGATGGCAGGGCTTTTTTATCTCCCAAGACTCTATTTTTACCACGTAACTGAAGGGTCAAAACCTGATATAACACAGCTTTTTACCACCATGGAAACGAGGTTATTAAAGATCATAACCACACCAGCCATGTTGGCCACGTGGATCTTTGGAATTATTCTTATGGCAATGCCCGGCATCGTTGATTGGCAGATGATCTGGATGTGGGGCAAACTGGCGTCAGTGTTATTACTTACGGTTTTTCATTTTTGGCTTGCTTCCAAAAGGAAGGAACTAATTGCTGGTACCTGTCAAGTAAGCGGAAAAACATTCAAATTGATGAACGAAATTCCAACCGTACTTCTAATAGTTATTGTTGTTTTCGTGGTTGTTAAACCCTTTTGAGATAAACAAGCCAATCCTCGGTTTTCTGGTTCAGAAATCATCGGATAATAAGACCTTGGGAATAGGGTAATTTATAATTCAATTAGAGAATTTTTAAATTATTTCCGACACAGAACTTCCAAATTGTTGTATTTGGAATTGAACAAAAAGCACTGGTATTTATATATCCAAACCGGATCTATCCAAATTGCGGAGGAGGCTTTGATATACACTGTTTAAGTCATCATGGTTTTCCCATTTTTTATCAAAAACCAACTCGAAAATAGAGACAAACTTATTTAACGGAGAAGCTCTTCAATCTTTATTATTTTAGTAAGTTCTGAACTGTTCGGGAACATGATAATAATGTATATATCAATACTTTCACAATGACAAAATATTTCTGGTAAGAACATTAGCCAAAAACTGGTAAATGGCTACTGTACACAAAGGTCAAGTTCTTTGTCGAGTTGGCCATAGATCTCATGGATACCGGTAGTGATCCTTTGTTCTTCCTTGAGGGTACTTTCGGCTTCTTCTTGTGGGGACCACAGGGTGGGGGTTTTGTGATGGAGCATATTAGCCTTTGTATTGGAGGATGTTTTGGCTCGGATAACCATGGCCATGAGAAATGTCATTCCGAAACGGACAAAACCAACGACAAGTTCATTCAAGAAACCTTCAAGAAGTCGGGATTTGGTGTTGATATTTAATTTTTTTCCTTTATATATGCAGTTGTGAGTTGTGAACTTGATGTTTTTGTCCCCACTCCGTCCCGTAGCCTGAGTCCTTCCGGCTAGTGTTTTCAAGAAAAGTATCAGAAGTAAATTTATCGTCCAATGACAGGATAAAATCAATGAGTACAGAACAAACAGTATCAATGGGTGATCTTAAAGCCAAATCGCCCTCAACTCTCCTCGCAATGGCCAATGAGATGGAAATTGAAAACATTGCAACCATGAGGAAAGGGGACATTATGTTCCAAATCCTAAAAAACCGGGCTGAAGAAGGCTGGAATATTGTCAGTGATAATGGTGTTCTCGAAGTTCTTCAGGATGGATTCGGATTTTTACGTTCCTGCGAAGCCAATTACCTTCCCGGCCCAGACGATATCTACGTCAGCCCAGAAGTAATAAAAAAGTATGGGCTTCGAACGGGTTCCACCGTGGCTGGTATTTTAAAAGCACCTAGTGGCGACCAGAACTATTTCACCCTAACCCAAGTTACCAGTTTGAATTATTCAGACCCGGATACCGCCAGAAATCGTGTTCATTTTGACAACCTGACCCCACTCTATCCAGATGAACCTCTCAGGATGGAGCTGCCACCTGGAACGACCAAGGATCTGTCTTCCAGGGTTATAGATTTGGTTTCGCCACTCGGCAAAGGCCAAAGAGCCCTGATTGTTGCCCCTCCAAGGACCGGTAAAACAGTTCTCTTACAAAACATCGCACACTCAATCGAGAAAAATCATCCGGAGGTTTTCCTCATTGTTTTACTGGTTGACGAACGGCCTGAGGAAGTAACCGATATGCAACGCAGCGTCAAGGGCGAAGTTGTATCTTCAACTTTTGATGAACCTGCAACGCGCCATGTGGCGGTATCTGAAATGGTTATTGAAAAGGCCAAAAGATTGGTTGAGAGCAAACTTGATGTCATCATATTACTCGATTCCATTACCCGCTTGGGACGTGCATTTAATGCGGTTGTTCCTTCTTCAGGGAAAGTCCTCAGCGGTGGTGTTGATGCCAATGCCCTGCAACGCCCCAAAAGGTTTTTTGGCGCAGCCAGAAACATAGAAGAAGGAGGATCCCTTACCATCGTTGCAACGGCCCTGATAGATACAGGAAGCCGCATGGATGAGGTGATTTTTGAGGAGTTCAAGGGTACAGGTAATTCCGAAATCGTACTGGACAGAAAGGTTGCCGACAAACGTGTCTATCCTTCCATGGATATACTGAAATCCGGTACCAGAAAGGAAGATTTGCTGGTCGCCCCTGACGATTTGCAGAAGACCTTTATGCTGCGCCGAATTTTAACCCAGATGGGTACAACTGAAGCCATAGAGTTTTTGATTTCCAAGTTGAAAGTAACCAAATCCAATGATGAATTCTTCATGTCCATGAAATCATGAATATGTAAAACCTTGGCAGAAAAATCAGGGTTGGAGCAATCGACCATTTGGCGGAAACAAGAGATATTATTCATAAAAAGAAAGTTGTTTTTGGTTTTCACTGGTGTTTAGGAACCAAGCTCCATGATTTTTCAAGCGATTTCCGAAGGAACCATCTTTGCGCCCGCAACGGCAAAGGGTAAGTCAGCGGTAGCGATAATTAGAATATCAGGAAAACACACTTTAGAAATTCTTACGAATATAAGCGGAGTTAATCTGCGGCCAAGGGAGATGGTCTTACGAAGGATCATTCATCCCAAAAATCGCGAAGTCCTTGATGAGGCTTTGGTTGTTTATTTCCCAAAAGGGCGGAGTTATACAGGTGAAGACTCTGCCGAATTACATCTCCATGGCAGCAGAGCTACACTGAAGGCGGTGATGAGTTGTTTGCTGGATGAAGGCCTGCGCATGGCCGAACCAGGAGAGTTTACCTATCGGGCACTTTTGAATGGGCAAATGGATCTGGCCCAAATCGAAGGCTTGGGAGATCTGATTGAAGCAGAAACCGAAACCCAAAGAAAACAAGCACAACGAGCTCTGGATGGAGAAATTTCGCATTCTACCATAAGCTGGAAAAACGAGCTCATTCATTGTCTGGCACTCCTTGAAACGGAAATTGAGTTTTCGGAAGAGGAAATACCTGAAGACATTAAAAACCAAACCATAAGCACTCTTTTGGGTCTTCGTGATACCTTACTTAATGAGGTCAAAGGCGTGGATATGGCCGAAAGATTAAGAGATGGCTTTGAGGTCGCTATAATTGGTCCGCCAAACTCGGGAAAATCAACCTTGCTGAACTATCTTGCGGGACGAGAAGCTGCCATAACTTCCAACTACGCCGGTACGACTCGAGATGTATTGGAAGTCTATATGGAAGTGGAAGGATTACCGGTATGTTTCCTGGATACTGCTGGTATAAGGGAATCTAGTGATCCAATTGAGAAAATCGGCATAGAAAAAACCAAAAAAAGAGCCAAAGATGCCGATTTGAGAATATTTCTGCAAGAGCCCAACCTAGCGACATTTCCAGGTGTTGAGTGGCAAGAAGGAGATCTGAAATTGATGGCCAAGGTAGATTTGGTTAAGGAAAACGAC
The DNA here is from genome assembly GCA_022822495.1 of Paracoccaceae bacterium. GTDB lineage: Bacteria > Pseudomonadota > Alphaproteobacteria > Rhodobacterales > Rhodobacteraceae > MPNP01. The sequence goes on along the minus strand of JAJEBQ010000013.1, from coordinate 22,417 downwards.
TTGAAAGGGGTTTCAGGATTAACCGGCCAAGGGGTAAATCATATGTTGGAGGATATAGCTCGGGAATTGGAAAACAGAATCGAAAAAGTAGGTGTGATGAACAATACCAGACAACGTCAGGCAATAGAACGTGCAATCACATATCTGGTCAAGGCAGAACTGGAGTTGGCAGGTACCAATAATGGTCGGTCAGAAATAGCCGCCGAAGAACTTCGCCAGGCGATCAGGGCACTTGAAACAATAACCGGAGCGATAGATATAGAACAGGTACTGGGGGAAATCTTCTCCAATTTCTGTATAGGCAAGTAGTTCAATTCATGACAAACCATTTTGATGTAATCGTTGTTGGGGGCGGTCATGCCGGGTGTGAAGCGGCCGCAGCATCGGCACGTGCTGGTGCTGATACAGCTATGATTACACTCAAATATGATGGAATCGGTCAAATGTCCTGCAATCCGGCCATTGGTGGTTTGGGCAAGGGACATCTGGTCCGAGAAATTGATGCTTTGGATGGCATAATGGGTGTTGTGGCCGATCAGGCAGCGATCCAGTTTAGACTTCTGAATCGACGTAAAGGACCAGCCGTCCAAGGACCACGGGCCCAGATGGACCGGGTGCTCTATCGCAGTGCAATGCAAAAAAGGATTGCCAAAACAACGAACCTTACGACCCTTGAGGGTGAGGTCGTTGATATTACCTATGCAAATGGAAAGCTGGAGGGAGTTGTTCTTGCCGATGGCTCAACACTAGCAGCCAAGACGGTTGTACTGACGACCGGAACATTTCTTCGTGGTATAATTCGGTTGGGGCAAAAAGCCACACCAGCCGGACGGGTTGGTGATTCATCAGCGGTACGACTGGCAGAACGGCTTGATGAGTTGGGGTTCCCTCTTGGACGATTGAAAACAGGTACACCGCCAAGACTGGACAGCAGCACAATCAATTGGGATGCACTGGAAAAACAACCGGGTGATGAAGTGCCTGAGATGTTTTCCTTTTTATCCGCCAAACCGCAAGCTAGACAAATTTCCTGTGCGATAACCCATACCAATGAACAGACGCATGCAATCATTCGTCGAGATTTGGATAAATCGGCCATTTATGGGGGTTACTTTGAAAGTACGGGTCCAAGATACTGTCCCTCAATAGAAGATAAGGTCGTAAGGTTTCCAGATCGGAACAAGCATCAGATTTTCCTTGAACCAGAAGGGCTGACAACAGAACTCGTCTATCCAAATGGCATATCGACATCTTTGCCGGAAGAAACTCAGGTAGAATTTGTACAATCAATAAATGGTTTGGAGCAGGCCCGCATAACCCAGTTTGGTTACGCCATTGAGTATGATTATGTAGATCCCAAATCTCTTCGTTATACGTTGGAAACCAGGAATCTGGAAAATTTGTTTCTAGCAGGCCAAATCAATGGAACCACGGGGTACGAAGAGGCCGCAGGACAAGGACTTGTAGCGGGTATAAATGCTGCAAGAAAAGCTTTGTGCCAGGAAAAAATACAGTTTTTGAGATCAGATTCCTATATTGGAGTTATGATTGATGATTTGATCACAAGGGGTGTTACTGAACCTTATCGAATGTTTACCTCTCGTGCTGAGTTCAGACTTTCCCTAAGAGCTGACAATGCTGATCAAAGGCTGACTCCCAAAGGGATAGAATGGGGCATCGTTTCGACTGAACGAAAAAGAAACTTTGACGAGAAAAGCCGTAAACTGGAGTATTTCAGGGAAATTTTGGTTACAAAATCTCTTTCTCCCTCGGAAGCCCGGGATCACGGAATTGTTATGAGCAAAGATGGCGTAAGACGGACGGGTTTGGATTTACTGACCTATCCTGGAGTCAATCTGGAGAAACTGGTAGAAATTTGGCCAGAATTATATGAAATAGACATGAAAACGGCCACCCTCTTGGAAAATGATGCAGTATATTCGCGTTATCTGGAACGTCAAAATCAGGAAGCAAAGTCCCTTGTTGAGGATGAACGATGCAAAATTCCGGATGAATTGGATTATATGTCCATGAAGGGATTATCTGGTGAGTTGCGTTCAAAACTGAATGAAATCAGGCCAGAAACGCTAGGACAGGCAGGTAGAATTGAGGGAATGACACCCTCGGCTTTAGCCTATATCCTGTCAACGGTGAACAGACGGAATCCCCTGGGTCATGCCAGGAACTAACCTTTATCGGTCTTATCAGGGTTAACCTTTGGAAGTCAAACCGCCGCCCAGCGTAGGTAAAACATTCAATCCCAGCAGGGATTTTAATAGTATTGCTTCAAAACAATCAGAACCTTTGAAAGTTCCAATCAGTCAAGAACCAAGGACGTTTCTGCAAAAACACCTGCCAGAACAGACTTTTGATAAACTGGTTCAATATTGTGATCTCCTCCACAAGTGGAACAAACGAAAACAACTTGTTGCAAAGGGAACATTGGAAGTGCTGTGGCTGAGACATGTACTCGATTCAGCACAGTTATATCCCCTTTACCCTGACCGACCAAAGTACAAATGGCTTGATATTGGTTCAGGGGGCGGTTTTCCAGGTCTAGTTTTGGCTTGTATCGCGACGGGTTTTGCATCTGACAATGAATTTATCCTTGTGGAATCAAATGGCTACAAGGCAGAGTTTCTTCGACATGTTACACGCAATCTTGGTTTGAATTGTGTCGTTATGCAATCCCGAGAGGAAGATCTGAGGCCACAAAAGGCTGATGTTGTTTCTGCCAGAGCAGTCGCCAATTTGGGCACTTTGCTCCAATGGTCGGAAAAACACCTTGCCAAAAAAGGGAAGGGAATATTTTTGAAGGGGAATATGATCGACCAGGAAATAGAGGAAGCTTCGTTATCAGAGAGATTCAATTTTACCAGAGTGCCAAGCTGGACGAACAAATCGGGCACAGTATTGATAGCAGAAAGGAAAGCCACCCCAGCAGGATAAAGTACATGATGGATAATGAAAAAGAGGAGGTAAAACGAGGGCGCTGCTTTCCCTTTTTTTTGGGGTCTGGCCTCACTTCTGAAGGAGTTTATGCTTAAAAATGTCTTAAGTTTTCAGGTGGAATTGAGGTGAGAGTTATCATGTCTAAATGATGAATAATTGTTTAATTTGTTTTTCTGCCTCTAATACTTCTGCATCAATATGACCGCGCACAACGATATTCGAACCATAGGTGTTGTCCTTGAAAAATGGATAGGAGCCAATACTCAGTGAGGGCCATTTGTCCGCTATTTTACTAAGGTCCTGAGCAATTTCACCTTCCGGTCGATGAACGGTAATTGTTCTGGATAATTGCGGCTTGCCAGAGGGGAGATCAGGGATGACTTCACCCACCATGGAACGAAAGATAGCAGGCACACCAGCCATGACATAGACATTCTCCATCCTGAAACCAGGAGCGCCGGAAACATTGTTTTTGATCAACTCGGCTCCCTTCGGGATACGTGCCATGCGTAACCGGGATTCATTTAATGCAAGTCCCTGCACCTGAGCTCGGCTTTCAATAATTTCCCGGGCCTGTTGATTGATTTCCAACTCTGCAACAAAGGCCAAGGCGACAGCATCTGCTGTTATATCATCATGAGTTGGACCAATACCACCACTCGTAAAAACGAGATCAAACTGGTTTCTCAAATCATTCAAGGCAGAAACTATGGTCGGAATTATATCTGGAACCACCCTAACCTCAGAGAGTTCAACGCCATTTTCACCAAGTGATTTGGCAAGGAAGGCCACATTCAAATCCTGTGTCCTGCCGGACAAAATTTCATCCCCGATGACCAAAAATGCTGCGGTTGGGTTGTTCATACAATATTCCTAAAATAAAATTGGTGCATTATCCAGGGTATGGATAAATCTACGGGCCATTTCAAAACTCATTCTTCGACGGTATAAACCATCCTTACGTAGTCCTTTGAAGGGTGTAAGGAACAAGTCACTTGTATCTTTTCTAAACATTTCAATTCGCTCATTCAGATTACTGATTGCAAGAGAAACATCTTCAACATCACACGTTATCCTCACAAAGAATCTTGATGAAACCTTGATTGGGTGGTGTTTTATTTCATCAACCGTACAAAATTTGATTGATGGTTCGGACGTACAGTCAAAGGTCACAAGCCCCAAGTTACCGAGAGGATCGTTGAATTTTACAACTCTACCAATGTGTTGTGGTGGAATATGGGATTCCAGAGCCCCCAATTTGCCAATAAATTGGTTGTCGTAATAAATGCTGGTATCCTTCACAGGTTCCTTATCAAACAGGGCTAGGCAAACCGGGTTTTGGGTATCATTAAAGATGCTTTTGTCATGTAAAAGAATGTATGTTGACAGTCGTTGTCTGAACATTTCGCTTTGGAGGTATGATGCCGGAATCAAGGTTGCCACATAGCTGCAATGCTGAAGACAAAGGCTAAGGCTGTACTTGTAAAGATCATCATAGCGGGTTTTAGGAAAAGGAAATCCCAATTTTGCAGCAGAATTCTTGGCCAGCCATGGCGGATTGGTTACACACACCTCATATCCTTCAGGAAAAGATGCAATGGTATCTCGGTAGTTTACGTCTTTGCCCCGAGGTACAACATCAAAGGAATCGTATTGATTACATAAGCCAAGCAATTCCAAAGATCTGATGATGTAATTTGCCCCGGCAAAGGGTTCGAGTATTTTTCGTTGTGACAATTTGATCTTCTTGGCCCATTGCTTGAATGGTTCAAGAGAAAATGGATTTCCAACTGTAAAGTACTGACCCATAGACCTTTTGATCGTCGTTCTTTCAGATACCATCACTTTTTTCAATCCTATTAAGTTCACTACCCACAATTAGCACATAAGATATTTTTGGTGTAATTCCTCTAGAAGACAACCTATACTTTAGGAATAAAAATATAAACGCACGAATGAATACCAACGTGTGAAAAGGGAATTAATTATGACTTCAGATAAAGTTGCCCTTATAATTGGCGGTGGAAGCGGTATGGGAGCTGATGCAGCAAGGACACTCGCCAAGGAGGGTTTTCAAATTGGGATATTATCGTCATCTGGTAAGGGAGAATCGCTTGCAAAAAAACTGGGTGGTGTTGGCATTACAGGGACCAATAGAAGTGCTGATGATATTCAGGAACTTGTCAATAAAGCCTTGGTCAAATGGGAGCGTGTTGATGTTGTCGTCAGTTCAGCCGGGCATGGTCCCAAGGGAGGCATTCTGGAAATTTCAGATGAAGGCTGGCATGAAGGGATGGAGTTTTACCTTCTGAATGTCATCCGTGCAGCACGTATCTTGACTCCTATAATGGTTAAACAGGGTGGGGGAGCTTTTATCAACATATCCACTTTTGCAGTCTTCGAACCTGACCCATTGTTTCCAACATCAGGCGTTTTCAGAGCTGGGTTAGCCAGTTTTACCAAACTGTTTTCTGATCTCCATGCCGATAACAACATTCGCATGAATAACATCCTGCCAGGATTTATCGACAGTTTGCCCGAAACCGATGACAGGCGAGCCAGGATTCCCATGGGGAGATACGGTAAAACCAGTGAAGTTTCAGCCTTGATAAATTATCTGGCATCTGATGAAGCTGCTTATATGACAGGGCAAAACATCCGCCTTGATGGAGGTTTAACCAGGTCTGTCTAGCAAACCTGTAGAATCTTGTCGTTAGGCGGTCTGCCATTTAATTGGTGCTGGAGGTTTGGCCTTGGCAATGGCTCCAAACAGTTGTTCACCAGGCAAGATCGTAGCAAGAAAATTTCTGGCTTCAAGTAACTTGTCAAGATTGATATTGGTACAAAATCCGCTTCGTTCGGACAGATAAACCAGATCCTCAAAGGAAACATTCCCGGTCGCACCTGGTGCAAAAGGGCAACCGCCCAAACCACCCAAGGTTCCGTCCAGTACTCTAACGCCTGCTTCCATGGCAGCATAAGCATTGGCGATTCCAGTACCCCTGGTATCATGCAAATGAACAACAACAGGAATATCACCAAGTGCGGAAACAACTCTCTTAGAAAGTTCATAGACCTGTTTGGGGCCAGCGAAACCCACGGTATCTGCAATTGCAATTTGATCAGCACCTGCCTCAGCACATTGTAATGCCATATCAAGAACATCATCAGGATCGACATCTCCCGAGATTGAACATCCAAAAGATACGGAAATGGCACTGGCAACCATCGGGTTATAAATGCTGGACTTCCTTTTTTTGACAGCAGTTCGGATTAATCCAACCGCGGATTCCCTCGACCGCTTAATATTTGCCTGACAATGCTCTTCCGTTGCTGAAAGCGCTATAACCATCTCATCCAAGGGTGTGTCCAAGGCATCATCAATGGCCCGTTCATTCAAGGTTAGAGCAGTCGAATAGGCCTTGGGCAGATCAGAAACGTATGAAATCAAGTTCCTTATATCTGCAAATTGGGGAAAAGATTTAACGGGGAGAAATGAACCAACTTCGAAATGCGTAACCCCCGCGTCATATTCCATTTGAATAAGATTGAGTTTATCCTCTGTTGATGGGAAGGTCTTGGTCATCTGCAAACCATCCCTCAGTGACAATTCCCTTAGACTGATCGTATCACGGGGATACATATTATCTTCACGCATCAGCAGATTCCTTTTTGTCCTGTAACATCTTGAATATATTCCATGTTAAACCCCAATTCTGTCAAGATAGAAACATTGTCTTGTCCAACACCAGGAATGTCAAACTCTGTGCCGACTCTGGACTTGTCAATTTCTAAGGGCATTCCCGGAATCCTAATCTCCCTTCCATCTGCAGAAGTTGATATTGGCAAGCCACCAGCTGCCTTGGCTTGAGGGTGATCGTACATCTCAGCGGGTCTGGCGACCGGTGCAAAAGGGATTCCCACTTTTTGAAACTCACTAGTCAGTGTGTCAAAATCAAAATTTTTGATGGCTTCCATGAAAATAGGTTTGGTCCAATGCCGTGCATTTATCTGATCCATTCGTGTCTGCAGGCGATGGTCTGCCAATAAATCCTCCTTGTCCAGAATTTTGCACAAGACTTCCCACTGACCATCTGTTACCGCGCCGACAAAAATATCACGACCATCAGCGGTAGAGAATATATCATATACCGGCCATGAAAACGCCCGGTTGGGCATGGGTTCGGGTTCAACCCCAAGCATTTCGTACTGAACCATATGTTGGGCAACCAACAAAAGGCTGTTTTCAAACAGCCCTACCCGGACGTTTCTTCCTTCACCAGACAAGTCCCGTTCACGCAAGGCGGCGATTGCGGCATAGGCTCCAAATAAACCTCCCATTATGTCATTGGCCGAGGATCCAATTCTTAGAGGGTTGCCAGGCGGTCCTGTCATGTAAGCCAGTCCTGTCATCATTTGTACAACTTCATCCAGCGCAGATCGGTCCTTATAGGGTCCTTCCAGAAATCCTTTGCACGAGACAGTTATCAATCGGGGGTATTTGGCTTTCAACTCCTCTGGTTCCAAACCCATTTTACCAAGAGATTGATCGCGAAAATTTTCAATCACAATATCTGAAGATGAGAGTAACTTGTCCAAGACGGTCTTGCCTTTAAGGGTGTTCGTATCAACAGTGATAGATTTTTTGCCCCGGTTAAAGGTTGGAAAAAAAGATGCTCCCATGCCTGTCAGGTTTCTTGTTTTATCTCCTCCTGGAGGTTCTACTTTGATGACTTCAGCTCCCAGAAAGCCAAGAAACAAACCACAACAGGGTCCAAAAATCATGTGTGAGAATTCGATTACCCGAACACCTTCAAGAGGTTTGAATTGCCTTTGTTCAGTCACTTACCCATGCACATTCATATAATTGTTTTATCGCTTTTTACTCAGTATTGTATTTCTTGAGTTCCGCCCTGGCAATAGACCGCAGATGGACTTCATCAGGACCATCAATAAATCGAAGAGCCCGTCCCCATGACCAGAGATAAGCAAGTGGTGTGTCATTGGTCAATCCAGCAGCACCCCAGACTTGTATGGCACGGTCAAGGATTTTTGTTTGCAAACGGATGGTTGCAAGCTTAATCTCTGAAATTAATATTCTGGCAGCCTTGTTTCCCTGTGTATCCATCAACCAGCTGGTATAAAGATTTAATAATCTGGCCTGATCAATTTCTATTCTGCTTTCGGCAATCCAATCCTGGATATTGGCATAATCTGAAAGATGTTTGCCGAAGGCATTACGTTCCAAAGCCCTTCGACACATCAACTCCAGGGCTCTTTCGCATTGTCCAATAGTTCGCATGCAATGGTGAACGCGACCAGGTCCCAATCTGGCTTGCGCCAAAGAGAATCCTTTACCTTCCTCACCAACAAGATTTGTACGTGGTACCCGAACGTTATCAAAGTTCAATTCACAGTGTCCTTCAAGGGCCAAATGGTTCATTATTGGCAAATTCCTGACGATCGTTACCCCCTTGGTATCTGCAGGAACGATCACGAAGCTATGTCGCTGGTGTCGTGGTGAGTCATCGTCTTGATCTGATACCCCAAGAACTATTGTGAAATGAAAATTTGGGTGAAGTGCACCTGTCGTAAACCACTTTTTACCGTTTATAAGATAGTGGTCCCCATCTCGTTCAATGGTCGTTTGTAAATTTGTGGGATCAGAAGAAGCCACATCCGGTTCGGTAATGGAAACAGCGGATCTGATAGTGCCCTCCAAAAGAGGGTATAACCAGGTTTTCCGTTGCTCAAGTGTCGCGAATAAGTGCAGTAATTCCATGTTGCCCGTATCTGGTGCACTACAATTAAACACTTCTGAGGCCCAGGGGTAGCAACCCATGATTTCAGCAAGGGGCGCGTATTCTACATTTGATAATCTTGTACCAGGTTCATCGCTCTTCAAACCTGGTAAAAACAGATTCCATAGACCTTCTTTTCTGGCCAGTTCCTTTAGATTATCAATTAATTCAATGGGGTAAGTACCAGTCGCGGCAATTTGTTGAAATTCTTCATCTGCTGGAATGACATATTGTGCCATGAAGGCATTTAACTGCTCTTGCAGACGAGAAACCTTTTCAGTTGAAGTAAATTCCATAATCAATTCAGTCAGTAAATGTTGTTTGAAATACCACCAATTTCCCTCTTTGTTAATTCGACCGCTCTTTGCACCAATCTTGGGGCAATTTTACCCAACTCGAATGCATTACCTGAAGCCGCATTGCCTCTTCTCGCCCTATCAGCAACGCCAGTAAAGATTACAGCCATGCGAAAGAGGGCAAAAGACAGGTGAAAGCTGGTCAATTTTTCCTTGCAACGGGATTCTTCCTGGTAGACTTCAACAAATTCTTCAATAGAAGGTAGTCCATGTTCCGCCAAGTTCAAATTTCTGATACCCTTCCCATATTCATCTGAATTCAGAAACCAGGCATAGGCACAGCAATTTGCCAAGTCTGCCATTGGGTTTCCCAAGGTAGATAATTCCCAGTCAAGAACCGCTGCGATCGAAGGCGTATTGGAATCATATACAAGGTTTCCTATCCGATAATCACCGTGAACCAGAGCTGTTTCATCATTATCAGGTATATTATCTTTCAGCCACGCAGCAAGATAGTCAATATGATTGTTTTCTGACTGCGTTGACAGTTGCCATTGCCTACTCCAGCGATCAATTTGCCTCATAAAGTAATTTCCGTGTTTACCAAAGCTATCCAATCCCACTTTGTGAATATTGACGGCATGTATGTTGGCCAGCATTCGTGCCATGGCAAAGTAGAGGGATTTTCTTTCGCTTGGTAATGCTGCTTTAAGGGTGTTGTCATGGAATATTCGTCCGGGAATGTAACTCATCAGGTAAAATTCAGTTCCTGCTACTGATATATCTTCGCTATGCAAAATCATTTCAGGCACTTTTACCCTAGTGTGTTCCAGGGCCTTTTGGACACGAAACTCACGTGCAACCGAATGGGCAGAGGGAAGCAAATCACCGTCAGGTCTTCTTCTAAGTACTAGGGGAGGTCTATTACCAATTGAAATGACATAAGTAGGGTTGGATTGTCCACCAGTTGTCTTTTCTATCTGGAATTCACCTGTGAAATCTGGGTAGGTTTTCTTCAAAAACTGTTCGATTGGCTGGCCATCAACATCCATACTTATGATTTAGCTCCTGAATAGTGTTATACGTCGTAATTATAGAAAATAAAATATTGAGGTTTTAAACATTTTGGAAGTGGATTAGATAATTGAATATACACTCACAAAATTTAAAAAACTCCCACAACATAACTCGTTTTTAAATATTCCTGCACCCACCATACCTGTTCTGGAAGCAAACGGGTTATATTTGCATCTAGCCTACCCGCTATGCTGTTATCTATCTGTCTTTCCCTAACTCGCTTGGACAAAGCCATTTTGCCAGGACGGGTTTGACCTTGAGGTGGTGCTTTCCGAATTTCGGCAAGAAAGATGGAGAATGCGGATCAAATGGAAATGGTGCATCTGACCACTTCTAGGCAAAAAAAGGGCTTGTTTGATAGCCTATCTGGTTGAATGGTATCTGGAACAAAAACTGGCTCCCCTGTTGTTCCGAGATGATGACAAGGAAACAGCCCACAAGGAGAGGTCGTCGACGGTTGCTCCGGCCAAGGTATTATCTGCGGCCAAAAAGAAAGCTGACAGAAAGCGAACACGGGACAACTTTCCTGTCCACAGCATGACAACTCTGTTGGCTGATTTGGGAACCTTGACACTGAACGATGTTTGTCTGCCGAAATATCCTGATCATGCCTTTACGGTCATATCGGAACCAACACCCCTGCAAAGGAAGGCCTTGGAATTGTTGGGTCTCAACAGGTGATCGGGAGTGTTGCCATGTAAAAGACAGGTTTGCAGGATAAAATAATGGATGAACAACCTTTGTAGACGGGAAAACATGATTTATATGTCAAATGAAGTTCCGTTTAATGCTTTACTTATATTCCTATGTACTTGAATAATGAAGTGTGCAAGACAATTTCCGAGGTGCAGGAATGCCCTAGGTCAATCAATCTCTGGACTATATTATATGGGGTTTATTTACATGGTTTCAGAGACATCTGGAGCAACTAACAGATATTCTTATATTGAATTGCTTTTTAGGGATTGCTATGCTGGAAGCAGTAATTCCAGTTGAATGGCTAATGAAGGTATAGAGTTATAATCAAAAGTCAGAATGCGATTGTGATCATCTGTTGCCGACTGAAATCTTTGTATCGGTATGGTGGTAGGAAAGATTTTGATTGGAAAAGGAGGATAGGTTATACTTTTACCAAAATCCCTTGAGCGAGAACCGTTGGTCGATGCTGTATTTGAAGTACGGTTGAATGGTGCCTCAAAACTTGCTGATATTCTATCTGGATTCCTTCTGTACGACCTTGGCCCAGGAACGAGATTACGTAGGCTCCCATCTGCCGAAATTCCCTACCCCTTACGCAAGGATGATTCTAATCTTAGATTCACCCCAATTCAGCGTGTGGAAACTGGTAGATACTCAATTTTGATTGGCGATCTAAACGTCGTTGTAAGTTGCGAGTTACCCTACCCAAAATGGGCTAATTTCAAAAAAGATATTCTTAATGTGATGCAACGCATTGCCAAACTGAACGAACTGGATGGGTATATAGACCGTTATTCGGTCAAATATGTGAATCTCATTCAAGCCGCCGATTTCCAGGAACAGATTACAAAAATAAATACCAGTATTAGGTTAGGTAGTCTTAAGGTACGTGACGAACTTTTTACTCTCCAGGTGCATCAAGTCGAAAACGACATATATCATATTCTTTCAATTGCTACAGGAGCAAGTGGAAACTTAAATGGTAAAGAGGTGGCGGGCGTTCTCGTGGATGTGGACTCGATCAAAAATGTCAATATACCAAACTTCCAAGTTTTTGTGGATAGTCTTGAAGATGAACTCGAGGGTTTGAAACAATCCAACAAAGCAAAATTCTTTGGCTGTTTGACTAAGGAGACAATTAAGGAAATGGGACCTACTTATGAATAGCGTAGCTTCAAGCCGGATCTCCCAAACGACTAGCGTTTTAGCATTTGCTTTTGGAGCAGTAATGGCAGCCGAACCGACTGAATGGCCAACTCAAGAAACACCTAATTATAGGATTGAGAATGTAGCAACTAGCTACAGTTCTGTTTTGGACCAAATAATGAACAACTCAGCGAAGCAAAATCCTATTGTGGATTTTGCTCGTGATATGGCTTCCATCTACACATCCTTGAGCCAGAGGCAGGAACGCCTTGGCAAGGAATTCGAAACAGCAATTTTTGAAGATATCGAGAGTCTTTACGAGGCCTAAAAGAGAATGACTTTCGATGCTGAGCAACTGAAGACTCAGATTCCGTTTTATGTAACGGTCGAACCTAACCAGAAAGAATTCCTACGTAATCTTGAATCTCTTAATCAAGGGAGCAAAAAGGGTTATTATATTTCCACTGCGAGAGATGTAAGCCCTGATGAAGTTCTGCAAGGAGACGGTTGGCGTGGCTTTAAATTGTACTCATTTGAAACCGATGAATAAGCCAAGTACGAGGCATCGTACTTTCCAATTCGTGCGATATATATACAGATAATGAGCGTGTTTTAGCAACAAAGATCGTATTTGCACCGATTGTAAAATTATCTGCAATCAAAGCACGTTTTAAAAATCATAATCTGGCAGAAGACGCTGTTAAAGCAAAAATTGCGGCTATCAAGTCTCAATCTGTCACCAATATCTTCTATCTTCCAGCCGGCGCCCAATTAAACGAGGACCATGTAGCACTTCTTGACGATCTACATTCGATACCTGTGAAGTCTCTGTTGTCTGAAAACAAACTGTTTACACCTAGCATGGCTGGATTTTATCTTTTCGTCTTCAAACTCTCCGTTCATTTCTGCCGACTACAAGAAAATGTAGATCGAAGCCCTTCCTGATTTGCGGCCGGGCATTTTCGTTGAGGAACCAATTCTGGTCCGATGTCTATCACGCTCATTTCTATCCAACGAATGTTGTCCCGATTCTGGAGCTAACCCAGAAAACAGGGTAATCGCTTCTAAAATTTGGCTCTTCCCCAAATATAGTGGATCACCCCCCTTTTTTTTATGGAATGGCAGGTTGTTCCAAAAGTGTTGTTGAAGAACAGTCCCAAATGGGATAATGCCCCTGCAACAATTTCAATGACAGGGAAAGGGAACCATGACAAGACGACGTAAACCAAGACTTGACCTCACCCAGGGAGTCCATCAACCGATTGCTTGACCTTCAGCCTCTCTAGGAGGTTGTGGAGTTGGAAGTTGTCCACGAGGAGCAGGAAGTGCGTGTTCATATTGCCCACGATGGCACCGATCGTTTGGTTTGCCCGGCATGCGGGGGCCGGTGTCCGGGATAGGATCATCTTTACCTTGTAACGGGTTGTAACAGATACTCTCGGCACTCTCAGCCAGTTTCCTTGCAATTTCTGGATTATTTTTTGATGAGAGTGGTAATCTGCTTTTTAGCTTTGCGAGTATACTGCAGGTCACGCAATTTTCATGCGTTTCATAAGATCCCTGGATTCTTCTATACTGATCAGACCCTCCTCCAAAGCCTCTTCAGCCAACTCATCCCATAATCGATCTTTTTCTTCGGTATCCCTCTGGATACAAGACTCCAAGGCCTCAGTCACATAAGTCTTCACGCTCTTTCCACTGGTCTGGGCTATCTCTTTCAATTCCTCATGTAAATCAGGCAAAAGATCAACCGATACCCTAGTTGACGTTTTTGTTACCATGAGTCTTGACCTCCTGTCAAAGATAAATCCGAGGTGATATATAAGCACAATACCCTGTCATTGTCAATTACCCCCTTCTGCAGTCATTGAAAGCCGAAACGCATTGATTTCGGAGGCGCTGGGATACCTCAAAGGGCAAGGATGTGCGTTAAATCGCAAATGAGAGAGAGGTAACTTGGGCTTTTGCTGGCCCTCAGGTTAATTCTGGCTTGGTCCGTTTATCCCAAGTAGGCAGCCACCCCAAGAATGAGGGCAGCAAGACCCAGACCAACACCAATAATCCATCTGGTTTGGACGTTCTGGCTTCGCTCAATGTCCGTACGCATGGCATTCAGGGTTGAATTGACATTCGCTTCCATGATCTTCACACCCTTCTTCAGAAGTTCAAGGCGGGAATCTGTCAGGATACGAGCAAGGCACGTTTGACTGCTTCTGGTTCCTTAACCATGATCCGCAGAAGGGTTTTAGCCGGCCCACTAATTTGCCGTCGCCCCTGTTCCCATTTGCAATAGCCTTGCAGACTCATGCCCATAAGATGTGCCATCTGCTCCTGGGTCAAGGCAGCAGCCTTACGAATATCACGTGGATTAACAGGTTCATGAACCAACCCTGGACCCTCGCCCTTGGCATGGGCCAATGCTTCATTCAGTGCCGTGATCAGTTCTTCACCAAATTCACTCATCATCTTTCCTCTAAAGTATTTTTGATTGCCATGACTAATTTCTTTACAATCTTAAGTTCCGACGGACTCATATCCTCCTTGACGGATTTGCTAATTACCAAAAGTGCATAAACCGGTATCTTTACACCCCCATAGAAATATATAATTCTGACCCCTCCTCGCTTGCCCCTGCCGGATGCTGCAAACCGCAATTTGCGAACTCCTCCTGTTCCAGGGATCCTGACCCCCGCCTGTGGGTCTGTGGCAAGGTGATCGATAAGTGCATGGCGTTCTTCATTACTAAATACTCTCTCAGCCTCACGCGTAAATGTGGGTATTTCAACAACGACCTGCATCAATAATCATATACCCCAATGGGGTAAAATATACAAGAGGAAAATGTAAATTACCCCGTACTCTGTACCTCTGAAAGCAAAAATCGGTGAATTTCCGAGGTGTTAAAGGGGAAGCATGATTTCGGGCACATTATTCCTGACATTGTTGACCAGGGTGGAGATAGGCCAAGACTGGAATGAGGGTGAGGGTGTCTCAATGACAGTCTTCAATTCAGTTTTGCTACTGTCTGGCACCAACCAGGTGTCAAAATGACATCGATCAATCACCACCGGTTGTCAA
This sequence comes from Paracoccaceae bacterium, assembly GCA_022822495.1. Lineage (GTDB taxonomy): Bacteria > Pseudomonadota > Alphaproteobacteria > Rhodobacterales > Rhodobacteraceae > MPNP01. The sequence goes on along the minus strand of JAJEBQ010000013.1, from coordinate 7,368 downwards.
TGATGGATGGATCCGAGTTCCGGACAGGCATCCCTGGTCAGGAGAGTGAGGGTTTCCAGGACACCGTCCTCACCAGTCCAATTCTCCCAGATACCCGCCATCACCAGAGGAGATCCTCCCTGCAGCTGAATAAAATAGGGTTACTTGCCACCTTCCTTGCGTTGCCATTCAAACCAACCATTGGCGGGTATGAGGCATCTCCGTTGCCTGAAGGCCTGACGAAAGGAAGGTTTCTGATCCACGGTTTCCGACCGGGCATTGATTAATCGATTGCCGATGGAGCGATCCCTGGACCATAAGGGTACCAGTCCCCATGTCAGATGTGCCAGTGACCTCTGCCCATTCTTGTCATGTCGGCAGGTAATGAAATTCTGGGTTGGTGCTCCATTGTACCTGGCTGGGAGGGCAGGTAAATTACCTGTATCCGATAGGTCAAAGAGATCCTGCAGGTCATCCTCGATCCTGCCCTGAGAAAATCTGCCACACATATCCTTTATCCTGTTTCAGGCCCGAACAGTTGGGATGTCTTCCCATCGTGTCGTATAGCTTGGACTGAGGAACTCACGGGCCATCATCCAGGGGCGGTCAAAGCCACTCGATGCAATCCGGATGGTTTCCCGCCCGTAACGGTGATTCATCTGATCAACAACCAGCATCAGTTCACGGGTGGATTGTCCGGATGTTTTTTCAAAGAGGGGAGTTGGGTTTTTTTCGGCTGTCGTCAAATTTGTCAGCATAACCCCGGCCTTCTGATAGACATAGCCATCCTTCCAGATCCTGTCGAGACAGGTGGTTGCTCCCTTGACCAATGAGAGCGTATCATTGCAGGGTTCGAGAAAACTCCAGGAGGCGTTGTTGACATAGCGTGGTCCCCTTGAAAAGGGGCAGGTTCTGATGAAAATCTGAAGAGTACCCGCATAGACATTTTTCGCTCGGGCTTTCTCTCCTGCCCGGGTTGCATATGTGGCCACCGCTTCCTGTAGATGGTTTTTGGTGGTAACCTTTCCTTTAAATCCACGTGAAACCATCAAATGCTGGGCATCAGGAGGTACGTCCTCCATTGGGATACAGGATTCACCCTTGAGTTCCCGGACGGTTCGTTCCATGACAATACTGAAGGATTTTCTGGCCGTCATGCAGTCAAGCTCAGCTAGCTCCCGGGCTGTCCCAATACCCATCAGGCGCAAACGTTGTGACAAGCGTCTCCCGATACCCCAGACATCCTCGATGGGGATCCGGTCGAGGGGATAGGGCGGATGTATGACATAGACATTGCCGGTTTCCTTCATTTTCTTGCCAATCCGATTGGCCAGGGTCTTGGTTGGGGCGATCCCGATTGAAACGGGAATGGCGGTCCACTTTTTGACCGTTCCGGCAACATGATGACCAAAAGCCTCAAGATCACGCATGCCATGAAGATCCAGAAAGGCTTCATCGATGCTGTAGACCTTGACAATCGGAGCCAGTTCCTCAAGACATCCCATGACCCGCTGGGAGAGATCACCATAGAGGGTATAGTTGCTGCTCTGGACAATCACGCCATCCCGGACCAGTTTTTTCCTGAGTTTGAAATAGGAGGCTCCCAGCTTGTAGCCCATTTCCTTGACTTCATCCGACCGGGCAATGAGACAGCCGTCGTTATTGGAGAGAACCGCAATGGGTACTTTTCGCCATTCAGGCCGAAAGACCCGCTCACAGCTGGCATAGAAATTGTTGCAGTCAACCAGGGCAAACATCTCCAGGTCCTTGTTCTTTTCATTCTCTCACCAATTTTACCAACAAGTCTGAAATACCTCGAAGGTTGAAGAGGTGTGTTAAATCGCAAATGACGGGGAGGCAAATCGGGGTTCAGGTGGTTTGCAGGTTAAACCTGATCAGTTCAGGATGAACCCCAGGATGGCAATGCCACCTACAATCAGTCCAGCAATGGTAATGATCATCCTTGTTTCCCGTCTGGCGGCTTCGGTATTGATCCGTTCAATAGCAGCATTGTTACGTTCAATGTCCGCCCGCATATCCTTCAGGGTGCCGTCAATATTGGCTTCCATGATCTTAAAATCCTTCTCCAGAAGTTCTATTCTATGTTCCTGTTCACGGTTATCAGGAACTTGGTTATCAGTATTATTGTTCATAACAGGATAATATAGATTTGTTTAACTGGCAAATCAATTCGTTATTTTAGGCCCTTTTGCTCCAAATCCCCGGTTTATCTCTTCGAGGTATATACTCTCACATTATTCAACTTATATAGGGTTTTATACCTATATAATTTTGGGCAAGGAAAAGGGGTTAGATCAAAAGGAAAGTTTTCATGACTGAACAAGAAATTAAAGAAGGTGATACTGTTAAGTTAAAAGACGGTCTCGACAACACTTTCGCAGTTGGTGAAATATCAAACAAAGAGGCTATGGTTTATTGGTGGCATGAGGGAGAAATAAGGCAAAAACTAATGCCAATTATCGCATTAAAAAAAAGTGAATAAATAGTATTGGTATCAGCTGAAAAATCCGGGTTATTTTCATTCGAATTTTGCGACCTGCCTTTCTGAAGAAAGAATACTGATACTTTCTTGCAAAAAAGGGCGGCCCGAAGACCACCCCTCCACTCGGCAGTCCCTGAAAATAAAAAAAGGGGCTGATTTCGGAGGTGTTCAGATACCTCGAAGGGTAAAGATGTGCGTTAAATCGCAAATGAGAGGGAGGTAAATCGGGAATTATCCGGATTTTGGCCGATTGTGGTTGTTTCGCCCCTTTTTCACGATTATGTCTCCAGGTGCGATGAGTGAGCCATCCAGTTATCCATAAACGAAGAGAGCAGAAACATGCGTGATACTGAATTACTGGTCGAGTTACTCCGTGAGATGAGTGAATTTGGATAAGGGGATGAAATATGCGTCAGCTGCTCGTAAAGTGGTCGAATTACTTGATAAGTTGTAATGGCTAGTCTTTGAACCCTCAAAACCTTCAGCTGGAGTGATTATTCTGCGAATATTTATATCGGTCTTTTGTTAGAGTATTTGCCGGATTTTGTCCAATCAGTTGGTTCTGTTCCGTTGCAATATTCCTCTATTATCATGGTACACGCGAAAACAATTTCGTGCATATATTCCACGCTGACAGTCGGTATTCCCTTGCACTCTCCTTCAGCAATAAGAAAATATCTCCAGTCAAGTGAACCTTGGGGAGATTGATCTTCGCTGCTACCAAAATCCAGATTGCGGAGAAAGTCATCCAATGAATCGAAGGGGAAAATTTTCCCGGTTCTGTCTGTACACGATTTAAAATCGTCATAGAATTTTCGCAGAGTGGATTGATCAGCAACTTTAATCTGTTCAAAAAGCTTTGTTAGCGGATGAATTTTTTTAGGTTTCTGTTCACGTATATGCAAGAGGGCCTTGAATGCCTGCTCCACCAGAAAATATCCAGCAACAACAGATCCCCAACCTTGAGCCATCTCGTGTTGAGGTACCAAATCTGGCTCAACAGGACAAGCCTGGTATTTTTCTTTTTCTTTTTTTACCGCTGTTACAAGTTGATGAGCCATTACTGCAGGGATCTTAAATTTTATTTCCTGTTTTGAGGACATGTCTTCTTCACCACCATACTTTTCGTGGACTCTCATACTTGGCTTGCTCGCCATTCGGCCATTGTCTTGTTGCCCTTGCTCCGGTTACAATGACTGCAGAGCAACTGGAGATTGTCTTCATGATGGGTACCACCTTTTGATTGCGGCAGTTTGTGATCGACTTCCATAACCCTGAATGGGAAATGCGTATCACAGCCAACACAGACACCTTCCTGTTCGCCATACAACCGATGACGATGCGTCCGATAATTTGGAATATCTCCCAGGTCAGTACGCTTGGGTGGCTCATCAAGGGCAATCGCTCCTCCAAAAAGTGGTCCCCGAGCATCAATTATCCTGTCGTTGACTAGCTTGACAGCCAAGGGTGAAAGGTCAATGCCAGCCCATTTGCGCTCCAATCTGTAAGCAATAACCAGAGCGGTGGCACAACCACAAAAAGGATCCAATATTATGTCACCTTCATTGGAACTAGCCTTGATGATCCGTTCCAGTAATTTGAGAGGCTTCTGGGTGGGGTATTTCTTGGCTTCTTTGGACCGGGATGAAACGGGTGGAATATCAGTCCAGATATCATTTGGAAGTTGGCCAGGATTGGCATGAAGGTATCGCTTCAAACGAGGAGTACCTTTAGATGAGAATTCTATCATACCGGCCTCATGAAGCATATCAAGACGTGCTAGGACACCTTTTTTCTGGCAATATCCAGGGATGATGTTTTTATCAATCCAGACTGCATAATCGCCTTTTTTAGGGACGCTCCAGCACCGACCTCTATCCGTAGGATTCCATCCCTGCCAAGTACTACCAGACTCTCCTGAGCTGGTCTTGGGGCCTGTTAGTTGGTCCGCTTGATAGCTCCCTCTCCAATCTTTCTTGTTGTATGAATTTGCGACGTAACTTTTTGACAAAGGTTCTCGAACATCATCACGATTGATTGATCCGCCATAAAAGAGGATAGTATCCGAAACTCGGCCGAAAGAACTACCATCGTTATGAGCTGCAGTTCTTTTCCAAGTGATTTGGTTTTGGTATTGATTTTTGCCAAAGATAGCGTCCATTAACAGACGGAGATAAGAATTGGCTGTATCGTCACAATGTAGGTAAATTGAACCAGTAGATTTAAGAATGCGGTGCATTTCAATTAAACGCACAGCCATAAAAATCAGATAGGCCATCATACTTTTGCCATCTGTATGCTTGGCCGCATCGATCACAGCATAAGCCCCTGGATGTCTGTCAGCCAGTTCACCATGCTCATGCACATTAATGTCATCAAGTGTCCAGGCATCCTTGAACGCAGCTCCGGCTGCCTCACTGCCAATCGGAGCTTCATAATTGCGGTTGGAGTTGAAAGGGGGATCCGCATAGATCAGGTCCACACATTCGGAATTCATGCCTCGCATGACCAGGAGATTGTCTCCGGTCCAGACAGTCCCTGATTTAAAGTTGGGTTCAGTCACTATTCCTCCCTGTCGATAATGTCAGGCCTATTTCATTTTAACCTTTGAGGAGGTTCCCATTTGGCGAGATTAAATCCCTCATTAGGAACTTTCTTCCAACCGTGTTCCCCAATAATTGTTCTACTTCATTACATGTGCTCAAGTCCTGATGTAAATTCCAACCATTCTTTATTAGATCCTTGAACATAAAATCCATTATTTCACGAAGGGTAAATAAACGTTTGTTCAGCATCTGTTCTAAGTCTAAAAGCCTTTGTTTTGATGAATCACCATCTAGATTAGGTGGCATTGTTTTCCCTCCATAATTTACCTATAACATAGCCAATATACTAGTTTGAGTAGGAGATACAATATATGGAATACATCATTTCCGCAGCGATAATTCTAGTTGCAAATGTTTGCTCAGGAAATTACGGATCACGACGATGGGAGTATATTTCAGCAATATTCGGTTGGGTTGGCACAATAGCGTTTATACTTTGGTTTATTTTTCTGATTATTGGATTTATAAACTCAAGCATGGTCTGGATCGCCAGGGAATTCCTGTTTCCTGTGGCAGGATTTTGTATTTTCACTTTCTTGGGTCGGGATTATGAGAAAATAATTAAACCCTGTGTGGACCGCTGGTGGAAAAGTCACGATAGAAAAAAATAGCGATGGCCGAGATCCATACTGGCGAGAGCACCCACCACCAGGACCAGTCAATGTGGGCAATCCAGGACTCTGGTTTTTCCGTCTTGAAAACGTGATGCTCCCAGGGCTCAGCTCGTTGCTCCTTGATTATACTGTCCCTTCTCTTCGGTCAGTTTGAGAACGATAAAAACAATGGCCAGCACACTTGGATACCCTACGCCATTACCGCCGATATGGATGTGTTTCTTTTGGGCCATGCTCAGTCTGCCTTGCCATGAATATCAGGATGGGCTTTCAGGTATTCTTGGCGGATAATAAAATCCTCCAAAGCCTCTGGATCACTTTTAAAGTTGCTGGTTCTTTAATCCAACTTTTGTTTAATGACTTCAATGTCCTTAATGATGTTAGCGGTTCTTTCGTTTAATACACCCAATTGAACATTATTCTCGTAAACAACCTTCTCCAGCCCCTGAATTTCTTCTCTGGTATCCTTTCTTAACATACTGATTTCGTTATCCAACGTTTGCAACTGAGTCTCTATTCTATTCAGTGTATTGTTAAAAACCCATGCAATCAAAGTAAAAAATAGTATTCCTACTATCGCATAAGCATTAACTTTATTCCAGATACCTGGACTAGATTTCTCTCTTACAGTTGATTTTGAAGTCAGATTACCAACTTCAGATTTGCCAGTGACCATAAACTATTTCTTTTCGAAAAACCTCTCACCAATACGTCTATAGATATTAGGAAAACAGTGAGTTGTCAACGTCCCCAATCTACAATAGTTTTGATCAACTCTAGTTGGCTAACTGTATGGAAGGTTTTTGTCAACAGACTCTTTCATGAGACATGGAATGGCAAGATGAATCTGGCCGGGTCCCTTCAAGGGGATGATTACCCTTTTGTTTTACAAACACCTTCCGATCGTATCTATGGAAAGCATTTCATCCCATCTATATGCATTTTTGGCTTTATGATTGCAAATGCACGGTTTGATGGTGTTAGCCAGGTTATGGGTCTTGCTTGGGCCATGAAGGATCCAGTAGCCAGTCATCAGGCATGGGGGGTTGGGTGTTGGGAAAACAACCCTTTTTCGTTATGTCAGCCCAACTGGAGAATTACGCGAAGCTGATAAAAAGTTCTTCGGGATCCCAGTTCCTGAAAACAAAAATACTGAATTCTGTAAACCCCGGACTTTGAAGAGGTAAAATCACAATCAATAAGTGGTTTAAGAAGAGGATGAAGTAGCGCTATAAAAAAGTGAAAGGGGGCGACACAGCCACCCCTTCGTATCTGAATCCTGCCGAAGCAGGCAATGGACACAGATCAAACCTGTACCACGACTGACAACAACATATACCAACTGGTTTAGATTATTCAACATAAAATGCGATGTCAGGGCTTTAATAGTCGTGAAGTGGCAGGTTATTTAGAGTCCGGTCAACAATTTCATTGAAATCATCCTAACCAATTCTCCTTGCCGCTTGCCTAATGAAGTTTTTAAGAATTGCGTATATGGAGAGAAAAATCCAGAGAAAAACTTACCGATCGGTCACTGGGTTTTATCAGAACTTGAAACCAACACACCCTGAAATTTTGATACTACTAATAGCGTTGGTAAATTCAGTAGAACACCATTTAAGTACTGCCCTTGGAAATTAATTCCTCCTATTTCAAGAGGGAATTG